>CAWEEB010000044.1:0-243631 GCA_963807855.1 uncultured Gammaproteobacteria bacterium | reverse complement strand
AGGCATCGAAAGAGACTTACACTGGGAAGCTAATAAAACACTAGGTGAATACGCTGATGAAGCAAGACAACATCGGCAAATAGTCGCTTAACTTTTCATAAACAACCACTCAACCACGCAGGGAATACAACGCCCTGTAAAGGACAGTGTATCCCCTGCTCTATTTAACAATTAAGGAGATACACATGCATACCTCAACAAACCCAATATTCAAGGGCATTTTAACCATTCGGGAAATCAACGGCCGTAACGGCCCTTTTAAAGTTGGAACACTCAACCTTTCGATCGGTGAATTTGCAGTTAAAGATTCACTACTGGACCAGTTTGATCCGGGGACTTATGAAGGTGAGTTTCAGCTTGAACGCATTTTTCAAGGTCACTACATCGCTGGCGGTCGTAGCGTCACCGAGATTCGGATACAACTTGCTGACATGATATTAGTTGATATTGTTGCAGTCGCGCCTGATCCAGTAGAAGCTGAACCCGATCCGATTGATACCGAGAAAGCTGAACCAGTAACAGGCAAATCAACACCTGATACAGAGATAGAAATACATATCGACAATGATGATGACAATACTCTTTTTGGATTGCTTATGCCGTTAGGTGCAAGCGTCAAACTTGATCCTTCTGTGGATCGTAAAGTGCTTCGAGCACAAACGATTCGCTTGAAGGAAATAGGTTATGCGTTTGATGCGAAAAGCCAGACCTGGAAGAAAGCATCCATTCATTAACACCAAACTCAAAGGATCATCCCCGTACCTTTCCTTTGAGTTTTTAAAGTCGATCTACAACAGGGTCTCACTAGACCCACTTCACACAATATTTTCAACCCATCAGGGAACCAGCTTCCCTGATGGGTTGATGGTTTTCCCTTGTAATTTAACTGAGGAAATCACTATGCAACACTCTACTCCCTTCGTTCTACACGAAGACACTGGCTGTTATCAGGCCACACGTGAACTTTCACCTGCTGAAATTCTTGATATGGCTTCGTTCATCGCCATGCAAACTTTCATACCAGGTACAGCCATTAGCAATGTCGCTGATTCTATCTCAACCATCTGGCACTGGATTGGAAACCGTAAAAATGAGGTTTTCATCGCCCTGTTTCTTGACAACAAGCACCGCGTTATCCGCGTTGAAGAGTTGTTTTACGGAACCATTGATGGCGCTTCTGTGCATCCCCGTGTGGTTGTTCAAAAAGCACTGGAATACAATGCAGCTGCGGTTATTTTTGGACACAACCACCCTTCTGGTATCACCGATGCCAGTCAGTCGGATATGAACATTACAGATAAGCTCAAACAAGCCTTAATCCTGGTTGATATACGTGTGTTGGATCATGTCATTGTTGGACCTGACGAGAACACACATACGTCTTTTGCAGAAAAGGGCCTGATTTAAACGATAATCATTAACTTTTAACCCACTGGGGATTCACTTCCCCTTTGGGTTGGAGTTTCTCCATTAATTACACTCAGGAGAAATATCCATGAACAATCAAGAAAATACCCCTTACCTTGTCTGGGATACCCATGAAATTCTTAACGCGCATGCAAAGCACCTTATTGAAACAGGTGAAGCCGAGCATCAAGAAGAAGGGTTTTACAGGGCCTTTGCTGATCCATACCTCCTCAATGATGAGTGGGAATGCTTAACGTATGAGCTAACAGATAAGCTCAAGGAAATTAACCCAGGTAGTCACTCTGGCATGTGGAAACTAAAAACTTTGGCTGGCTGAACTTATCCGGCGACAAAGACTTTAAAGCTGATAGTGGTAAAATATTTTTACTCGAAATTTTACCTAAAACGCATTGTACATTTCGTAGCGATTCTGAAGATCACAGCATAAATACCAACAAGAATTAAATACACTTGCCCTTTGTAACAATAACGTTTGGGATAAACTCAATCTAAAATTACTATGTGGATGTTGCAATAACTCCTTTGAGGAATCTTAATGTTTTCTTTTTTTAAAAAAGGATCATCTACCAAAAACAAAGTTAATGGGATATCTGCCCTGTCTGCTAATGAATTATTAGCACCATACCAACATCTAATCACTCAAATAGAGCAAAATACAGGCGTCCCTCAAGAACATTGGAAGTTAAATTATTTAGATTTCATAACTAACTTTTCATCGAAGGTTCAACTACTTCCAGCAAGTGAATCACATCACCATTCTTCTTATGGAGGTCTATTAGAACATTCACTAGAAACTGGTCTGAATGCACTCAAGCTGAGAAGAGCCAAAATGCTTCCCGTTGGTGCAAATGCTGAGGTTATTGAAAAAGAGAAAGAGCTTTGGAGTTATGCAATATTTACAGCAGCTTTACTACATGACGTTGGTAAACCTTTGTCAGATCAAATCATCACAATAGTAAATGAGAGCAGCCCAAGAAAATTTAACCCTGTGACAGAAACCCTCTCTGAGGGTAGCGTATACCAACTAGCATTTCGTCGCGGTAGAAAATATAGATCACATGAAAACTTGCCACTTTTGTTAGCTAGTAATCTAATCCCAGAAATTGGACTCAACTGGATCACTAGTAACCCTGATATTTTAGATGAATGGACACTGTGTCTAACTGGTAGAAAGGCAGAAGCAGAATCCATTGGCGAAATTATTACTAAGGCAGATCAGATATCAACTGCTCAAAACTTAACGGGTAACACAAATATTTCAACCCCCGCAGCAAAGACAACTCCGCTGCACAAACGTTTAGTAACTGCCCTTAAGTACCTTCTCGAACATGATGAGTTACCGCTTAATAGAAAAGGTGCTGCAGGCTGGGTTTTTGAGGATAAGTTATGGTTAGTTAGTAAAAGAGTTATTGACGCTATTAGAATTCACATGCGCGAAGAAGGACAAACAGGAATACCTTCCGATAATGCTCGTATTATGGATGAGTTAACCCAACACAATATTATTCAACCAACAGATCATGATCTAGCTATTTGGAAAATGGATGTTTCTGTTGGAAGTTGGAAGAATCAATTTACCTTACTGTGTTTCCCACTGATACATCTTTGGGCTGATCAGTCAGCATGGCCCGTATCATCTGAAGAAGTTACTGTTATACAAATTATAAAACCTACTACAGAACCAAATGAACAATCGGCAGAAACACAAGCGAAACCTAATTCATCGGCGAAACATATGCCTGTAGAATCTTATGATTTGGATGATGGTACAGATTTGGAATTACCTCTTCCACCAGGTATAGAGCTGCCAGAGCCTGTTCAAGAACTTAAAGCAGAGCCTATCCCTACAATTGATGAAACCCCTTCACCTGAGTTAGAAACGGTTCAGTCCATACCTGGCAATCAAGACAATGAAGATGTGAGTAGCCAGGAAATATTAAGAGGTAGTGATTTTGTAGATTGGTTAAGTAATGGAATTGCTGATGGTTCTATCACTATTAACCAACAACAGGCTATGACTCACACTATTGGTGACAATAAAGACTTAATTCTAGTGAGTCCAAAGATTTTTAGAGTCTATGCCACAAAACGTAATACTGATTACAAAGAGGTTCAGCGTAATTTTCAGTTGTTAGGTATTCACACTCAAAACGCTGAAAAAAATATATGGCCGTTTAAAACTCTCACGAAAAGAAATAATAAAAGCTCTGGGCAGTTGAATGGAATGTTAATAGAAAATGCCGAAGTTAAGCTAAATATTAGACTTCCACCAAAAAATTCACATATTGATTATATAAAGTAATATATCTGTCGCACTAGAAATTTATAAAAAACATATATTTAGTTATTTTTATCTATAAAAATATTCTATTAAGTTACGGTTTAGTTCTACTACAATAATATTGTTCTATCAGGAAAAATCCAATTCAAAAGGAATTTGTCATGGGTAGAACCGTTTGCGGATCGTTCGAAAATAATAAAAATCAGTTTGATAATTTGATTGATCTTTATCGATTCGATAGAACTCCCAGTGAATATACAATCGATTATTTAATCAAGATCTGTCGGATTTTTCAAAAAGATACTGGCGTAAGTAGTCTTGAGAAAATCGATAAAAGATTATTAAATCGTTGGAAATCTATACTCTTATCTAGGGTTAAAAAGACAACTTGCAATAGCTATCTTCGACAATTTAGAGCGTTGATCAAGTTTGCCTTTGACGAAGGGATCATAAAAATCTATCCATACACAGGCTTTAATTTTGTAAGAGAAGCAGAGCCTGAATATAAACTAATATCAAATACCACAACCACACAGGCCATTACATACTTAAGTTCAGAGGATAATAAGTTATCACCAGGTTGGTTTTGGATAATAGTAATCAGAACATTTTACTATACAGGTATGAGAAGGAGGCAACTTGTCGGTCTTAGGTTTAAAGATTTAGATTTAAAACAAAAAACAATTCTACTCTCTTCAGATCATTCTAAAACCTTAAAGCAGTGGACAATACCCATAAACGACGAACTTATACCTGACTTATATTTTTTAAAAGCACGTAACCATGAATTATTTGGTTATGAAGATAAAGATATCGCATCGCAACAAGTTTTCAATATTACTTATTTCAACCAAAAATATGCAGGAAAATATTTAACAATACATCAAATTTCAGGCTTTTTTAGAAACCTATCTAAAAAATTAGGGGCAAAATGTAGTCCACATCGATTTAGACATAGGATTGCTACTGAATTGACAAACAATCAAACTAACATAAAAGTAGTTCAAGAGCTTTTGGGGCATAGAGATGTAAAAACCACTCTGGGCTATATTCATTCAGATATGAAACAGATGAGAAAAGCTGTAGAAACAACTTCGTCTATATTGCGTGAGAAGTAAGCAAGTAGTTGGCGTTATTGAGAAATTTGGTGTAAATTCAGTCTTATAAGCGATTTTACGTAATTAATAATTGTAGATTTAATCATTAATTAGTAAAAAGCCTTATTGCAGGTATACCACAATAAGGCTTTGAATTTGGCTCCTCGACCTGGACTCGAACCAGGGACCAATAGATTAACAGTCTACTGCTCTACCAACTGAGCTATCGAGGATCTGTTGGAGGCGCGAATTTTACTGGCTGCATTAAATGTGGTCAACTACTAATTGATCAAAAGTCGAACCTTTTTTTAAGAGCCTCTGATTAATAAATTCAGCAGCGTTTTTTATGACATCTATATCTGCTCCTGCTTTATATGCATTTTCACTGATGTGTCTGCGCCATGCTTTTGCACCTGCTTGACCTGTAAATAAGCCCAGGATATGACGACTCATATGTTTCAAATTTGCACCTTGTGAGATTTGTCTTTGCATATATTCGATATACGCTTCAAGCACTTCATGCCTTGTAAGTGGGAGGGTGTCTTTATCGCCATAAATACGTTGATCAACGTCAATCATCATATATGGATTGTGATATGCCTCACGGCCAATCATGACTCCATCTACCTGTTCTAAATGTTGCTCACTTTCGTCAATCGTTTTAATTCCACCATTGATAATAATTTCAAGATGTGGGAATTCTCGCTTCATTTGATAAACGAGTTCATAGTTAAGTGGCGGAACATCACGATTCTGTTTCGGACTCAAGCCTTTAAGCCAGGCTTTTCGCGCATGCACAATAAATGTCTGACACCCTGCTTCAGAAACGATAGATAAGAATCTGTGTAAACTTTCGTACTCTTCCATCTCATCGATAGCGATACGGTTCTTAACTGTTACCGGAATATCCACCGCAGCCTGCATCGCGCTAACATTCTCGGCAACTAACTCTGGCTCTGCCATTAAACACGCCCCGAATGCGCCATTTTGCACCCGGTCGCTGGGGCAACCTACATTGATATTTACTTCGTCATAGCCTTCGTCTTCCGCCATCTTGGCGCAAGTTGCCATTGCCTTAGGCTCACTACCACCCAGTTGTAACGCGACAGGATGCTCTTCTTTATTGAAATGTAGATAACGTTTTGCATCACCGTGAATCAACGCGCCAGTAGTGACCATTTCCGTATAAAGCATCGCACGCTTTGATAACAAGCGCAGAAAACGACGCTCGTGATGATCCGTCCAATCGAGCATCGGAGCTACGCAAAAACGGCGATTAGATATCTTAGAAATGTTTGCTGTTGCAGACAATGTTTTAACCCTGAAAAATCAGGAAATTATGATATGCTTCTGACCTTTTGTAAATCTCAGGTTACAACTATGGATGTAGGAGAATCAATCCAGACAGGAAACTGGATAGCATTGTTTACCTATATGGGTTTTAGTTTTTTTGCAGGCTTTGTAATTGGCTATGCAACGCGCACTTTTTTGAAGTTTGTATTCTTTATTTCAGGCACGGTTCTGATTCTATTATTCGGATTGCAATATGCAGACTTAATCCATGTGAAATGGGAAGCATTTGAGAATATTTATAACGGCTTAATCGCCTGGATTTCACCACACCTCGGTGGACTAAAAGGCTTTATCACGGCAAATCTTTCATCGGCAGCAATGGCTAGCCTAGGATTATTCTGGGGTTTTAGAAGAAAGAGTTAATTAGAAATCTTCTTAAAAAAGCACTCAAAAGTAGGGGGGTGGCTTTAATTAGATTTAACAACATTTACCTAGATTTAACATTGTCCATCGACGATTCCTTATGGAATCTACGATGGACTTTTCTGGCTACTTGGTGAACCTTAAAAAGCCCCCCCACTTTTAGGCACTTTTTTCTAGAATTACTTATCGCTGGCATTTCCCACAATAGAAAGTAGAACGCTGCCCTTGCGTAATCTGCTTAATCGCTGACTCACAATTATTACAACTTTCACTAGCTCTTCCATACACATTTAATTCTTGCTTGAAGTAACCTGGCTTACCTTCTACCTGAACAAAATCCTTGAGCGTTGTTCCACCCTGTTCAATCGCTTTGGCCAATACTATTTTGATTTGTTCAACTAACTTTTGATATCGAACTTTAGAGACTTTACCCGCTTGCCATTTTGGTGAGATTCCTGCCATAAACAAAGATTCACAGGCATAAATATTACCCACGCCAACAACCATATGGCCATTCATTATAAATTGCTTAATACTCATACTTCGTCCACGAGAAACTTCATATAGGTAGTCTGCGTTGAAATCATCACTCAACGGTTCAGGACCAAGAGAGCGAATGAGTTTGTGTTTGAGTGGATTTTTCTTTGTCCATAGCACCGCTCCAAAACGTCTTGGATCATGCAGTCTGACTATTTTACCAGTAGCCATTACGAAATCGACATGATCATGTTTATCCGGTGCCAAACCCTCTTCTACAATGCGTAAGCTTCCAGACATTCCTAGATGGATAATTGCCGTGCCTGCAGCTGTTTCTAGTAAAATATACTTGCCGCGACGCAGCACGGATTCGATTAACTGTCCCTCCATTTGCTGTATTTCAGAAGGCACAGGCCAGCGCAGTTTGGGCTGACGCACAATTACTTTCGCTACGGTTTGCTGGTACGTATAAGGTTTAATCCCTTTGCGGGTTGTTTCTACTTCGGGGAGCTCAGGCATGTTTCAGATTATTTTATTTCTAGCGGTTTGAATGAATCAGCACCTGACTCAAGCAAGCCTGAAACAGTCTCAGAGATTAGATACATTTTATTCCCTTTTAGCACATAGCGTTTTTGAGAAACTTCATTGTAATCGCCAAATACCAGCTTTACGCCATTAAAACTGACACTCAGCTTGTCCTTATCCAGTCCAAAGTCAGATAAGTTTTTATCTGCAATATCATAACTTGTGTCAGCATTTTCAGATAGCAGAGTGAACAGGTGCCTAACTTTATCTTGATCCGCGTCAAATTGCTTAGGCTTAGTAACCTTCCATTGCCCTTCAATATTTTCCAATACAACGTCTTCTGCACCTTCAGCGTGAATTACTATTTGCGTCGCTTCATCACCAATAGCTTTATCATAAAGTGTCGAATAGAGCTCTTTGGCGTCTTCATCCCGCAACATAATAAATGCAACCAGGGCAGCGACTATACTCAGCAGTATAATATTTTGAATCAGACGTTTACTGGCAATACTCGGCATGGCTGTTTCTACTATTGCTTCTTAATGGCTTTTTTAACTGGAGCAGCCACACCATAAGTCATTAGCATTTTATCTTTGTTTGCTGGTGATTGCAGCGTGAAAGAAATATGCTTAAGTAAAGCGCCTGACTGATCATAGATATACACCTTATTACCAATTTTGGTATACACGCAATCTCGCATCTCGTGGGCATCAACTGGGCTTAGGTATTTATAATTACACTGCCCACTGGGATCGAAACCAAACTCCATACGGAAACGACTTGGTGGAAATTCTCTACTGCCTTTTAGCCGAAAGATATTTGGAATTTTTTGCCCATTTTGCTCTTCGAAAGAATGCACCCAATGATTATAAAAGTTGGTATTAACTGGAATACTTCCTGCCCCGCCAGTTCCACCATTATTTACATCACCGGTACCTGCACAGGCAGATAAAATTAATGTTGCCCATATAATAGTAATTTTCTTCATTATGTTTCCCCTTTATGTTTAGCCTTGTTTTTAGCCATACCCTCAGCGAAAAACTTAGTTTGAACTAACGTTTTCTTCGTTTAAGCCAACGAAATGTTCCAGTTAATAGCAATAGCAATGGTAAGCCCAACCATAAACTTGCTAATCCTATTCTTCCAGCCGTTGATAAATTCAACTTGGTGCCGGGCGTTACCTTGGCTTTTATTGACAGTAAATCATCATCAACGCTCAACCAATTAAATATATTACTCGCTAGCTCCAGATTACTACCCTGTCCAATATAACTATTAAGCATAAAATCGCTATCACCAACGACCAACACTCGTTGCTCTTTTGGTTTTGTAGTATTTTTTCTTCAGCGGTTTCTTCTGTATTTTTTCTGCTTTGTCTTCAGCGCTTTCGTCAGAAGCATCATCAGCACTAATCTCAACTATTGCTTTCAACATCGCGCGTCAATGCAATGGCAATGTCTAATGGTCCGGGTTTATCAGCATCATCATCGAACTTAACATTGCCCTGAATATCACCAGATTCCATCCAGCTTGTTGGCAATGTCGTTAACAATGGTTGATATTTCCACCCCCCCACTTTTTCGGCATTTTCTTTCAGCGATTCATCCCGTTCTATTGGCGTAGCAAAGGGGAATAACGTGTGCGCTGATAATTTATTGGTTAAATCAGACTGCCCATAATCAATAATTGCTATCGCAGCTGGGTGTTGAATTCCCAGCATTTCCTGAAGTGCCTGGTTGGCATCTAGCAAGGTACCCTGATTTACCACCAGCCCCAGTTGTTGCTCGATATTATCTAAGCCTTGCAAACTACCGGGCTCGTGCAACCATAATAGATTGCCCCCTTGTTCAAGGTAGTCCTGAATGATTTTAACTTCACCTTCTAAATAGTCTTTTTGGGGAGCCGCTAGAACCACAAAACTGGTATTTTTAGGGAGACTTTGAGTGCGTAAAATATTATGTGGCTGAATTAAGAAACCTTTAGTCTCCAGCACTTTCGCCAGTTGTGACATACCGCTTGATTTATCGCTCAATGGTGAACGCTCATCATGCCCTTCAATAAACACAACCAAACGTGGCTCTGTTCTTGATAAACGCTGCAATACATCCAGCATGGTTTGTTCATCAACCGTGATTTACCTTCTCCCTATTTTCACCCAACTTGACCAACAACTGACCGCTATAGTCGATACCATCTTGCTTGGCTCGAACAGGATCAAGATCGGGATTAATAATCTCCAGACTAATATTTTTATTGTATTTTTTATACTTTTCTATCAATTGCTTCAAACTTGCATGCACGACTGCATCGTCTGGCACATAAGCCGTGAGGGAGATTGGTTTATCTATTTTTTTGAGAAGTTGCTGAGTGGTTTCACTTAGTGAGTTTTGTTGAGTTTCGGTGACATCAAAACCTTTGTGGTAGGTTTTACCAAGCCAGGCTAAAAGCCCGATGATAACGACAAAAAGCACATAGAAAATGACATTCTGAATGCGTAGTGCAATATGAGATTTATTCGTCATTGTTGCTATCCCAAAAGCCTATCATTATCGAGTTTACGAATAGATAAAATGATAAACCCAACAATAAATAACACGTAGTAAACAATATCACTGCTATCAATAACGCCCCTTACAAAAGTTTCAAAATGACTAAAGTGTGAGAGGTAGATAAACAATTCACTACTGTTCGATTGTGATCCACCAGATAAATACAACACCACCAGAAACATTAGCAAACCGAAGCTGCTAATCGCCGCGATAATGGGTTGACTGGTTAAGCTCGAGAGAAATAAACCAGCAGCCGCAAACGATGCCAACAGCAAAAACAAGCCCAATGTAGATGACATAATGATGCCCCAATCCAACTCGGTGCCAAATGATAGGGCAACTGGCATTAAACTGATCATGAGGATAAATAGAGCAACGAACAAAAGCACACCCCCGTACTTTCCGAGCACTATTTGAGTGGACGAAACAGGTGAGGACTTTAATAAGGTGAGTGTTTTATTCATGCGTTCTTCGGCAAATAAACGCATCGTCATGATCGGCATAACGGCGAGCATAATTATACCTGCCCACAAATATACCGGTGCAACGATGAAGAAAGTGGCGCCTGGCGCATTATCCTGAGTCGCAACTTGTTGTTGAAAAACTGCTACAAACTCATCTACACGAGTTAGGAAAATCATCGCCAGGATAAATTGCAGTATTGCCAATACACTCCACGCCAAAGGCGAATTAAACATGCGTTTGAATTCACTCACTGCAATTGTTGAGATTTTATTTAAACCTAAACTCATGCCGCATCGACCTTAGTCTTGGCATCAATACCCTTTTCAAGGTTAGAGTCGGTATGCACCAGATTCATGAATATTTGCTCTAGGGTTTCAGTTTTAGGGGTTAATTCAATCAGCTCCCAGTTGTTTTCGATAGCCAGCTTGAAAACATCGGCGGAGTCTATTTTCTCTCCACCTTTGAGTAAGTATTTATTATTTTCAAGAGCCTCTACCGACGAAACTCCATCAATATTATCTAACTTATTTTTATCAATTGACTGATTAAAAGCGACAATAAGTTCAGAAGCCCTTTCAGCATTTGCCATTGCATTAAACGAATCAGAAAATACTGTTTTTCCTTGATGAATGATTTGCACCCTATCACACACAGCCTGCACCTCAGGCAAGATATGCGTAGAAAGTATCACACTATGATCGTTACCAAGCTCGCGAATAAGATCTCTGATTTGTCTGATTTGAATCGGATCTAAACCAACCGTTGGTTCATCCAGAATAACCACATCGGGTTTGTGTAAAATGGCTTGAGCAATACCAACACGCTGCTGATAGCCTTTGGATAGATTGCCGATGAGCTTATCAGGCACAGTTTGTAAACCGCATCTTTCCATTGCTTCATTTACAATAGCCTTTCTTTGCCCTTTGGCAACATCATGCAATGCTGCGCAATAAAACAAATATTCTCGTGGCGTCATATCTCTGTAGACAGGAGGTTGTTCCGGTAAATAGCCGATTGAGCGTTTCGCGGTTTCTGGCTCATCGATCAAGCTAACACCGTTGATGATGATTTCACCCGAACTCGGGGATAGATTACCCGTGAGCATCTGCATCGTGCTGGATTTTCCCGCGCCATTAGGACCGAGCAAGCCGAGTACCTCACCTTTATGAATTGAAAGATGAACATCGTTTACTGCATGATATTTAGCATAATAGCGATTTAAAGCAGTCGCTTTAATCAGAGCTTCAGTGCTCATTGCTTCCCCGTATCCCTGCCCAAGAGAAAAGTATTATTATTATCAATAGCCAATTATAGCAAGCAAGTCTTTAAAACACACCCCCCCACTTTTATGAGGTTTTTTATTCAAAATTTTAGAAACCTCACCCTACGGGTCATCTTCACTGTTTTCCAACGCTGTATTCGCTGCGTTTCAACTAAGAGGTTTTTAGGTATCAGTAAATAACGGGTTCATCTCCATGCGGCTCAAGATCATCATCCTCAGGGTCAACATGATTCTGGAACGTTTCATAGACGGTTTCAGCTTCCCCAAGCTCATCAAATCGAGCAATATGAAAAATGGCCTCACCTTCATGCACCAAAGGCAAAGTCGTCCTGCCGATGACCATACCACTGACGGGAGCAATAACCTCCATTTCGATCTCACCAAAGGGATCAGAAACATAACCCAGCACATCACCTTTGTTTATTCTGTGTCCCATAGGATTGGTAGAACGTAAAATGCCGCTTTGAGGTGCACGCACCCATTTACTAGAGTGCGCTATTGCAGGTGCTATTTTGACGCGTTTTCGTGAAGCCGCAAGCATACCTATATTACGCATTACATTAATGATTCCATTGACCCCGGCGCGTATTGATACTTCATCATATCTAAGTGCTTCACCAGCTTCATAGAGTAAAACTCTAGTGCCAGATTCTGCTGTTGCAGCTCGCATGGAGCCTTCACGTAATGGTGCATCAAGAACGACTGGGGCACCAAAAGCGAGGGCCAGTTCTTTGGTTTTATCGTTATCCAATAAAGCCCTTATCTGAGGTAAGTTATCTCTGGATATTGCGGCGGTATGAAGATCAATTCCATAGTCACAGCGATTACAAATATTATGCAGGAATACATAAGCGAGTTTTGACGCCATCGAGCCTTTTTCCGAACCAGGGAAAGACCGATTAAGATCGCGGCGATCAGGTAGATACCGTGACTTATTTATAAAACCGTAAACATTCACAACTGGCACTGTGATTAGCGTCCCTTTGAGACGTCGTAACGCCTTAGATTTTTTCAATCTACGAATGATCTCTACGCCATTTATCTCATCACCATGAACCGAAGCACTTACGAACATAATCGGTCCTGCCTCTTTGCCACAGGAAATATGCACAGGCATGTGTATGTTTGAATGAGTGTAAAGACCCGGTAATGGCAAGTCAATGTATTGGCTTTCCCCGGGCTTTACAGTGATATCACCCAGGCTAAAGGATTCGTTGGTTGGTCTTCTTGCCATTATCTAACCTTTACCACGAGTTTTTGTTTTTCCCTGCTTAGCGTTTTTCTCAATAAATTCGATGATCATTCCTGCGACATCTTTACCGCTAGCACCTTCTATTCCTTCAAGCCCAGGGGAAGAGTTAACCTCCATCACAACAGGGCCATCATTAGAACGTAACAAATCAACACCACAAACATTCAATCCCATAGTCTTGGCTGCTTTGACAGCAGTAGCTCTCTCTTTAGGTGTAATCTTAACCAGTTCTGCAGAACCTCCTCGATGCAGGTTAGAACGGAATTCTCCCGGTGCTCCCTGACGTTTCATTGCTGCCACAACCTTATCGCCAACAATAAAACAGCGGATATCAGCGCCTTTTGCTTCTTTAACAAATTGCTGGATTAAAATATTCGCTTTAACTCCCATAAAACCTTCGATAACACTTTCAGCAGCTTTGTGGGTTTCAGCCAGAACTACTCCGATACCCTGTGTACCTTCCAGTAGTTTAATTACTAATGGTGCACCACCAACCAGTTTAATTAAGTCTTTTACATCACCTGGTTTATTAGCAAATCCGGTAACTGGGAGTCCAACACCTCTACGGGACAATAATTGCATGGAGCGAAGCTTGTCACGAGAGCGTGAAATAGCTACTGATTCATTCAGCGAATAAACCCCCATCATTTCAAATTGTCTAAGTACTGCCGTAGCATAGAATGTTACCGATGCACCAATTCGTGGGATTACAGCTTCAAAACCTTCAAGATCTTGTCCGCCAAGATGTATTGTGGGATTGTTTGCAGCGATATTCATATAACAACGCAGCGCATCTATAACTTTTACTTCATGACCTCTTTGTTCAGCAGCTTCCACTAAACGTCTAGTAGAATAAAGATTCTTGTTGCGAGACATTATGGCGATTTTCATTGTTTCTCCGGTTGGCTAATATATTTATATTTAGGTAATTTCCAATACTGTTTCAATTGTAAATAGTGAAAGTAGGAAAGAAAGTAAAAAAAAGAATAACCACAGCAAAGGAACTTACTGTGGTTATCTTGCGGATTAAATATCTTCTAATGCAGGTTTACTTGGTTTTATTCCAACCTTGTAAGCCGTCCATCAGATTACGAACATTAGTGTAGCCCATATTTTGCAATGTATTTGCTGCAAGTCCGCCACGGATGCCCTTAGTACTGACAATAATTATAGAGGCATCTTTGTTAGGTAGCTTTTCATAAGCTTCAACTTCAAGAAAGTTACGAGGAATATTCAAAGTCACACCCTTAATACCAGGCACCTTGGCAAATTCACTACGTGGGCGAATATCCAGCATGGTTACTTCATCACCACGAGCCATAAGTTCTTTTAACCGAGCTGACTTAATGTGCGTTGTGCTTTCCATAATCGACTGAATATAATCATTCTGTGAGAAGACAAACATAGAAGTATCACTTACTGTACGGTTACCTTCTGCATCTTTTGAGTCATCTTCAGACGACTTCATTGCCACAACTTCCTGATCGCCTTTCTGTTCTGTTTTTTGCTCGGGTTTCTGCTGATCTTTTACAGCGTCATTACCTTCACCATCACCTTCAGTAGGAGCGGTTGATTCGCTGATTGGCACGGCCTTTTTAACGCCTCCTACAACCTTTTTTACCCCACCTACGGTCTTTTTTACAACGCCTTTTACAGCACCTTTTACATCAATGCTTTCTCCCGCTTTAACTTCATCAGTTACCGTGGTTTCACCTGTAGCAACTGCATCATCAGCATATGTATTTGCTGAAGTTAAAACTGCAGTTAAAGCCAGTACAGATAAAAATAGTCTTGTTTTCATGATCGAACTCCTTATGTACGTTAGTTGTTGTATTAAAATTATGAGCTCACAAAGTGTGATCTCTTATTACTTAGACGGAGTATTTTTGTTTTAAGTCACATTTTTTTAAAAATATTTAAAATAAATTTTGTAACTATGAATCATATTGAGAAATTAATTCTTTGGTATAGTAATTTAACTCTCGTAACTTACAATAATAGATTTGACAAATAATAGATGTGACTTTTATGTTATAAGTCGCGTCTAAGTCTCTTTATAGAATTAAAAACAAGGTTTATTATGGATCATAGTATTGTTGGCATTCTTACCATTGTTTTATTATTAGCAATTAATGCATTTTTTGTAGCTGCTGAGTTTGCTTTGGTAAAAGCCAAAAGTTTCCGCATAAACTTACTGGCTGACCAAGGAAGTAAATCAGCTTTGTTAACTCAGCGTATTCAAAACAATCTTGAATCGTATCTAGCAGCATGCCAGCTCGGTATAACTATGGCCTCCCTAGGGCTTGGATGGGTCGGAGAGCCCGTGGTTGCAGCTTTACTTGAGCCCGTTTTTCACGCTATCGGAGTTCCTCAGCAATTACTTCACCCTATCTCTTTCATTCTTGGTTTTTTAATCTTTTCATCTTTACATATAGTAGTAGGTGAACAAGTTCCCAAAACTTTTGCAATTCGCAAGGCCGAACCAGTATCAATGTGGACAGCCTACCCATTGCACTGGTTCTACCTCTTGGCTTACCCACTCAACTGGTTATTGAACAAAGCTTCAGGATCGATTCTGGCACTATTTAATGTTGAGGAAGCAACGCATGCAGACGTGCTTTCTGATGATGAGATTAGAGGCATCATCAACACTTCTGAAAAACACGGAGATTTAGCCAGCGATAAAGCTGTGATGTTGCAGAATATGTTTGAGTTTGATTCGCATAAAGTTGAACAAATAATGCTGCCACAAAATGAAGTTGAAGGACTCGATCTGCAACAGTCGTGGGAAACCAACCTAGATAAAATTCGTAATACTAAACATTCTCGTTTCCCTGTTTTTGATGGCGACCCGGATACTCCTGTTGGCATTTTGTTAGTAAAAGATTTATATATCGAACTGATCGATAATAACAATCCGCTCGATCCCATGCAGATAGTTAAGGACAATGTACGCAAGGCATTATTGGTGCCTGAAACGCAGCCAATCTCCTTGTTGCTGGAAGCAATGCGAGGCAATCGTTCTCACATGGCTTTGGTGATGGATGAATACGGTAGTTTCTCGGGCATTGTAACCATGGAAGATATGCTCGAAGAAATAGTGGGTGAAATTGCCGACGAGCAAGATATCGACGAGCCTGATGCTCCTGCACAGTGGGTAATAGATCATTGGGAGACCGACGGGCTTGTTTCAATGATGGATCTTGAGCGGGTGGTGAATATTGATTTCCCCGATGAGGTTGATGCGAACACCATTACGGGTTTATTCATGAATCACTTGAACCGTATGCCACGCTCTGGAGATGAAATTGAACAATCGGATTTACGTTTTTTAGCACTGGATGTTCATAATAATCGCGTGGGAAAAGTGCAAATATACCCATTAAATGAATTAGTTTCTCCAAATAATCAGCCTGATGAAGATTCGGATTCGACTGGCAATAAAGATGCTGATGAGACAGCGTCTGCAAATACGTAATAAATTAATAAAACTTAAAATAAATTAGTTAAAAAATTAGGACTCCTCCATGACAGAAGTTAATACACTTATCGCCAATACTCAGAGCCTAACAGATTCTGTGTTAGAGGCATTGGAGGATGAAAATCAAGAAGCACTGCAAGGCATTTTTCTAAATCTGGAAGCCTCAGAGATTGTGCATTTATTAGAGTCAATACCCGACTCTTTGCGTGGAGGCCTCTGGGAATACATACCTGAGGAGTTAAACGGTGAGGTACTTGTTGAGTTAGGTGATGTCGCCCGAGTATCGTTAGCAAAATACCTTGAACATGGAAAGGTAGTAGAAGCAGTTAGTGATCTAGATACGAATGACCTTGCGGACGTTATTGATACCTTGCCAGATGAATTTGGTGATGCAATCCGCCAATCACTGGATTTTCATGGCTTACGCAACCTGGAAGCCTGCCTAGCCTTTGACGAAGACACTGCTGGGCGACTAATGGAAACGGATGCTATCGCAATTCGTTCCGATGTTAGTTTAGAAGTCATTTTGCGCTACCTAAGAACCAAACAGACGATCCCAGAGCACACGATAGGATTAATGGTTATTGACCGCGAAGGACAATATCTCGGTGAACTACCGCTATCAAAACTAATCACTAGCTCTCCAGACAAACTTGTATCTGAGGTCATGGATACAGAGACTCTTTCTATCCCGCCAGAGATGCCACAAAATGAATTAGCGGTTCTGTTCCGTGAACATGACCTGACCTCAATGCCAGTCGTTGATGAAAACAATAAGCTCATTGGCCGTATCACCCTGGACGACATGATCGAGATTCTAGATGAGGAAGCAGACCGTCAAATTCTTGGTGCTGTTGGTCTAGACGAAGAGGAAGATCTTTTCTCTCCGGTACTTCCAAGTGCTAAAAGACGCTTATTCTGGCTAGGTATAAACCTTGCCACAGCCTTTTTAGCTTCCTGGGTTATAGGTCTGTTTGAAGGTACTTTAGAAAAAGTAGTGGCGCTTGCGGTACTCATGCCCATTGTAGCTAGCATGGGTGGTATTGCCGGATCACAAACACTTACGTTAATGATTCGCGGATTAGCAATGGGAAAAATCAGCTCATCGAACCAAAGATGGCTTGCCTATAAAGAAATAACTATTTCAGTCATCAGCGGTATCGTATGGGCTATTGTCGTTGGCTGTATTTCCTATCTCTGGTTTAAAGACATAAGAATCAGCCTTGTTTTAGGTTCTGCAATGATTATCAATCTTGCGGTAGCAGCAATTGCAGGATTTTCAATTCCTTTGCTGATGAAAAAAGCTGGTATAGATCCAGCACTTGCTGGTGGAGTAGCACTTACCACGGCAACGGATGTGGTTGGTTTTGTAAGCTTCCTAGGGTTAGCTACCATATTTTTACTTTAAAAATATTAAACAATAAATTAAAACATGGAGAACAACTCATGATTTCCACTCATCTTTATCACACAACTGAAAAAAACACTATTCTAGGTGGCTGGGAACTTCTCGACAAATGGGACGCTGATCCAGATACACTAATCTGGATTAATATTGATGGAGTAATAACAAATAGTATTTCAGATATATTAGAAAAACGATTTGGCTTACATCACTTAGGTATACAGGATGCAAAACAAAACCGTCACCCTCCTAAACTAGAGGCATTCGATGACCACACTTTAATCATCTTAACAGGATTACCAGCTGGACTAGAAAATTTAGAAAGTAAATCCATACAGATTGCCATTTTTATCGGAGAACGCTTTATGATCACACGCCACTCTGAAAAATCAACAGAAATTGAGGAATTAACACAAGAGTTGCAAAAGAGTACGGCATTATTTGAGCGCGGCATCGGAGCAGTGGCAACACGACTAAGCAGAATGGTGGTAAATCACTATCTAAAAATTATAATGCAACTTGAACCGCGCCTTGAAATTCTTGAGCAAAATCTGATGGGAGATACAGGAGAAGAAATTCTTGCTGAATTGATTACTCATAAATCTAATCTAACATTTATAGACCGAATTTTTTTCTACCACGTAGATTTATCTAAATCCATGAATAAGCGGTGTTACCCTGGATTTAGTCAAGAGGACAGTCATCACCTTATAGATATACAGGAACAACAGGAAAGGGGGGCACGCTTGACTGCTATGTATTATCGTCTGGCTTCAGACCTGATTGATGGTTATATCTCAGTATCCTCACACCGATTAAATCAAATCATGAAAATACTCACAATAGTTACCGCCATCTTTATTCCATTAGGTTTTCTCGCAGGGATCTATGGGATGAATTTTGAATACATACCAGAGTTTAAATACCACTGGGGTTATTTCGCGTTAATTGGAACAATGGCGACTATAGCCATTGCCTTGATGATAAATTTTCCTCGTAAAAAATGGTTATAAGTCGGAACTAAGAAGACTTTAACATGATAATTTACCAAATACTTTTGAAATTCTTAAACTTCACAAGCTCTTTAATACAGCTATTTTTATGCATTGTTTTTAATATCAAAATATAAACAAACTCCTCAACTATAGGTATAAATTATGCCATCTAAACAAACTATCACGGAGATACTGCAAACCACTCAAACCTGGATTTTGCAAAACCTGTTTAGTCTAGAAAGAAACATTCAGTATGGCATAGTAATTATAGGCCTGATACTGGCTTTTTTGGTATCTCGGAGTATCCAGAATAAGCTCACAAAATTAGCCAATGACAAGGTAAATCAGGGCATCAAAGCCCTTTTATTTCGTCTGCTTAATAACCTGGCATTTCCATTTATATTGATTATATGGATAACCACTTTTGAAATTATTTTTAACCTGTTAGAGCAGCGACATCTAGCATTAAGCACCTTCCGTGGACTTACCATGGCTTGGGCGATCATTCGCTTTGGTTCTGTTTTCATTGACAATCCCTTTATCAGCAAATCCGTTGCTACAATAATATGGATTATTGCAGCACTTAATATCCTCGGCTATTTACCAGCGACGATTACTTATCTTGATGGGATTAGCCTAGGTACTGATAAGGATTCGCTTTCTTTATACGATATTATCTCTTCTGCGTTATCTGTAGGTGTGTTGATATGGGTAGCTATGTTTATTTCCACAATGATTGAACGCCTGATTGCGAACAATCAACATATCAGCGGATCTGCAAAAGCACTGTTTAGCAAATTCTCAAAATTCATCCTGATTACCATAGCTTTTTTAATGGGACTGAAAATAGTCGGTATCAACCTGACAACATTCGCTGTCTTTGGTGGCGCCATTGGTATAGGTATTGGTTTAGGCCTGCAAAAAGTTTTTTCCAATCTTATCGCTGGCGTTATTCTTCTCATGGACAAGTCGATAAAACCTGGTGACACCATTGTCATGAACGGCCAATACGGCAAGGTACATCTTTTGAGTTCTCGTTATGTTTCAATGATTACCCGAAATGGAATAGAACAGTTAATTCCCAATGATGAGTTGATTAATCATTCCGTGGAAAACTGGTCATACAGTAATAATAATATTCGGCTCAAAATTGCCGTCGGCGTGCACTATAAATCTGATGTAAAAAAAGCCATGCAGTTATGTATTGACGCCGCGAATGAAACATCCAGATCATTGAAAAAACCACCTCCAAATTGTCTACTGATGAATTTTGGTGATAATTCAGTCAATCTTGAGCTCCGCTTCTGGATTAATGATCCCATGAATGGTTGTTCCAATGTTAAAAGTGAAATCATGCTTAAAATCTGGGATAAGCTTCATGAGAATGGTATAGAAATACCTTACCCCCAACGTGATTTGCACTTGCGTAGCGTAGACGACGATATAAATGCAAACCTTATGACCAGGCAAAAGAAGGAAGATAAGGATTAATTTTGCTATCAAGGCCTTTGCGAAATTATGGCTTTGTTTACAATACGACTTTATGTTTATTAAGTTTAACGATTGATATCGTTATGCCTTCTGTCGGCAGGCTCGTCCGTATCTGATTCGATATCGAGTTTCTTAAACGCTTTAAGTTGCTCGAGAAGATCTTCAATACTCTTTTGAATGCCTTTTTTATCTTCACCTGATGCAGTTTCAAGCTTTTCTTTGTACTCTTGAACTGTATCCAGTAATTGTTGTTTACTATTTTCAACCTGCTCTGCTTTTTCAGCCTTGTCAAATACAACTTCTTCAGCAGCAGTCTGAATGCTTTTTTCTTGTTTTACTTTGACAGGAATGACTTTTATATCATCAGGCAACTTGCGTTGGTTCATAAAGGTGGGGGACATAATCTCAAACCCACCACCATGAACACTATCTAACACGTGCCGACAAAGATTCGAACGTGCCGTCAGTAAGCTTTTGACATCAGTCAGTTTGCCACTAACCTTATATGTTATTGAATAATTTCCAAGTTCGAGAACTTGAACAAACGGGTCCTCTAGACCTCCTTTATTAGCTGCATCAAGTAATAACGTATCGACATTTGAATGATGAATATCATATCCTAGCGATAAGGTTGTAGAAACAATCGCTCCAGAACCATGAGTAACTGAAATGGGGTGGGTGATCATAAAGGTATTAGGTATTGCGACCAATTCCCGGTTTTCAGTTTGAATTTCCGTATCCAGTAAACCACGCTCAACTACACGCCCGAAATAATTCTCTACTTCGATAAAGTCTCCTGTTCTGAAAGGCTTTGTTACTCTGAGCATTAATCCAGCCATCAGATTAGCGAAGATTGTACTGGAAGAAAAAGCGATTATCCCTGATATAACCAAACCCAAAAGCGCAAGCACCTGGTTCATGGAACTCTCATTTATCGGAAGTGTAAGGGCAATAGCTAGAATCCCGGCAAATGTTAAACCAAGCATTAAAAGTTGTCTGGGGAATAGACGCTCATTTCCCAGTTCCGGGTGGCGTGCGATGATTATCTGGTGTGAGCCCCAAAGTGCTATAACAACAACAATAGAGGTTACAAAGAGAGGAATAAAAGGAGTAATAAAACTAATAATATCATTCATAAATAACCATTTTTATTCTTACAGTAAGATGAGCAGTGCCCAGTTTGTGTATTCAAAAATACATAGTCATCTTATGCCAAATATTACGTGAACTGCAAACCAGTATAAGATACGGGAAATACTCATAGGGCTTTTTAAGCATGAAATGAAACCTGATATGATGCATCTTTCTTATTAGTATGTTGAGCCTTACACACAGCTGCAACATTGTTTACCTAAAAGAAAAGAAAAATACCTCTGATTGAGTTAAATGTGTAAAAAATATCCTAGCACTTTTTTGGGCAATCCTTTTTTAGTGTAGCAGGCTTTTATTATGGTTTTATACTCGAGCTTTTAATTGGCAAAATTAAAAAATATGAAATCTTTATTATACTTGGGATGATTATCGTGAGTATTCTATTTTGGATACGTTATAAGCAAAAAGAAAAGCAAAATGTAAACACCGATTCATAAATCGTGAGTGAAAGTAAATGATAGAGAACTCAACAAACATATCTGGAAAAATCGGAATGTCTCCAGGATCATTGGTCCACATTGGAGAAATCCATGACCATGACCAGATTATAACTGTCACCGATTACACCAAGAATGCGTGCGAACTAATCAACGTGGAATCAATTGATGATATTTTACGATTTAAAGAAAAAAAATCCGTTACCTGGGTCAATATAGAAGGCTTAAAAAACATAGAAATTATTGAATCAATCGGTCAGGCATTCAACATCCACCCTTTGGTTCTCGAAGATATTTTGAATACTCACCAAAGACCAAAATTTGAAGATTATGAAGATTATCAGTATATTGTTTTAAAAGGACTCTCCTTAGAAAGTACAAGCACAACAGTCATACATGAGCAAATTAGTATTCTTTTACTGAAAAATTTTGTATTTACTTTCAAGGAAAAAAAGGATGATTTATTTCAACCGATAGAAAATCGAATTCAAAATAATAAAAGCCGAATAAGAGCACTCGGGCCAGATTATCTAACCTATACGATACTAGACAGTATTGTTGATCAAAATTTTGCGCTTCTTGAATCCTTAGACGAAATTATTGATTCAATAGAAGAAGAATTACTTATTAACCCAGCTACAAAAACACTACAGCGTATTCAAGGTATCAAGCGCGAGCTAATATATATTCGCCGCTCTATTTCACCACTAAGAGAGTTATTAAGCTCTATACTTAGAATCGAAAGTCCCTTAATTGAAGAAAAAACACATATCTATTTCAGAGATGTTTATGATCATGTACTGCGAATTTCAGAAACCATAGAGCTGCAAAGAGACATGGTTTATGGCTTAATGGATATGTATCAAACAAGTATCAGCAACAAAATGAATGAAGTGATGAAGGTTTTAACCGTATTCGCATCTATATTCATACCGCTTACTTTTATTGCTGGAGTCTATGGCATGAACTTTGAATACATGCCAGAGCTCAAGTGGAAGCTGGCATACCCTATACTATGGGTTGTTTTCATCATTGTAGGCATAGGTTTACTTGTTTATTTCAGAAGAAAAAAGTGGCTTTGATTTTTCTTATTAAACGCCTACCATGCTCATAAAGCGATAATATATTGTTAAACATAATCAGGATGCCTGCATTGCGCAAACTACAACGCTTAATCTTTTTCACTACTGTTTTATTTTTATTGGCAGCTTCATTCTCACTGTTTGCAGAAACCAATAATGAGGTCGATTTACAAAAATCTTTTGACAAAGTAAACACCAAATTCGAAAGCCTAAAAAGAAATGACGGACTCAGCAGACTGAGACTGCAGGATATTGATGAGACACAGAAAACTATTCCTGCTCTTGATCTAAAACTGGATGAATGTATTTCAAACAATACATCTCTATCTGACAGCGTGAAAGAAAATATAAAACTGCTTGGAGATGTTCAAAGCA
Organism: uncultured Gammaproteobacteria bacterium; assembly: GCA_963807855.1. Lineage (GTDB taxonomy): Bacteria > Pseudomonadota > Gammaproteobacteria > Thiotrichales > Thiotrichaceae > Cocleimonas. The sequence goes on along the minus strand of CAWEEB010000044.1, from coordinate 220,141 downwards.
ATGAAGAATCTGATATTAAAACAAAAAGGACAGAGCTCGAAAACCAACTACAAGCAGCTGATAATGAATTAAAACGCTGTAACCTATTAAAAATTCAACTCAAAGAAATTTTTGAAATAACCTCTCAGCAACGGCTTGAGTTATTGAAAGCGCAATTACTGAGTAAAGAAATTTCGATCTGGTATGCAATTCAGCGGCTGGGCAGCCTTGATATGTTAAATGCCGAGAAAGAACTCGAAATAGTTTTTTCCCTAACTGAGAAAGGCTATAACGCGTTGAACTGGCCTCTACTATTACTAGTGTTTGCCGGAATTGTATTAGGATTGATATGGCGACGAAATGCCAGACCGAAGTTATCTAAAGAAAAGCACTCTAGTCCTACTATGGTAGCGGTGATCAGAGGAATAAGGCGTACTTCACCAGCATTAATAACATTTTTATTCATCTTTCTTTACCTACAGACACAAGATGAGTCGCAACGTGCCCTGATTCAATTTATTAAACTATTATTAATCCTCAGCTTGGCCTTTGCTGTGTTACGTGGGCTATTATTTCCTGACCGTCCCTTCTCATCAACACCCGTCCTTTCAAGAAGTACCATTTTATTACTGGTGTGGAGCACCATTATCTTCAGTGGTTTTTGCTTAATATTAAATGATCCTGCAATCGGGCGTTTCTCAGATTCCATTACACTTCATCTCATCTGGTTAGTATATTTTACCCTGGGAGCACTTAGCTTTATCGCACTAGTCTGGATAGCAATTCGTAGTTTCTTTATAAAGAAATCTTACACACCCACACTTTTGATACCCATAGCAACTATGGTAATTGCCATTATTGCCGCTTTTTTGGGCTACCGGAATTTTGCTACGCTCCTTTACTTTGGTACTTTGTTATCAGTGATAGTGCTGATCTTTAGCTTTACATTAATACGAATCAGCAATGAGATATTCGATAGCCTCGATCAGGGAAAACTCCCTTGGCAGAAGAAACTTCGAATGGCGATGAGCATTGAAGATGACAGCGCGTTTCCGGGAGTAATCTGGCTACGTATTCTATTATTTTTTACCGTTCTGTTCGTTAGTATTTCTGCCTTAATGTATATCTGGGGTAGCTCACAACAGCGCATATCTTCGCTTCTAAACACAGTTAAAAGCGGCATCAATATTGGCTCGATGAATTTTGATTTACTCAATATTGTATATGCCTTATTGATACTCATTATCGCTTTGGGTATTTTACCTTTTATCAAAAATCAGCTAGTTACTAGCTGGCTGAAACATAGTAACTTGAGCCGTGGAGCCGTAGAGGCTACGCAAACGCTTGTTGGTTATGGTGGAGTCGCAATTGCAATACTCTGGGCGTTATTCGTTCTCGGGGTTAATTTTAAAAACATAGCAATTATTGCAGGTGCTTTATCCGTTGGTATTGGTTTTGGTTTACAGAATATCGTTAATAACTTTGTTTCCGGTTTGATCCTGTTGTTCGAAAGACCAATTCGCCGTGGCGACTGGATAGTTGTTGGTACAACTGAAGGATATGTGAAAGATATTAGTATCCGCTCAACAGTCATCGAAACATTCGATCGTGCTGATGTTATAGTACCTAACTCAGAACTGATTTCGAATCAGGTAACCAACTGGATGCTTAGCAGTAATATCGGACGCCTAAAAGCAGCAGTGGGTGTCGCTTATGGTTCGGACGTTCCAAAAGTCATAGAAATATTAAAGAAAATTGCTAATAACCACCCGGAAGTTATTTACGATCATCCGGATTATCCAATTCGTGTTCTATTCCTCAACTTTGGCGACAGTTCACTTAATTTTGAACTTCGTTGCTTTGTAAAACAGGTTGATAATCGCCTGAATATCCAGAGTGATATCAATCAGAGCATTGATCGAGAATTCAGAAAGGCTGGAATTGAGGTACCGTTCCCTCAACGAGTGGTGCATATGCAAAATGAAGATAAAGATTAGATAAAGCAAATCACAATCATTTATTTCTTTAAAGTCACCCCCCTACTTTGAATGATATTACGTTTTTTTTTAAAACGTAAATAGAATTTATGCAGAGCTAGGCACTTTTTTTGAATGTAGTATGGATAATTATTGTAGAGATTGCTAATAATATAGTCATAAAAAAAGCCCGGATAAACCGGGCTTTTTTGTGATTTTAAATCACTTTTGGTGTCTGAAACTTTCGGGATTTCATCCAGCCAAAATAAAGAGGGGGCCAACGGTGCAACCCCCGAAAGCGTCAGGCGTTTAGGAAGATATAACCTGACGGTACTACTGCCAACTATTACTTTAAACGGTACTTAACACCCATAGTTAAACTCTTATCAAGCTCATCATTACCGTTGTTTGCAATGTTATCATCGGTATCTGTTAACTTAGCTTCAACTACAAAGTCGAGTTTATTGGTTAAGTTATAAAGAAATGCTGAACTCAAACTATTGGTTGTAATGTCATTAGCCTTGTCAGATGTACTGTGATCCAGGATCCATTTATTTTCCCAATCCACTCTATCTGAAACTTCATGAGTCAAAGACATCGCGTTGTTGAAGTTATAACCGTCATCGCCATCTTTTAATGTTGCAGTAGCAATCGCTTCGTTAGAGAACTGAGTCTGGTTACTAATTGGACGATGATATTCAGCACCCACTTCTAATGCAGGTTTACCGTCAGTACCATCGTAGTCACTAAGTACAGCACCTACACCCGCACGCACTAACCAACCGTGTTTACGTGTAGAGATACGCTCATTAGTCAATACATCGTAAGACTTAAGAACACCTCTAGCGCTCAATTTAGAGCCGCCTTTTACCATACCCGAAGCAACTAATGCATTCTCAATATCTTCAACCCAGTATTGCTCGTAATCAGCAAAACCATGCTTTGAACGATATTCGTTTTCTAGAGAAATTATCGTTGCAACAGCTTGATATGTCGCGTTAGATGGATCACCAGTCAAGTTGCCGCGCTCACGTAATGCCTGAATCACACGAATTGAACGAGCCATTGGTGTTACATTCACTACACGTCCATAACCAACACCTACTGTCGCTTTAGTGAACGGGTCTTCTTGACCTTTTTTAACCCCTACTTCACCTTTGCCATACCAGAAACCAGCTTTGCTGCCAGGGCGGAAGTAACTGTCAACTGTGGCAGAACCTAAAGCCTGATAGTCGCTTGTTCTCTCATCACCTGAAGTTGATCCTTTAGAAACCGAACCTGTTCCCAAAAAGTCTAATTTTGTATTACGATTTGGCGAGCTGAATACTTTTTCATAATCAGCAGTTAGGTCTAGATCATAGCTAGTTTGATCCTGGTTACCACTATCTAGATTGAAGGTTCCTGATAAGTAAGCGTCTTCATAAGCAGAAGTCGCTTCTTTGTAATCAGTGATTGCTGGCTCAGCAGATACTGTTGTTGCAGCACCCGTAAATGCCATCATTACAGCAGCAGTTAGTACGTTTTGTTTTTTCATTTCTCGTATTACCTTATATATTAAAATTAATTAGACTTCCTAGAGTAAAAACCAGAAAGCCTCATTCAAAAAATTCTATCCAAAATAGTAGTGGATACAATAATTAGACAACACTATGGTGACAAAAGTCACAAATTAAAGTGTAAAAAAACAACAATATTTATTCTTAAACATATGTTATTGAATTTACTCAATATAATTTGATGGTTAACTGAATTTAACTATCATATAAAAATATAGTTACCAAAAAAACAACAAGCATATAAACAAATTGATATACTTCATTCCTGTGCCTTAGTCTTTGAGACTATTACATACACAAGCTTCCATCTGGATTCATTAGAATCCATAAACAATATCTTTCAATGCGAATAAACCTACCTAGGGATAAAATTTTATTATTTGTGACTTTTTCCTTCTCAGATCAGTCTCAATATTGTTAAGTAATGAAAACGGAACTGAATTTACTCGGCGAAAACGAACTGATAGCGCTATGCAAAGAACAACTACCTTATATACCCTCGGGTTTTGAGGAGCTTGTAAAACGCTACCAGAAAAAAGTGTTTTACCTATGCAAGCGCTATTTATCAGCTGAAAGTGATGCAGAAGATGCGACTCAGGAAGTCTTTATGAAGGTTTTCCATGCACTTCAATCTTTTGATAATCGGTCCGCTTTTACAACCTGGTTATTTAGCATTGCTATAAATCATTGCAAAACTTTATTGGCTAAGAATCAACTGCATAGTCAACGCTATGAATATGGCAACGAACAAACTTTAGATGATTATCAAGATGATTCTGAGGATAGTAGTGAAGATGCCGAAACACTAGATGAGAAAAAATGCATACAAGAAGTTATTCATAAAATGAAACCTGATGAACGAGATATGATTCTGTTACGTTTCACTAGCGAATTACCATTAGATGATATTGCAGAAATAATAGGTAAAAAACTCAGTGCAACTAAAATGGGATTTTATCGTGCTCTAGAAAAATTTAAAGACATGTATGAGAAGTTCTGTTTATAACTAACGAAGTACAATAATGAACAAAAAAGAAAACAAAGAATTAGAACTGCTTGTTAAAAACCTATTTTTGCAAAGCAAGAAAGCTTCAAAAGTTACGGCAAAGTCGCGAATCAGGTCTATTTTACAAAAAAGCCTGCATGAACTTGCATTGCGTGACTTTCTGATTCTTTCTAGTAATACCATCTTCGCCATGATTACTATGCTTTCACTATTTTTAAAATTATTTACCAGTAAAACCTAAGACACTGACTCTAAGTAACAACGGAAATATTCTAAATGGATAAAAATGCAATTCTTGATATAAGCAAACTCAAAACCACGGTTGTTGATAACCTGAATAGCCAATGGTCAGATCTAATAGCTTTTTTGCCTAATCTCCTTGGGGCATTAGTTATTCTGCTAGCTGGTTTAATTATTGCGTATATCCTGAAAAAAATTGGCAGCTCGCTCTTCCGAAAAATAGGCATAGATCGAGTAAGCAGAAATGCAGGGGTTTCAGATGTTATGCAAGATGCCGGACTTGCTAAAAAGCCCTCCATACTTGCCGGTAAAATAATTTTTTGGTTAGTTTTCTTCGTATTTCTGGTTCCAGCAGCCAATACACTGGGCTTAACAGAGCTAGTTAACCTTTTCAAAGAGGTGATTAGCTTTCTACCCAAAATCATCACGGCACTGGTAATTATCATTTTTGGAATTATGTTCGCCCAATTCCTGCGTCGTTCCATTATCGAAAAACCTTCAACTATTGGTTCTGATTCAGCCAAATCTCTGGGTAATCTGATCTACGGGATTATGGTTACGGTAATTGTTTTAGTCGCGCTCGAACAGCTGGATATAGAAACTAAATTATTACATAGCATCATCAAGATAGTGGTAACCGGAGTAATGCTCGCGCTTGCTTTTTCTGTTGGGCTTGGCGCGAAAGAAGTCGCACATAATTTATTATCTGGCGTTTACGCGCGGGAACACTTTAAACCAGGTGAGCAAATAGAAATAGACGACGTAAAAGGTAAAATACAGGAAGTAAGTACACTCAATACGATTATAGCACTTTCCGATAATGAAACTGTTTCTATACCAAATTCTACTTTGTATAAAACGCTGGTTAAAATTACCACTTAGAATAAGAAACAAGCTAGCTCTAAACTAGTTGTATATTAACCGCATCAGGTATCATCCTAACTACTTATTTAAAATAGTAAGAGACCCCTGCCCATAAAAAAGCCATTAAAGGTGGGGGGGGGGGGTGACTTTTCTGAATCTTAGCTTGTCTTTTGCTAAGCCAAATTCAACCAGTTGATTATTGAAACAATAATCTACAGACAAAAAAAAGCCCGGCAAACCGGGCTTTTTTATGTTGTTCTAACGGAGCTTTATCGATCAATTACTTGATCTTAGCTTCTTTGAATTCAACATGCTTACGAACTTTAGGATCGTACTTCTTCATAACTAATTTTTCAGTCATAGTACGCTTGTTCTTGGTAGTGGTGTAGTAATATCCAGTACCAGCAGATGAAACTAATTTGATTTTATCACGCATGATTATTCTCCTTTAAGACTATATTCAGTCTTGGCTTATACTTTTTCGCCGCGAGCACGGATGTCAGCTAATACAGAATCAATACCATTCTTATCGATGATACGCATTCCTTTAGCCGTTAAACGCAACTTAACGAAACGGTTTTCAGTTTCAACCCAAAAACGGTGCGAGTGCAAGTTAGGTAAAAAACGACGCTTTGTTTTATTGTGCGCATGGGAAACATTATTTCCTGAAACCGGACGCTTTCCTGTTACCTGGCAAACTTTAGCCATGATAAATCTCCAAAATTCTTATAATTACAAAACTCTCTTAATAAATACATTAACAGAACTGACTAAAGTACTAGAGAGTCGAAAGGCGGGTGATTTTAGCGAAACATCTGTACTGCATCAAGTTTAATCTGATCTATTTAACCATTATTTACATATTTAATTAAAAACAAATCAAAATTAACGTAAAAAGCTTTGATAAGCAGGATTATTTGTCTCTTCCCAATGCTCATAACCCAAATCTTGCAGGAACTGACAGAACTTTTCTCGCTCATCTTCAGGTACCTGGATTCCTGTTAGCACACGACCAAAGTCAGACCCGTGATTACGATAATGGAATAAACTGATATTCCAGATTCCACCCATGCTGGTTAAAAAGTGTAATAAAGCACCAGGACGCTCAGGGAAGCTAAAGCGATACAAGACCTCATCTGTAATACCTTGCGCATGTCCGCCTACCATGAAACGTAAATGGACTTTGGCTAACTCATTATCACTGAGATCTAGTACTTTGTAGCCTTTCTGCTGCAATAGTATCCATGATGAGTTGTTTCTCTTTATCGCCGTCTGAAATTTTAACACCGGTAAATACCTGTGCTTCTTTAGAATCAGAATAGCGATAGTTAAATTCTGTAATATTCCTATCACCTATTGCATCACAGAAGTCTCTAAAACTATTTGGACGTTCAGGAATTGTCACCCCAAATATCGCTTCTCTTTTCTCACCCAGCTCGGCTCTTTCTGCAACATGGCGCAAACGATCAAAATTGATATTAGCACCACTGCTGATAGCAATTAGATGCTTATCTTTCAGTTGATGTTCTGCAACATACTTTTTAAGACCAGCTACACCCAAAGCACCCGCAGGCTCCAATAATGTACGAGTATCTTCAAAAACATCCTTTATAGCAGCGCATGTTTCATCAGTACTTACCAGAATCATTTCATCTACTAAATCATTAGCAATTTCAAAAGTCTTCTCACCTGCTTGGCGGACCGCTGCACCATCCGCAAACGTGCCGATACTATCCAGTAGCACGCGCTCACCCTTTTCTATTGCTCGAGTCATACTCGGAGCCTCTTCATGCTCTACGCCGATGATCTTGGTTGCAGGGCTAAGGTATTTTATATAACTCGCAATACCGGAAATCAGACCACCGCCGCCAACACAAACGAAGATTGCATCGATAGGATCAGGATGCTGCCTTAACAACTCCATACCGATTGTGCCTTGACCAGCAATAACGTCTAGATCATCAAATGGATGGATAAACGTCATGCCTTTTTTTTCACAAAGCTCCATTGCATGTGCATAAGCATCATCAAATGTATTACCATGTAAAACTGCAATTCCACCGTGCGATTGCACGCCCTTAACTTTAATATCTGGCGTTATTTTAGGCATCACGATTGTAGATTTAATACCTAGTTTGGCCCCTGAGATTGCCACGCCTTGGGCATGATTACCGGCCGATGCCGCAACCACGCCACGCTGTTTTTCATCATCTGATAGGTGAAACATACGATTAAACGCGCCGCGCAACTTAAAAGAAAATACTGGTTGAAGATCTTCCCGCTTTAAAAAGATTTTATTTTCACATCTTTTTGACAATGACTTGGCAACATCGAGTGGTGTCTCGATCGCAACGTCATATACCCTTGCTGTGAGTATCTTTTCAATCATGAGGTTAGTCGTTTCTGATTTTTTATCCATGGGGCGAACTTTACGAGTAGTAGTTAAAAGGTGCAAGCTATTAAGAGGTATAAGTGTTTCTTGGAAAACCTGTTTTAGGTATTATCGAGAGTTAAGTTAATAACAAAATTCTACAGGAGATCCTCATGACACAAGATGAAATGAAAAAAGCTGCAGCCGAAGCCGCACTGGAATATGTTGAATCAGGGATGGTTGTAGGTATTGGTACTGGATCGACCGCCAACCACTTTATCGATTTACTTGCGACAGTCAAAGGTAAAATAGATGGAACCGTGGCTAGTTCTATAGCAAGTGAAGAACGACTAAAAAGTCATGGTATTCCTGTTATGGACCTTAACAACGCAGGGCAGTTATCCTTATACGTTGATGGCGCAGATGAGTCTGATAAGCATCTAAATCTTATCAAAGGCGGTGGTGGCGCATTGACACGAGAAAAGATCGTAGCGGGCGCCAGTGACAAGTTTATTTGTATTGCAGACGATAGCAAACTAGTTGATGTAATGGGTAAATTCCCGTTACCGGTAGAAGTGATACCGATGGCAAGAAGTTATATCGCACGTGAAATTGTTAAAATGGGTGGGCAGCCTGAGTTACGCGAAGGTTTCACCACTGATAATGGCAATATCATTCTTGATGTTCGTGGACTGGAAATATTTGAGCCAGTAAAAATGGAAGATGAGTTTAATAAACTACCCGGTGTTGTAACCGTTGGGCTTTTTGCAAGACGCCCAGCAGATTTACTTATTTTAGGCGCAACAGATGGCGTGAGAGTTATTAATTAACAATCACGTTTTTATTTAAATTTGTCTCTAAAGAAAACTTTTAAGAAAAAGTTTTGGATGGATTAACCCGCGTTTTTCTCAGGTTCTACCAATCTAAGCTCTTCACTTTTGATACGGTTGAAAATTTCTTCACGGTGCACTGCAATTTCTTTCGGTGCATCAATGCCTATGCGTACCTGGTTTCCTTTCACACCAATCACAGTGATACTGACATCATCACCAATCATCAGTGTTTCACCGATGCGTCTGGTTAAAATTAACATTTCATGACTCTCCGTTATTATAATTATTTAGCCACTTTCCCGAAGCTATATATGTATTCGATTTATTCTTTGTGTGGTTCTTATCGTTATTACAAGATTGTTATTATTCGTTATTAACTTGTAGTTTTTATTATTATTTTAGACCACTTTTTCCGATATACGGTGTAATAATGACATGCTACGCCTTAACACAGACTTAACTTTTACGGATTGTTAATATAATGACAGATTTTCAATAGATTTATTCAGTAAAATCAAATACACCCCCTACTTATAAGCCAAAAAAAGTGCCTATAAGTAGGGGGGTGTAATTTTTATGTTAATCTAGATCTATCTTGCTTCGTGGAGGTCGAACGCTTCATGAAGACTGCGCACAGCTAGCTCTAGGTATTTTTCATCGATAACGACTGATACTTTAATTTCTGAAGTTGAAATCAATTGGATGTTAATGTTCTCTTTAGCCAAAGCTTCAAACATTTGCGTAGCTACACCTGCATGCGATCTCATACCGCCACCGATAATTGAAATTTTCGCGATTTTGTCATCACCAGACCAGCTCTGAGCGCCTAGTGCTTTTCCCGTTACTGCGAGTATCCCCATCGCTTGATCATACTCATTGCGATGTACGGTAAAGGTGAAATCTGTCGCGCCATCAGTGCCAATATTCTGTACTATCATATCGACTTCGATATTCGCATCTGAGATCGGCCCAAGTATTTTATACGCCACACCCGGCTGATCTGGAACACCTATAATTGTAAGCTGAGCTTCATCTCTATTAAACGCTACACCGCGCACCATTACTTCTTCCATTATATCTTCCTCACGCGTAACCAGCGTACTCTTTCCATCATCACCATCATCAAAGCTAGACAACACTCTAATAGGCATATTGTATTTATAAGCAAATTCAACCGCTCGTATTTGTAGAACCTTAGAACCCTGACTTGCCATTTCCAGCATTTCTTCCAAGGCAAGTTTTGGTATATGGGTAGCTTCTGGCACCATACGTGGGTCAGTGGTATATACACCATCCACATCTGTATAGATTTGGCATTCGTCTGCATCCAGTGCAACAGCTAAAGCCACTGCAGTCGTATCAGAACCGCCACGCCCTAAAGTGGTGATATTTCCATCTTCATCTACACCCTGAAAACCCGCGACCACTACAACTTTACCCAGATCTAAATCTTCCTTGATCCTTGTGCCGTCTATTTCGCTTATACGTGCTTTGCTGTATGCATTATCCGTCATTACGCGTGCTTGAGTGCCTGTATAAGATCGCGCATCACAACCATTGGCTTCCAAAGCTAAACTTAAAAGACCTATGGTTACTTGCTCGCCTGTAGACAACACGACGTCTTTCTCGCGCGCAGAACCATTCGGATTAATCTCATTGATCAAGCCGACCAGTTTATTCGTTTCACCAGACATCGCTGATAAAACGACTACAACAGAATCGCCACGATTACGATATCGAATCACACGATTCGCTACTTCTTGTATACGCTCTACGGTCCCAACTGAGGTCCCGCCGTACTTTTGTACAACCAATCTATTTTTTTTAGCTTCCATCAGATTTGCCCTTCTACCCAACTCACAACTGATTCCAAGGCTTGCGGCAAAGCACTCGGGTTATTCCCTCCGCCCTGAGCCATATCTGGCCTTCCACCGCCTTTTCCATCAATTTGACTAGCAACATGTTTCAACAAGTCACCTGCCTTTATTCTGTCTGTTTCACCCTTGGTCACACCCGCAACCAAACTCACTTTATCGCCATCTACCGTTGCAACAATGACCGCCGCTTTACCTAACTTATTCTTAAGTTGATCTACGGTGTCACGCAGAGATTTAGGGTCAGCACCGTCTAGATTCGCTGCCAATACTTTGATGCCAGCTACGTCTATTGCTTGAGAAGCCAGGTCAGAACCTGCCTGCGTAGCAAGCTTGGATTTTAACTGTTCGAGCTCTTTTTCTAAAGCACGTGACCTTTCAATAATCTGATTGACTTTATCGCCCGCATTGCTTGCTGATGACTTTACTAAAGATGCAATATTCTCTAATTGATCAGAGCGTTCTTCGACCCATTTAATGCCGCTTCACCTGTAACCGCTTCTATGCGACGAACACCAGCAGCAACACCTGATTCAGAAACAATTTTAAACAAACCGATATCACCCGTTCGATCAACATGTACACCACCACAAAGCTCAGTTGAAAACTCACCTAAAGTGACAACGCGTACTTCATCGTCATACTTTTCACCGAACAATGCCATAGCGCCTTTTTCTTTCGCTTCGTCAATTTGCATTAATTGCGTTTCGCGCGCTAAATTACTGCGAATTTGCTCATTAACGATACGCTCAATAGTCGGTTAACTCTTCTCGGTAACGCCTTCAAAATGAGAGAAATCAAAACGTAACTTTCAGCATCACACAATGAGCCCTTCTGCTGTAACATGCTCACCTAGAACACTTTACGAATGTTGCATGCAGAATATGGGTAGCAGTATGATTTTTAACAATAGCCGCTCTACGTTCCTGTCAATTTCAGCTTTAACTCACGACGATTTAAACCAATCATGATGATGTCAAGCCGTAATGTGCAAAAGCATGGCCTAGTTTCTAAGTATCTGTTACTTCAAAACATGCCATCATGATATGTAGCATACCGCTGTCACCAACTTGTCCACCAGATTCAGCATAAAATGGCGTTTTATCAAGAACGACTACCCGCTTCGCCAGCCTTTAGTCAACAAACTTTGATCGTTAGTAAAAAGCTCAATAACGGTAGCATGACATTTCATACGCGTGAAACCTTTAAATTCACCTGACGATATCAGATTTAATGGTGTAATCAGTACCAAACTTACCCGCTTTCGCGCACGAATAGCTGTCTGAATTCATTTCAGCATCAAAACCAGCTTGATCAATGCAAAATTATGTTCACGAGCAATATCAGCCGTTAAATCGGCGGAAAACCATAGGTATCATAAAGCTTGAACACATCATTTCCGGGAATAGTATCGCCTTTAAGTTCAACCGTAATATCTTCAAGTAACGCCATACCACGATCTAATGTTTCGACCAAATTGTTCTTCTTCTTTACAGCAAGATTTCTTCAATAGATGGCTTGTTGCTTGAAAAGTTCAGGATATGCTTCTCCCATTTCTTCAGCCAAAGAGGCAACAACTTATAAAAGAAATTCCTTCTCAACCTAGTTTATGTCCATGACGAATCGCACGACGAATAATTCGGCGTAAAACATAACCTCGCCTTCATTCGACGGAATAACACCATCATAATCAAGAATGCACAAGAACGAATATGATCAGCAATCACCTTAAGTGATGCATTCTCCAAATCTTTAGTGCCCGATAAATCTGCAATAAACTTAATGATGTTTTGGAATAAATCGATATCGTAATTGCTATGCCCACCTTGAAGAATGGCTGCCAATCTCTCAAGACCCATACCAGTATCGACTGAAGGCTTTGGTAGTTTATTCATCGTTCCATCCTTAGAACGATTAATTGCATAAATACCAGGTTCCAAATTTCAATGTACCTATCACCATCTTCTTCAGGCGTGCCTGGAGGGCCACCCCAAATATGTTCACCGTGGTCATAGAATATTTCACTGCACAGGGACCACACGGACCGGTATCACCCATTGCCCAGAAATTATCACTTTCGTATTTTTTGCCGGGTTTATCACCAATTCGACTTAATCTATCTGCAGGAAAACCAATTTTATCAATCCATATATTGGCTGCTTCATCATCATCTGCATACACCGTCACCCAAAGCTTTTCTTTGGGTAGCTTTAATACTTCAGTCAGATATTCCCAGGCAAATAAAATTGCATCTTCTTTAAAGTAATCACCGAAACTAAAATTACCCATCATTTCGAAAAATGTATGATGCCTTGCGGTATAGCCTACATTCTCAAGATCATTGTGCTTTCCACCCGCGCGTACACATCTTTGTGAAGTCGTTGCTCTTGAAAAATTGCTTTTTTCATCTCCTAAAAAGATGTCTTTGAATTGCACCATACCAGCATTGGTAAATAACAATGTCTTGTCATTTCCAGGAATGAGAGAACTTGATGGAACAATCGTATGATCTTTTCCAGCGAAGTAATTCAGAAAACTATTTCTGATCTCAGCTGTACTCATTTTTTTATTTGAATCTACCGACATGCTTAACTCTGCTAGTGCATAAAGTCGCTATTGTCTATGTATGTTGGGGGAGATTCAAGATAGAGTTAGTTTTTTCTTATTGTTAATGATGTAAGTGGACATTTTTTATCCTAACTTCTAGTTTTATTCATTCCATTCAATGCTAACTTTCTACAATGTCTCTTATTATGTAAGTATCAAAGCCACGGCTAGAAAGAAAACGCATGCGTTTTGCTTTCTCTTTATAATCTGAGGGCTTTAAGGTTCCATATTTTTTCTGAAGTTGTATCGTTGCTATCTCATACCAATCTATTTCATTTTTATCCATAGATAATTGGATTAGCGACGGCGGAATACCTTTCCTTTGTAATTCGTTTGTGATCTTGAGTCGCCCTTGCCCACGATTAACTCTAGATCTAATAAAACTTTCAGTAAACCGCTCTTCATTCAAATAGTTATTTTCTGATAATTCATCAAGCAACTTATCAAGATCAACTCCTTCAGAGAAGTCTTTAACTTTTAATTTATTGAATAGTTCTAATCTTGAATGTTCTCGCATAGCGAGTGAATATATCGCTGAATTCATACAGCGGGTGTAATTATCTTTTTTTAGTAAATGCTAACTTACTCACTGTGACCCCACTAACTAACTTTAGATATTTGCTTACTTAAATTCTTAAACTGCCTTTAACACTATCTATGTTCTCCCATTTAAAAAAAGGGGTCAAAAGGGTGGGGGTGTGTTTGACACAAATGATGGGGGGATGATACCCCACCCTTTTATTGACCAAGGGGAACTGGATTACCTATAAAACTTTTAACTCTTGATAATTTAACTCTACTAATCTACTTCTTTTGCTTCATCTTTTGCTTCTTTGCCTTCTTCAGCATCAGCAGGGCTAGCCTTAGATGGTAATAATTTCTCACGAAGCAGCTTTTCTATTTCTTCAGCGATTTCAGGATGTTCTTTTAAATAAACCCCTGAATTCTCTTTGCCTTGACCGATCTTTTCATTATTGTAGCTATACCAGGCACCCGCTTTATTGACGATATTCTCTTGTACACCCAGATCTAACAGTTCTCCAACATGTGATACACCCTCGCCATATTTAATTTCAAATTCAGCTTGTTTAAATGGAGGTGCCATTTTATTTTTAACGACTTTTACACGCGTGCTGTTTCCGATGATTTCATCACCTTTCTTAACTGCACCAATGCGTCTTATGTCCAATCTTACAGATGCGTAAAACTTTAGCGCATTACCACCTGTTGTTGTTTCTGGACTACCAAACATCACACCAATCTTCATACGAATCTGGTTGATAAAGATAACCATTGTGTTCGAGCGTTTTATATTTGCAGTTAACTTACGTAAAGCCTGCGACATTAAACGTGCCTGCAAACCCATGTGTGAATCACCCATGTCACCTTCGATTTCAGCCTTAGGTGTTAGTGCTGCTACTGAGTCGATAACGACTAAATCCACACCACCAGAACGTACTAACATATCTGTTACTTCTAGCGCTTGTTCGCCAGTATCTGGCTGAGACACCAACAGGTCATCAATATTGACACCAAGCTTTTCAGCATAACTAGGATCAAGTGCATGCTCAGCATCTATAAACGCTGCTGTGCCACCTTTTTTTTGACATTCTGCGATAGCATGTAATGTCATTGTTGTTTTACCAGATGACTCTGGACCATAAATTTCGATGACTCGGCCTTTAGGTAAACCACCTATGCCTAATGCAACATCAAGTGTTAAAGAGCCTGTTGATATTACTTCTATATTTCGTGCTGTAGCAGAATCCCCCATACGCATGACAGTCCCTTTTCCAAACTGTCTTTCTATTTGCCCTAAAGCAGCCGTTAATGCTTGTTTTCTTTGCTCATCCATTTAATTACTTCCCAGTATTTATTTTGTAGTTTCTTAACTTTAATATTATCTTATATTGTTTCGTTGTTTGTTCTATTTTAAACATAAAAGCGAACATAAAGCAAACAATTAAATTTGCTTATCTAACAGTTGGAGTTATTCCATTAAATGCGTAATCCACTGCCTGACTACGTACACTATTCCTATCACCATTAAAGATTACTGTCTCTAGCAGTCAGCTTTTTGATCTCGAATCATCCAGGCAAAACAAACCATCCCACTGGTTTTTCCTCAGTCCCGCCATCTGGCCCGGCAACCCCACTAATTGCTACTAGCAATATCGCTGCATTGGAATGTTGTATCGCTCCTTAACCATCTCCTTAACAACCTCTTCACTCACTGCGCCGTAGTCGTCTATCGTATTTTTTTGTACGCCCAGCATCTGTTGTTTAGAATCGATTGCTATAAGTAACGAAACCACGATCGAAAATAGCACGAACTTCCGCCTAAATCAGTTACTTGCTTTGCTAGCCAGCCGCCTGTACAAGACTCAGCAGTAGACTAAGGATAATTTTTTTTGATGCAGTTTTTTTGAAACTTTATTCAAGAATGTCTGTCATAGGATTAAAATTTAGATAAAACCAGATAAGCAAAAATGCAGCATCGATCGTATGTACTAACCAATGCGATTTGACATTAAATGATTAACTTTTACCTTCATAAATGCACTAATACCCAAAAAGCTAGTTTTTACTGTTTAACACGTTTGTAAATAAAACATAAAAGGATAGTAACATGGCCATAATAATCAAAATAGCAGTTCTATCGATATCCATATTAACTTTATGCGCTTGCGGTGGCGGAGGTGGTAGTGCAGATAATGCTGAAGCCCCTGACCCTGAAACTTGTAACAACAACAGATTTCACACCACCAGAATTCGCTCCTGAACCGACCACCATCAACTGAACCTGGTTCTTCTCCTGAGCCTGAAACCCTAACAACCGAACCCGAAGATACACTCGATCCTGAAACTATCCTAACTGCATTCAGAGCTTATTGGCAAAAACCAAACAGAAGCCTCTTTGTTCCTAAATCGAGCTACTTTGGCAACAGCAAACCATATGATAGCCTGGACTAAATCACTTAGAGAACTGGATTTCAGAGCAATTTAATACAGCCCCACATACCACTACCCGCAAGTTCAGAGTCTCGGTAAAAAAATGTGTGCGAATATTAATAATGACGATGGGAGCACCAGGGTTGATTCATGGGAGTATAGGTTTCCGCGCCACCACGTCTGGTGGGAGGCTGCCACAAAAGCTGACGACCAATTAAGACAGCGAGTAGCCTTAGCCTTGAGTGAAATATTAGTTGTCTCAGACTCGGAGGGGCTTGGCCTAAGTGAATATCATCTTGCACTTAGCAGTTATTACGATGTACTGGTCAAACATGCGTTTGGGAATTATCGAGACCTGCTAGAAGAGGTCGCACTCCATCCTGCAATGGGCGATTTTTTAAGCATGAGTCGTAACCAAAAGAAGAATGCCGAGGGTACAATACGACCCGATGAAAACTTTGCTCGAGAAAACTTACAATTATTCACCATCGGTGTACATGAACTCAATATAGATGGCACAAAAAAGCGCGATGGCGATAATAACTTTATTCCAACCTACAACCAAAAAACCATTGAAGAATTCGCCAAAGTGTTTACTGGATGGAGTTACGCTGATAAAGAATGGCGAGAATGGGCGGGGCAAGCAAACCGCTCAGTACCCTTAAAAGCGTTTGAGGAATATCATGACACCTCAGCTAAAACATTATTAAATGGTGAAATTAGCCCAAGTGGGCAAAGCGCACAAGCAGACCTGGATTTTGCTTTAGATAATATATTCAAGCATCCAAATATTGCTCCATACATCAGTCAGCAACTGATCCAACGCCTAGTCACCAGCAATCCATCTCCTGAATATGTAGCAAGAGTAGCAGAAAAATTTAACAATAATGGCAATGACATCAAAGGCGACATGAAAGCCGTTGTCAGTGCTATTTTGTTAGATGAAGAGGCGCTTGCCGAAACCAAACCCGACAACTTTGGAAAATTGCGCGAACCGATGTTACGCATGAGTCATTTATGGCGCGTTTTCAAAATGCAGCCTTCGCTGCGTATTGGGCACTATTGGGAGTCTGACAAAAGATGCGGCCAAGGCTCATACCCTTCATATAACTTCTGGGGCACTATCGCACAGTTTAATAAAGAATTAGGCCAAGGGCCATTGCAGGCGCGCTCAGTTTTTAACTTTTTTAGACCTGATTTTTCTCCTACTGGTTTATTAAATGATAATGGCTTAGTAGCACCAGAATTTCAGATCATAAATGAAAACACCATGGTCAGCTCGACTAATTTATATCACATATTAATAGAGAGATTCAGCACCGATCAAACCTTTGTTCCCGCGCTTGACCAACATTCTAATTTTGATATGAGAGATGTCACCGATATGGCCAGTGATACAGATAAATTACTGGACTACCTGAGCCTGGTATTACTCAACAAAGAAATGAGCAGTTCACTCAGAACCATTTTGGAAGAACATTTGAATGCCCCTGATATATACAATGACGGCCGTGAAGGACAATTTCAAAAAGCCCGTGAAGCAATCATGCTGGTCATTAGTTCTCCTGAATACCTAATCCAACGATAAGAAAATAACGAGATTAAAATAATGAACAAAACACAATCACAAACTCGCCGTCATTTTCTAAAAAAATTAGCATTAGGAATCGGTTCAGCATCACTGTTAGCGACACAATCAAAACTACAACTGATGCAATCTGCAATGGCGATGAGCACCGATTATAGTGGCTTTAGCGATCATAAATCGTTGGTCTGTATCTTCTTATTTGGCGGCAATGATTCCTACAATATGATCGTGCCTTATGAGCAAGCGGCATACAATCAATATAGTTCTGTGCGTTCAAGTCTTGCCATTAGCCGCGAATCATTATTGCCTTTAAACGGGAATCAATATGCCTTACATCCTTCGATGCCCGATCTTCAAGCGTTATATAATCAAGATAATCTTGCCGTCATGGGAAATGTGGGACCTTTAATACAGCCTACCTCACGCACCAGCTTACAAAATGAGAGCGTACAACTACCCGCGGATTTATTCTCGCATAATCATCAACAAGAATTTTGGGAAACCGGCACTACCGCTACTGGCAGCACCCACCCACCCGGCTGGGGTGGCAGAATGATCGACATGCTGATAACTGCCAATGCCGACCAAAGCAGCCCTGCTTTATTTAGCCTTTCGGGTAATAGCGTGTGGCAAAGAGGCGAAAAGCCTTTAGATTTTGTGCTGAATCCATACTCAGGCGTTGAACAAATAAAAGCATTTGAAGATAAAAACTGGCCGCGCTACAAAAGAAGCCGCATTGCAGCATGGCAAAAAATATTACAACAAAGTTCACCATCATTGCTCAAACAGCAATTAAGCAATACCTATGTCCAAACTGAAGAACGCATCGGAAATCTGGTCGAACAATTTGCCTTGGCACCTGAGATAACCACATCTTTTCCTGAGGAAGGCAGCTTCGGCACAACAACTATCAACCGTGGCAAAAATGATTTCGATACGTGAAAACCTGGGCATGAAACGCCAGATCTTTTTTGTAGGTATCGGCGGCTGGGATACCCATGGCAATCAACTCAATGACCATGCCGAAAGACTCGGCACACTCAATGCTGGCTTAAGTAGTTTCTATAAAGCCACTGAAGAACTTGGCGTTGAAGACAGTGTAACAACATTTACCGCCAGTGAATTTGGACGAACTCTAAGTATTAATGGTGACGGTACAGATCACGCCTGGGCAGGACACCATTTGGTTATGGGTGGCGCTGTCGATGGTGGCAAAATACATGGCGAGATGCCACAACTAATCTTAGACGGCCCAGATGACGCTCAAGATACCGGACGTTTAATACCTAAATATGGCATTGACCAATATGGAGCGACCCTAGCTAAATGGATGGGGATGACGGATAGCGACTTGCTGGAGATTTTCCCTAATCTTAGTAACTTTGACAGTAATGATCTTGGATTTATGATTTAAAAAAATCTCTAATAAGAAATCAAAGTCACCCCCCTACTTTTAGCCAATTTTCGAGCCAATTCTTTCAGTAGCTATGTTATTAAAAGACTAATAAAATTGATACCTTCTTAAATGATGGCTATATGCAATGTCTCTCACTGTTTCTATCGCTCAAATAAATCCTATCGTTGGTAGTTTTAAGCAAAATTTCAAAATGATTTCAGATGCCATTCTGGAAGCAAAAAAACAACATGCAGATGTGGTTTTATTTCCCGAGCTTGTAGTCACTGGTTATCCACCAGAAGATTTACTTTTCAGGCAAAACTTCTTACGTAAAGTCGAAGTGATGCTGGAAGATTTGGCACAAGTTGCTCCAGATATTGCAGTGGTCATTGGTGCTCCTGTGATTCGTGCTAAACGCCTCTATAATATGGCTTGTGTATTAAATGACGGTAAAATCATCCACGAATATGCCAAACGCCACCTACCAAACTACCGTGTTTTTGACGAGAAACGTTATTTCAGACGTGGTGGCTCGGCCACAGACAGCCATCGAAATAACAGTAGTATCGTAGAAATCAACGGGCATAAAGTTGGTTTACTCATTTGCGAAGATATTTGGCGCAAAGGCCCTGCAAAAACAGCTATAGCAGAAGGCGCTGAAGTTCTTTTTGTGTTAAATGCCTCACCATTTCGCACCAATAAAACCAGAGAACGTATTGCGTTGTTAGAAAAACGCTCAAAAAAGAATGCTATCGACATCGTTTATGCAAATTTAGTCGGTGGGCAGGATGAATTACTTTTTGATGGCGGGTCTTTGATTGTAAGTCATCAGGGAAAATTGCTATTTCAAGCACCTAATTTTGAATCTGGCTTGTTCACTCAAACACTCCTTGGGGAAGCTCAACCGGAACCCATAAAGCCTTTGGAGCAAAACAACCTTAATAATATCTACAATGCGTTAGTGCTTGGGGTTAAAGATTACGTAAACAAAAACGGTTTCCCCGGCATAATGCTCGGGCTTTCTGGTGGTATAGATTCTGCGTTAACCATGGCAATTGCGGTAGATGCTTTGGGTGCTGAAAATGTTGAGGCAGTTATGATGCCGTTTCGTTACACCGCAGATATCAGCATACACGATGCTGCGCAGCAGGCTAAAACCCAAGGCGTGAAATATCGTGAAATTCCTATTGAAGACATCTTTGAAAGCTTTATGACTGCGTTGTCCGCTGAATTTGAAGGGCTGGAACGAGATGTAACAGAGGAAAATATTCAAGCCCGATCTCGCGGTGTATTACTAATGGCACTGTCGAACAAACTCGGGAAAATGCTTCTCGCCACAGGCAACAAGAGCGAAATGGCTGTGGGTTATGCCACACTCTATGGTGATATGGCCGGCGGTTATGCACCTCTGAAAGATGTTTTTAAAACCACTGTGTATGATTTAGCGCGCTTTAGAAATGAAATCGGTGATGGCACAGTAGATAACCCCAAGTACAAAGAAATCATCCCTGACAGGGTTATTACTCGCCCCCCATCTGCTGAATTAGCACCAGATCAACTAGACGAAGATTCATTGCCCCCTTACGATATTCTTGATGCTGTGTTAAGAATGTTTATTGAAGAATTTCAAAGCGTTGATGATATCGTTGCCCAAGGTTATGAAGCTGAAATGGTTGAGCGTGTAGCAAATATGGTGCTACTCAACGAATACAAACGACGTCAATCTGCTCCGGGAATTCGAATTACAAAACGCGCCTTTGGTAAGGATCGACGCTATCCAATAACATCGCATTACCGCTGGAATATGACTTAAGCGTCCTCAATTTAATCCATGAGCAATTTAATTACATT
Source organism: uncultured Gammaproteobacteria bacterium (assembly GCA_963807855.1). Lineage (GTDB taxonomy): Bacteria > Pseudomonadota > Gammaproteobacteria > Thiotrichales > Thiotrichaceae > Cocleimonas. The sequence continues at coordinate 199,048 of CAWEEB010000044.1, read as the reverse complement.
CAACCCGGGAGACCGACATCTGTTAGTTTTATCGGGAGAATTGACTGAATGTTTAGTGACTGCCAGAAAGCTAGTTGCAAACTTGGAAGTCATTGAACTTGATGACCCCAAAAAAGCGAATACACTGTTAGGACAAGAATTTGATGCTGTGATTTTTCATTCGCATAACTTCTTTGACTCCAATGCATTTGGCGCTATTGCTGGCACTATTCGTTGTGGTGGATATTTACTGTTATTAAAACCAGATAACTATCCTGAAAGTAGCCTATTTTTGAAACGTTTCGATCGTTTGCTCGATGAATCTAACAGCGTGGTATTTATAAATGCTGATAATACTGATCTTTCAGCGCTACCTAAACCTCCCAACAAAGCAAATACCTACCAGGATATCTACGCCAACGAAGAACAAAAAAAAGCCGCCGAAGCAGTCATACACGTTGTTCAGGGTCATAGACGCAGGCCATTGGTTTTAACATCTGATCGCGGCAGAGGAAAATCGACAGCCCTGGGTATCGCGGCGACAAGGCTTATCAAGCAAGGTTGTGAAAAAATCATTGTTTGCGCCCCGAGCAAAAAAATCGCGGAAATGGTTTTTCAGCATGCAGCCAGATTAAATCCAGAGGCAGTAAACAACGGCAGTATTTGCTTCTTCTCACCTGATGATTTACAGCGCCAGAAACCCAAGGCAGATCTTATTCTGGTTGATGAAGCAGCAGCCATCCCTGTCAGCATTCTGACAGAGTTATTAATCCACTATTCCAGAATCGTTTTTGCCAGCACACAGCATGGCTATGAAGGCAGTGGACGTGGTTTTTCTATTAATTTCAAACAAGTACTCGATAAACAAACGCCAGACTGGAATAACTGTCATCTAATTACACCCATTCGCTGGAATGAAAATGATTCACTTGAGCAATTGACCTTCGACGCGTTACTACTTGATGCCGAGCCCTGCGATTTACCCATCAACTTTAGTCAAAATGTAAACTTAGAAAATTATAGATTTTCTAGCATCGATAAAACCGAATTAATGGCTGATGATAACAAGCTCAAAGCCTTCTTTGGTTTATTGGTTGGCGCACACTATCAAACTAAGCCATCTGATCTAATGCATCTGCTGGATGATGATGAAACTGTTCTTTATAGCTTAGAGCATAAAAACCTGATCATTGCTGTTGCACTGTTAATACAAGAAGGAAAAATAGACAAAACTTTATCCTCAGATATTTTTACAGGAAAGCGCCGCATAAAAGGTCACCTTGTTGCGCAATCACTTTCAGTAAATGCAGGAATAGAAACAGCGACACAGCTTTCAGGGGATAGAATTAGCCGTATTGCAATCCATCCTGAATTACAGCGCCAAGGTATTGGTACTTTCTTCTTAAAAAAACTCGTAGAAGCATCTGCAGCAGATTATGTTAGCACCAGTTTTGGAGCGACAACTCAGCTAATAATTTTTTGGCAATCCTCGGGGTTCAAACCGGTTTACTTAGGCATGAAACGCGATGCCAGCAGTGGCACACATTCTGTTGTAATGTTGAATCCTAAATCAACAGATGGAGAGGGACTCCTGATACGGGCGCAAAATAATTTTAGTCAAAATTTCCCTCATCTTTTAAGTGATCCTTTACGGGACTTAGAACCGGAATTAGCATTTTCATTACTATCTAGAACATCAGGCGCAACTGGTCACCCCCCCACTTTTGATGCATCTGAGCTAAACCAGTTAGCTGGCTTTGCTAGTGGTTTTAGGGGTTATGAAAACAGCTTGGCATTGATCTGGAAACTCGTACTGAGCGAATTGCCAGAAAACCATTTGCTAACTTTGGCTGAGAAAAACACCCTAATCATCAAGGTATTACAGAAAAATAACTGGAAAGAACTTACCCTAAAAATGAATGAGGAAATTAGTGGCAAAAAGGAGGCAATCAAGCTACTTAGAGTAGCCGCAGGGAAACTACTTGATTAATTACGTCTATTTTTCGAATAAAGAAAAACACCTGTAAAGCCTATCACAGCGTGATTCATCGCTTCACAAATACAAAAATATGAATTAATATCAACTATACAAAAAAAATTAATAAAAAACTTATAAATTTCGGGCTTGAAATGAAATACTTATTTACAAAACTTAGTCTTGTGCTGTGTCTTTGTACATCTGCACCTGCAACCTATGCGCTTACAGATACTTTTTATTCTACAGGTGAAGACCTTGATTTCCTTATGGAAAGTAAAAGTACTTATGTTATTGAAGAGATCGAATATGAACTTCGACAGTTTGTCTTGTATCGAAAAATAGAAGATATTTTCCTGAATCTAACTGAGGAGAATCAAGGAATCCTCAGCGACTAGGGAAAGGTAATCGGGATTTTCAAAATATTTAAAAGTCACCCCCCTACTTTTAGGGTCTTTTTTATTCATCTTGAATGTGATTACAACCTCCGGGTCGTCATCACCTTGCTCCGGCTGACATTTTTTTAAAGTAACTGCTTCAGCTTATCCAAAAAGATATCCATTTCTTCGTCTGTACCGATGGTTATTCTTAAGAACCCATCAATGCGTGGGGAATTAAAATAACGCACTAAAACGCCATTCTCCTTTAAATCAAGATAGAGTTGCTCTGCATTTTTAGCGGGCTTGGCAAAGACAAAATTCGCCTTAGAAGGTAGCACTGTAAAACCTAGCTCTGATAATTCAGCAGATAATTTTGCACGAGTCTTTATAATCTTTGAGCAATTCCCTTGAAAATGAGCCCTATCCTTAATAGAAGCCGCCGCGCCTGCTATGGCTGCTCTATCAAGTGGATATGCATTGAAAGAATTCTTGACGCGTTCCAGTGCTTCGATCATTTCAACTGATCCAATAGCGAAGCCTACACGCAAACCTGCTAGCGAACGTGACTTGGAAAATGTTTGTGTTACCAACAAATTAGGATAATCATTGACTAAAGAAATCGCTGTTAATGCGCCAAAATCAACATAAGCTTCATCAATCACTACAGGTGAATCAGGATTTGCTTTGAGTATTTTCTCTATTTCTATCAATGTTAAAGCGATGCCTGTAGGCGCATTGGGATTGGGAAATATAATTGCTCCCACCTGATCAGCAGTTTCTCCACTGTAGTCATCAAGATCAATTGTGAAATCATCTGCAAGCGGAATCTGCTTATAATCAATACCAAATAGTTTGCAGTACGATGGATAAAAACTGTAGCTGATATCAGGAAATATCAAGGGTTTTGAGTGCTTGAGCAAGGCAACAAAAGCATGCGCCAAAACTTCATCTGAGCTATTTCCAACAAATACCTGATCGGTCCAAACAGAATAGTATTCTGCAATTGCTTTCTTTAACTCAAATGAATTTGGATCGGGGTATAAACGCATTGCCTCCCCAGAAGCCTCACGCATTGCATCAATCGCGAGTGGAGAAGGCGGATATGGATTCTCATTAGTATTGAGCTTTATATACTGTTGATCCTGTGGTTGCTCTCCCGCTGTATAAGGGCTTAGTTCGTGTGTACGTTGGCTCCAGAACTTACTCATGGTATCTACTTGGTTATTTTCTAAAGTGCCAATTATCGACCTTACACAACTGATGCGCAATACAGCAATTTGATTAACTTTGATCCAGATACAACAACATTAGCGCTAAAGTAAACAGTGACAAAGCATTTCCAACCACCACCATTGAAGCAACTTCAGTCGGATGCTGATTATATTTTTCAGCAAACATATAATTTAATACCGCAGGCGGCAATGTGGCGAACATTAGTAGTTGTATACGCTGCGCAGGATCTATTGGCATAAATAACAATAGGAAAAACGCGACCAACACACTGAAGAATGGACATAAAATTGCGCCAAGAAAACCTAATCGCCATGCACTTAAATCAACGGTTGTCATCCGCACACCCAGTGATACAAGCATTAACGGAATAGCAACTTGCGAGAGCATTTGTACCGGTATATGAATAACTTCTGGCATTTCCCACTGTGAAAAACTAATCACCAAACCTATAATTGTGGCAATATTGACTGGCATTTTGAGTAGATTCCACCATGATATTTTGCCTCCAACGATATATGCGCCCAAGGTAAAATGCAGCAGATTAGACGCCAGAAACAAAACTACGGCGGCGCTTAACGCCTCTTCACCAAACGCCAGAACCGCTAATGGCAAGCCCATGTTTCCGCAGTTATTAAACATCATCGAAGGCACAAACATAGGCACAGATAATTTGAAAGCCTTCGCAAAACCCCAGGCCAAAACTCCTGAAAGTAGTACGACTAAAATACCAGCAATTGCGAGCAGTTGATAATCTATCAAATTAAAACTTTTGCGTGATAATGCCTCTATCAGTAACGCAGGAATAAAAATTTCCATATTCATACGATTGGCAAATTCCATATCGATATGACGGAATTTAGCGTAAAGATATCCAACAAGGATTAATACGAAAATAGGGAATAGAACGGGAAATAAAATTGCCATATTTTAATACACTGCTGCTTCGCCCTCTGGGCGGGTTTTATACCATTTCATGGTCCACATATACTGCTCTGGGTATTGCCTGATTAAAGCTTCAAGCGCTTGATTCATGTTTTCTGCATCAGCAGCGGCATCTGCTGAAGGGTAATTCTCTAGCGGCTTTGATATTTTAGCAACGTATTTTCTTTTATCTTTATCATAATATGCAAACGCTGGCAGTGCGACAGCCTTTCCCATTTTGGCTAAACGTGCTGTCGTGGTTAAGGTTGATTTTTGTCGACTGAAAAATGGTACAAAAATTGAATTTTCAAGACCTAAATCTTCATCCGGTAGAAATACCATCAACCTTTCGGGAGACATTGATTTAACCAGTTTCCTCAAGCCTTCATCTCTTGCTACAACCATACTGGCGTGACGGCAACGGCTTTTCGCAATAATCCAGTCAATTACCGAGTTTTTAGATGTTTTATAGGAGCCGAAAAAATCATATTTAACGCCCAGCGCTGCTGGTGCAAATTCCAGCATCATGCTGTGTGCAAGCAGTATCATGACGTTTTGCTTATTTTCCATGGCTTGTTCAATATATTCTTTGCCCTGGATTTCAAGAACCTTGCTTAAGCGTTTACGGCTAGCAAAGAAAATCAGACTGTAGTCAATTAATGCACAGCCATACCATTGCATATTTTTTTGCGCCAAGTTCTGTAATTCATCAGAATTCAATTCGGGAAAAGCAACTTTGAGATTAGACCTTATGGTATTTCTTCTCCAAGGGCTTTTATACATAAAATTACCAATTTTACGTCCAACAGCATGCCGAACAGATACCGGCATTAAAGACATCAAATAGAAAATAGCCAAACCCATCCAGGTAGGTATAAATTTAGGATGCAAAAGCGAAGCTGTGAATTTAATGCCGCATTGATTACTCATACCCATTTACCTGAAATACTGAGTAATTATTCAATAAAATGACACCCCCCCACTTTAGAGGCCTTTTTGGTTTATTCTTTGCAGGATCAGAATTTTCCCGATGAAAAGGTTGATATCCTTGCCATTGAACTCTTATCATAAATACAAATCTAGCCATAAACACAGAGAGGCAAACTATTTAGCCTCTCTAAATTTGTATTCAATAGCCATATTTTGCAATTGATTTTCAAGCCATGCTGCCGCTTTAGTCACTTCTTTTTCAGGGCCTTTTAGGCCGAAATCAATCAAATCACCTCTTTTAACTGTGCTCGGTAAACTTGATAATTTCACATCTTCAAATTCTTTCAGTAACTCATTCATCATTGGCAATAAGACACTTTCTGGTGTACCCAGTATATCCCAGCGCCATTCGACATTTGGTGTGCTATTTTTTAAGTGAGAGTAATAGGTATCAAGCACCCATTCGACCATCGGCCATGCCATATCAGGAAAACCGGGAACAAAGTGATGATGCTCTACTTTGAATCCCGGCACTTGATTAACAGGATTCGGAATCATCGTAGCTTTCTCTGGCAAATCAGCCATTAAAATTCGATTAGGGTAGGCACTTTCACCAAATTTTGCTTCGATTAATGCTTTTGCTTCTGGATGACGAATAAATTTTTGACCAAATGCTTCAGCCGCAGCGGCTCGAGTTTGATCATCTGGAGTGGCACCAATTCCTCCGAAGCTTAAAACCAGATCATCCAGTTCTGTTGTTTGTTTTAAATTAGCGACAATTTCTTCCCGCGCATCACCAATCATTCGTACCCAACTTAGTGACATACCCCTGGCTTTTAACATTTCCAGGACATGCGCCATATGTTTATCTTTACGAGAGCCATTAAGTAATTCATCCCCAATCAAAATTAACCCAATATTTTGCTGATTTGCAGTGAGCATATTGCTCATATTTTTGCTCCATGCTCTTCAGCCTGCTTCTTGGTAATTTTACTTTGCTTTTCGGCCATTGAGGCCTGCCAATGACTATCAGTTTCAACCCAACCCTGAGTGTGTTGCTGAATAATATCTGCGAGGGCCTTCACATGTTCCGGGTCATCATTTAACGCAGGAATGTATTGGTAGTCTTGACCTCCAGCTTCCAAAAAGTACCCACGGTTTTCCATATTTATTTCTTCCAGTGTTTCAATGCAATCTGAAGGAAATCCCGGGCAAACCACATCGACAGATTTCACACCCTCAGCAGGCATTTCGCTTAAGGTTTTATCAGTATAAGGTTTAAGCCATTCTGCTTTTCCAAACCGAGATTGAAAGGTTAGTTTCCATTGATTTTCTTTTAAGCCTAATTTTTCTGCCAATAGCCGTCCTGTTTTATGGCAATGACAAAAATAAGGGTCTCCTAATTCTAGATTTCTTTTAGGCAAGCCATGAAAAGACATAAGCAAGATTTCACTTCTTTGATTGGCTTTCCAGAATTCCTTAACCCTATCTGCCAATGCATTTATATACGAAGGATGATCATGATATTGTGCAACAAAACGGAGTTCTGGTATCCAGCGTCTGGCGCTAAATACTTTAAATATTTCATCAAAACTGGTAGCAGTCGTGGTGGCCGAGTATTGCGGATACAGAGGTAATATAAGCACCCGTCTTACGCCTTTTTCTTGCAATTTATCAATGCCAGTTTCTATATCTGGTTCTCCATAGCGCATCGCTAATTCAATATGTACCGGGCCATTGAAGCGTGATTCCATTTCTTTTTGTAATAGCTTTTGCTGACGCATGCTGTAGTGCATTAATGGAGAGCCTTCATCCATCCACACTTTTTTATAATTCTTAGCACTTGCTTCAGGTCGTTTAGGTAAAATAAACGCATACAGAATAGGTAGCCAAATTAGCCTAGGAATTTCGATCACCCTATCATCTGATAAAAACTGCTTAAGAAACCCCCTTACGGATGATTTTGTGGGCTCTTGAGGTGTGCCAAGATTGATCAAAAGAACACCTGTACTCTCAGATTTCCCATGAAAAAAAGTCTTATCACTCTTAACTTTTGCCACTTTTAAGCCTCAAAATACAAAAAAAAGCAGAATAACATAAATTTAGCAGGTTATTAGCCCTCTATTAGTCGGATAAACGCTAACTTACTCTTATCTTTTTCCAATTTGCCGTTTATACTGAAGCTAATATTTTAATAAAATTTTAAAGGTATAGTCATGGCTCGTGTAACAGTAGAAGATTGTTTAGAGTTTGTAGATACAAACTATGAATTAGTATTAAAAGCCGCAAAACGCGCAAGAGATATTTCTGAAGGTGCTCAACCACTAGTTGAAGAAGATAATGACAAACCTGTAGTTATCGCGTTACGTGAAATTGCGGATAATGTCAGTGTTGAAAGTTCTATTGAGTTAGATGCTCCAGAAGAAATGACCCTAGACCAGGATCAGTCACAAGAACCTGTTGAAATCAGTATTGGTTAATAAGTTTTTTTATTCAGCTTCCTTGAAGCTTAGTTTTGTCCAAAAGCTGTGTAAAACATAAGAATATGTCCGAGGAAGTCAAACCACCTTTGATTAATGCAACCGACCTCACAGAGGTGGTTACACGCTATATGTGCGCAGAAGACGTGAGCAAAGTGTATAATGCTTTTCTCCTCGCCGCAGAAGCGCATGAAGGTGTGGTTAGAAAATCTGGCGAATTCTATATTTTTCATCCTCTAGAGGTTGCCCATACGCTTGCAGAATTCCATATGGACGCAGACACTATATGTGCAGCGCTTTTGCATGATGTAATCGAAGATACTGACTATTCCAAAAAAGACATAACCGATAAATTTGGCAAAGTGGTTGCTGATTTGGTCGATGGTGTCACCAAACTTGCTGGTGGCGAATTTAATTCCAGACAAGAAGCAGCTGCCGCCAGCTTTCAAAAGATGATGGCCGCAATGACTCAAGACTACCGGGTGGTTTTAATCAAGCTAGCTGATCGCCTACACAATGTCAAAACGTTAGGCGTTAGAAGTCCAGCATCTCGACGACGCATTGCCAAAGAAACATTAGATATACATGTACCTCTAGCCCGTCGCATGGGAATGAACACCATGCGCAAAGAGCTACAAATCAATGCTTTTAAACATTTACATCCTTGGCGAGCCAAACTTTTACAACAAGCATTAGAAAAATTCAATTCTGAGAACGAAGAAAAACACCAAGAAATTGTCTCAAATATTTCACAAGCCCTATTAGAAAACAAATTAAAATCTGAGGTATTCCGCTGGAATAAAAACATCTACAAAGTCTACAAGCGCATTGAAAGAAGTAACGGTAGAAAACGCATTATAAACAGTAAAGAAGCACTTGAAGTTAGGGTATTAGTTAACTCAACAAACGAATGTTACCTGGTTTTAGGTGTTCTACATCAGTTATTTCACCCTAAATTAGGCTCCTTTAAAGACTTTATCGCAACACCCAAAGGTTATGGTTTTCAAGCACTGCAAACGGCACTTTTAACCCCACAAAGACAACTGATTTTTGTGCAGATCCAAAGTCATGAGATGTATCAAATTGCCCAATATGGCATTGTCGCGCCAATGCGCTATCCTGAGCTGTTAAAATCATCTGATAAATCGCAGATGTACTTAAATCGCTGGTTACAACAAGTTGAAGAAATACAAAAAGTGACTGGCAACGCTGCTGAATTCTTAGAAGACATGAAAGCTGATTTATTCTTAAGCGAGATTTATGTATCAACTCCCAGAGGGGAGGTAAAAGTATTACCTAAAGGCGCTACTCCAATTGACTTTGCTTACTCTATTCATACTGAGGTTGGTAATAAATGTGTTTCGGCAATTATAGATGGTGAACCCGCTAGACTGAATACTGCTTTACCCAATGGGGCAACAGTGTTAATTCTTACTGATGAGGAGGCCACACCACAGTCATCTTGGCTAAACTATGTTATAACAGCAAAAGCCCGCTCTTCTATTCGCGGCTGGATAAATAAACGCAAGTCTCATGAATTTTTAACCTTAGGTAAACAGATTCTAGATAAAGCATTACAGCCATACAATAAAAACTTAAAGTCTATCGCTGCTGAAAACTTTGATTTAACGCTTCAGGCACTTGATCTTAAAGATGCAGATGCATTATTCACCAGTATTGCTAAAGGAAACCAATCAGCAAAACTAGTCGCTAAGCGCTTACTCAATGATGACTCATTGACTCCATTAAGCGAAGAAAATGAAGATCAGCTCTTACTAATTAAAGGTACGGAAGGACTTGCCGTTCATTTGCAATCCTGCTGCTATCCTATTCCCAATGACATGATCGTGGCAAGGCTCGACGAGCAAAGCGGATTAGAAGTACATCGGGCAAATTGCCCTTCCTTGTCTCGAAGTTCTCGCTTTAATAGAAAAGATATTTTCAGTATTGCCTGGGTCGATGATACAAGTCAGGAATCTCACTTTCTTGCTGCTCTGGACGTACAAGTAAGAAATCGAGTTGGCGTGCTTTCACACATCACTGACCTATTAGAAAAAATGCAAATTAATATAGAAGATATCAACATTAGTGGTGATCGTGATATAAAAGACATGTACTTTTTGATTCAGGTAAATAATACGACTCATCTTAGGCAAGTTGCTGAAGCTATTAACAATCAAAATCATGTACTTGACGTTTCCCGAACATTCGAAAAGATCAACTAAGTTACTTTTAGGACAAAATAATGAGTAAAGAAATAATATCAACAACTAACGCACCACAAGCTATAGGCACTTACTCTCAAGCTGTTAAAGTAGATAATACGGTTTATATTTCAGGGCAAATTCCTTTAGTTCCCGAGACTATGGAAGTTGTTGAAGGAGACTTTGCCGAAAACGCTCGTCAGGTATTCAAAAATTTATCGGCTATTACGGAAGCCGCTGGTGGTAACATCAATGATATTGTCAAAATCAATATCTTTTTAACTGATCTTAATAATTTTGCAACTGTAAATGAAGTGATGGCAGAATTTATGTCTCAACCTTATCCAGCACGTGCTGCTTTGCAAATATCAGCGCTCCCTAAAGGGGTAGAAATTGAAGCTGATGCTGTAATGGCACTATAACAATCACATTTTAACAAGTTTGAGATTTATATGACTGAAACAGACAAGAAAACTGCGATTTATCCAGGGACTTTCGATCCTATTACCAATGGTCATATTGATCTAATTCAACGTGCAGCTAAAATGTTCGACAATGTAATTGTTGCCATTGCACCTAGCACTAAAAAGAACCCCAGATTTACACTTGAACAACGCATAGACATGGCTGAAAAAGTATTAGCCGATTGTAATAATGTTAGAGTGAAAGGTTTTCAGAAGTTACTCGTTGATTTTGCTAAACAAGAAAATGCCAGGATACTAATAAGAGGCTTAAGAGCCATATCAGATTTCGAATATGAGTTTCAACTTGCAAGTATGAATAGAAATTTAGCTCCTGGTATTGAGTCAATCTTTCTGATGCCTGCCGATGAGTATTCATTTATCTCATCATCTTTGGTTAAAGAGGTTGCTTCACTAGGAGGAGACATTTCAGACTTCGTTCACCCACTTGTAAATGAAGCTTTAAAAGCCAAATAATCTAACCTGTATATTTGTATTTCCCATTATCATCCTTATATAAGCATATATTGATAAAGGTTACTGTTATTTTAAATACCAACTGTTAAAATCACGACAACTGTTTAGACTAGCAAAGAAATAAGGATTTTAGATGTCATTATTAATTACTGATGAATGCATCAACTGTGATGTATGTGAGCCAGAATGCCCGAATGAAGCTATTTACATGGGCGAAGAAATCTATGAAATAGATAAAGACAAATGTACTGAGTGTGTGGGCCATTATGATGAGCCACAATGCGTTGAAGTTTGCCCTGTGGATTGTATTCCAAAGGATCCCGACAACGAAGAAACTGAAGACGAATTAATGCTCAAGTATGAGAAGTTAATGGCTGAATAAGTTTTATGATAATCACTCTCTCTCCCTCCAAAGGTCAGGACTTTGAAACTCCGACACCATCAGACATTCATACACTTCCTGATCAACTAAAAGATTCACAACTTCTTATTAATGAAGCTAAAAAGCTGAATTCAGAAGATGTGAGTGAGCTTATGGATGTGAGCGAGAACATTTCAAACTTGAATGTTCAACGATTCAAGGATTGGAATATAGATTTCAACACTCAAAATGCTAAGGCTGCACTTTTTGCTTTTAAAGGTGATGTCTATTCCGGGATTCAAAAAGATAAATACAACGATGATGATTTAGCTTACGCGCAAAATCATCTAAGAATATTATCTGGTCTTTATGGCGCTCTTCGCCCTATGGATTTGATCCAGCCTTATCGGCTTGAGATGAAGACAAGACTTAAAAACCCTCGTGGAGATAACCTCTATCAATTCTGGGGAGAAAAAATTACCCAACAATTAAATGAGAGCTTAGAAGGGCAAACTGAGAAAATACTAGTCAACCTCGCATCTAATGAATACTATAAATCGGTTAAGCCTAAAGTTTTAAAAGGCAAAGTCCTTAATATTAACTTCAAAGAAACCAAAGACAACAAAACTCGGGTTATTGCGATTTTCGCAAAAAAGGCTCGTGGCATGATGGCGGACTTCATTCTAAGAAACCGTATACAACATGTTGAAGACATTAAAGACTTTGGCTCAGATGGCTATAAATTTAATCAAAAAGAATCAACGGATGATAACTGGGTGTTTTCCAGACCCCAACCTGCAAAGAAATAAGTTTTAATTAAGTATCCACACCCCCCTTACTTATGGGCACTTTTTTAGTTAGTGTTCTTTACTTTAAACTTATCCGCCCACCACATTCTTGCTCTTAGGCCCCAACCACTGGTTAAACCCACTTCTGTAAAACGTATATTTCCATTGCCATCGATTATATAGCTCGTTGGAACTCCTTTAACGCCAAATAGCTCAGCCAACCGACTATCAGCATCAATGATTGTTGGCCAGCTTTCTATACCTCTTTCCTGCATATGTTTAACAACTTCATCTTTATCACCTGACTGGTATGCAACGCTTAGTACCGACCAATCATCTTGAATTTCGCTAATGCTGCTTTCTTCAAATTTACAAAAAGGGCACCAACTGGCCCAGAAGTGAAGCAACAGAGGCTTTCCACTATAGTCTTCCAGATTAACTGTTTTACCATCGATCATGACACTTTGAAAACTGGGAGCAACACCACTCACAAGGTCTTTTTGCTGCCAGGTACGTATCCCTATGACAATCGCAATTATTAACAGTATTTCAAGTAAAAATCTTAGCCATTTTTTTTTTTGGGTCGGCTTAGATTTAGTGATTTTGGTTTTGTTCTTAAACATATTTGTTAAGTGAAATTAAATATGTAAAAGCTTAACACAGCTTAAATTTGAGCGTTAATATCCTTATTCATATTTGATCTGACCCTTTTTCAGGCATATAAAAAAAGCCACAGTAAACTGTGGCTTTTTTCGATCATCCTTGACCGATTTACATCCTACTAACTATTTCTTATTTACACTTGTAATCCTTTACACACCCTTTTATTACATCAACAACAATAAGTGCAGCATCATTATAACCATTTGCATCTACGATGTCGTACCAGAAGCTATCCATGCCAGTAAATCCTGCATCTGGTGTATAGACAACTAGTATCTCCAACAATCTCAGCAGTACCATTTTTAGGGTTATCTACCGCAATTATTTTAAGACCAGTACCTGCATCATTTGCTAGTACATTAATCGTAACTGGCTTACCCTCATGAGTCGTCACATCATCAGGCTCTGCATTAGTGCTACCATCACCTTTCACACCATTAACATCAACAGTAACATTAGCAGACGCTGTATTTCCGTTACCATCTGAGATGGTGTAGCTAAAGGTATCAGTTCCAGTATTACCTTTACCACAAGTGTTAGATGGCGTGTAAACGATGTTATTACCAGAGATAACTGCTGTGCCTAGACTTGCATCTCCAACACCGATAATGCTCAAAGTATCACCATCAGGATCAGAGTCATTATCTAGAACACTAATAGTAACTACACTACAAGCTGTTGAAGCCGAGTCATCTACGGCAACAGGTGGCTTATTAACATCGTTCACCGTTACTGTTACAGTAGCTGTTGCAAGATTACCATTTGGGTCTTTTACTTCATAAGTTAAAGTATCTGTTCCTGAGAAGCCTGCATCTGGAGTGTAAACGATCTGACCATTTACAATTGTTGCTGCTTCCATTAGAAGGACCTGTAACAATACGTGTAATAGAAGCATCAGCATCATCATTGCTCAGTACATCAACTGTTACTGCCTGGCCTTGTTCAGTTGTAGCAGAATCATTTGCAGCTTTAACTGTATCATCTACTGCTGCATCTACAGAGACTGTCACTGTTGCAGTATCAGTTCCACCGTTACCATCAGAAATTGTATATGTGAACTGATCATCTAATCCACAAGCATCACCATTTGGAGTGTATTCAAATACACCATTAGAAACTTGTGTAACTGTGCCGTTAGCTGGCTGAGTGAAGCCAATTACAGACAATGCATCATTATCAGGATCACTATCATTACCTAAAACATTAATAGTCACTGGGCCGCTACAAGAAACTTTTGTAGAATCATCTACAGCTATTGGGCCATTGTTGACTGGTCCAGTAGTGCTACCCTCAGTTGTTTGATAAGTATTAACATTTCTATCATGTTTAATGTTGTTATGTAATGCACGCTTGATCCAAGCTGGAGATGTTGGTATTGACTTCAGTTCTCCAGATTACACGTGGAGCAGCTGACCGTGTCGCTCCTAGCCAATGGAACTCTTGAACGTGTAGCCAGTTTGAACAGTTTTTTGTTCAGTTTTGTAACCTGTTTTATAAGTTTGCTGTTCAGAAACATACTCGATATCAACACGACGATTTTTGAAGTCTTGATCTGGATTGTTGGGTACTTAGGATGTCCCTTACCTAAGACCACGTGCTACTAAGTGATCTAGGATTAAAACCATTCTTGATTAAGAAATTCTTAACCGCTTTTGCACGCTTCTCAGATAAACGCTGATCATATACTGGATCACCTAGACCACAAGTATTACCAGTGATTCTGATAGAACCTTTGTAACCACTCTTACGAATTTGTGCAGCAATTTGTTTCAAACGAGTCTTGGCAGAAGGAATTAGCTTAGAGCTATTAAGTTTGAAGAATGTTTGACCTTCTAGCTCCATAGTGCTCTTAACTAACTGCTTGTAAGGTGTTAACGGATCGTTTTCTTAGCATAGACTGGTACGCGTCTTGTATCGTAACGTACTGATTTTCCAGGCACTTCTACACGAACACGACGATAACGTCTATCTGGTTGATAAATACTTGCTCCACCAAAGTCATAACGATATCCAAGTCTACCCAGTTACATCAGTATCATCAGTTCCACCATCTAGGTAACCACCTGATTGCTTAGAACCAGCAACATCTAGAGATAGGCTATGACCAGTTCCATGGAAGAACTTTTCAATACCTGCAGAAAGAGTTGTATTTCGAGCATCTTTCTCACCTGCTCCAACTTTATCACTCCACTCATGATCAAGACCTGCACGTACACGCATATTTGCATTCTGGTAAGAATTTACCAACACTACCACCTGCACCCCATTCGTATGCACGATCAGAAACTTGCTGCCCATTGATAATTCTAGTATCTTTTCTACCTGAAAGGCCTTTACTTACATGACCTTCCCAGAATAAGTGCTCATTTTCCTGACCATAACCAACTGTTGCTTTTTCATGATCTGCTTCATTACGATCATAAGCAGCAGAATACTTTATTAACTCTTGTAGCACGACCTGATGCATCACGTGATACCCAGTTGTGATTAATTTGTCCACCACGACCTAGGATACCTTTATCGTCACCTTCCAAGTCATAACCAGCCCATAAACCAGCACTTGTGCTGTGATTATCGCTTTCAGAAAGAACTTGATTGAATTCAACATCAGTATCGCCTTCATCTGTAATACCAAATCCAATCTGAGTTTTACCACCTACGTATTCGTGGGTAGCTCTATTTACTTGCTTAGCATCATGATACTGCTGACTGCCTGCAACAGGTCCAGCTGTAGCTTGAGTTGCTAAGATAGCTGCTGAACTAAAAACAAACGGTAAATATGCCCATTTGTATGTTGTCTTTTTATTTCTCATTACTTTTCTCTCTATACAAAGTTAATAGGTGTAAATAATCATCGCTTCATACATTGGGTCGATGGCTATCTACCGCTTACGTCCAATACGCATTTAGCATGTGAGAATTATCTAATGAGTTGTTAAGTGAAAGAATTCCACCTGTCAGAGCAAATAGTCGATTAGTACCTTTCATCAGTGAATTGATGCCAGTATTTTTACAAGCAAGATCAAATCAGCTTATTTATTAACCCAATTCAAGTAAGCAATCTGAACTTTAGGTATACTCCCGACACCTAGTTTTATAGGACTAGTTTGTACGAAATAAGAGAATCCACTTTAGTTCTCGTATATATTTGATTGTGAACAATTTCACGCTTGAAATTACAATCCTTTATAGGAAGGGTGCTAGCATGTTTATTTTTAAAATTTTTCCACTATTTGCATTTTTACTAATAGCATTCTGGGGCCTACACCAAATAGGGTATTTCCCTGATCGACTAAATCATGTCTTATTCCATGTTGGTCTACCATCAGGCTCTGTTTGGAAACCTACCTGGAGTGATGTAGTAACCTTGACAGGTCTAATCACACTCTATATAGAGATTTTTAAATCGACTCGAACATCCAGCATTTCGATAGTAGATCACACTTTATCTACCATTGTATTTGTTGCTTTTCTTGTATCATGGATGGTTTTCCCATGGTCTATAGGTGACAAGGGGGACTCGACATTTTTATTTTTAACCATAATGTCATTTATTGATGTTATAGCTGGTTTCACAATAACAATAGCCGCGGCTCGTCGAGATTTTGCTCTAGGCGGCAGAGGATAATTAATTATAATTTTGGAGGCATTTAAATGCACGCAACTATCAAAACATTGTTAGTAGGTAGCTTTTTAGGCTTAACAATACAACAAAGTAACGCTGAAATTTTCCCACCAAATTTTGAAATGCCTGCTCCCATTTGGGGAAACTGATCAAGCACTCATTGCTTGGGGAGATTGCGTACCCGTTCCTGTATCTCCAATGAATATGCCTCAAGCAATCTACCCTATGGGTAATATGGGTTTTCCTCAACCTTTGCCGATGCCAGAAGTAATACCTTATCCTATTCAAAATGAGCCTCTTGGTTTATTGCCTCCTCCAAGCCCTTTTTTCAATACAGCTCCACTAATTCAACCACAAGCTCATACTGCCACAAGCACAAACTACTTGCGAAAGTGATCAGAAACTTCAGGAATTACAACAAAGGTATGACCTGGCTTCATCTGCATCTAAACAGAAAATTGCTGAACTAAATCAGGTTCTTGAGGAAACTCAAAACCAAATAACTGACAGCCAAAATATTATTAGTACCGGGACCAAAGAAAATAACGGATCTAAAAGAGAAAATCTCTGTACTTCAAAATCAGATATCTGCTTTTAAAACCGCAAACGCTGAAAAAGCTGCAAATAATGTGAATGAAAAATCAACTACAGAAGATTTAAAACAGAAGTTGATTGATTTAGACCTTGTAAATACTGATTTAAAAACTCAGCTTTCTTCAGCTGAATCTAAATCTAGCTTCACATGACAAACTTAAATCAAACTGATGCAGAACTGAAACTACTTTAAAAAGTGATTTAAAGAAAGAATGATGAGTCTGCAAAATTAAAAGCAGCAGCTAGAAAAACTCGACACTGATTATAAATCTTTACTAGCCCAGCTTTCGACTGCTAAACGAGAAGCAAGCAACCAGGCAAAAAAATTAACTGCACTTGGACAATCAGAGGTAGAACTTACCGCATTAAAAAGTGCCTACAAAGAACGCAGTGATGAAAATGCGACAGCTTAAAGAAAGCCTGGCGAAACTTGATAACGAAAATAAAACATTAAAATCTCAGTTTGCTCAAGCGCAAACCGAATCTGCTGACATTTCAAGAAAGCTCAATATTCTGGGGCAATCGGCTGCCGAACTAACAGCCTTAAAAAGTGCTTATAAAGAAACAAGTGATGAAAACGCTTCACTTAAACAGCAACTAGTAAATCTAGATAAAGAAAAATCCAATATACAGACTAAATTCGACTCAAATCAAACAGCTTTGAATTTGAAAACCACTCAAGATAGCGAAACTATTGAAGGTCTAAGAAAGAAACTTAAAGACGCCTTAGATAATAGTAAAAGTTTAAAAGGCCAACTTGATCTAGCAAACAATAATTCAAGTGCACAAACCAAAAAAATAGCTGCACTTAGTCAGAGTGCAATTGAATTAACTGCTTTACAAAGTGTTTTTAAGCAGCGCAATGATGAAAACGAATCACTTAAAGAGCAATTATCAAATAAAGCTAAAGAAAAATCAGATATTCAGACGCTTTTTGATTCTAGTCAAAATGCTACTACCTTGAAAGCCAAGCAAGATAATCAAGCAATCGAAGGATTAAAAAAGGAACTTAAAGACGCCCAAGATGCTAATAAAATCTTAAAAAGCCAACTTGATCTAGCAACAAATAAAGCAAGTGAACAAACTAGAAAAATCACGGCCTTAAACAAACGTGCAAATGAATTGACCGCCATAGAAAGTGCTTATAAACAGCGTAATGATGAAAATTCTGTTCTGAAATCTAAACTTGAGACAATGTCTTCAAAAGAAACTTCAGCACAAGAATCTGCGAATGCCTGCAAATCTGCTTTGGAAAACTTACAAGATAAATTTGCAAAGTCTGAAGATGAAAGAAACTCTCTAACAGAGAAAATAGCTAAATTAGAAAATAGCGCTTCTGAACAAGCAAGCAAGATTAAAGCATTAATGGTAACAACGAGAGAACTTGATGAACTTAAGAGTGCATATAAGGATCTTAGTTCTAAAGAAGATGAATTGACTACAAAACTTAAAGAAGCAACTTCTGATGCTGATAATGATGATGTTATTGATAGTAAAGACCAATGCCCAAACTCTCCTACTGGACAGGAAGTTAATATTGAAGGATGTCCAAATATTGCTGACGCCGATAAAGATGGTGTAGCCGATGCCAATGATCTTTGCCCAACATCAGAAGTAGGAGCGAAAGTTAATGGCTTTGGCTGTATAGAGACTGAAAATATCACGCTGAAAGGAGTAACTTTTGCAACGGGTTCTGCAAAACTAACTTCGAGTTCACTCCCTATAATTAACGCTGCAGCTTCTACTATTAAGCAAAATCCAAACCTGAATATTGAAGTTGCAGGTTATACAGACAATCAGGGTTTTGCATATGTAAACAAAAGGCTTTCAAAACGCAGAGCCAACTCGGTTATGATCGAACTAATCAAACAAGGTATAGATGCTAACCGACTAACTGCAAATGGTTATGGTGAAAAAGGTCCTGTTGCAGATAATAAAACTGAAATAGGGCGCGCGGACAATCGTCGTGTGGAGTTAAAAATCGTTAACTAGAACAGGACAAAGAAAAAGCAAACAACCAAACAACCAAACAACAGGTTATAATAAGCCCCCCTCTTTGGGGGCTTATTCATTTCCGGAGTAGAATCATGCAGGACTACAAAACCAAAAAACGCTTCGGGCAGCACTTTCTGAATGATCATTCTGTTATCGAAAAACTGATCTATGAGATCAACCCGAAACCTGAAGATAAAATCGTTGAAATTGGCCCCGGCCTAGGTGCATTAACCTTTCCTCTTCTAGAAAAAATAGATTCGCTCAATGTGGTTGAAATTGACAGGGATGTGATCGCTCGTTTGCAACAAAAAAACAATCCAAAACTTAATATTCACGGAGTTGATGCTTTAAAATTTGATTTTGGGCTCTTATTAAAAGACGATAATGATGATGCCAAATTAAGAGTAGTTGGAAACCTACCTTATAATATTTCAACACCCTTAATCTTTCATCTGCTTGAATACAGAAAGCAAATATCTGATATGCACTTTATGTTGCAAAACGAAGTGGTCAATCGGATTACAGCTGCCCCAGGTTCAAAAACATTTGGTCGTCTTTCTGTTATGGTCCAATACTTTTGCAATTGTGAGTATTTATTTTTTGTCGGACCAGAGTCTTTTTCACCTCCGCCTAAAGTAGACTCCGCCATTTTGAAATTGACACCGTGGGATAAACTACCCTATCAAGCCAATGATGAAGAGTATTTGTCTCGATTAGTTGCACAAGCATTTTCAATGAGACGTAAAACACTACGGAATAATTTAAAAAAAGTTTTAACTGCTGAGCAAATTGAAGCTAGCTGGAATTGATCCATCCTTAAGAGCTGAGAGCTTAAGCGTTAAAGACTTTGTTACTCTTAGTAATTTAGAACAGTAGTATCAAAAGTAACATCAAAGCCTAAATGACACCCATTCCATTAAGTCTCTATGTCCACATACCCTGGTGCGTAAAAAAATGCCCATACTGTGATTTCAACTCACATCAAGCTAAAGGAGAAATTCCAGAAGATAAATACACGCTCTGCACTTATAAGCGATCTTGAATCAGAATTACCTCAAATATGGGGTAGATCAATTGAGTCGGTATTCATAGGTGGCGGTACACCTAGCCTGTATTCGGCTAATGCTATGGATCAACTTTTATCCAGGATGAGAGAAAGATTACCGATACGCCCTAATACAGAAATTACCATGGAAGCCAATCCCGGAACCTTTGAGCAGGAGCGTTTTAGCGCTTATCGCAAAACAGGCATCAATCGTCTTTCAATTGGAATCCAGAGCTTTAATGATAAACACCTAAAAGCTCTGGGAAGAATTCACGGTGCCGATGAAGCACAAAAAGCTACGAAGATAGCAAAACAAGCAGGATTCGATAATTTCAATCTAGATATTATGTATGGCCTACCTGAGCAAACGATAGAGGAAGCTATTGCCGATCTTCAACAAGCAATTGAGGCTAATCCAAGTCATATTTCGTGGTACCAGCTAACCATCGAAGAAAATACGTTATTTCACTATTCTCCACCCACCACGCCAAATGATGAAACGCTTTGGGAGATGCAGCAACAAGGTCAAAAACTGTTAGCAGATGCTGGATATTACCAATATGAAGTGTCTGCCTATGCCAAAGAAAACAAACAATGCCGGCATAACCTTAACTACTGGCAGTTTGGGGATTATTTGGGAATTGGTGCGGGAGCTCATGGCAAACTGAGCATGCCTGATGGTGAAATCACACGTCATACTAAATATCGTCATCCCGAGAAATATATGGATCAAGCACTCAATTGTTCTCCAAGATCCAGTGAAAAGAAACTAGCGGTTGATGACTTGATTTTTGAATTTATGCTAAATGCAGCACGTTTAAAAGATGGTTTCAGTAAAGAATTATTTGAAGCAAGAACATTTCTATTATTTTCTGATATTGAACCAAAACTAAATGAACTGATTGAAAGAGGATTAATTGATCGAAACAGTGAAAACTATAAGCCTACAAACAAAGGCTGGCAGTTCGTCAATGATATAGTTAACAGCTTTATTTAAGTCTTTGTAAGCACTGTAGTGCTATATTTTTAATATTTAAAAATCTATATCCTCAAAAAACAGGCTAAAAGTAGGGGGGTGACTTAAGTTGTTTTCTTAGCTAACTAACATCATGACTCTTACGAATCTCGATGAGAAGTGACAACATGCGTTAACACGAATAATGACTTGAGTGACAGACCTACTTTCGTAAGCATTTGCTTGATGCTGCCAGCTAAAGTCACCCCCTACTTTGAATGACATTTTGTTCTTGTTGTATAAAAACAGTATTGGAATTTAAGTAGAGCTCTGGCACTTTTTTAACGTGACATAAATGCTTTAAAAGCCATACCTAAAACATCATCTACCATTGAGCCATCTTTATCGGCATCCAGTATTTTTGTTAGAAAGCCTGTAGATTCTTGCCTAGATTGTCTAGATGGAGCCGTTTTTTTACTCCCACCCAGCATCTTCTTGCCTAAAGAAGCCATTACCATAGTTGCTACAACAGGTAACATCTTCTTCAATATACTACTACCTAAACCAGTTTCTTTCGAAGAACGCTTCGCTACATGACGACTTACGTCTTTGTTACCAAAAATATGACCCAATATGTCATTCCCTTCTTGGGTTGTTTCTTTCTTACCCAACAAAGAAGGATCATCAAGGTAACGCGAATGGTTACCCTTCTCTAGTGCCTCCATCAAACTATCGAGACCTTTGACGTCTTGAGAGTTTGCTCCAAGACCACGGGAAAGAGAGTTTGCTAAAGATGAAATAGCATCTTTAGCCTGAGATTCGTTTACATCAAAATTATTGGCAAATTCAGAAATTGCATCTGTGTTTTTGTTCTCAAAAAGCAAGTCAGTGATATTCAAGTTCGGCTCCAGGTAATTGTATGTAAGAAATTCAGCGAGTTAATACTATAGATCAGCAAACCTTTATTTCACAATAAAAGTTTATCAAATCAAAATAAAGGAATGTTTGCGCCTTCTTACTGACTGAAGAAGGCTTTTACCTGTTTAATATCAATTAAGCTCTGGCAAGACACCAGACAATACTGGCTTGCTATTGATAGAACGTTCAGATTGTTCTTCAGCTTTACCGTCAAAGCTTAACATCCACTCGAGGTTGTTTTTAGAACTTGCATGCTCAAGTGCATTTTCACGGGAAATCTTGCCTTCTTTAAATAACTCGGCCAGAGACTGATCAAATGTGTGCATTCCATCAGCACCACCTTTTTCAATGATTTCTTTTAGTTCCTGCATTTTACCCTTGCGTATAACTTCAGCAGAAAATGGAGAGTTTACTAACACTTCTGTAGCAAGCGCGTAACGACCATCCAAACTAGGAATCAAGCGTTGCGCAATGATTGCACTCAAATTCAAAGAAAGATCCATTAATACACGATCCTTCTGGTCGGCAGGTAATAAATAGATTAAACGCTCCAATGCCTGAATCGAGTTAGTTGCATGCAGAGTACTAATGACTAAATGTCCGGTATCTGCGAACCCCATTGCCGCTTCAACGGTTGCGGTACTTCTAATCTCGCCCACCATGATGACATCTGGCGCTTCTCGCATCGCTTCTCGCATCGCATTTTCATAAGAATGCGTATCAAACCCAACTTCACGTTGTCCAATAATTGACTTATCGTGTCGGTAAGTAAATTCAATTGGATCTTCAATCGTCAGAATATGTCCCGACTCTCGTTGATTACGATATTGAATAAGAGATGCCATTGATGTTGATTTACCCGCACCCGTAGACCCTACGAACAAGAATAATCCTTCTTTTTTCATCACCAAATCTTTCAATACTTCAGGTAAACCCAATTTTTCAGGTGCTAGAATATCAGATCTTACATAGCGAATAACCATCGACACTTCGCCACGCTGAAAGTAAACATTTACCCTGAAACGACCAAGGTCTCTTACCGAGACACCTTTATTCATTTCCTTAGTGCGATGGAAAACGGCCCATTCTTTGTCTGACAGCAACTCTTTCCCAAATGCAGCGATAACACCCGGCATTAATTTGTTTTTAGAGATACTTTCCAGCTTGCCCATTACTTTAATAGAAGCAAAAGCACCTGTAGTTAAATACAAGTCAGAAGCCTCTCTTTTTACCATCAGTTCCAGATAGGGAATTAGTTTCATAGTTATTTCAGCCTTGAAAGATCAATCAATATATTTTATTTGTTATATTTCATTAAAGTTTAGGTGTGTAATCGTCAAGAGTTTCCATCGCTAAGGTTTCAGTTCCCTTAAAGAAGTCTCCCTTCTTCGCTTGACGACTGTTTAATTTCAACTGCAAACGTAAATCGTTAACCGAGTCGGCATTACGCAAGCCTTCTTTAACTGTAATCATACCCGCATCTATGAGACGGAATAGCGCCTGATCGAAGGTACACATACCTAATTGGTTAGATTTAGAAATCAATTCTTTAACCGCTGGAACATCACCCTTGTAAATCAAATCAGCCATCATTGGTGTATTCAACATGACTTCCACCGCAGGTAAACGGCCGTTGTCTTTGATTTTTCTTACCAGGCGTTGTGAAACCACACCTTTCAAGTTCAGAGATAAATCCATCAATAACTGATCACGTCTCTCTTCCGGGAAGAAGTTAATAATCCTGTCTAGTGCCTGGTTAGTACTATTGGCATGCAGAGTGGTTAAACATAAATGTCCAGTTTCTGCATAGGCGATTGCATATTCCATAGTTTCTCTATCACGAACCTCTCCTAGCAGGATAACGTCTGGCGCTTGTCGTAATGTATTCTTCATTGCGATTTCATAGCTGTCTGTATCCACACCTACTTCTCGCTGTGTTACTAGACACTGATGATGATCATGGGTAAATTCAATCGGATCTTCGATAGTTACGATATGCCCCATAGAGTTTTTATTTCGATAATCAATCATTGCGGCAAGGCTCGTTGATTTACCAGAACCTGTCGCCCCAACCATGATTACCAAACCACGTTTTGTCATTGCTATATCTTTAAGTACGGGTGGCAACACTAATTCTTTAAAGGTAGGAATATAATCTGGAATATGACGTAGAACCATTCCTGGAGCACCACGTTGGGTAAATGTATTCACACGAAAGCGTGCTTTGCCCGGTAAACTAATCGCAAAGTTACACTCCATGTGTTCTTCGAATTCTTTCAATTGTTTATCATTTAAAATTGAACGGACTATAAATCCTGCCTGCTCCGAATTTAGTTTTTGATTCGACAGAGGCTTCATTTGTCCATCAACTTTAATTGATGGAGCAGCCATCGAAGTAATAAACAAATCAGATGCTTTCTTTTCCAGAGTTGAATCTAACAACTGGTGGACGTAACTTATCGCGCTTTCTTTATCCATTTTTATTCTTCACTTTTATAATCGTTATTATTCTTTAATGTGATTGTTTTAGCCTTATTTATCAAGCCTTGTATGTACTTAGCCTCTTTCCATAATCGCTTGTGGGTTATCCGCTTTCTTCATCGCAACATCACGGGAAATATGACCTAGTGTCATCAACTTCTGTAAGCTTTGATCTAGCGTCTGCATACCATCTGCCGCGCCTGTTTGAAGCGCAGAGCGCATCTGAGCAAGTTTGTTTTCTTTGATCATGCTACGAATTGCATTTGTACCAATCAATATTTCATGAGCTGCTACACGACCACCCTGAACACGCTTTAACAATGTTTGAGAGATGATTGCCTGCAATGATGAAGAAATCATTGATCTCACCATGTCTTTTTCTGCTGCCGGAAACACATCAACAATACGGTCGATAGTTTTAGGCGCACTGGTTGTATGTAGTGTTCCAAATACCAAGTGACCTGTTTCTGCAGCTGTTAACGCCAAACGAATAGTTTCAAGATCACGCATCTCACCAACCAGAATTGTATCTGGATCTTCACGAAGCGCTGAGCGCAATGCTGCATCAAAACCCTGTGTATCACGATGAACTTCTCGCTGGTTTATTAGACTTTTTTTACTCTGGTGTACAAATTCTATCGGATCTTCAATCGTTAAAATATGTCCATGATCAGTGTCATTCTTGTAATCAATCATCGCCGCCAAGGTTGTAGATTTACCAGAACCCGTAGGGCCAGTAACCAGTACTAAGCCACGCGGTTTATCTGATATCTTCTTGAAGATCGCCGGAGCATCTAAGTCTTCAAGTGAAAGTACTTTACTAGGGATAGTACGAAAAACCGCAGCTGCGCCACGATTCTGGTTAAATGCGTTTACACGAAAACGGGCAACACCAGGAATTTCAAACGAGAAGTCAGTTTCCCAGTTTTCCTCATAAGCCTTACGCTGCTTATCATTCATGATGTCGTACACCATACTGTGTACTTCTTTGTGTTCTAACTCAGGCATATTGACTCGACGCATATCACCGTCGACACGAATTATTGGTGGTTCCCCTGCTGAAATATGTAAATCTGATGCTTTATTTTTTACCGAGAAGGCAAGTAACTGTGTAATATCCATAAATGACTACTTTTATTTATTGTTATTAATTATTGAAGTCAGTATTTCTTAAACTTTCTTTCCATTGTTGGTTAGAAGTTAGTTAGAATATTAATTAAGGCGCAATTTAAAAAACAAATCCCCAAGAGCCGAAAACTAATACTACTGACATTTACGCCACAAATTTAACATATATGACTCAAATAAGTGACAATCTCCAGACAATCGGTGCAAAACTAAAAAAGTTTTCTCTACAATATAATCGTGTTGAGAATTCCGTAAAATTGCTCGCAGTTAGTAAAAAACACGATAGCAGTAAAATACGTGAGGCATATGCATATGGCCAAAGAGCATTTGGAGAGAATTATGTACAAGAACTTTGGGATAAATATCACGAATTATCTGACCTAGATATTGAATGGCATTTTATAGGTCCACTGCAATCTAATAAGACCAAAAAAATAGCTGAAATTTCAGACTGGGTACACACTATTGATCGCCTTAAGATAGCGCAAAGGCTCAATGATCAACGACCAGAAAACCTAGCGCCTTTGTCAGTCTGCATACAATTGAATATAAGTGGTGAAAGAAGTAAGTCGGGTATTTCAGAAAATGAAGTAACAGATTTGGCTAAGGAAATAATTAAACTACCCAAGTTGAAGCTTAGGGGTTTAATGGTTATTCCAGCACCTGAAGAGAACTTTGACAAACAACTCGAGGTTTTTGCTAAAGTTAACGCTATAAAAGATACCCTCAACCTTGAACAAGGCATTGAGCTTGATACACTTTCGATGGGAATGAGTAATGATATTGAAGCAGCAATTGCTGGTGGCTCTACCATGGTTAGAATTGGCACGGCCATTTTTGGTCAACGCGAAAACTAAAATAGACATAAGGATTAGTAAAAAAATGGGAAAAACAATTACATTTATTGGCGCAGGAAATATGGCTCGAAGCCTAATTGCAGGAATGATTCAAGAAAGTACAAGTCAGGCCGGTAGTGCCCATAACATCCGTATTTCAGACCCAAATGAATCACAGCTTACCAGCATTACAGAAAACTGGGCTTCCATCAACTCATACGCTAATAATGCAGAGGCCATTGATGGAGCGGACGTTGTTGTTTTAGCGGTTAAACCACAGGTTATGCAAATGGTTTGCGAGCCTCTTCAGGATGATTTCAAGAGGCAAAACCCATTAATCATATCAATTGCAGCAGGGGTTAATTTAGAAAACCTGGAAAAGTGGCTAGGAGATTATTCAGCTGCGGTTGTTCGTTGTATGCCAAATACACCTTCACTGGTTCAATCCGGGATGACCGGGCTTTACGCAAATAAGCAAGTTTCAGAGGAACAAAGAAACCTAGCTGAAAGCATTATGAGAGCAGTTGGAAGTACCCTTTGGCTAGATAATGAAGACCTGATGGATACGGTTACTGCAGTATCAGGTAGTGGCCCTGCTTACTTTTTCCTGGTAATGGAAGCAATGCAGGATGCAGCACAAAAAATGGGATTAAACGCTGAAGATGCCCGCTTACTGGTCTTACAAACTGCCTTTGGTGCAGCTAAACTTGCTTTAGAAAGTAGCGACGATGCTTCAATTTTGCGTCAAAGAGTTACTTCGAAAGGTGGAACTACTGAAGCAGCCTTAAAAAAACTTGTTGATGGCGGATTACCCAGTATTTTCGAAGAGGCTCTAGTTGCCGCTGCAATTCGCTCAAAAGAATTAAGTAAAATATAAGACAATACAAGATAAAGTCACCCCCCTACTTATAGGGCATTTTTTAGCATAATCAACAAAAACACAACTGGAGAAGTTATCAATGTTGGGCTTATCAATATTAGGGCTATCAGTAGTCTCTCAAATCGCTATCTTTTTAATAGAAGCGGTATTTTCTCTCTATATAGGAGCAGTTGTTATTCGCCTACTGCTCGGTTTTGCCCGCGCAAGTTTTCACAATCCTTTTTCACAATTTTTGGTGAAAATTACCAATCCTGTGCTAGTACCGCTTAGACGATTTATCCCTTCGTTCGGTAGTTTGGATACTTCAGCAGTAGTTCTAGCCTATGGATTAACATGGGTAAAGATGAGCCTACTGTTCCTGATTACTAAAGGCGCAATTATGTTTCCCGAAACATTGTTTTTTGCCTTAGGAGAATTAATAAAAACCATTATCTGGATTTACATTATCGCTTTAATTATTCAGGCAGTAATGAGTTGGGTAGGAAACACTCAAAGTAATCCACTTACTCCATTAATTAACAGCCTGACTAACCCGATTTTGAGACCAATACGAAAAGTTGTGCCTCTGGTAGGAATGTTGGACTTATCGCCATTAGTGGCGATTCTTGGCTTAAACATATTACTGATAGTTGCCAACAACCTATTCCATTAGGTTTTAGAGCAATAAACATCAATTTAAAAGAATAAAAAAAGCCTGCTAATTAAGCAGGCCAAAGGGGATGTTCTTAACTCTTAGAGACTATAAGTTATATTTGGTTCCAAAGTATTTGTACTTTCCTTCGCCCCCATTTAAAAGCCTTACGCTTATTCATTCCCATGTAAATATCTATTTTCTTGCGCCAGCGCTTATTCATTTTATCCAATACAACATACTCACCTTTTAATCCTTTAATTCTGACTTTCTGTTTGTGTTTTAATCCATGTACTTTTAAAAGATCACGAGATACTGCTATAGCCTTCATACCGGGTTTCAATCTATCTCCCCAGGCAGCGATATTTGGTGTGCTATCTGTTTGAGCGGCATGTGAAGTATAAGCGGTTGCTGTTACATGTAAGCTTTTGTCATAATCAGAATAATTTTCTTCTGTAAAAGAAGCTTTAACTAATTTAGCTTTTCCTACTGCCTTGTCAGACGCTTGTTTTGATTTTACAACAGCAGACTTTCTTTCAAATTCTGCCAATAAAGCTTTATAAGCTAGTTGTAGTTGTTTGGTTTCTTCTGTGGTTTTGGTTTTAGCGACAACGCTATTCTTATTTCGTGGGCTCGCATTAGCCGAAAATGAGAATATAAAACTCAATAGTAATGCTAGCGTTAATCCATTAACGCTAAGGGATTTATTTGTAAACATCTTGTTTTGTTCCTAGTTATGGCATTTCTAAAAGGGGGAAGAAAAGCCAAGAATCCGCATATTAGCAAAAGATAATTTACTAATAAAGCTTTAGTGTCACTTTATTCTGTTTGATTTTTAAACACTAACTATATAAAAATCCTATAAATACCTGCTAATCAATAGTAAGAGTGATAACTAGTTGCAAAATACATTGGTCTATCTTGACTCAGTAAAAAACTAATCGAACTTATTCCGGCTAAACTATCCCTTATATAAACCGCACTTGATTGTTCTCCGAAAAGCTTTATGAGAGAATGCTCAATAGTTAGGCAACTATATATGGATAAAAAAATATTATGGAAAATACAGTCCTAAATAGAGCAAAAGGACCATTATTAATTATTATGTTAAGCCTTTTTCTATCAATAGGTTTAACAGCTTGTGATAATGATGATCCTCAGGAAAACACCACAGCAACCCAGGAAGATAAAACAATCATTTTATCTGCCGATGGTATCGGCCCAATTAATGCCACGACGTCATTCAATATGCACCAAATGACCTTAGCTTTTAGTGACTACAGCGTTGTTGAAGAAGTTAACTTCGCAGAGGGAAATCCATTTCCCGCAATTCGTATTTCAGAAGGTGTCAAAACCATTCTAAATATTATTCCAGATGCCGCTCACAAAAATATTTACTCGGTCATTATTGAGGACAACGTTATCCAAAATAGCCTTGGCCATCATCTAGGAACCTTCTACAACAAGATATATACCTACGGCCAGAATGAACAGTGTCAGGCAGGGTTTGCTGATATGTCTGGAAAAGTGCTTTGTTATGCGCCTAAAACACCCAATATTTTATATGTGTTTAATGGTAAATGGGATAACCCAGTTACTGGCAAAATACCCCCAGCTGATATTTTACAGGGCTGGGCTCTTGAAGCGATTATCTGGCGTCCAAAATCCTAAACATCTGATTCTACAACTATGGCATAATTCCATTTTTTAGCTTTTGCTAACATTAAATTCGTATTGCCGAGTAGTGAGATATGAGCCTGGAACAATCCCTAAAAGACCGAAGTGAAAATAAATGCGAGCTGTGTGCAGCAGAAGATAACTTAAGTGTTCTTTTAGTACCTCCAGAAACCAATCCAACTGTTGATAACTCAATTCTGGTTTGTAACACCTGCAAAACTCAGATAGATAATCCATCGAGCATGGATGTAAATCACTGGCGTTGTTTAAACGACAGCATGTGGAGCCAGGTGCCAGCAGTTCAAGTGATGGCGTGGAGACTTCTTAACATCCTAAAAAGTGAGGGATGGCCTCAAGACCTTTTAGATATAATGTATCTGGAAGACGATGTAAAAAAGTGGGCAATGGCTGGAGTTGGCGCAGGCGCTAATAATGAAGAACCTACACTGGATGTTAACGGAACAGCATTAAATAACGGCGACGCTGTAACACTAGTTAAAGATCTGGTAATCCAAGGTGCTAACTTCACCGCAAAACGTGGCACCTTAGTAAAAGGCATCTCCCTTACTGATGATATTGAACAAATCGAAGGCCGCATCAATGGCACTCGAATCGTACTTCGAGCAGCCTATATGAAAAAAGCCTGACATTTACGTTCAGTTGTTTTAAACACACCCCCCACCTTTTAGACGGTTTTTTGGTTAATCGATGCACACTTACAGATTTAATTAACCGTCATCTCCTAACCTCCATCCGCAAAAAAGACTTAAATGAGAGGGTATAATTTAACGTGCTGTAATTACCAATTTACAAACACTAGCTGAATCATTTACTATTTTGCCTGTATAGACTGAAGATAGTAAACAAGCTCTAGTACACGAGCACGTGCAGCGGTTTCACCACCAAAAGATCCGTACTTCTTAACAGCTTCTAGCTTATAACGGTCACCCCAAACCGGCATCGCTCTATCTCCATGCCCCGACACTTGACTGCGGCCATCGATTGTCTGAAAAACTTTGAGGAAAGGATAAACGCCATCCCCGGCACTCTTAGCAAGCATGGTTAAATTTGTAGGTTTAACCGTAAGAAACTGAGCCATATTACCGTCACCCTTGGCACCAATTCCATGGCAAGAAGCACAGGAAACTCGATATTCATTGGAACCGATAAGCTCCTCTTCTGCATTAGCTGTGGTAAATCCCAACATAGAACCCGCAACCAGGGCTGTAGCAACTGCTTTACTTATATTAAACATTTTATATCTCCTTATATTAACTACACATCCATCTTCATTCTTTTTATACAGTACATTAATAATAGAAATAAATCTTGACAATTGTCACACCCCCCCCCTTTAGGGCACTTTTATTTTTGAGCTATTAACGATGAACTGAGAGCGTTAATCTAATGGCACAAAATTCAAGATTGCATCCAGTTGTTCATCAGTAAAGTGTGCTTCAACAATCGGGAATAATTCACGCTCTTCCAAACGCGTGTGATTTTTTAGCGTAATTGCAAATTCAGCCAAATCTTCTCTGGCACTGTCAATATGAAGCTTTGGCATCAACATTCTCATTGCACCATGTTCTTTTAACAGCTGTGTAGCGATGCCAATGTGCTCTCTATACTCTTTGAAAATTGGAGCAAAAATGGTTCTTTCTTCGTGCTGAAAATGAACTTCAAGCTCACTTTCATAGTAACTTTTTACAGTTTCAATCGCTTCAGAAATTGCAGTAGCATCACCAGATTCAGCAATCTCTGCGATCCGCTTAGCCATCACTAATGAACCATGATGCTCTCTGGATAAATCCTGTAATTGTTCCGCTCTTTTCATTTAACCAATTCTCTGATTGATATTATCTCATCTATTTCTCTAACTATGCTTCTTTAGATCATGCCCACATTTAGGACAAACCTTTAACTGTGTCACTTCTGTTTTCACCCTATTCCGTTTATTTTCAGCCCGCGCCTCACGTAACATTAACGCAGCATCCGTTCTGGATATTCCAAGTTGCATTCTCAAATCAACAAACTCAGAATTCTCATGTTTACTAAACGTACCATCTTCTACCCATAACATCAGTGCGTTTTTGAATCGTTCTCTTCTTCGACTTATCTCTGAAGTAAAACCAGAGGCGAGTATACCCGCTGGCAAGAGCAGCCATTCCAATGCCAGTGATTACTATAACAATCCCAAGTGCTCTTCCCAATCCAGTAATCGGCACCACATCTCCGTAACCAACAGTAGTCAATGTAACCGTTGCCCACCAAAGCGCTCTTGGAATACTCCCAAACTCTTCTGGCTGAGAATCACCTTCAACGAGATAAATACCTGTTGCTGAAATCACAATAAGAATAATCAAGACAAAAATCGCAGAAAGCATTGTTTCAGCTTCTTGCTTAAACACTGAGATTATAAGCTCCATAGAGCGGGAATAGCGCGTTAGCTTAAATACCCTGATTAAACGCAAGGCTCTTAAAATCAAAAAATCGTGACCTAAGAAGAGAAAATACGAAGGCAATATCGCTAACAAATCCACCAGTGCCATTGGGGTTGCCATATAACGTAAACGAGTCAGAATTGGATGCCGCTCTTCTTTGGCCTGTGTTTCGATTGAAACCCAAATACGAATCAAATATTCAAGCGAAAAAACCACCAAAGTAAACACATCAAATCGATGAAAAAACTCAGCATATTTTTCCCTAATACCGGGTTCGGATGCAGCAACAATGCTAACTACATTCAATAATATCAACACCATCAAACTTGTATTGATGATGAACCCAACAGTTCCGTTACGATTGTTTTCTAATATTTCATATAGCCATTTTCGACGCGTCTCACTCATTAGATCATTCTACAATACACCCCCCTACTTTTGACTGGTTTTTTCAGAACATCGTAAAATCTGTTACTACCAAAAAGAACAGAAAAATTACACACTGGAGAAAAGCGAACAAAAAGCGTATTATCGTCCGATGTCTCATATAGATTTCCACCCGGCAATCCAACGTTGGTTCAATTCAAACTTTAATGCAGCGACTGATGTTCAGGAGCAGTCGTGGTCTGCCATAAACAAGGGAAAACATACTTTACTCGCGGCCCCTACAGGTTCGGGTAAAACGCTCGCGGCTTTCTTATCGGCAATCGACAAGTTAATAAAAGAAGGACTCGAACGTGGTTTAGAAGATGAAACGCGCGTACTGTACATCTCGCCACTAAAAGCATTATCCAATGATATTCAAATAAACTTGCAACAACCTCTGCAAGGCACTCGTGATGCTCTATTGGAATTAGGTTTACACGATGTTGATGCGCGTGCCTGGGTAAGAACGGGCGACACCCCGCAATCTGAGCGCGCCAAAGCCATCCGCACGCCGCCGCACATTCTAGTCACCACCCCAGAATCCATCTATATCCTGCTCACCTCTGAGTCGGGCAGAAAAATGCTGAGCACTGTTGAAACGGTAATTATCGATGAAATCCATGCAATCGCTGGGAGCAAACGTGGCTCGCATCTAACACTCTCGTTAGAAAGACTGGAAGCGCTAACTAAAGAACATAATCCAGAATCTCACCTGCAGCGTATCGGTTTATCTGCCACACAAAAACCCATCGAAATCATGGCCAAATTTCTGGTGGGCGATCGCGATGAAGAATGTGCGATTATTGACACGGGACATTCACGTGAGCGTGATCTTGCCATTGAAATGCCTGGCTCACCGTTAAGTGCAATAATGTCAAATGAGGTTTGGGAAGAAATTTACGCTCGCCTTGAATACTTCTCCAACACACATAAATCGGTTTTGATCTTTGTAAACACACGACGTTTAGCAGAACGTGTTGCCAAAAGTATGGCTGAACGAATCGGTGAAGAAAACGTCATGGCCCATCATGGCAGCATGGCGAAAGAAAAGCGACTTGAAGCAGAACAACGCCTCAAAGCTGGAAACCTAAAATGTCTGGTTGCCACAGCCTCATTAGAATTAGGTATCGATATTGGTGACATCGATTTGGTGATTCAACTTGGTTCCCCTAGATCAATTGCCGCCTTTTTACAACGCGTCGGAAGATCTGGACATGCTGTTGGCGCTACCCCTAAAGGACGCATTTTCCCATTAAGTCGTGATGAACTGGTAGAGACCACCGCGTTATTGCATGCAGCCAATCAAGATGAATTAGATCGGGTCATAATCCCCAAACAACCTTTAGATGTACTTTCCCAACAAATCGTTGCCGAAGTCAGTGCGCGCGAATGGAATGTCGATGAACTCTATCAAGCCTTTTGCAAAGCCTTACCTTATGCTGAGCTAACTGCAAAAACCTTTGATGACATCATTAAAATGCTGGCGGATGGTTATTCGACCCGAAGAGGACGACGCGGAGCCTATCTACATTATGATGCGATTAATCGCCGCGTTCGTCCTCGTAAAAGTGCCCGTATTATTTCACTCACTAATGGCGGTGCAATTCCCGATCAATTCGATTGTGATGTGATGCTGCAACCCGAAGGTTTCCGTATTGGCAGTGTCGGGAGAAGATTTTGCTTTTGAGAGCTTGCCCGGCGATGTTTTCCAACTCGGCAATCGTTCCTATCGAATTCTAAAATCAGAAATCGGCAAAGTCTTTGTTGAAGATGCTGATGGCCAACCGCCTAATATTCCGTTCTGGGTCGGCGATGCCTTGGGTCGTACCGCTGAATTATCAGGCTCAGTTTCAGCATTACGTGAAACCATCGATGAATTACTCGATGAAAGTGAAGAGTGCGCGATAGATTTTTTACGTAAGGAATATCATTTATCACAAAGTGCCGCAGAGCAATTGGTTGCGTATCTGGCTTCTGCCAAAGCTGCTCTGGGTTTGTTACCAACACAAACCAATGTGTTATTTGAACGCTTCTTTGATGAAGTGGGCGATATGCATTTTGTGATCCATTCCACCTTTGGCTCACGCATCAATAAGGCATGGGGATTAGCATTACGCAAACGCTTTTGCCGTAAATTTAATTTCGAATTACAAGCCGCCGCGCTGGAAGATAGCATTGTGCTGTCATTATCATCCACTCATAGCTTCCCCATGGAAGAAGTCGCGCGTTACCTAAATTCGAAAACAGTCCGCGAAGTGTTAATTCAGGCAATGCTCGATGCGCCCGTTTTTCCAACCCGCTGGCGCTGGAATGCAACCATTTCACTGGCAGTTTTACGCAACCGTTTTGGTCGAAGGTCACCCCCCTACTTTCAGCGGTCTGATGCTGAGGACTTAATGGCGGTGGTGTTTCCAGACCAAATCGCCTGCCTGGAAAACATCGCGGGTGAACGCCAGATACCAGACCATCCTTTGGTAGAACAAACCATCAAAGACTGCCTGAACGAAACCATGGATATTGATGGTTTGATCGAGGTGCTAGAAAAAATTGAAACAGGCAAAATTACTATTACCTGCTGTGATTTAACCTCGCCATCGCCGCTGTCGCAAGAAGTCATCACCGCTAAACCTTATGCATTCCTCGACGATGGCGAAGCTGAAGAACGCCGCACCATGGCGATTAAATCACAGCCTTTCATGAGCACAGAGGATGCGGCTTCATTGCGCAAGCTTGATATTGCTGCGATAGATAAAGTACGAGAAGAAGCATGGCCGATAGTGCGCACCGCCGATGAATTACATGATGCGTTAATGGTGCTTGGTTTTATTCTGGAAAGCGAACAAGGCAGTGTATTATCGAATAGAGCGGTCGATGTGATCAGCGATTGTGGCTGGCAACATATGTTTGATGAGTTAGCCCAAGACAAACGCACGTATAAAATCACAGTCAGAAATGAAATAACACATGATGAAACTTTGTGGGTAGCAGCCGAACGTCTGCATGAATTCATTGAAGTTATTCCAGAGTCACAACGAACAATACAAGGTCTATCAACAGCAGCAAAGAATAATCAAAAAGTCACCCCCCCACTTTTGGGCACTTTTTCTACAGAAAACCCGTTGTTGGAGATTTTACGCAGTCGCCTCGAGGGTCTTGGACCTGTTACAGCTGAGCAACTGGGACAACCACTAGCTATCGATGCGAGTAAAACCAATCAGGTATTACTCGCGCTAGAACAGGAAGGCTTTGTTATTCAGGGCCACTTCACCCGACAGAATAGCGAGGTTGAATGGTGTGAAAGACGACTACTCGCCAGAATACATCGCTACACCATCACTCGCTTACGAAGAGAAATCGAACCCGTTTCACTAGCTAACTATATGTCGTTTCTGTTTGAATGGCAGGGTCTGGTGGACAAAAGCGAAGGTACCGAATCACTGGCGCATGTGCTTGAGCAGCTTGAAGGAATTTCGCTATCCGCTGCTGCTTGGCAAGAAGGCGTGTTACCAGCACGTATCAAGAACTTCAGCATCGATATGCTAGATAGCCTGTGCATTTCTGGCAGGATTAACTGGTTACGCTTAAATGTGGCTTCTTCTAGTAAAAAACTGACTAAGAAAAAATCTCCCGTCAGAAATACGCCGATTGCTTTATTACAACGAAGTCATATTGCTCAATGGAAACAACTCGCAGGAAAACCTGAGGAATACAAACTCAGTCCTTATGCTGAAAAAGTAGTAGAAGCTTTGACTAATCAAGGTGCTTTATTCTTTTTTGACATTGTGCAAAATACCGGAATTTTACGTACTCAAGTCGAAGATGCCTTGGGCGAATTAGTCAACTGGGGTCTGGTAACATCGGACGCTTATGTGGGTTTACGCGCTCTAATTACACCGTCAGCCAAACGACCTAAATTCCATGCTAGACGAGGACGAAGTACCGCTAAAGTTTCCCCATTTGATAATGCAGGACGCTGGAGTTTGATACGAGATGTAAATGATGTCCAAGCCAATAAATCTTCTTTAAATCAGGATGAAATAGAATTTATCGCATGGACACTACTGCATCGTTACGGCGTAATTTTCCGCAAAGTGTTAGAACGCGAAAACAACCTACCGCAATGGCGAGATTTATTACGCGTTTACTGGCGTATGGAAGCGCGTGGCGAAATCCGTGGTGGGCGTTTTGTTAACGGCGTCAGCGGCGAGCAATTTGCATTGCCCGAAGCCATAAATGTACTGCGAAAATCACACAAGCAGGATCACAAAAAAGAAAACGCACAACAATTAATTACAATTTCTTCGGCAGATCCATTAAATCTTGTTGGTATTTTATTACCAGGAGAGAAAATTCCAGTTACACCATTAACAAACATAACGTTTGTTAATGGTGTTCCTGTTACTTCGGATGTCAAACTTCAGGGATTTTGCTGAAGCGTTCCAATATAGAAAACCAATTCAAGAATTCGCTCACGAACTGATGGACTTGGCCCAGTATTCATAGGTCCAAGTTCCTGAACAATCTGTTGATTATATCTTTCACCCCATATGGGCATTTCCAGAGTTCCATGCGAAGCAATTCTGTCAACTCCTGAAATCAAGTTGTACACTTTAATTAATGGATAGACTCCATTATTGCGTTTGCTGATCAGGGTTAAGTCAGAAGGGGCCTGTTTTAATAATTCAACAAAAGAACCATCGCCTTTACCACTTGAACCATGGCAAACAGCACAGTTATTCTGGAATTCCTTCTTACCGATATCAGCACTTGTTTTATCAGCCGCACTAGCCACATTGGTTGTAGCCACCAAAAATAAAGCGATCAAAACCGAAATAGTGCCTGTACTTAGTCGTGTATTCATATTCATCTCCATAGGTTATTTGATTAAAATCATTTCCACACTTCAACTAGAAAGCACTCCAATACCTATATAGATAAAGTAACTCTCTCTAACGCACACTCTCCCTACCATTAATAAAACCATATTAAAGCAAAACTTGCTTCTACAATTGTTGATTTATTCGTGAAAAAAAAATGCAAACATAGATAAACAACAAAACTGTCGGCAAAGTAGGTTACATATCACCCCAAGCCATCTGACATGCTGTAAGACCTGCTACCACTGCAGTCTCAGCGCGTAATATTCTTTTTCCAAAGGTGACTGATTTAACATTATTCGTGTGCATAAGTTGTTCTTCTTCATCACTAAAACCACCCTCTGGCCCGATAATTAAAGACACTTCCTTATTGTTCTCATCTAGTTCCAAATCTTGTATTTTATTGCTAGAGCCGGGCAGCATTGAAATTTGAGTAGTGCCATCATACTTTGAGAAAATTTCTTCGAAGTCACAGGGTTCTTTAATTACAGGGATAGCAGTTCGGCCCGATTGTTCACAAGCGGCAATCATAACGCCTTGCCAATGCTGCATCTTTTTTTCAAGACGGTTACTTTTGAGTTTAATCACACTACGTTTGGTATACATTGGCTGAATTGTTGTAACACCAAGTTCCACCGCTTTTTGAATCGCATAATCCATTTTATCGGGTTTGATATTTGCCAGTATTAAAGTGATGTTGAGAGAAGATTCACGATCAACTGGGTCGTACTCTTCTACAATCACTTGTGAATTTCGTTTATCCGTAGCACTCATCTTTGCGGAATATTCTCCAGAGTTACCATTAAAAAGAACCAAGCTATCACCCACTTTTAAGCGCAACACTTGTACTGCATGACGATGATTGGCTTGAGTCAATGCCATTTCTTCGCCAACTTGTATAACACCTTCCTGATAAAAACGCGAAACTCTCATTATTCTTAAATACCTGTTAGAAATTGATTGCGATAGATTATGCATCCAGTGATTAAAATTGTCCGTTATATTTATTAAATAGACCGGCTTGACGAATAAGTATATTCTATAGAAACAATTCACAATAGTATTTCAGTATATTACTGTTTTCTGTTATAGTCGGCCGATTATCAACACAAACAGACAATCTAAGAGGTAGAAAAATGGAGCAGAAGAAACTAGCAATTATCGCCACTAAAGGTACGTTGGACTGGGCTTACCCTCCCTTTATTCTGGCATCTACAGCTGCTGCTTTAGGTTATGAAGTAGAAGTATTTTGTACTTTTTACGGTTTACAGCTTTTAAAGAAAGACGTCAGCGACTTGCAAGTAAGTCCTCTTGGAAATCCTGGTATGCCGATGAAAATGCCTGTTGGGCCTAAATGGTTTCAGGGTATTAACTGGAATATTCCAAACATAATTCAGTCAAACCTACCTGGTTACGAAGCGATTGCTACTACACTGATGAAGAAAACCATCGCTAATAATGGTGTTGCTACAATCTCTGAATTACGTGAACTTTGTCAGGAAGCAGAAGTTAGATTTCTTGCTTGTCAGATGACGGTTGAGTTATTCGGTTTCGATGCTGAGAAAGACTTTATGGAAGGTCTTGATTATGTTGGTGCAGCAACATTCTTCGAATTTGCTGGTGATTCAGACATTTGTTTATATATCTAAACGCAGCATATTTAGAACATTAAAAAGCCGACGTTTTCGTCGGCTTTTTTGTTTCTATAATTTCAGTTTTTTTAAACCTGAAACTTTAGAATTTTTCTATAGCAGCAGCTACTGCATTAACCAGGTCATCATCTTGACCTTCAAAAAAATGATTTGCACCAGCAATCTTTTGTTGTTGATAGGCTTTATTATGCGAGCCTGCTTTTTTTCTGGATTCAACCGAATTTAGTACACCGTCTAAATCTTTTTCGCCATATAGGTCAAGCACCGGGATATTGATCTTTTCCAGAAACTGTTCATTGTTAGTATTCATTCCGATGCCCACATAAGCAATTATCGGTGTTTCAGTTTGTGCTTCTATATACACTTTTTTATGTGCTAGATAGTAATTAGTCATACGCGCGCCCAAGCTGTGCGCAACGATCACAATCTTCTTGGCTCCTTCTTTTGCCAGATGCCGAATACCTGCATCTATTCTTGCAGGAACTTCTTTCATCAATGGTTCGTAATCTTTACCATCAGCATCATTGGGCAAAACTGGCATCTGCAAAGAAAGTGTATTCCAGCCCTTGGCAGCTAATTGAACGCGTAATGGTTTAACAACAGTTTCCCAATTTGGGTGGATGCCAATACCATGAATAACAATCACTGCTACTTCTTTAGGTTCATCCGCACGAGTATCAATGGCTAAAAAATCGTTAGTACCATCATTGAGTTCGATAGCTTCACCGTCAAACAATGAATCACTGATTTGCTCGGCCCAGCGCTTTTCTTTTTCTAGATCGCTAGCGAATAAGGCTGTACTTGATAAAAATAATGCAAAAAATAGTATGAAAGAAAGGGGGGGTGAAAAGTGGTGTGATTTAATTGTCATGAAATGCTCCATTTTATAAATAATGTAGCACAACCATCAATTCAGAAAAAGTTCGAATTAGACCCCATTCAAACTAAAGTTATAGCGCTAACCACTCTTTTGCAATAACACCACCAGATAGGTGTTGGATAGAATCGATTGCATTGTTTCTAAATTTACGCAACATTAGTTCGTTATAGAACAAGTCATCAATTGCCTGGGTAAATGCTTCGGTATTTTCATTTTCTACCAACAAACCATTCTCTCCATGACGAACAATTTCTCTTGGACCGGTAGGGCAATCGGTCGCAACCACTGGAGTTTTCAGTGCCAATGCTTCAATTAAAACCATAGGAAAAGCTTCTGTTCGACTTGTTAAAGCCAAGAATTTGGCACCCGCCAGATAGGGAAAAGGATTGTTCTGAGTACCAACAAAATGGACTTTGTCATGTATTTGTAGAGAATTAACCTGCCGTTCTAAATCTTCTCGAAGCTCACCATCACCCACAATAATTAAATCACAGTCTTGCTGCATTTTACTGTTTGCGTATGCATTGATCAGCAAGTCATAACGCTTTACTTCGTGGAATCTTCCCAACGCAACGATATAAGGCTTGGGATGCTGATAAGGCTTATCTACTTGTGCAACAATATCTTCAACATCAACAGGGTTATAGATACGAGATACATTATTCAATGAGTAGTCTGTTTTTAATATCGAGGCAACATCTTCAGAAACTGCGATAATATTTTTAACACGGGGATATGTTAGCTTGACCAAAGTCGATTCGAAAAAACTTAGCTCACGAGGATTACAATGCACCGAAAGTGCCGCGTTATTAAAAACCAGGGCAGTGGGAAAGTTGGCGGTTTCCATAAAGCCATAAACAAGATCAAATTTTTCTTTTTTTATTAACTTTCTTAAGCGATAAGCACGTTTTAAAACATTGAATGCTTTGCCGATAAAATTGGTTTTTTGAGGACAATCTAAATTTATCAACTTTCCAGGTGCATTGTAGTGAATATCATTATCCTGAAAAATAACAATACTTACCTCGTTATCTTTCGCCAATGCATTAGCAAGATTTATTGCCACACGCTGACCACCACCTAAATCAAGGTCTGCGATAATGATTGCGATTTTTTTCATGAAATTGCCCCGATTATATTGTCCGTATTACTGTGTAGACAATCAGCGTTCAAGTATTCAGTAAAAATCAATGAAATGGTATTTTTTTAGACGAACTGACGTAGTTAGCGATCAAGCAGTCCTTTAAACTGAAAGATATTATCTAAAAGTATAAATTGAAGCCAAGTTTCTCTAACCAGATCTTCTCTTGATTTAGATCAGCCTCAAGTAAAGCCTGATCTTTTATTGCAGTAGCACAAGTAATATGTAGGCTATTTTCTTCGCCTATCACTTCCGGAAGTATTTCTTTGTCTTGCCTTGAGCGGTGCAATAAAACAGAAATTCGTAACAACACACATAAATATAAAATCGTTTGCCTATCATCTTCTAATAAAGCATTAAAAACTTCTTCATCTAATTTCTTACGATGAGTTTGAACCATGACAGCCAGCCAATGCTGGCGCCGCTGGTTAAAACCAGGAATATCTGCATAATCTAGAATATGCGCACCTTGTAAATGGTGTTTATCGTGCGTTATAGCCATGCCCAATTCATGCAAATCTGCTGCCCAAGCTAAGGTGTGACGACGCTTTTTCGCTATACCCCAATCCTTATGAACCTGTGAAAAACAATGTAAGGCTGTTTTCTTAACCCGATCTGACTGTTCGACATCAATATTGAAACGCTGCATCAAATCCTTTACCGAACGGTCGCGCACATCTTCGTGATTAATTCGCCCCAACATATCGTAAAGCAAGCCTTCACGAAGTGCACCATCCGATACCGTCATTATCTCTATCTTTAGTGCTTCGAATATTGCAATGATAACTGCGAGTCCACCCGCATAAACTGGGGCTCGGTTCGGGTTTAAGCCGAGTAAACTGATGTTTTCAATATTACCCTTTTCGATCAGTAGATCGCGTATTTTGTAGATGGCATTCAAGGTGATAGCAAAACGATCAAGCTCCAACACTTGAATAATGGCTAGTGTTGCTTTGATTGTGCCTGAAGAACCAATGGCTCTTTGCCAATTCTTTTGTGAATAATCGTTCTGAATAGGCATAATTTCAAGACGCAGCGCGGTGTTTGCTTTTTTCCAATTCGTGAGGCTTAAATCACCATCTGGAAAAAAGCGCTTGGTGATGCTCACTGACCCAAAATTCAAGCTCTCAAGACGTATTGGTTCGAATTTTTTACCTACGATAAACTCAGTACTACCGCCGCCAATATCAACAACCAGTTGTTTGCCTTGATCATCAGACAGGGTATGCGATACTCCAAGATAAACTAAACGGGCTTCTTCTCGACCCGGGATAATATCAATACGATGCCCTAATGCTTTATTTGCCTGGTTCAAGAACTTGGCAGAATTATTCATAGTACGAATTGTATTTGTACCCGCAGCCCTAACGGCAGAATGTTTCAAGTGCCGGATTCGATCCCCAAAGCGCTGTAGGCACTCAAGTGCATTCTGAGCTACAGCTTCATCCATATTGTTATTTTCATCCAGCCCTCCACGTAATCGCACCATTTCTTTCATCTGGTCGACCATGGAAAAAATACCATTTTCATCAACGCGTGCAACAATCAGATGAAAGCTGTTTGAACCTAAATCAACAGCAGCAATCATATCGGGATATTTTCTACGATCAGTATTATTTGCATTAGTCATAATATGAAGATAACTCCTGAACGGCGATGAATCAATGTGAGTTATCAATATCGATAATAATAATCAAAAATAATTTATAACTAATCGTAAAATGTTGTTTTCACGACATGCTTAACAACAATTATAACTTCTATCTACCACATAGAAAAAATCAAAAGAACAATCCCCCACTTTGAAGCTTTGTTACTATACTCTTAAGTAGAGTGTTTATTTCTCACTCTTTTTACTACTAAAAACAATCAATTCAGGGCGTTAATTTATGGCAGATAAGATCTATGTAATCGACACAAATATCATTTTGCATAATCCTCAGGGCATCAAACAGCTTTCACAAGACAATAATAATATCGTAGTCATACCAGAAACCGTCTTAGTTGAATTAGAAGAATTTAAAAAAGGCTCAGGAGAATTGAGCTATCAGGCAAGAAGCTTCGCACGGATGTTAGCGGCCTGCAAAGTCGATAAAATAGATCAGAAAACAGAGTGCAGAGTGGTTAAGTTACGCTTCAATGATTCTGCATCCATCCACCTCTTCTCTAAAAAACATTATGTATCAGATCTGGATTCTGCACACATTTCAGAATCCAATGATAAGCGCATTGTCGAAGTCGCTGAAGCAGCTCAGAGTTATTATAAAGGCCATAAAATCGTTTTCCTTTCTCTTGATATTTATGCGCGAATGTTCGGTCTATTCAGCGGCATCAAAGTCCAGACACTTTATGAGGATAGAGCCGACTTACCTCCCTTCCACTTTTTTAAATCGATAGAAGTAGACTCAAGTCTATTTAATGGGATGCAAGGCAGTGACATCAATGACTATGATGA
Organism: uncultured Gammaproteobacteria bacterium; assembly: GCA_963807855.1. Classification (GTDB taxonomy): domain Bacteria; phylum Pseudomonadota; class Gammaproteobacteria; order Thiotrichales; family Thiotrichaceae; genus Cocleimonas. Next base: position 155,559 of record CAWEEB010000044.1, on the reverse strand, counting down.
AAATTATCAAAACGATAACTTTAACTATGAGTTTTCATCCAAAGATGGAAACCGCCAATACGGGATTGTCAATAAAGGCGGAAAAATAGATGTCGTGAATGAAAAAGAGGACTTCAATGGCCTCAGCATCAAGCCGATGAATATGAAACAAATGTTTCTACTCAAAGCGATGCTCAGTGACTATTTTGATATCACTGTTGTCGATGCAAAGGCTGGCAGCGGTAAAACCTTACTCGCTTTTGCTGCCGCTATGCGCCTTATTGACTTAGGACATTATGAAAAAATCGTTTACGTTAGAAATTCAATCGAAAGTGTCGACAAAGGCGCGGAGGTCGGATTTCTTTCCGGTAATGACGAAAAGTTTCGGGTGTATAACATGGCCTTATATGACACCTTGGAATTCATTGCCAAAACCCAATTAAAACGCCGTGATAATGCACTTCTGCAAGAAGCACTCGAAGCTAAAGTTGAGTTTATGGTAAATAAATACAACATCGAAAAACTCTGGCCAGGTGAAGCTCGTGGACGAACCTTGAGCAATGCCATCGTGATTCTCGATGAATGGCAGAACAGCTCAAACAATACGACTCAACTGGTACTTTCTCGACTCGATCAAAGTTGTAAAGCGATCATCATTGGATCTAACCGCCAAATAGATAATATCTACTTGAATCGCTACAACAATGGTTTGACTACTCTGCTTAAACAGACCACTAGCAAACATGAAGAAATTTCAATGTACGCCATCGAATTAGAAAGATCAGTACGCGGTAAGTTTGCGCAATTCGCAGAAGAGATATTTGAAAAAAGAGAAAATTAAAGGCTGTTATCTTTAATCATCTAAGGGTGAATTCGAAAAACACCCTAAAAGTGGGGGGGTGACTTTTGAACTGATTGATTCTTATCAGGAACAGGATCATAACCACCCTCGTTCCATGGGTGGCATTTGCCGATGCGTTTTAGCCCTAACCAGGTGCCTTTAATGGCACCGTGCTTATCAATCGCTTGATGAGTATAGCAAGAACAAGTCGGCTCAAAGCGACAACTACTACCCAAGACTGGGCTAAGAAACAATTGATAACCGCGTATAAGTTTGAGTAGCAGCCACTTCATTGACGTTTATTTTTTGTAAAGTTCTTCGGGGTCAATTAACGGATTGGAATCAATTTTTAATTCGCCATTTTCAGCGACTTGATAGAAGCATGTTCTTCGACCTGTATGACACGCTGGTCCAGTTTGATCGACAAGTAATAATAAGGTGTCGCTATCGCAATCAACCCTAAACTCTTTCAGCATTTGGATTTGCCCAGAGCTTTCGCCTTTGCGCCAGAAAGCTTGACGCGAACGTGACCAATAGCAAACTCGGCCTGTCTCTAATGACTCTTCAATAGACGCTTTATTCATCCACGCCATCATCAATACTTCATTGCTGTCGTATTGCTGGGCAACGGCAGGGATTAGGCCGTCGTCATTGAATTTTAGGTCGTCGATAAATTTCATGATTAAATTAGATTACTTGTCCAGGTTCTTTTCTTACATATTTCGCTTTGTCGCATCGCGCAAGATAATCAGCCCAGTATTCTTCGTAATTATCACCAAGTTCACGCAATAAACCCCAGTCGTATAAACCACTATCGTGATTATCGTCGAACCCAAGCTTTACTGCATAATGTCCAATTGGCTCAATCTCTTTGATATTGACGTTCTCTTTACCAAGTTGTAATACTTCTTGTCCTGGCCCATGACCGCGCACTTCTGCAGAAGGAGAGTAAACACGCAGGTACTCACAGGGCAGGTTCTGAACCACACCATCAGGCCATGTTAATTCCAGAACTCGTGATTTCTGGTGTAATGCTATATTAGTTGGTGTCATTGTATATCTCGTTTTAATTTTCGTAGCACTAGTTTATCCTAAACAACATCGTTTAGATAAAATCAACACTATTCCTATGCTGTTTATTAGGAATTGCTTATATTTGATCAAAGTTTGCTTATAGAATATATCGGCTTAAATCTTCATCTTCAATCAACTCACCCAGTACATCATCAACCATCTTTGCATCAACAGTTACTGCTTCAGTGCAGTCTGGTGCGCAGAATAGAACTTCTTCGAGCAACCTTTCTACGATGGTATGCAAACGTCTTGCTCCAATATTTTCTGTCTGAGCATTTACCTGAAAAGCTGTTTCAGCGATTCGTTGAATACCGTCATCGGTAAACTCTATTTTTACGCCTTCAGTTTCCAATAGCCCCTGGTATTGCTCAGTCAGCGATGCATTTGGCTCAGTTAAAATACGTTTGAAGTCATCAGCCGTTAACGCACCAAGTTCTACTCGTATCGGTAGACGACCTTGTAATTCTGGAATCAAATCAGAAGGCTTGGCCATATGGAAAGCGCCCGATGCAATAAATAAAATATGGTCGGTTTTAATAATTCCGTGCTTGGTTGTTACCGTACTGCCTTCAATAAGTGGTAATAGATCACGCTGCACACCTTCGCGAGAAACACCTGCACCACCCATTTCACCTTTTTGAATCACTTTATCGATTTCATCAAGGAATACAATGCCGTTTTGCTCTACATTTTCCAGCGCTTTTAGCTTTAGATCTTCGGTATTTACCATCTTATGCGCTTCTTCTTCTGCAAGCTCTTTAAGTGCATCTTTTATTTTCAGCTTACGTTTTTTAGTCTTGTTATTGCCCAGGTTTTGGAACATGCCTTGCAATTGACTGGCCATATCTTCCATACCTGGAGGCGTCATAATCTCAACACCCATTGGGTTTGCAGAAACCTCTATCTCGATTTCTTTATCGTCCAGATCACCTTCACGCAATTTTTTACGGAATTTCTGACGTGTTGAACTATCTTCAACAGGCTTCTTAGTTTCATTACCTTCACTGTCCATACCAAACCAGTCGGCATCGGCATCAGCCTCTGCTTTTGGCTGCGGGATGAGAATATCCAAAACACGATCTTCCGCTGCATCTTCTGCACGATTCTTAACCTTCTCAACTTCTTGCTCACGCGTGTCACTTTAATTGCCACATCAGCAAGATCACGAATAATAGAATCAACTTCTTTACCGACATAACCCACTTCAGTGAACTTAGTCGCTTCAACCTTGATAAAAGGCGCATTCGCCAATTTCGCCAAACGACGTGCAATCTCCGTTTTACCCACACCCGTTGGCCCAATCATAAGAATATTTTTCGGCGTTACCTCTTGGCGCAAATCTGCATCAAGCTGTTGTCTACGCCAGCGATTACGTAATGCGATCGCAACCGCACGCTTGGCATCATCCTGCCCTACCACGTGCTTATCTAATTCTTGAACAATTTCTCTAGGTGTCATTGACATAATATTTCTCGTTTCTTACTTACTATTGTTTGTATGATGTTTAAAAACACACCCCCCTACTTTTAGAGGGTTTTTACAAATTCTATACGTTGAATTATCTTTTAGAGTGTTTAGATTTCGTTTCAGATCAAGGCATCTTCGCACGAGAATGTGAGCATATGAATAATATGTGAACATTCGAGTACGAAGATAACGCCGAGCTGGAGCCAAAGATGAATACTCTAAATTATAATTCCTCGATTGTGCGGTTCTGGTTTGTGTAAATACAAATATCACCCGCAATACTCAAACCCTTCTCAACAATCTCACGCGCCGATAATTCGGTATTATCCAATAGCGCACGTGCTGCCGACTGCGCGAATGGACCGCCTGAACCTATTGCGATTAAGTTATCTTCTGGATCGATGACATCACCATTACCGGTAATAATTAGTGATGTTTCTTTATCTGCTACTGCGAGCAATGCTTCTAATTGGCGCATTCCTCTATCGGTACGCCAGTCTTTTGCGAGCTCAATGGCGGCACGTGTTAGGTTGCCATTGTGTTCGTGTAATTTAGCTTCGAACTTTTCGAATAGGGTAAACGCATCTGCTGTTCCGCCGGCGAAACCTGCGATGACTTTGTCGTTATAAAGTCGACGTACTTTACGCGCATTGCCTTTCATAATGGTATTACCTAATGAGACTTGGCCGTCTCCACCAATCACTACTTTACCGTCGCGGCGCACGGATAGTATGGTTGTACCTCGATATTGTTCCATTTTTAGTCCAGATTTATTTGTTTTAATTTAAAGTCACCCCCCTACTTTAGGGCTTTTTCCTGGATGACATCTATTTATATCTAATCTTAAAATTATTGGGTTGAATAAGCTAATTTCAACAAATAGTTTTGAATTTTACAGCCGACAAATAGTAGGCACAAAAAAGGCACCATAAAGGCGCCTTTTTATTAATCCTTATTGAAGATTGATTATTTTGCCTGGCTAACCATGTAATCAACCGCAGCTTTAATTGCCGAATCTTCAAGTGACATATTACCGCCTTTGGGTGGCATCGCGCCTTTACCTTTTATTGAAGACTCATACAAAGCATCAATACCTAGGGCGATTCTTGGAGCCCATGCTGCTGTATCACCAAGCTTGGGGGAACCGGCAACACCGCTTGCGTGACAAGCAAAACAGGCCGTATCGTATACTTTCTTACCTTCAGCGTTATCTTTGGCAGGTGCTGCAGCAGCTACCGGAGCGGCTGGTGCTTCTTCTGCTTTTGGAGCCGCTGGAGTTATTGGCGCTGCAGGAACTGAATCTACTTTAGTAGGTTCTACAGCCACAGTCTCTTCAACAGCTTGTTTATTCTCTTCTGGCTTTTCAGCTACTTTTGGTGCGTCTGCTGCCCCACCAAGATCCAGACCTGATTCCTTAGTGATATAAAGAATAACTGCTTCTAATTCAGAATCTGTTATGGAAGGATCACCGCCTTTCGCCGGCATAGAGCCTTTTCCTGCAATTGCCGATTTCAGTAAACCAGCAATACCAACACCATTGGCTGCACGTGTCTCCCAAGCAGCCTTATCACCGAGCTTTGGCGCTTCCAGAACGCCTGTTGCATGACATGCCGCACAAACCCCATCATAAATTTCTTTAGGGGGACGACCCGCAGCATTAGCTACAACAGCACCAGCTTCAGCAACGAAACCAACCGGCTTGATATTATTCTCAGCGTTGAGCACTAACTGGGTATTATCAACTTCACCTTTAAGTGAATTTCTTTTATAGGTGTTTATTAAGCTTAAAACTAACACATAAACCACCGCTAAAATCGCTAGTAAACTAAGTAAAAGCATTAACTTAGATACATTGTCCATCTTAGGTGCCTGACTTGCCATGATCTCTCCAACTTCCATCCAGTATTAAATAGTGGCAGGATTATATTCAAATACGCTAATATACTCTACTTTTTTGTGTGATTGATTCTTTAATCATTGTAATAGTTGATGTGGATCATGAAACAAATAACAAGCGCTGGTTTAAAGGGAGCAATGACACGCTTAGATTATCTCGTTATACTCCTGACGCTTAACAGCGGTTCACATAAGCTTCCTATTTTTTCTCTAATAAAGCACCTGTAGCTCAGTTGGATAGAGTGTTGGCCTCCATAGCTAAAAAGGCGATCTAGACTAAACAACGTAACAAACTTAGATTATCCCAGACTTTCGCATCACTGATTTCCGAACCATAGCTCTGACAATTGCGATTAAATGGGTTGCGGATGCAAGCTTATTGAGGGGTATCTGGCCTTAACCTTTGGTTCTTGAGTCTTGTATTTCGAATACATGTTTTATTTTTAGACTCATAAAAAAAACAATTCTATTCTTTATTGACCTATCGACTTTAAGGCTTGGTGACTGCCACTCGCATGACAACTTCTGTGGACGAAATAAGGTTAATGAAACAGGATTTAAAAAAGTAATAGAAGGAGTAAGCCTCCTGTTAGTAAAAGCAAAGTAAGCGCGACAGTCCAACGCCCTAGTTGTTTTTCACAGAGATCGAGAAATCTCGCAAAATATTTATTATTACTGTAATCAGAACAGATATCCCTCGCCGATAAAAACCTTTTAGAAACAGTGAGAAAAGTGAATAACAATACTGATTTCAACAATGGGTAAATCCACTTTTCGATGATGACAATAAGATCACCTGGAGGTACGCTGTATATTAGCTGTATTTGACGACGAGAGTGAATCATACAGAAAAGCGCAGCAATAACTCCGCCGACAACAACGGGCCAAAGCGCACTGAACAACATGGACATGGGCCAATACGACGTTTGATAAAATACTACGATATAGAATGGAAACATTGTAACTACTGCCAGTAGAAACAACCATGACCACCACATTGATGCAGGCTGACCAGCACTCTTATTTACATTCTCTAAGCTAAGCTCGCACTGTGGCCACACCAGATACAAAAAACGGGCCATTAGCAGAGTGGTTGCCACTGCGCTCATGGCTAGTAAAATGTGTATCCAGTCAAGCAGCGGCGATGTTATTGATATCATCGGTAATTTGAATAACTGTTTGGCAATCATGCCGCTGGTCAATGGTGCGCCAGCTAGTGACAATGCGGGCAATAGCAGACCAGCGATTAATAAATAACGTTGCACTTTTGATGCCGGCGGTGAGGCGATCATGCCAACACCGAGGAATAACGCTCCTTTGGCCAAACCATGATGTACTGCAAAAACCAAAATCGCAGTTAATAGTAAAGGCCAACTCTGCGGTGCGAGCAAACCCAGGCCAACGCCCATCGTCATAATGCCCATTTTACTAATACTTGAATAAGCCAAAACGACTTTCGCTTTCTTCTGTACCAGACCAACCAGTACCGCGTAGTAAACAGATGCCAATCCAGCAATGACTAGCATTTCTCCCCAGCCAGTTAATGTTACTTCACCCAATGGCAGAACACGCAACCAGCCGAGCAGACCCGCCGCAATCATAGCGCCCGATAACACCGCACTGGCAGGTGTCGGAGCGACGGGATGCGCCAGCGGTAACCATACATGCAAACCGATCACGCCCGCTTTGATACCAAAGCCAAGTAGCGTCAAGCCTATAATCCAGTCACGTGCTTCTGATTTCGCCACAGCTAGTCTTACCGCATCGAATTCAATACTACCCGTTGCTTGAGCTGCCATTGCAAAGGCCGAAAACAATAACACCTCTCCCACAACCACCAGAATGATATAGACCCTGCCCGCTCGCAAGGCTTGTTGAGTTCTTTCATGCACCACCAGACCGTATGATGTGAAGCTCATCAATGCGAAAAAAGTATAAAACAGAGCCAAATCCTGAGAGAGAATCAGTCCAAAATTTCCTGACATCGCCAGTAGGAACCAAATAAAAAAGCGCTTTCTTGATGAGCGCTCGGTAAGGTAACCCACGGTATAGATACCCGCGACCAACCACAGTAAAGCTGAAAAAAACAGAAAAATCCGTGCAGTATTATCAAACCCTACGTACGTACCTAACAATAACCACGGCAGTTCAAGTGTAATCTCAGGCATCAACACTAGCGACATGACGAGTGCGGGCAATGCTGCCAAAGGAGCGAGTCTTAATGAGATTTGCTGCAATAAACCAGTCATCAGACCTAGCGCCAAAAGCATAGGAAAAACAGGAATCAAGATCAGCACAATACTCTGATTCATGGTGCATATTCCAGAGTGCTAATCAAACTCGCCCATTGCAATGGACTGAACGGAGCCGATGCCAGTAACCCTAAAAGCACTACAAGAAACGCAGTCGCCACAGGCGGCGCGAGTAAAGCCCAAGCAGTTTCCATGCGCCCATAGGAACGTTCGGAGGGCCATTTACCCCTGGGTTCTTTGAACCACGCAGCATAGAACACCGGTAAAAAATAGGTCGCATTAAGCAGGCTGCTGCCAACCAACACAAGAATCACCCAGTACTGCCCTTCTTCAAGTGCCCCTAACCCCAGATACCATTTACTGATAAATCCGGCCAATGGTGGCACACCTATCATACCAAAAGCTCCGATGGTAAAAGCAGCCATGGTCCAGGGCATACGCCGCCCTACTCCGTCCATTTCGCTTATTTTGTGTATTCCCAGGGTCTCTGCAAGGTTACCCGCACAGAAAAACAGGGTGATCTTCATCACACCTTGATGCACTAGATGTACCAAACCTCCAATCGTCGCCAGTGGTCCAGCTATTGCAATGCCAAGGATAATATAAGAAACCTGACTAATAGTAGAATAAGCCAGTCGGCGTTTCAGATTATCCTGAAACATCGCCCGTATCGAGCCATAGATAATTGTTACCGCTGCTACTATCGCCAGCGGCAAGGCAACTCCTAGACTGGCGGCTAACTCAATACCATAGACATCGTGAACCACCCGGATAATGCCAAATGCACCTGCCTTCACTACCGCTACCGCATGCAATAATGCGCTCACCGGTGCCGGAGCGATCATCGCCTGTGGTAGCCAGCCGTGCAAAGGAATTAATGCCGCCTTTACACCCAGGCCAGCAATCAGCAACCCGAAAATAACAATAAGTGTTCCACGGTGCGCATCCTCAAGATTTGAAACAAATCCACGCGGGGTGAATTCCAGCGTACCAGTCAGGCTATAGAGCCATAACGTGCCTACCAGCAACAAGGCACCACCAGCGATAGTGTAAATAAGATAGGTACGTCCAGCCTTGCGTGCTTCTTCTGTTCCCCTGTGCACGATCAGCGGATAAGTCGCCAAGGTTAATAGTTCATAAAACAGTATAAAGGTGATCAGGTTACCAGATAAAGCAATACCCACTGTTGCGGTCACACACAGGCTAAAGAAACCAAAAAATCGGCTACGATGAGGTGAATCTTCCAGATAGCCGATCGCATAAACCGTCGTCACCAGCCAGAGCACACCGGATAAAGTAGCGAACAGCACCGATAAAGTATCCGCACGTAAAACCAGGTCCAGCCCAGGCAGCAACGGCAGGCGGGTCTCATAATAATTGCCTTGAGAAACTCCCCAAATCAATATCCCAACCAGTATCAGCTTGAGTAACGCACCCGCCATGTTTAAGCTAATACGGGTTCTAACACTCTCCTCAGGCAGAAAAAAAATGACCAGCCCGGGCAAGAATGAGCTGGCGAGTATAAACGGCAGGAAATATTCATTCCAGTTCATTCCACAGCCTCCGTCCCAAAAGGCGAACCTATCTCCATCAACGCCAACATCCATGGCGTGAAAAGCCCCAGCATAATCGCTATCAATGCCAGTGCCAGAGCAGTCCACTCCATATTGACAGGTACTGCTTTTGCATCATGGGTAATTTTCGCCTGAGTGAAACCGTGACCAATCACTTTGAAGACGTAAGCAGCAGCCAGTAATCCACCAATGATTATGATCACCGCCCACCACCATTGGCCAGAGCGCATTGCCGCATCTAGCAATAGCCATTTAGCGATGAAGCCACCACTCGGAGGTAATCCCATGATGCTGATACCTGCCAGGGAAAAAGCCATAAAAGTCAGTGGCAGGCGTTGCGCCACGCGGTCGAGATCAGCGATACGGTCATGACCGCCAAAATGTAACAAGTTGCCAGCCGCCATAAACATGGCAGCCTTCGCCAATGCATGAGATAGCAACAAAAGTAGAGTCCCTTTCCATGCCATCATGGTTGCCAGGGGAAATGCCAGAAACAGATAACCCAGTTGCGCAACGGTTGAATAGGCAATCAACATTTTGAGCTGGGTTTGGCGTAATGCCTGAATTCCACCCCAGATGATGGCACTTGCTCCGAGTAGCCCCAGGAACTGGGGCAATGCAGTATTGTTCTGTGGGAATACGTCCAACCACAAACGCAACAGAATATAAAACGATGCCTTTACAACTAGTGCTGATAGCAGCGCGCTTACTGGCGCAGGAGCACTGGCATGGGCGGGAGGCAACCAGAAATGTAAAGGGAATAGAGCGGTCTTAAGTAGTAGACCAGTGATGATTAGTCCCATTGCTACCCAAGTGGTAGGTGAGGCTTCCATACGCTCTGCCATCAGCACGATATCTACCGTGCCAAAACTATGATAGAGCAAAACTACGCCTAACAAATAAAATAGCGAACCCAACAGGCTCACCAACAAATAGCGCATGGCTCCGATCATAGCATTTGCATTACCTGCAAGCGCGATCAAGGCTACTGCTGAAAGCCCAAGTAATTCGAGGGTGACATAGAGATTGAATATATCTGAGGAAAGAAACAGTGCATTGAGCGCCGCCCAAAGGAACATCCATAATGGCCAGAAGTAGACAGATTTTTTGTGGTCAAAATACGAACCGGCATAGACACTAATGGCAAACCCCACGAATGCGGTCACCGCCAACATCAGTAGACTCAGCCCATCGGCGTAAAGGCTAATTCCCAAAGGTGCGCGCCAACCACCCACTTCATAACTCTGTGCACCTTGCTCGAAAAGTTGTAAACCTAGACCTGTAACACTTACGACGATGACCAGTGCAATAACCAGCCCCACCAGTTTACCCTCACGTGGCAACAGAAAGCAGACGATAGCACCGAGCAATGGCAATAAAATAAGTACCGCAGCCCATGGCATATTAAACATAGGCATATAAAGAAGACCTTATCACATTGGCTCTTCTGGAAATGAAGCCAGACCTGTAGCTTGCCGTACCCGCAACATTAGTGCCAAAGCCAAAGCGGTTGCTGATACAGCAACCACAATTCCGGTGATCACCATAGCGTGTGGCACTGGATCAGTAGTCGTACCTTCGTTACGAGCAGCCATCGCAACCAGCACTAAAAACACGCCACTACCCATCACGTTGATGGCGAGAATCTTGCGTAATAGATGTGCATGCACTATTACGGCATACAGACCCAATGTAAAAAGACCTACTCCTGCCAGTGCATAGAAAGAGGTATGGCTCATTTTTGATGCTCCGTTTGTGGTCGGCTACCGAAGAATATAGCAGCCAAAGTGATGCCAATAGATAAGGTAGCGACGGCTTCAATCAAGAAAATAAGCTCACCAGCGAGTACCGATGGATATTCTAGCAATTCACCACCCAACACTATCAATACCACAGCAATAACCAAAAATACTAGCAACCCTGCTGTTATCATCAGGCGCAATAGTAGTCCCGCAAGCTTTGCACTCAGCTGCCAACCAGATAACAATAGCAACACCCCAGCCGCCGCCAGTACCGCGCCTGCCTGAAATGCACCGCCGGGCGCATGGGCACCGACCCACAGCAGGTAGCCAGAAACCATAATCAATAAGGGTACTAACAGGCGTGAAAGTATATCAAGTACTGCTGACGGTTCTGTTTGGCACTGTTGTGGAGCTGTGCCTATTGACCAGACAGCGATCAGCGCTAGCAACAAGACACCCATTTCTAGCAAAGTATCGTAACCGCGAAAGTTAAGCAAAACCGCGGTTACCGGATTTTTCACACCGCTATTTTCTAGGTTTTCAGCTACCAATTCACTCAAACCCGGAGCTTGCATTGGGAGGCTTAACACGGCATAGCCTAAACCTATAGCCAGTGTTGCGAGCAATACCCCAAGCAACAACCGAAACAGCTTTTGATTGTTGGCACTCTCAGTGATTGGTTTTTGGTTTATCGTTTGTTTCATTAGTTGAATTTGTTTGTTGTTTTACTTCACTCATTGATTCAAGTCTTGCCAATGCTGCCAGCAATAAAGCTCCTGTCAAGCCTGCACCGATTGCGGCTTCTGCCAATGCAATATCCGGCGCATTAAGCCTGACCCAAGCCAGCGCCATCAATAACCCGAAGGCGATGAATAATATGATACCTTTGTACAAGTCTGAACAGGAAAGCGCCCGCCAGGCCAGCCACAACAAGGTAATGATCAGCACGGTATCAAATGCCTGTAATAGTGTAATCGCTACTATTGTTTCCATGGCTTGATGCCCCTTTGTCTGGCAGCATTAGCTATTAGATTGGCGATGCTAGCGCTGGCGAGTAGAACCAACAGCCAGATCAGAAATAGTTTACCCACCACAGCCCATGATTCCGCCTGCAAAGACAGCCCAACCACTAATAAACCCAAACCCACATTATCAGCCTTGGTCAATGCGTGTAAACGGGTATATACATCAGGGAAACGTATCAGGCCGACCGTACCCGCCAGAAAGAAAAACGCCCCGGTAATCATCAGTAGAGATGTAAAAATTTCAGTCAATGACATCGGTTTTTTCCTCAGCAACCCAGGCACGACGCACAAAGGCAACGGCCGTGACTGTAGCGAGAAGGGAAAACACCAACGCGACATCACGCAATGATGGTTCCACAAATACCTGAGCCAATATTAATAAACAGGCCACCGCCGTGGTGCCAAATAACTGTGCTGCAAGCATACGATCCGCCGTTGTCGGGCCACGTAAGATACGCCATAGTCCCGCCACTAGGGTTAATAGCAAGAACAACGCAGTACTTATATATAAATGATCCAATTTGTTTATTCCTCTATTGTGATTGGCGAGACAAAGCCTACTGGCTTGAGAGCAAGTACCGAACAGTCAATCCTGTTAAGAATTGTTTCAGCGGTATTCCCCATAATATAACCAGGTATACCAGTCCGTCCCACTGTCCCCATCACAACCAGATCTATTTGTTGCTCCTTCACCGCCTCTGGAATAGCATCTTCAGCAAGTCCTTTAACTAGATATATTTTTGGTTTCAGGTAACCATCTGCTTTCTTCTCTAGCTTTTTAGTAATTTTAATTACCAATTCATCTAGCGAGTGTTGGTGTGTAGACCGTATCCTATCAACATATTCATCAACCTTAGCTTTTGGTTTTCGAGCGAACCCATGGCGAAGCGACCTTTCTCCATAAACACCCCAGACATGGACAATGTGTAATTCGCTGGATTCGGTCAATGCTAGTGAAAAAGACATCTCAAGTAACTGCAGGTTAAGAGCATCTTCTGCCGGATCATCTATAGAAGGATCAAAGTCCACTGCAGCCAAAATATTATTGTAATGCATTGGTTTCGATGCTTTCATTAGCCAGACTGGACAGGGGCATTTACGCAACAAGTGCATATCTGAACTGCCAAAAATTCTCTCCATTAGTTCATCTTCCTCCGCCGCCTTAATTATCAAATCTATTTCTTCTCGCAATACCTCTTGAATAAGCACGAGGAAAGGCTTTCCTACGAGCACTTTTATATTAATCTGTATCTTTTCCAGAAAAGGAGCAACCAGACTCTCTAGCTCTGATTCGCAATCATCAATCATAGCTTTTTGTAGTTTAGCCAGGGAAATACCTTGGACTTTCTTTCTATATCTAGAAGGTATTTTCTCCGCAATTGAGACTACTGTCAGCCGAGCTTGATTATTATCTGCTAACGATATAGCTCTCTCCAATGCCTCTGTATTCTTAAGTTCAGGACTTACAACAAAGAGTATATTCTTAAAACGTTTCATATCACATCTTACCTCTTTTATTTATCAGTAAATTCAAACATACCCGACTCAGCCCCACCTCTAACGCTAATAGCAAGAATAGTGCAGTACTTAAATATAAATGATCCAATGTGTTTTATTCCTGTATTTTGATGGGTGTGACAAAGCCTTCCGGCTTGAGAGCAAGTACCGAACAATCAATCCTGTTGAGAATTGTTTCAGCGGTATTTCCCATTATAAAACCAGGTACACCAGTCCGCCCCACTGTACCCATCACAACCAGATCTATCTGTTGCTCCTTCACCAGCTCTGGAATAACATCTTGTGCAATACCTTTGACTAGATGTATATTTGGTTTGAGGTAATCATCTGCCTCCTTTCCTACTTTTTTAGTAATTTTAATTACCAATTCATCCAACATGCATTGGTGTTCAGCCCATAGTCCATTCACATACTCATCAACCATAGCTTTCGGTTGACGTGCACGACCATAGCGGAGCTTATTTTCTCCATATGCATACCAAACATGAACGATATCCAGTTCGCTAGATTCGGCCAACGCTAGTGAAAAAGACATCTCAAGTAACTGCAAGTTAAGAGCATCTTCTGTCATATTTGTTTCGGATGGATCAAAATCCACTGCGGCCAGTATATTTTTATAATGCTTTGGCTTAGATGCTTTCATTAGCCAAACTGGACAGGGGCATTTACGCAGCAAATGCATATCTGTACTGCCAAAGAGTCTGTCCATTAACTCTTTTTTTTCCACCGTTTTAATTAACAAATCTGTTTCATCTCGCAATACCTCTTGAATAAGCACGAGGAAAGCCTTTCCTTCAAGTACCTTTACATTGATATGGACCTTTTTCAAAAAAGGTGTAACCAGACTCTCAAGCTCTGATTGACGTTGTTCTATGATAGTTTTATGTAGTTTAGCCAGGGAAATACCTTGAGTTTTCTTAGTATAACCAGCAGGTATTTTCTCCACAATTGAGACCACTGTCAGCCGAGCTTGATTATTATCTGCTAACGATATAACCCGCTCCAACGCCTCTGTATCCTTAAGCTCAGGATTAGTAACAAAAAGTATATTCTTAAAACGTTTCATATCACATTTCACCTTTTTTATTTACCAGCAATTTAAGTCCAAACACCCCAGCCACTTGCACCTCTAGAACTTTAAGTTCCTCAGCGAAGGCACTGGACTTGTCGAGAACATGAACACGCAAGCATTCTTTATCCAATACAACACTCAATGTGCCAGGCAACAAACTGACCGTATTTGCCATGAATACCTTAGCCAGTCCTGATTGCAACCGAAACTTGTAATTGATCGACGTCGGTGAGATTGGAAGCTGCGGATGCATTGCGCGTCTGGCAACATCAACGCCACCGCGTAATGAGTGCCATACAAAAAAAGGGATAAAATTTATGATCCCCCTAAGAGATAAAGCAATAGGAGGCAATAACACTAAACTTACCAGCGTCGTAATCAGCACTATGGGTACACCAATCAACCATGAATCTACTGCCCCATCGGTTAGAATCCACCATATAAGGACAAAAAATAGAGCACGTGTGAATCCAGTACGTAAATGATTTAACACCAATCTGCCAAAAGGAGAGGATAACCCCTGTCTTCGATTACTGTTGATCATTATTTATATTCTCGCATTCTGGTCCACCCTTGTTTGATTACAACTGCCTTCAGCTTGATGCCAGCATCAGTTAGTAACAGCATCACTATCCCTCAGTTTTTGTTCATTTTAAAAACCATGTAATATCTATTTTTAAAACTTGTAATAATTTTTAATTATCTGCCAGGCTTCCTCGGCGGAATCTACAAATTCAAAAAGCGATAAATCTTTATCATCAATCATCCCCTCTTCCACTAAAACTTCGAAATTAATGACTCGCCGCCAATACTCACTGCCAATTAGTAGAATCGGTACTGGTTTAATTTTTTGAGTCTGAATCAGTGTTAGTGTCTCAAATAATTCATCCAGTGTGCCGAAACCACCTGGACAAGCGACCAACGCTCTGGCACGTTTGAGAAAATGCATTTTTCTAATGGCGAAATAGTGAAACTGGAAACACAAATCAGGCGTGATATAAACATTAGGTTGTTGCTCAAAAGGCAACACAATATTAAGACCTATACTTATCCCTCCGGCATCCTTAGCACCTCTATTGGCTGCTTCCATAATACCCGGCCCACCACCAGTAATGACCACTTGTTCACAGCTATCATCACTTAATGTTGCCGCTGTTATCAAACGAGCTAACTCACGCGCTTCATTATAGTAATGGGAATTTGCAAGAATCCTTTTAGCTATTTTTACCTTACGCGCTAACACAGGATCAGCAGGATTGGCCACTGCGAGTGCTTCTGCCTTCTGCAGGCGTTCAGTCGAAGTTTCTGTATCCGGAATGCGGGCACTTCCAAAGATTACAACGGTAGAATGAATCCCGTTTTCATCCTGTAATATATCGGGTTTAAGCAGCTCTAACTGTAATCTAACCGAGCGTAGTTCATCGCGAAGCAAAAATTCATTATCTGCGAAGGCAAGGCAGAAAGAAGGCGAGGATGTCTGGGCTGTGTCAGGCGCCAACTTGGCAGCATTCAAGTCATCCTCCGCCGTCGGAAATACGCTTTTTTGTGTATGATTTTTATTCATCAGACTACTAGACTCGCTTGAGCAGCAAACCACTTGTAGTTTGTCGTTTAATAAACACTTCAAAAAGAGTGATAGTTTCCCCCCGTGGAAAGTGGAGAGTACCTGTGCCCCATTCCTTTACTGCCGATTGCTTGCTAGGTTTACCGAAGTTTAATTTCTTTCTGCTTCTTTTTAGCTTCATCTTTTTAACCTTGTAAATCAAGAAGAATTTATTATTTATCTATTCAGGTGAAAAGTGCTCCTAATGTTCCATAAAAATATTTGTATTTGTGCTAGTTTTAGCTTTATTTGCGACTCACATCCATACGCCGAACGATAAACTTCTCCAATTCAACCAAAAATAACACAGAGGAAGAGGCAAGAATAATGCGTAGCCAGACATTGGCGTCAATATTAGCGGTTCCAAACAAAGTTTGCATGGGTGGAAGATAAGTAAATCCAAACTGGAAGATGACAAGCAATCCTATCGCTATTAACACATAACGGTTACCTGTCAGTCCTTGCCAATTAAAAACGGATGCTGTGATGTAACGCGCATTGAATAGATAAAATATCTCAAACATCACCAAGGTATTCACTGCAACAGTACGGGCATGCTCAATACTCACACCGCGTTCCATCTCCCAGATAAACATACCAAAAGTGCCTAGCATCAGAATCACGGAAACAAAAGCTATACGCCAAATTAAATACCTGCTTAACAGTGGTTGTTTTGAATCCCGGGGTGGTCGTCGCATAACTTCTTTTTCAGGAGGTTCGAAGGCCAGTGTCAGCGCTAAAGTAACAGCAGTGATCATATTCACCCAGAGGATCTGCACGGGTGTTAAGGGCAATTGTTGAAAACCAAAAATGATGGCAGCCAGAATAATCAAAGCCTCACCACCATTGGTGGGCAAAATAAACAGGATGGCTTTCTTGAGATTATCGTACACTGTGCGCCCCTCCTCCACAGCGTGGATTATGGAGGCAAAATTATCATCAGCTAGTACCATTTCAGCAGCTTCCTTTGCCGCTTCCGTGCCATTTTTCCCCATCGCTGTACCCACATCTGCGCGCTTCAATGCGGGCGCATCGTTGACACCATCTCCCGTCATGGCGACTACCAAACCATGTTCCTGTAACAATCGAACTAACAGTAATTTATGTTCGGGGTTAACTCGTGCATAAACGTCCACGGACAGCACACGTTGGCGCAATTCGTCCTCATTCATTAACTCTATCTCTTTTCCAGTCAGTACATCTTTGCTATTCACGAGCTCAAGCTGTCGCGCAATGGCAAGCGCCGTGGCGCCATGATCACCAGTAATCATTTTGACGCGAATACCTGCAAGATCGGCCGTTTTTACTGCCTCTATCGCTTCGGTACGAGGAGGATCAATCAAGCCGAACAGACCGAGCATTGTTAAGCCAGTTTCCACATCACCAAAGCTGAGTGAGCTGTGCTCAGTGGGAACAGCTTTGACCGCAATGGCGAGCACCCGCTGTCCGTATTCCGCCATGATTTCAATTTGTGCTAACCAGTAATCTTTATCGATGGCTTGATCGCCAGTAACCGTTCTTTGTAGGTGACACATATCCAGGACACGCTCAGGTGCACCTTTTAGATAAATAAAAGCCTCATCGACATGGCTGTGATGCAGCGTCGCCATGTAACGATGCTCAGACTCAAATGGTATCAAATCGGTTCGTGGGTATTGTTTCACTTCGGCATCAATATCCAGGCCAGCCTTCATGCCCGCTACAAGCAAAGCTCCTTCCATAGGATCGCCATGCACCTGCCATTCAGCGTTATTCAGTTCCAATGAGGCATCGTTACAGAGAATAGCAGCGCGTAAGCCTTCCTCAAGTAGTGGACGTGCTTCTAGTTGAACTTCTTTATTGTTGAGAGTAATTATTCCATGGGGATCATAACCCGCACCTGCAATCTCAAATAAGTTTAGTGGTGTTGAAATTGTGCGCACCGTCATTTCATTGCGTGTTAAGGTGCCTGTTTTATCTGAGCAAATAACCGATACTGCACCCAGTGTTTCAACTGCTGGTAGTTTTCTAATAATAGCATTACGCTTCGCCATTCGCTGAACCCCGATAGCCAGGGTAATCGTCATAATTGCAGGCAAACCCTCAGGAATTGCTGCCACTGCCAAGCTCACCGACGCAAGAAACATTTCTGCCAGTGCATAGCCACGCAGATAGATACCAAACAGAAAGTTCGCCACCGCTATGATCAAAATAGCGACTGTAAGCCAACGTCCAAATTGCGCCATCTGCCGCAACAACGGTGTCGTTATCGTCTCAACATCGCCAACCAAGGTGCTGATATGTCCCAATTCCGTACGAGCGCCCGTCTCAACAACAACGCCTGCACCTTGTCCATGCGTAACCAGCGTGCCCGAAAAAGCCATACTACAACGATCACCAATCACGCTATTTTGCGCTACGGGCTCAATTATTTTTTCCACCGCCACTGATTCGCCTGTAAGCGCAGATTCCTGAATTTGCAGCCCTTTAACGCGGATCATACGCAAATCTGCCGGTACTTTATCGCCAGATTGAAGCAGTACAATATCACCAGGTACTAATGCCTCGGCCTCAATAGTAACTTGCCGTCCACCACGCAAAACCATCGCATGAGGAGAAAGCATATGACGTATTGCGAGTAAGGCATCTTCGGCTTTACCTTCTTGCACAAAGCCTATCACTGCATTTATAACAACTACCGCTATAATTACACCCGCATCAACCCAGTGCTCCAACATCGCAGTGACAATTCCAGCTGCCAGCAAAACATAGATCAGCACATTGTGAAATTGGTACAAAAACCGCAGTATTGGACTTCTAGATTTCTTTTCAGGAAGCTGGTTTGGGCCATATTTATCAAGTCTTATTGCAACAGACTCTTTGGATAACCCCTGAGGGTTAGTATCCAATGATTCCAGAACCTCTTTAGTGTTTTTAGAGTGCCAATTTAAGGAGGTAGTAGCCTCAGGCTCTAACTGATTTTTTTGACACAATCCGTTTAATAATCGACGCAAGTTAAAGCTCATATTCCTGCCTTCGTCTGGCTATGCGTACTTCTGTATCCTTAAGAAGTTCAGAGAAAGTTTCCATAGCTTCAATCTCACCATGTACCAAATAGGTGATCTGCGGTTTTTTAATAGCCCGATGCCATGCCAGTAATTCTCTCTGCCCCGCATGAGCTGAAAAACCGCCAATGGTATAAATTTTTGCATTCACCGCTATTTCATCACCAAATATAGAAACCGCTTTGGCCCCATCTACTATCTTTCTTGCCAAAGTGCCTCTTGCCGCGAAACCAACAAATATCACGCAGCACTCCTTGCGCCATAAGTTCTTTTTGAGATGGTGTCGCACACGACCGCCCGTACACATACCTGAACCTGCTAAAATAACAGCACCACTATGAATATTATTCAATGCCATGGAATCTGCCGTTTCATGAGTGAAATGCAAGGCAGGAAAATCGAACGGGTCATGTCCGTCAGCAAACAACTTTTTGGTTTCATCGTCATAGCATTCAGGATGACGAGTAAAAACAGTGGTGGCAGAAATAGCCATGGGAGAATCCAGAAAAACCTCGACACCACGAGGTAGACGTTTTTCTTTCCAGCCTTCGTGTAAATAATATAAGATTTCTTGAGCGCGTTCTAAGGCAAAAGTAGGGATAATAACATTGCCACCGCGACGTGTTGTATTTTCAATTGCTTCAAACAATTCTTCAATAGACGGTTCAAGCTCTTTATGGGAACGATCCCCGTAGGTGGTTTCCATCACCACCACATCGGCATGAGGAGGTTCTGCGGGGTCTCGCAAAATGGCACGATTATAATTACCAAGGTCGCCGGAGAACAAAATCAACCGTTTCTCGCCTTGTTCCTCCAATTCTAAAAAGACACAGGCTGAACCCAGAATGTGTCCTGCATCGATAAAAGTAGCGCGAATACCTTTGGCCACTTCGATAGGTTTATCATAACTCGCTCTACGCCCAAAAAAATCCAGTGTGTACAAGGCATCTTCGGTGGTATACAACGGTTCGATAGGTTTTTTAAACGTTCTCTGACGTTGTAATTTACGGTTCTTACGGCGGACACTTTCTTCATTCAAATGAGCTGAGTCGAGCATGACAATCCGGGCTAATTCCTGCGTCGCCAAAGTAGTGATAATCTCACCTTCGAATCCTTGTTTAGCAAGCAAAGGAATACGGCCACAATGATCCAAGTGTGCATGAGTCAAGAACAGGTAGTCTATAGATGCAGGATCAAAACCAAAGGGTTTTAGATTTTCCTCTTCCAGTTCTCTACCGCCTTGGTACAAACCGCAATCTATTAGAATTTTTTTAGTTCCAACTTGAAGAAGGTGACATGAACCTGTCACTCCTTCTGCTGCTCCATGGAAACTTATTTTTATCACACACACTCCCTAGTTATTAGACAAGAATCTCTTAAATATCCCATATTGAAGAATCATAGGAGTATTCTCTTAAGCGATAACCATTTAATAAAAAATATTTCAACTATAATTCGCTCTTACTTATTGAAGTTTTGACGTCACTCCTTTTTGTGTCTGACTGTGAATCCTTATCTTCAAAAGTTGTATCCTGGTTTTGTACAAGGTTTCTTGTACCAATCTCAAGATCAAATCGTGGAAGCCTAACTATTAACCAGTATCCCAGGCTGGTGGCCAATACCACCGAGGCGATGCCCCAAAGATATTCAGGCTAAACTTTTTCCAGATCAAGGATGATTACCTTTCGTGCAATGGCCATTAAAGCCGTAGCCATCACAATCTTGACGTGAATAACATCTTCACGTAGATATACAGTAATGTTAATAAATATCTCGATAGCTATTAGCACTGCCATGAAAGCACCAAAGGATGCCAACATATCAGAGATAGTCAGGATATAGGTGGGAGGGGTAAACATCTTCTGATACAGGGTCCAGGCCACATCCACTACGCCCATGATAATAACGAATACCATCAGTATGGCCATAATACGCACTGACCAATTTATAACGATATGCAGTTTTTCGATCAGTAGTTCGTTTTTTTCTATCATTTTCTTTTTACTTCAATATTTTATGAATTAATAAAAACTACAGATTTAATATTAGTAATGCTCAACCCTTACATGATTAGACACAACTATTCGCTTTATAGTCACATTTTTTAGTTATTTTAGGGTTTTCCTAATGTCTAAAGTTATCGGAGTGGTTTTTTCTTACCAACTAGAATTATCTCCAGTTGTAATGCTAGTTATGATTAACCCTTAAGCACGGCTAAAGCTTTTAGATACAAGGGCAGTAAACGTTTAAATCAATTGAAAAAATAATTAACCTGACTTATGTATGAAGTCACCTTGCTTTGGAATATGCATGAGTATAACTGCGTGGCTAATCGATAGACCCGAAGTGATCTTCGCGGTAACAGTGAATTGCGTGCTTTATCCTCCCACGGCTTTAGCTTGGGCAGAACTCCCGAAATTTATCCTTTTTTCCTAAGGCATGTTGCCGGGAACATTGAGTGCTAGATTGGAAGATAATGTTCTGACAATACATGTACTTGACTGTCAAGAAACAATAGAATCAGAACTTATCAACATAGAGCAACGAGTAGCGAGATTATTTCGAACCCCACTATACTTACCCGGAGGTAGTGTATAACTATGAACAGATTCAAAAGCATACTTTGTGTCGTGGAATCGGCTGAGACAAGTAAACCTGCACTTGAACACGCAGTAGCGCTGGCGGAACACAATCAGGCCACACTGCTGATTGTTGGTGTCGTTGACCGTATAGCTGCCGGTATTTGCATGCCTGAGGGAGGGCCAAAATCTGCAGACCTCCAGGCATTTATTGAGAATGAAAAGCTGCAATTACTCGATTCTCTAGTTGAACCCTACCGCAAGCGAGTCAAGTTGCAAACCCGGGTTTTAAGAGGTGTCCCTTTTCTAGAAATTATTCGGGAAGTCTTGCGCAACAAGCATGATCTGCTGATTAAGCCGCCGAAGATCAGAACTTGGCTAGATCGACTATTTGATAGCAATGACATGCACCTGTTACGCAAATGCCCTTGCCCAGTATGGCTCATCAAACCGGATATCATGGGGCCTTTCGATACAATAATGGCGACGGTGGATGTGGATGACACGTATCCTGCGGATCAGGTCGAGTCACAACATCATTTGAATCAAGAGGTTCTGCAGCTCGCCAGTTCTCTGGCGCTCTCAGAATTTTCTGAACTGCATATCGTGAGTTGCTGGAATGCGTTTGGAGAGAGCTTTGTACACACTGCCATGAGCAGTATTTCCGAGGAAAAAATGGCAGAATATGTTGAAGATACTCGACAGCAACATGAACACAACCTTGCAGTGTTAGTGCGTCAAACAATCTACAACCTCGGAGAGCAAGCCATGAAATATATCAATCCCAGGACCCATTTGGTGAAAGGCTCGCCACGTAAGGAAATAGCGATACTGGCAGAAAAAATCGAAGCCGATCTGGTAGTGATGGGAACGGTTGCCCGCACTGGCGTTGCTGGTTTCATTATGGGTAATACCGCAGAGACCCTCCTTAACACACTCAATTGTTCTGTTCTCGCACTTAAACCCGCTGGTTTTGTTACCCCAGTTACCTTGGAAGACTGATTCAGCACTTTGACTTAGATATCAATTCATTAGGATTGCTGGCAATTTAGTAATGAAAAGGACACCCCCAGCCTTTTGAAGGGTTTTTATAACCAATCACTTACACTTAATTCAGCTTCATCTCGCAAGCGGATATTTCTAAAATTCATCAAAAATCTTTTGTATGCTCAAGTTTCGAACGATTAATTTCTCTATTTCAACCAAGAGTAGGCTCTACAAAGGGATCGACAACCTTATCTAATACTTACTGCTACAAATAAGGCATAAACAACCAGCATGTGGAATCACGAAGTCGAATGGGTAAGGATCTCCCATCGACTTCTTTTAATGTTATTGCTTTTGAGCTATGCTGAATTTCATTTGCAAAATTGACCAATTGCACGATACTTTTACCTCCGATAACTTCTACGTTCAGTTCGAAATTAAGGCGGAAACTTCGCGGGTCAATATTCGCTGATCCGATGTGTGCATATACTTTATCGATGACAAACAACTTTGTGTGTGGGAAAGGTGGCGGCTGATAATAAACTTTCACTTCATGTTGAAGTAACTCCCAAAGCATATTTTGTGTTGCCCAATCTATAAAACGTAAATTGCTTTTTTTAGGCAGGATTATAACGACGTCTACGCCACGTAGTGCAGCAGACTGAAGACTGGCAATCATCTCGCGAGATGGTAGAAAATATGGTGTAATGATAGTGATATTATTTTGTGCTGCTGAAATAGCTCCCATCATAACCAGTGAAATTTTGTCTAGATCTTCATTTGGGCCATCACTGACACAACGGCAATAGCTATTTCCTCTCACCACCTGTTTTGGTGTTAGCTTTTCCATAGCTTTACCTGTTGCAAAATGCCAGTCTTCAGCAAATATATCTTCCAACTGTGTTACAACAGGCCCTTGTAGACGAAAATGAAGATCAGCAGTACCCAAGCCTTTATGGGTATCCACCAAATGCCTGGCTCCAATATTCATTCCACCAGTAAAACCCTGTTTTCCGTCAACCACAAGAATTTTTCGATGGTTTCGTAAATTCACTGAGAAGGTTGGAGGAAATAGTTTAGGTGATAAAAAATTTGCAACAGGAACACCATTGTGGCGCAACTTACGACCCATGCGTGGCCAGGAATATAAGGCCCCTACGCCATCCAGAATCACCCGTACCTCAACACCACGTCGATGTGCCTCAGTTAGCGCACTAACGAATGAATCTCCTATATGGTCAGATTCAAACAAATAGGTAAGCAGCAATACATTATTAACTGCACCGTTGATTGCAGCCAACATGGCGGGGTATGCTTGTTCGCCATTTTTCAAAATCTCGACGTTATTACCCGATGAAAGTGGGCGGGAGGTGACGTGATCTGATATTCGAATAAACTTGTCTATAGAAGGGCCAAGTTCATGGGTAATCTTATCGGTATCTTTAACTATTAAAGAACCTCTTTCATATCCTACTTGTATTCGAAATGAGCGTAGATGCGCAAGCTTACGAGCCTGAGTATGTATTCTGTTTATACCAAACGTGTAATACAATAATGGGCCTGCGAAAGGAATGAAAAGACTTACAGCCACCCATCCCAAGGCCGCACGAGGATCACGTTTGAACAACATGGCATGTATGGCTGCGCTTGTTGCCATCGTTATATATACACTGGGAGCTATCCAATGCCAAGGCAATACTCGAGCTTTTGACCAGGCTTCGAGAATTAAATGAGTGCTTTCAAAATCCATACTTATCCGTCTGTCAAAGATTGTATTTTAGTAGTCTGTTTTTTGCCTCTAAAAGCCAATTTCAGTTGCACTCAATGATTTACCTAATAATTTTGCTATATCATCTAATACTAGCTCTCTGGAAATACAAAACAATATCATACCCCTCTCATCTTTTTACATCTTGCTTATTAATTCCTGGATTCATTCTTTTTCATCTTTGCTCTTATCCGTCGGACCAGCATCAAAAAACAAGGCTGATGCCTCATTCGGCTCAACTTTTTTTTCAGTTGATCTTATGTTTATGCTGAGCCTAGTCCAAACTCATTTTGATAAAAAACGTTGCTAGGAACAGCAGTTTGCCTCGAGTATCATTATAAATATGGCAATAAAAAACTTAGGCCAGCAGTAATTTTTAACAACATATTCCTCCACTAATAATATTGAGATTTATTACTTGGACACATTTTAGGCACAATCTGGGCACAGATATTTTTTTAGTGTTTTTGCCAGTTGAGGATTGCACTCATAAATAGTGAAATAAACTTACTTGAATATAGTGAAATAAGAGAAAAAGTGGCGCGCCTGGCTGGATTCGAACCAGCTGCCTCAACCTTCGGAGGGTTGCACTCTATCCAAGTGAGCTACAGGCGCATGAAGCGTATTCTAACGAATTTGACTGTTGGCTTCAGAACTATTTTTCCATTGACTTGTGCCCTCCCAAGCCAAAGGCCGTGGGTTCGAATCCAGCCAGGTGCGCCAATTTATTAATTAAAATATCTTATGATCTTGTATTAGCATCCGGAAATTTTTCGATTTTTAAATGCTCGGGATTTATGCAAAGTCTATTGACGCAGGTTTGCCGAACAATCATACCCTCTGGAACTTCTTCAATAAAAGCAATATAACTTGCGCTCTCGGCTGATACTGTTTTATTGAATTCCTGTGCAATATCTCTAACTGTAATGCGACCATGACCACTGTTTGACACTTGTCCATGCCATTCCCAGCAACTCGTATCAGGATTAATCTGGCTATAGGTTCTAAGTTTTTGTTGCAAGCGTGCTCGGTGCATTGATTATATTTCCTTAATACTTATTAGAATAATTATACATAAGTTTTTATTTATAACGCTTAAAGTAGAGTTTTTCCACATTTTCTTATACAATATTGATACAAATATGGAGATTTCTCATAAATTTCACATTTTATTCGCATTCATTTCACCTCTTCAATGTGAAGCTAAGCCTCGTGAACAATATTATTCACTACTAATTTTGGGAGATTACGAATGAAACGTTTTACAACTTTATTAATTATTTTAGTCAGTTCTTTATTTCTAATAGGTTGCGGTGGTTCGAGCAACAATTCACACGACCCACAATTAAGAGCAGTTCACTTGTCACCAGACGCTCCAGCAGTGGATGTCAGTATCGAAGGTGATACCGTTCTGGAAGATGTAACTTATAGAGAAGCCAGTGGATTTTTATTTCTTAATGAGGGAAACAACAACGTTAAAGTATTAGTAGCTAATACATCAACTGCAGTGATAGATGAAACACTCGATTTACAAACGGATATGAAATACACCGTACTGGCAGTCAATACTGTAGCAAATATCGAGCCTATTGTTATTGCAGATGACATTGAAAATCCAGCAAATGGATTTGCTGCGATCACTGTTGTTCACGGCGCGCCATCTGCTCCTCCTGTCGATGTTTACCTGTCAGCACCTATGGATGACTTTTCGAGCCTTTCACCAACACTTCAGGGCGTACCATTTAAAGCAAATTCAGGCGAGTTAGAAGTCCCAGCAGGAGACTACAGAGTGCGAGTTACACTTGCAGATGACAGCACTGTTATCTATGACTCAGGGACAATTTCACTAGCATCAGGGGTTGAATATATTGCGATTGCTGCGGAATCAAGTGGAGGTTTGTCACCAATCGGACTTTCTATCTTAACTGATCAAGACTCAACACCTTTTGTTAACGTTGATGATGCAAGAGCAAGATTACGTGTTGTACATGCTTCAGCTGATGCTCCGGAAGTAGATATATCGGTAGATGGTTCTGAAGTTCTCAGTGATGTTCCTTTTGGTGTTGGTTCTGATTACCTTGAAATACTCGGTAATACTTACAATATTGATGTAGCTGCCGCCGCTAATTCTGCTAGTGTGATCAATGCTGATCTTAAGTTTGATCCACAAATGGATTACACCATTGCAGCAGTGAACTCTTTGAATAATATCGAGCCCATTGTTTTAGTAGATGATAATCAACCACCAGCCTCTGGAAATGTAAAAGTGCGTTTGATACATGCTGCACCGAGTGCTGGTTTAGTGGATATCTACATTACAGCTCCAGGTGCCGATATTAATTCAATATCTCCAACTATTAGTAATTTTGACTTCAAAGATAATTCAGGATTACCTGGAAGTACCTGCTGGTGACTATCAAGTGAGAATTACCCTGGCAACAACAAAAACAGTTGCGATTGATACAGGCACACTAAGCATAGCTGATGGACAAATACGTACTGCTTTTGCTGTCGACCCAGTTCCTGGCTCCGCTGACTTTGGCGTGATTTTACTTGCTGACCTTAACTAGTTATTTGTAAGGCAAATTTTAATTACCGGGAAGATACACTTTCTTCCCGGTTTTTTAGTTTAATGAGGATTTATGAGTAGCTTAAATGATTTTCATGGACGCATTCTGGTAGTCGAAGATAATACCGACATTGCCTCTTTGCTAGTCGATTTTTTTACTGATAAAGGCCATATTACTGATTATGCAAGCGATGGCTTAACAGGATTACACCTGGTTACAGTCAACGAATACGATGTTATTTTGCTGGATTTAGCACTTCCGGGAATTGATGGGATCGACCTATGTCAGAAGCTGCGCAAAGATCTGCGCTCTACTACGCCTATTTTAATGTTAACCGCTCGAGATTCACTGGATGAAAAACTAATCGGTTTTGATGTTGGTGCAGATGATTACCTTGTAAAACCATTCGATCTATTGGAAGTCTATGCAAGAGTTCAAGCTCTATGGAGACGTACTAATAATGACAATCAAACAATCATTGAAGTATCTAATCTAGCTTTTAATTACGAAACACTCGAAGTTGTCAGAGAAGGCAATTCCATTAAACTAAATTCTATCAGGCTCAAAATCCTGCGTTTGTTAATGGAGAATACACACCGGGTTGTTTCACGTAGAGAGATGGAGGCTTATATCTGGGGAGATGATCCAACCGAAAGCGATGCATTAAGAACACATTTATCAGCAATTAGACAAGCCATAGACAAACCCTTCGAAAATAAATTGCTGCATACCATTCATAGTGTGGGGTACCGTCTTTATGATGACCAGGCAGCTTAACTTGCCACTATTGCAATCTTAGACTTAAATAGCATTTTTTCTAAGCGATGGTTATTACAAACGCTGTTTATTGTATTTGCGGTACTGGTTAGTATCGTTACGATTACCTGGATTCTAGAGAAAAGTCTGGTTAAACAGGCAATGGAACTAGAAGCAGATGCTTTTATAAGCCATTACCAGGAAGATAAAAGCTTCCCATTACCAAGAACCAGAAATCTCATCGGTTACCTTACAACTCCAGATTCCATAGCGAATCCCCCTGCAGAAATTACTACTCTTTCACCGGGACTTTACCCAAAAGTTAATATTTCAGGTCGAGATAAACCCGTACCTGTATATATTCGAGATTTTGATAACAACCGTTTGTACCTGATATTTGAAGGCGCAAATATAGATCGCCTGGTGGGTGTTTTTGGTTTAATCCCGATGAGTATTTTGCTGATCTTAATTTATAGCAGTAGCTGGATAGCCTATAAATTAACCTGGCGAGCAGCTTCGCCAGTAATGAACATAGCGCGTAATCTTAGAAAGTCGGGAAAATCCGGCACTGATAATTTCGCATTAACAGTCTCGACGAAAAATCTGAGTGGTGAAACAAAAGAACTGGCCGAAGCACTAGATGAATACGCCAAACGTATTGATGTGTTTGTCGAAAGAGAACGCCAGTTTACTGCTGATGTTAGCCATGAATTACGCACGCCAATGACTATTATTGATGGCGCTGCACAATTCCTTGAAACCGAGTCCAATATAAGTAGTAAAGGCGCAGATCGCGTCAAAATGATTCGCCGTGCTTGCAGTGATGTGAATGACCTCACCTCAGCCTTTTTCCTTATGGCTCGCGAACAAAAGCCCGAGCTTGGCAACACTAAAACCAATGTGGCGGAAATCATTGAGGAAGAGGTGATTAAACTAAATTCACTGATTGATTCAGCCAAAATAAAGTTATCTATTAATATTCAAAATGAACTCATCGTTGATACACATAGAAAAGCACTAGCGATAATCATCGGCAATATTTTAGGCAATGCAATCAAATATACAGAAAAAGGCGCCATTGAAATAACCGTGTCAGGAAATCAAGTGCTTGTTTCAGATACAGGGATAGGTATATCCAATGAATTATTACCAAAATTATTTGAACGCCATGTAAGAGGCAGAGGTCTACAACAGGCAGGCGAAGGTATTGGCCTCGCGATAGTAAAAAGACTGTGCGATCAATTTGATTGGGATATCTCTATTCAAAACAATGTTGATCAGGGCATTCTGGCAACACTTACTAAAATAGAAAAAGATACTCAGGACAACAAATGAATAAAATATACTTATTGATACTCACCTTTTTCTTGAGCGGCTGCTCTGCAAGTATTCCGGATGGAATCGATCCAGTCTCTGGTTTTGAAGTAAACCGTTACCTGGGAAAATGGTATGAAATTGCCCGCCTTGATCATTCATTTGAACGTGGCCTAAGTAATATTACTGCTGAATACAGTGTTCGTGAAGATGGGAATTTACGCGTACTCAACCGTGGCTACAATATCAAGAAAAACAAATGGCAAGATGCTGAAGGCAAAGCCAAATTCACTGGCTCGAGTGACATCGGGAGTTTAAAAGTCTCTTTCTTTGGACCATTTTATGGGGGTTACAATATTATCGACCTGGATAAGCAAAACTATCAATATGTAATGATTGCGGGAAATGACCGTAGTTATTTCTGGATTTTATCGAGAACACCAAAACTCGCAGCAAACATACAAAAAAGGCTAATTGCCAAAGCCAAAAGTCTAAACTTCCCTGTAGAAAAACTCATTTATGTCGATCACAGCTTAGCCAAAAAATGAAACGACTCCTGCTTATTACCCTAACTTATCTTTTATGCTTTATGAATGCATCCGCTCAAGACCTAATCATTGATGACCGTAGTACAGGAAACGTCCGCTCTTCCATCGGTGCAGACTGGCGACTTTTAACTGACAGAGTTATGGGAGGCGTTTCTAAAGGGAGTTTGTCTCCAGAGTCATATCTGGATAAAAAATGCCTGAGAATGAAGGGTGAAGTATCCACCGAGAATAATGGCGGCTTCGTGCAAATGACATTGGACTTAAATGGTGGCAAGGAATTCGATGCCAGCAATTTTCAAGGCCTGGAATTACTGGTCGCAGGAAACAACGAAGTTTATAACCTGCATTATCGTACCAGTGGACTGTGGATGCCATGGCAGTCTTATCGGGCTAGCTTCAAAGTCACGCCTGAATGGGGGATAGTAAAATTGCCATTTAGCATGATGACACCCTATCGAACGGGTAAGCAATTCAAGCCCAACCAAATCAAGCGAATTGGCTTAGTTGCCATAGGCAAAAATTTTAATGCAGACCTATGTGTCGCTTCGGTGAAGTTTTATGGAAAAAAGTAACCCAGTTTCAGATATCACTAAAGATTCTAAAGTTACCATGTATCACGATGGCGAGTGCCCCTTATGCAAATTTGAAGTCAAGACAATGCAAAAATTAGACACTGCTAATGCAATACACTGGATTGATATCACAAAGGATAAAAAGGCTCTAGAAGACTCAGGTATTAGCTACCAACAAGCCATGGCAAGAATTCATGTGCAAGATGAAAACCAGAATATGTTGACGGGTGTTAGAGGGTTTATGACTGTGTGGAAACACTTACCCTATTATCGAAGAATTGTTCCTGTCATCCAGCATATACCTTTATTGTTGCCAATTCTGGAAAGCATCTACACAGTGTTTGCCAAGTACCGTTTGCCACTAACAGGTAAAAAGTCATTGTCGACTACTTCTGAAATGAATAATAAAGGGGCTTGAGTCATGAACCAGATAAATCCAAAAAAACTACTGCTGTCCAAATGGACAGCAACAGCACCCAACAATAGGGAGCGTCATTTTATTGTATCTGAGGTATTAAAAGATGAAGAGGAAAAAATTATCGGCTGCAAATTAGAAGCCGTAATTAATAGAAACTGTTACGAAATTAACTGGCAGCTGTTAAAGAATAATGAAGACTGGCTTATGGGCTGGAAATAAATCTTATCAAAAACTAAGCTTTTCAAAAACAACTCTTCAGTGACGAATTTCTGAAATTGTATTATTGCTGTCAAGAATCGCTGATAGCGCTTTAATACGCTGTTCTACCGTATCAATTTCAAGCAGCATCTGTTTGTCTTGGTCAGACAGATTAAGAAAATAGAAAAGTGCATTGAGCAAGTTTTCAGAGTCTAATTTTTCCATTACTTTCCAATCTAACTTCATATCCGTTTGATTAAAATAAGCCTTTAGCGCGTTAATAAATGATTTTTGAGTAACAGCATCAGACTCCGGTTGTTCCTCATAGTCGATAGAAAATTTAGACCAATCGGGAACGATCATACGATAACCACGAGTAGTCTCTAACTCATCTTTAATTTCAAAACGGCACAAACCAGTCAGGGAAATCTCAAGCCTGCCATCATTGGTCTCTTCGTAACGGGTAATCCTCGCAGCACAACCTACTTTATAGAGATCCGGCTTGGGACTCTGATCACGAGGTTGAATCATGCCGATTAGACGATGACTTTCCATAGCATCTTGCAACATATTAAGATAACGCTGCTCGAAAATATTTAATGGCAAATGACCACCCGGCATCACCACCGCATTGCTAAGAGGAAACACCGAGAGTGTGTTTGGTAGCTGTTCAAAGTTCTGCATGAAAGGGGTTAATTTACTCATGTTCATCCTTATTAATTTGACATTTAAGTAGGTTAAATACGAATTTTATAAAACACACCCCCCTACTTTTTGTGTTTTCTGTTCATTTAAATGAAAAACACCCCCTTCGGGTCGTCGTCATTCCATTCCAACGCTGTCTTCGCTGCGCTTCGACTGGGCACTTTTTTAATTTTTCAATAAATCGTGTTTCTATTGCATTTCCTGAATACGCATTGGCATTTGGTCAATTTCAGCAAACAAATAATCAATATTTACTTGTTTCTGCCTGAGCTTTACGCCCTGATCATAACCGATCAATAACAGACGAAATTCATTTCTACTAACATTAAAAGAATCTCTGAAGCCCTGGTTCGTCACATCATCTTTTACTGTTGAATCTAATCTCACAGAGTCATTCGCAATAACATGCCAGGTATGTAATTTACGTTCTTCGAACTCGTCTCGAAATTCTGCAGATACTTTTTTAAACAGTTGATATTGCTTATGCTCAATATTGGGGGCGAAAACTATCAACTGGCGTTTCTCCCATGCATATTCACTCAAAGCAGATTTCACTTTTTCATTTGCTGATGAAATAGATGGGTTAATTATCATAAATAATATAAACAACCATTTTTTCATATCTAACCTTGCCTGCTGTCAGGAAAAAAAGAGCGATACAAAGGATCCGATATCGGTCTATTTTTTGATAACCATATGCCTAGATATGCTTTTGCCAATTCTGCCGACTTAATTTGAATGAGGTTCTTATCATTTAAATCAAGACGCATCAGTTGATTTCTACCATTGTAACAAAGACTATACGTATCACCTTTTTTCACGGGCTTATAAGCTTGTTGAAAAGCCTCTAAAGGCACTTTAATTTTCTCTAAATATTCAGCATTATGCTGACGGCTCAATACTTTTGTTGTCGCCAATCTAAATTTATCTACTGATAAGTTAACGGCATAATCTAATTTCAAGCATTTCGAGATATTGGGATCGAGTATGGTTTCTGCTTTCACTGCATTAGGGCTGTAGAGACTAATATCATAAACCTTTATCATTTTTAAATAACGCACTTCACCTTTACTATGTAATGGCCACTGTTTGGTGTAAGCAAATGCTGAAGATAAAACAGTGCTTAGCAGCATTACCATGACCATTACAATCAAGGTAAATATTGTTTTAAACAAATTCATGGTTTCTCCGAAAATTGTCATTTTCTATTTTTTAAAACTGATGAAAACCTCACCCAGATTGAACCCGAATTTACTCATTTTTGCCCTGTTTAAAAGAACACCATCGGGCTGTAAAAACATCCAATCATCGAACCTCACTTTGTAGGTTTTACCATCAACCGGTAGACTCAAATCATACTTCCAGTTTAGTGCATTACCCGCGCTCACACCTTTGGCCTCACCAATAACGTCATCAGCCATACCAATGAAGTTATTGTTATCTTTCTGGCTGATGGTCCAGACGCGTCTGGATTTTTCGCCATCACTCCAGACAAAGTCTTCTTCTAGAACCAGCTTTCCCTGATCATTTACATAACCATTAATATCAACAACAAACTGTCTTTTCAGATTGCCGCCTCGATCCTGGAACATACCCCAACCGCGCGTTTTACCTTGAAAATAATCAAACAACGAGAAATTAGGCTTATTCTGTTGATAATCTTGAATTTTCATGGCGCTACTGCACCCGCTCATAATGGGTAACAAAAGGAACAGGGTGAGTAATAATCTCTGAGTTAGTTTTTTCATTGTATTTACCTACTTTTGGATTTTCTTTTTTTGTTGATATTTGTCTAGATTGTTGTTTTAGAGGTGGTGTTTTTGTCGATAGTTGAGAGGTGAAATAGTCTCGACCATAAGGAAAATGCCACATATTAACTAAAACCCAAATTTTAAGAAGAATAGGAATCACTGCATACAGAATCACTAGAGCAACAACTGCTATTTGACCAGGTTCTTGTGTTGCTGGATCATCAAGTTTGAGACCAAACATGTCTAACAACGGAAAAGCAATTCCAATGGCAAGCGCTAGAGATAGCTTTGTCAGCAGACCCCAAATACCAAACAATAATGCGGTTGAATCTTGCTTATCTTTAGTTTTGGAGGTGTCACCTGACTCGCTAACGGCTTTGTTACGAGAAATGTCCTGAGAGATATCGGCCTGAATGGATGCCGGCATAACAACATCAGCACCTAAACAAAATCCACTCGCCACACAGATAGCTAAAAAGGCTTGGAAATCCCCGGTATTGAGAAAAGGAACCCATATAAAACTGGCTATAGAACCATAAAGAGCGATGCACCAACTGACATGTTTGTCCGATTTGCGAGCTATATATAGCCAGAAAGGAATACCCAGGATTGCCGATAAAAAATAGCTGATTAAAAGTAATCCAAGCTGTTCTGGTGTCTGTAATACGTAACTAACAAAAAGAATAAACAAGGTTGCAGGTAAAGCGTTTGCGATACTGTTGACGAAGTAAGCGGGCAATAATCTTCTGATCGCAGGATGTTTTGTAACCTCAAACATCTCCTTACTGAATAAATTTGGTTTATTTAATTTCTGCTTATGTGGTTTTGAATCAGATAGAATTTTAGGGGATAACTTCCACAATAAAGGAATCAGAGTAACAGGCACCAAAAAAGTCAAAAGGTTGGCTAGCATTTGCAAAGTCGACTTCAAGTCTGATTCAATCGACATCAAAACAGGTAAACTAATCACCGCAACAGTGCCAATTACCGCAAAAATTTCGCGACTGGATGCCAGTGCACTTTTTTCATGATAATCATGGCTAATTTCTGCGCCAACAGCTAGCCATGGGATATTTATCAAGGTCCAACCCAAATAAGTGACAAATGACCAAAAGAATAAGTAAAAAGCCGTCGCTGTTTCATCAGGTCTGAGTAAATAATTCAAGCCAATCAACAGCAATGGAATTCCAGCAATGATAAAACTCTTTCTTCGCCATGAAACCGATCGGAACTCAGGATATCGGTCATTAAGCAAGCCTATTAATGGATCAGTAATCACATCTAAAGAACGTGCTAACAGTAATGCCAATCCAACTGACGTCAGTGATAAGCCCAAATTCTGGCTGTAATAACTGGGCAGATATACAAACAGGGGAAGGCCGAGCATTGCCAATGGCAACCCCGGCAAGCCATATAAAAAAATCAGATGTGACTTAAGCTTCCCGTTCACAATTTATGCTGAATGCGTCAAAGTTAGTTGAATCACATCGATGCGTTCTTCTTCGAAGCCTGCTTGGCAGTAACTCAGGTAATAAAGCCACATGCGTTGAAAGCGTTTGTCATAGCCCAATGCTTCCATTTCAGGAATAACGTTAACAAAACTCTGCTCCCAACGAGCCAGTGTTTCACCATAGTCATGCCCAAAGCTGATGCGGTTATCTACTTGTAAATCATTTTTACTAACCAGATCAGACAAAATACTTTCAGACGGCAGCATCCCACCAGGGAAAATATAACGTTGAATAAAATCCGCACGTTTCTGGTACAAATCAAAATATTGATCTTTGATCGTAATAATCTGGAGCACCGCTTTACCACCTGGCTTCAAGCTGCGCTTCAACATCTCGAAGTATGTTTGCCAATACTGCTCACCCACCGCTTCAAACATCTCTATAGAGACAATATGGTCATACTGCTGATCTATTTCACGGTAATCTTTAATTTCCAAGTGAGCCTTATCACCATAAGGCGCCAAACGCTTATTTGCATATTCCAATTGTTCTTCCGAGAGTGTTACACCATGTAAATGACAGCCTTTTTCCAATGCTTTTTCTGCAAAACCACCCCAACCACAACCGACTTCTAAAATCGACTGGCCTGCCTCAGCATTCAATTCATTCAGAATTCGGTGATATTTATTATCTTGAGCTTCTGCTAAGGACTGATGTTCGTGCGATGTATCAGATGTAACCTTTGATGCAAATAGCGCCGATGAATACGTCATACCTTCGTCGAGCCATAACTTGTAAAAGTCATTTCCAAGATCATAGTGGTACTGAATATTCTTACGGCTACCTTTAATGCTGTTTTTACGTAATTTGTGATAAATATTAGCGGTAGCTCGCAGCATACTTTTACCACCATATGACTTGCCTAACTTACCCCTATTTTTGAGGAACAGTTTGAGTAACTGCGTGACATCATCGCTGCTCCAATCACCCTCTAGAAAACTTTCCGCAAAACCTAAATCTCCTTTAGCCAGACATCGCCATGCCATTTTTAATGGCTGATGAATTCTTAGTGTCGCGGTTATTGAATCGTCATTTCCACAGGCGTAACAATGCCCATCAATATGCACAAACAATTTTCCATGATGTATTTTCGCCAGAGATTCCATTAGCCAACGTTTAAATGCAGGCAAGTGATCAAAACTTGGTGGCAAAACACGGGTTAGCGTCATTTCATTATTCATATTTATTCCTCATATCTCAGCATTCTTAAACTATTACTGACAAAATATTAATCTTTTAAAACTAACTAAAGTCTTCTTTAGGCGCTTGTGGTTTCTTATGAAAAACCCCACCTCTCAACCATATTTTTAAAGCCTGCCAATGAATCAGCCACATAATTTTGAAGGTCATCAGAGGCAAACGGAAAAATTGGCCTAAAAGGTGGGGGGTGGTTATTTCTTGTAGTTCTCCCACTTGAGTAGCGGTCAACATCAACTCGTTATCTTGATACTCGTTAATTACTATCAGCAAGTCTTCATCGGGAGTACCTATGGTGAATCGGTATTCGGCATCCATACTGATAAAAGGGGACACATGGAAATGCTTTTTCTTGTGCGCTTTTACCCTGCCTTTATAGGGCTCATTATCGTTGTGTAAGACATAGTGATGATGCTCGCCAAAGGTATTGCTGACCTCGCAGACAACAGCATAAAGCTGTCCATCTTCACCAAAGCAGTACCACAAACTTAATGGATTAAATGCGTAACCCAGGATTCTTGGAAAACAGAGTAATTTGACCTGATGTTTTGCATTGCTCAGATTCTGCTTGTCTAAAACAGAATCAATCCAGACTCTCCAATCAGTTCCGTTTCGGGAACCATGATCTTTGGTGTAAACGCTATAGAGATTGAACCGATTAAAAGACAGCAAAGGATTTGCTTTACTCTCCTGAACTTCATCGATATCAATCAAAAAACTAAAGACCTTGTAATCAAAGCGATAGTTCTGGGGAAAATGCCTTCGATGCATGACATCACAGGCGTATAGAGAAACAGCTGAGCTCATTGAGAACCCCCTGACTTTCTTCTAGATTCGGTGGTTAATTCATTCCATGGAGCGACAACACCTAGCTTTTCGCACACTGCAACTGATGAAGACAAAGCATCTTCATGAAACCCATAACCACTATAGCTGCCGCAGAACCAACTGTTATTTTCACCTTGAATTTCATTCAAGCGGGACTGAGCATAAATAGCATCACGATCAAATACAGGATGGTGATAGGTCATTTTTTTTATGACTTTATTCTGGTCTAGCTGTTGATAAGGATTGAGTGTTACCAGATAGTTTTTATCTGCTTCAATCTTCTGTAATTTATTCATCCAGTAGGTTGCTGTTACTTTACTTTTTTCCGGTTCACCATTTGCCCCATTTCCAGATTGCGCCAAATAGTTCCACGAACACCAGGCATTTTTACGCTTTGGCATTAAGCTTTCATCAGTGTGTAAGTAGGTAATATTTTCCTGATACTTAAAACAACTTAAGACGTTCTTCTCGGCGGTGCTCGGCTTATCTATCAGTTTTAATGCTTCGTCGGCATGACATGCAAAAATTACCTGATCAAAATAATGACTTTCTCCTTCACTAACCACTTCAACAGCGCCTTTATTACTTTTGAGATTACGCTTCACTGCTTGAGCGCCGCCTTTAATAGAAATTTTACTTTCCAGGTCAGGCATCATCTTGCGAATATACTCACGACTACCGCCAACCACACTGCGCCACTGTGGCCTGTTTTGCAGATCAATTAGCCCATGATTAGCAAAAAACCTGAGAAAACTATAAGCAGGGAAGCTGTTCATGATTTCGACAGGGCAGGACCAGATCGCAGCGCCCATCGGCAATAGGTAATTTTGCTGCAAATCTTTAGAGAATTTGTGCTGTTTTAGAAAATCACCGAGTGATAACTCACTGGATTTATCTTTATCTAGCGTTGGCAACTCAGCATGAGCCGTTTTATTAAAACGAATAATTTCCTGGATTAATCGCCAGTGCTTGATACTGATTAAATTACCGCGTTGAGCAAACATTCCCTTCAAACCAGAGCCAGCGTATTCGAGTTCTCCTTGATTCATGGAAAATGCAAATGACATATCTGTAGCTTGTGTCTTTACATCTAGTTCTTCGAAAAGACCGACGAGGTTAGGATAATTTTTTTTGTTGTAAACGATGAATCCAGAATCGATTGCTAATTCCTTATTATTCTCCTGAACGTCATGAGTGTGCGTGTGACCACCGAGGTAATCATTCTTCTCAAACAATGTGACATGGTAGCTATCACTCAATAACCAAGCCGCCGATAAACCTGTAATCCCGGATCCGATGATCGATATTGACTGTTTTATTTTATTCACTTTAATCACATCTCCTATTATCTATACAATAGTTATACACAATGTATAGTATTTTTACCTCTTTGTATAATTATTTTTTCAACAAGCTAATCATATTGCCAAGTCTGTGAAATAAATGAGAAATAGATGTGAAAATTTATATAAGAAAAATATGCATAACTACTGTTGATAAAAAAATGGCTAAAAACCTAAAAACACAGCAATTAACAGTCAATTTTGTTATAGACTGAGAATGTTTTTACCTTAAGCAATCAAGAGATATGGAAGCCATCGTATGAGTAATGAGCAGAATACGAACGACAGCAATGCAAATCAGGAACAAACACCGATAAGGCCAGACCTACTGCATGCCCTCATAGATCATGCTGAACATGGTATAACCATTGCAGAGCGTGAAGGTGATGACACAATCCTGCTTTATGTTAATCAGGCATTTGAGAAAATGACAGGCTACACGCCTGATGAATGCCTATATAAAGATTGCCGCTTCCTCCAGGGTGAAGATAAGCAACAAGAAGAAATCAAGAAGATTCACAAAGCTATTCAGGATGAAGAGCCAGTTAGAGTGGTATTAAGAAACTACCGTAAAGATGGTACGCTTTTCTGGAATGACCTAACCCTTACGCCCTACTTTGACAAGTTAGAAAACGTGATGTATTACATTGGTGTACAAAAAGACATCAGTAGCTTTAAAGCTCTTGAAGAAGAACTTGCTATTGCCAAGGCAAAAGTCAACGAATAAAAAATAAAGCTGTACAATTTATGTATAATTTTAGTATAAATAGGATATGCATAAACAGAAAACAGCGTGGATTATTGGAGCAAGCTCAGGAATAGGCAAATGCTTAGCCGAACTCTTAGCCAAAGATGGTTGGCAAGTTGCCATCAGTAGCCGCAACCAAAATGCCTTGGAAGACATAGCCAACAATCATCCTAATCTTTACCCATACTCATTAGACATCACCAATAAAGAAAGTCTGGCAACCGCTAGAGATTTAATTCTTAAACAGCTGGGCTCAATTAATTCACTGTTTCTTAACGCCGGGGATTACACTCCCATGCCACTGGATGAGTTCGACCCAGCTTTATTTAAACAATTGATATCCATTAACTATCTCGGGGTAGTGAATGGGCTCGATGTAATCCTACCCTATATGCAGGGGGAAAAAGCCGGTGAAATTTACGTTACGGCTAGCCTTGCAGGATATCGTGGCTTACCAAAATCTGCCCCCTACAATGCCAGTAAAGCTGCTGTTATAAGCCTGACAGAATCGCTTCGCTTAGAACTTAAACAACAAGGCATTACTCTGCGACTGATTAATCCTGGTTTTGTCAAATCACCGCTGACAGATAAAAACAACTTTAAGATGCCTTTTATGATTAGCCCCGAAAAAGCGGCTGAATACATCTATAAAGAGTTACCTAAAAGTAATTTTGAAATCACTTTCCCAAAACGTTTCGCGTACATCATGAAAACGCTTCGCATCATTCCATATCGACTCTATTTTGCTTTAACTAAATCTTCACTCAAAGCCGACCAGGTGAAGGAGGCATAAAATGAATCGCGAGCAACATTTCATGCAATTTTTTACTGAGCTAACTGCTGAGAATTTATCCCAGATAGACAATATATTTGCCACTAATGCTCACTTTAAAGATCCCTTTAATGATGTGTA
This sequence comes from uncultured Gammaproteobacteria bacterium, assembly GCA_963807855.1. Taxonomy (GTDB): domain Bacteria; phylum Pseudomonadota; class Gammaproteobacteria; order Thiotrichales; family Thiotrichaceae; genus Cocleimonas. The sequence continues at coordinate 115,766 of CAWEEB010000044.1, read as the reverse complement.
TGGAATAGATGCGATAAAAACTGTATTCATCCACATGTTTGCGACAACCGAACGCCCAAAATTTAAAATAAATCATTACGCAATAAATCAGCAAACACTATTTTTACAGTGGCAATTCAGCTTTGGTAAGAATAAAACGCTTTGGATAATAGACGGCTCTAGCATGGTGACTTTTAATAATAACGACCAGGTATCGGAGCACATGGATTACTGGGATCCAGCAGAACAAATTTATAGCAAAGTGGGAATACTTAAACCACTGATGAATTTTCTTAAATCACGACTTAAAGCAAATTGATAATAGATAAATCAAAGGTATCCGAAATGAAAGATCAAACTAATCCAAAAACTATTAAGACCAAACTATTTAAAGTAGCTGTAATTTTATCACTCACTTTCGCATTGGGTTTTGTATTGTTATTACCACCAACATCTGTGGCAAAAACCGAGGCAACTGTCTCTCCCATTAATGCCAATGGTTGTCCTAAAACACTGGATTTTAACCTCAGAAAACTAGCAAAATCTGAAGAAGTAAATTTGTGCGAAGCATATAAGGACAAAGTGGTTTTAATCGTTAATACCGCCAGTAAATGTGGTTTTACCGGTCAGTTTGATGGACTAGAAGCCCTTTACAAAAAATATAAAGACAAGGGTCTGGTTGTTTTGGGATTCCCTTCCAATGACTTCGCCAATCAGGATCCTGAGAATGAACAAAACATCGCGAAATTTTGTCGTCTTACTTACGGCGTTAAATTCCCTATGTTTGAAAAAACACATGCCGCCGAAAGTAATGCCTCTCCAATTTACAAAACTCTGGGAGGATTGGCAGGTGAATTTCCCCAGTGGAATTTTCATAAATACTTGCTGGATACCAAAGGTAACCTCATTGGTTCCTTTAAAAGCCAGGTTACTCCAGACAGTAAAAAAATTGTTTCTTTGATAGAAAAGAATTTGCCGTGAAAAACTATTACTACAACCTTATACAATACATGTACAACGTGTTAGTATAAGCCGCAATTTTACACACGATGAATTAACTGGTTTATGCCATGAAAGAAAATCCGGATAGCTTATTACCCGCATCGGAAGAAGGTTTCTACCCGATTAGAACTGTATCTGAGGTGACAGGTGTAAACGCCATAACACTCCGCGCATGGGAAAGACGCTACGGTCTGTTTAAACCACAACGCACACCAAAAGGTCATCGACTCTACAGCCAGCAGGATATTTTGCGCATTCAGCAAGTTTTACAATTACTTGAAAAAGGTGTCGCGATTGGCCGAGTTTCTAATGCACTGAAAAATGAAACCGAGTTAGAAGACCTTGCTGATATCACCATGCGCAGCGATTCTAGCAAAAATTCAAGTGAAGACACATTTGCTAATGAGCATCTCAAAGAAGCGCCTTCTGACAATCAGTGGAAAATCTACAATGAAAAACTGATGGATGCCGTTAACGCCTACGATATTGAGCAACTCGAAAGATTGCATCACGAAATGTTTTCGCTCTATCCCTTAGAAATTATAAGCCGCAGTCTAATGCGACCGACATTAACCGAACTCCGTAATCAGGCAGATCAGCTGCAATCACTGTCTGGTAACTACCACTTATACTGGCACTTTCTGCAACAACGTATTGGTGGATTATTTTTAAAAAGCACCTTACAGAATCGTGGTAAAAAAATCCTGTTAATGGCTTATGGCGACACTAAAGCCAATGTTGAATTAATGTTATTCGGGCTGCCACTGCTCACTCATGGCTATCGGGTCGTCGTACTGGGTAGCGATATTCCATTCGATGCGGTACCCATGACTTTGTCTCGTGCAGGTAGCGATGCACTTATTATTTATTCAGCGCCAGCTTTTTCTTCAGCTACATCCTTATCAGCCGAAATTGAAAATGATTCGACACAAACTACTGAAATGATAACTTCCATCAAAGCGGTTGCGGATAGCCTCAAAATTCCGGTATTTATTGCTGGAGAACACAGTGAAGCTCAGGCGAAGGAATTAGATGAAAGTGGACTTGTGCTACTTACAGAAAACGCGATTGATCAATTGAAAGTGATTGATGCGACACTGACTAATCAATAGCCTCGACAACTTACTTATAACAAACAAAAATTGTCACCCCCCTACTTTTATGAGGTTTTTGTAAAACCACACTCTTCGAGTAATCGTCGCTGTGCTCCAATATTGTCTCGGCCGCGCCTCGGCTAGTCTGTTTTTCAACAGAACTAAGCTAAAAACACCTAAGCACTGCAAAAATTCCAACATTGTTTTTACACAACAAAAACAAATTGTCATTCAAAGTAGGGGGTGACTTTCTGTTTAATCTATTTAGATTTCTATTTAATTTGTTTATATCTATCCAGCGCACGCTCTCTAGTCGCTTTCAAATCAACCATCGCTTCAGGATAGTTACATTGTTTAGCTTGTTCGGTTGTGGGTTGATGAATAGCTTTATTATCTAGCTCGCTCAGCTCAGGCACCCAGCGGCGAATGTATTCTGCTTTCCTATCAAATTTTTGGCTTTGTAGTACCGGGTTAAAGATTCGGTAATACGGTGCTGCATCAGCGCCGCTGCCAGCGACCCATTGCCAACCCATGGTGTTATTGGCGATATCAGCATCGACTAAGGTATCGCGAAACCAGGCTTCGCCTTTGTGCCAGTGAATCAATAAGTTCTTGGTTAAGAAAGATGCCGTAATCATTCTTACGCGGTTGTGCATATAACCGGTGTGCCACAGCTCCCTCATACCCGCATCGATGATTGGAAAACCTGTATTACCCTGTTGCCAGCGTTTTAATTCATCATCATTATTTCGCCATTCAAACCCTGAATATTTTTCAAAGAGTGGATCCGTAACGGTTTGCGGAAAGTGAAACAACAGAGAATAAGCGAATTCGCGCCACACTACCTGGCGCAAAATATGACCAACTCCATGATCGTGATGTGGGTTTTGTGCTTTATGAATATTGCTGTAATGAAACACCTGCAATGGGCTAATTTCACCAAAGTGTAAATGCGGCGAAAGTAGCGAAGTGCCGCCAATTGCAGGAAAGTCTCGCTTTTCTTTGTAGTTTTGGACACCATCTTCTAAAAACTCATGCAGTACATCATGCGCAGCGTCTTCCCCTGTTTTCCAGTGCGACATCATTGCTTTGTCCCACCTTGGAATGGGCGACTTAGGTAGAAGATCAAGTTGATTCAGTTCTAATGAACAAGGCCATTTTTTAATAGGCTTAAAATCCGATGGTGTTGCATAAGGATCTGTAAGCATGTGTTTCTGTACCAATGCTTTCCAGTAAGGGGTGAATACTCGATACGGTGTATCATCTTTCTTTAATACTTCCCATGGTTCTAGCAATAAATTGCCCTTAAAACTTGCTACTTCTAACTCTTTGCTTATAGTCGACTTAATTTCCTCATCACGTTTGCGCACCTTGGGTTCGTAACAACGATTCCAATACAACTGCGTAGCCTTGGTCTCAGCAATAAGTTCTTGTAACACTTTCAGCGAGTTACCTTGCCTTAAAATGAGTTTCGACTTGTGTGACGATAAATCTAAAGACAGGCTTTCCAGACTGTGGTGCAACCAGGCGCGACTTGCGCTGCCGGTACTACTGATGCTCTCATCCAAAGGGTCATCAATGAAAACAGGAATTACTTCATCGCATTCGTTACAGGCATGCAATAACGCAGCATTATCTGATAAACGTAAATCCTGTCTAAACCAGACAATTCCTATCATAACCATTGTTCCTAAGTATTAAAGATACTGAATTATTGAAAGTTTACTTATTTTTCTGACAGAATTGTACAACTATTTAAAATAATTGTACAATTTATGTATAATTATGTATTATACGTCAAAACATCCCAATTCAGGAGACTGTGATGCTCACTAATAATAATTTCCCAAAACTAAAACTTGGTATCAGTAGCTGCCTTCTTGGCAATGAAGTTCGCTTTGATGGCGGTCACAAACGCAGTAAATATATTCAAAACACATTGGCTCGTTTTTTTGATTTCCAGACCTTCTGCCCTGAAGTTGCCATTGGCATGGGTATTCCTCGCAAACCAATTAGGTTAGTTCGTAAAACCGAAGCAGATGGTAAGAAAGCCTATGCAGTCGATGTTAAAAATTATGAATTAGACTACACCGATGAGCTGCATGAGTATTCTGAGATGATTGCAAAAAATTACCTTTCGGATATTAGCGGTTATATCTTCAAAAAGGATTCACCAAGCTGCGGTATGGAACGTGTAAAAGTCTACAGCCCAGAAGGTCACTTCGTGCACAAAGACGGTGTCGGTATTTATGCGGCTGTCATCAAAGAGCACTACCCACACATGCCGATGGAAGAAGAAGGCAGAATGAATGATACGGATTTACGTGAAAGTTTCCTTACCCGCGTTTACTTGTACAACGATTGGAAAGCAATGCTTGCAGAGGGAATCACCCCCCGTGGTTTAGTGAATTTTCATGCGCAGCAAAAATACTTGTTTATGGCACACAATCAGCAAATTGCTCGTCAACTGGGCCAAATGGTTGCCACAGCAGGTACTGCCGTTATCACAGAATTGGCAGAAGAATACATTTCGTTAGCGATGCAAGTACTAAAGAAACAACCCGACCGCAAACGTCACACCAATGCCTTACAGCACATTATGGGTTATTTAAGAAAGCAGATCGATAGCGATGATCGTCAGGAATTATTAAACAGCATTATGTCTTTTCAAAAAGGTGAAGTGCCATTAGTAATGCCGCTTACATTGCTTAAGCATCACTTTTCAAAGCATCCGAACGACTATATTGCTAAACAACGCTACCTATCACCATTTCCAGTAGAACTACGTTGGTAATAGTCTAATCTCCAAATTATGAGACTATTGCAAGCAGTTTGATATGGCATTACCCATATTGTTGAGCCAGCCAAGATAAGCATCTTGGTTTGGCTCTGTTTTTCTACCAAGCACATCAATTTCCACAACCTTAATTTCTTTATCAGCCTGATTAGACAGCAAAGTATCAACTTGTGATTGTGCGATTTCAGGATCGGTAAACACACAGCGTATACCTAACTCAGTAATTAATTCACGCGTCTCGCTCAGTTTTTTTGCTCCGCTTGTTAAACCTTCATGCATATTAAGAACGATTGGATCAGCCAGACCAAACTCATGTGCGAAATACTGCCATGAATTATGAAATACAATATAAGGGATGCCTGTTTTGCCGTTTAATTGCTGGGTAATCTGCATCGATTCCTGCGCCAGTTTAATGTCAAATGAGGCCAGATTTTTCTCATATATTTTCTGATTTTCGGGGTCTAACCTGGATAGTTCCTGGGTTATCTTTCGCGCCATTAACAAGGCATTTTTAGGTGATGTCCAGATGTGCATGTCTTGTTTAAAGTGCTGATGATCATGCTCATCAGCGTTATCAGCTTCTTCAACAACCACCTTCTCAGTTATTTCTTCGGTTTTAACTTCGTGAGACTCGTGTTCGTCACCATCTACATGACCCTCGTGAGCTTCATGGTCGTGCCCCTCTGGTCGTCATTTTTTGCAAAACCAAAATCTTGAGGCGCGTCTTTTAGAATTTCATTCCTTGCCTTCTTCAGGTTATCCCAATCAATGAGCGATATGCCCTCAATTTCAGCCAACGATATTAGCTTTTCTTGATGTTTTTCAAACAATGGGTTAAGCATTACTTCCATGTGCTCATCAATACGAAAAATGATATCTGCCTGAGATACCTGACGAATATCTGAGGGTTTAAAACTCGCGCTGTGCGGCGATGAATAATCGGGGATTAGCTGAAAACTGCTTACTTGATTTTCTAATTGATCACCTAAAATCGCTAAAACAATAGATTGCACCGGTTTTATCGTGCTGACAATTTGTAGTGGCTCCGAAACTCTGGACGTTTCAGAGCGCGTTTCGTTGTAAGCTGACTCTTTGCTTCCGCAAGCACTGAGCATTCCAGAAAGTAAAAAAAGGAGTACAATACCGCGCATGTCTGATCCTATCCTAAATAAAAATGATGAGTTGCTGGCTTCATTAGAAAACATCAACCTAAGCCTCCAAGGGAAGACGATTCTGCATGATGTCAGCCTGCAATTGCAAGCAGGAAAAATTCTGACCGTAATCGGGCCAAATGGTGCCGGAAAATCTACGCTGATTCGCATACTTTTAGGTTTAGAAACCGCTGACAGTGGGGGGGTGTATCGTAAACCTAAATTACGTATTGGCTATGTACCGCAGAAAATGTCAATCGATGCGCTAATGCCATTAACCGTAGAACGGTTTGTTTCGTTGTCATCCAGATCATTTACCAATACCGCTAAAGCTTTAACCGCGCTCGAAGAAACTGGCGTTGAACACCTCGCTAAACAAGCGATCCAGCAATTATCAGGTGGCGAGTTTCAACGCGTATTGTTGGCACGTGCGCTACTTCGTAAACCCGAATTACTGATACTCGACGAGCCAGCACAAGGCGTTGATGTTACTGGCCAGGCTGAGCTCTATGAACAAATTGCAGCGCTAAAGAATAAATATGGCTTTGGCGTATTAATGGTGTCGCATGACTTGCATCTGGTAATGCAAAAAACCGATCAGGTACTGTGTTTGAACCAGCACATCTGTTGTAGTGGGCAACCCGACGATGTTAGCAACCATCCTGAATACCAACGTTTATTCGGTAATTTACCCACCGAAGGTTTGGCCGTTTATACCCACCATCATGATCACTGCCATGAATTGAGCGGTGATATTGTTGTTGGTGAATGCAAGCATGCTGATCACAACCATACTGAAGTTGTCAAAGAACAAAGTGGAAAGCACACGCATGGATGATTTTTTAGTTCGTGCCATTCTCGCAGGCATAGCAATAGCATTAATTGCCGGCCCCCTCGGTGCATTTCTCCTCTGGCGCCGGATGGCGTATTTTGGCGATACGCTTTCGCACAGTGCGATACTCGGTGTCGCACTGGGCATGCTGCTGACGATCAATGTGAATATCGGCATACTCGTATCAACTCTGATAGTTGCCTCCTTATTGATACTCTCGCAACGCCAAAAACGCCTCGGTAGTGATGCCCTGCTCGGCATCATTTCACACAGCGCGCTATCACTGGGTTTGGTATTAATCAGCTTCGTACACGGAATGCGAGTCGATTTAAATGCATGGCTTTTCGGCGACATACTCGCCGTTACCTGGTCAGATTTAGGAATAATCGCTATAAGTGTGGGGGTGGTTCTTGCTGTACTAATCGCCATCTGGAAGCCGCTATTATCGCTAACTGTGCACGAAGAACTGGCATTGGTTGAAGGCGTGAATATCTCCCTTATCAGCGCCATTTACACCTTATTGATTGCCGTATTAGTTGCCATTGCGATGAAAATAATCGGTGCTCTATTGATCACCTCATTACTCATTATCCCCGCTGCAAGCGCCAGACAATTTTCCAAAACACCCGAACAAATGGCAATACTTGCTGTGGTCGCTGGCGTGATATCGGTGATCCTAGGATTAAGTGGCTCGTTTTTATGGGACACACCAGCAGGGCCATCTATTGTTGTAGCAGCTTCTTTTTTGTTTTTGTTGAGTCAGGTGTTTAATAAACGTATATAGTTAAGTCACCCCCCTACTTTTGAATGACAATTCGTTTTTGTTGCAAAAGAGCACCACTATCAAGGCTCAAATTGCTCCCCCAGAAAATCATATAGATAACCACTATTATCTGGTTGCATATCCTGCATAACATCTATCAGTTTATTGGCGGTAAATTCAGGTGTTTGTAAATGCCCCTCAGGAACACCCTGTTGAAAAGGTGCTGATAACAAAGTATCAGTCGTGCCGGGCTGCAAACCAACGATAACTACTGGCCTTTTCATTCGAGTAAGCTCAATCGCATAATTTTTTATCAGCATATTTAAAGCTGCTTTACTGGCGCGATATGAATGCCAGCCACCTAACCGGTTGTCGCTAATACTTCCGACTCGTGCGGATAACACCCCAATTTTGAGTGGATGCTTCTTATCATTTCTTTCTAATAGATACTTGACCAGCAATGACGGGCCAATGGTATTTAAACTAAATGACAGCGCAAGCTGTTCAGCTGATAAGCTTCGATATGTTTTTTCTGGTTGAGTATTTTCATCGTGCAACCAGCCTGTCGATATAAAGGCCCAGTCTATATTGATGTCTGTTGGTATGTTATCTACAGCCTGCTGCAATGATTCTTCTGAAGCTAGATTAAACTGGATATCGATAGTTTTCCAGTTTAGGTCGGCTAGTTTTTCTGGATCACGCGCCATTCTAATCAAGGTTGCATCAGGATAACGAATCGCTATTGCTTCACAGAGTGCGTGGCCAATTCCACCAGTGGCACCTGCAATGAGTAAATTAGTGGGCTCTTCCAAGGAACTTATCCGGTTAGATGCATTGAAGTTAGAGTTTGTTTGCCTGTGTTATAGGTGTTTAAGCACTTTTAAGCAAAAAACCCTTAATAAGTAGGGGGGTGGCTTAAGCCGAATATTTATTTGACATGTCATTTCTGGCTCTTGCTGAATTTAGAAAAGCCAGCAATAACAAATTTCATTGAGGTCCTTGCTATGCTCTACGCCTTAAGCCACCGCATTGCCTACTACTTCGTGTGCGTCTCTAAATGGTATTTCTATACCTTCTGATAATTCGCTAAATCCTTACATTGGTTTCTCTATGGTTATTGCCGTTACGATTTAGTTTGGATTATTATGATATTTATATTAATTATTCAGCATCTAATTTGTGAGGTCATACGTACCCTTGTAGATTATGAAAATAATAGGTATTTAAACAATGTATCAAAAACTTGGTGTTTTATTAACTGTTCTTGCCCTCTTTGGCACTTCTAATGCGTTAGCTGATAAAACTATATTAGCTGGCGGGTGTTTCTGGTGTATGGAATCAGACTTTGAAAAACTTAAAGGGGTAACCGATGTTGTCTCTGGTTTTAGTGGTGGGACATTGAAAAACCCGACTTATAATGGCAATCACGATGGCCACTATGAAGTTGTGGAGATCACCTATGACCCAAAAATTGTAAGCTATAAAGAGTTGTTAGATCACTATTGGGTGAATATTGACCCATTTGATGCTCGAGGGCAGTTTTGTGATAAAGGATTTAGCTATTTGAGTGCTATTTTTGTAAGTAACGAAACTGAAAGGAAAATAGCCGAAGAATCTAAAAGTAACGTTGAAAAGCAGTTTCCTACAAAGAAAGTTGTTACTCCTATTTTAAACACATCGATCTTCTATCCGATTAAGGGTAAAGAAAGTTACCATCAAGATTACTATAAAAAGAACCCAATTCGATATAAAGGCTACCGCTGGAATTGTGGCCGTGATAAGCGTTTGAAGCAAATTTGGGGAGACAAAGTTACTCATTAATATTTACAAAGATAAAGTGCTTTGCCCAGACGCAACCTAGACAATATTGGAGCGAGGCAACAATCACTCGTAGAGTGTAGTTTTACAAAAAGCTCATAATAAAAGTAGGTGAGTGTGTTTGTATATTATAAAAAACACCTAACCCAGTTTAAACATTGTACATCTACGATTCCTTATGGAATCTACGATGGACTTTGTGAGCTTATCGTTTTGTTGTTTAAAACGAATAACTCAGCCGAGTTAAACGATACAACTGTTTTAGCTGGCCCTTCAGGGTGAGGCTTTAGCCGAATAATTATTTGACTTTTCATTTCTGGCTCTTGGTGACCCTAGAAAAGACACCCCCCTACTTTTTGCCACTTTTTCAATGTCTAAGCAATCTAATCAAACAACCACAAATAACTAATCGCAAATGTAGCAATCAGCAAAACCACCGCAATAATTTTGCTTAAATTATTATCCATTCTTCTTCGCTTCGGCAATTCTCGCCTTTACCTGCTCTGGTGCTGTACCACCTAAATGATTACGCGCCGCAACTGAGCCTTCTAGGGTCAACACTTCAAATACATCTTGATCGATGACTGCTGAAAATTTCTGCAATTCTTCAAGACTCATCTCACTTAAATCTTTACCCGTATCAACACCATAAGCCACTGCACTGCCGACAACTTCATGTGCATCTCTAAATGGCATGTCTTTGCCTACGAGGTAATCTGCCAGATCGGTTGCGGTTGAGAAGCCTTGCATGGCTGCTGAGCGCATCGCTTCTTTATTAGTGGTGATATTTGGCATCATATCGGCGAATGCACGCAAGCTGCCTAATAAGGTATCGACTGTATCGAAGAGTGGCTCTTTATCTTCTTGATTGTCTTTGTTGTATGCCAATGGCTGGCTTTTCATTAGTGTAAGCAGTGAGAATAAACTGCCAAACACTCTTCCACTTTTACCGCGCACTAGCTCTGGCACATCGGGGTTTTTCTTTTGCGGCATGATCGAAGAGCCGGTACAAAAACGGTCTGGCAGATTGATAAAGTTAAACTGTGCAGATGTCCACAGTACTAATTCTTCTGAGAATCGTGATAGGTGCATCATGATTAGTGATGCTGCTGAGACAAACTCAATTGCGAAGTCACGATCACTCACGCCATCCAATGAGTTATTACAGGGTCTATCAAAACCTAATAGCTCCGCTGCGTAGTTTCTGTCGATTGGGTAGGTTGTCCCTGCCAATGCTGCTGAACCTAACGGCATGATATTTACGCGCTTGCGGCAATCTTGTAGGCGCTCGAAATCTCTTACCAGCATTTCATACCACGCCAGCATGTGATGACCAAATGTTATTGGCTGTGCCACTTGTAAGTGGGTAAAACCGGGCAAGATGGTTTCTACTTCTTGTTCGGCTATTTTCAGCAAGCCACTTTGTAAGCGCTTTAATTCTGATGAGATTGCATCAATTTCTTCACGCAACCAAAGACGGATGTCGGTTGCGATCTGGTCGTTTCTGGATCGGCCGGTGTGGAGTTTTTTTCCGGTGATACCTATTTTGTCAGTGAGGCGTGCTTCGATATTCATGTGAATATCTTCTAGCTGTATTGACCATTCTAAATTACCTGCTTCGATATCTGCCTGAATTTCAGAAAGCCCCTGATGAATATCTTTCATTTCTTCGTCAGTGAGAATACCGACTTTATTCAACATTTGAGAATGTGCCTTCGAACCGGCAATATCATGCTTGTATAAGCGCTGATCAAAATTGATGGATGCGGTAAATGCTTCTACAAAAGCATCGGTAGATTCGGTAAAACGCCCACCCCAGAGTTTATCTGCAGACTGGTTCTTGACCGCTTTATGGCTATTTTGATTATCAATTGAAGATTTTTTGCTATCAGGCATGGTTGTTCAGTTTCCAGTCAGTAAGAATTACATACAATACGACGAACGCTACAAATATAGTAACGAAAATAATAAAAAATAAGATAGTCGAAGCGTTAACGCTACTTTAATAAAAATAAGATTTAAGGTTGTTTACTCAAGCTAAGCATTATAGCAAAGCCTGTAGCCATTGGATCTAATAAATAAGTTAATAATAACAAATGAATATAACCACTACTGAAAACTCTATAGGTTTCCTACCAGAGCTTTGCACGCCACAGGCGGTGTTACGCGTAATGGTGGGTGCTGAGGTGTTGGCATTAGTGTTGGCTTTAACGAGTTCTTCGGCGACTTATCAGGCTTCAATCTTACGCTTGGGGTTAACTTCTTTATTTGTGCAATGGGTTGCGCTGAGTTCGACTTTAGGAATTTGCCTTTTATCCAATAAAATTAAATGCTTATCTGTTGCCAAAATTGCAGCTGCGGTTAGTGGAATTGTCGTTGCGTTTACTATTGGCGCTTCTGTACTTGCCATTATGATGGATAGCTACCAGAAAGTTAATGTGATGTACTTTTGGGATACGCCTTTCATTCTTAGAAATGTTTTTGTAGCGCTGGTGATTTGTCTGATGACGTTGCATTATTTTTATGTACATAGTCAGAGAGCTGAGTTCTTACGTGCAGATTCAGGAGCAAAATACGATGCCCTTCAATCGAGAATGCGTCCTCATTTCCTTTTCAATAGCTTAAACAGCATTGCCCAACTGATTCAGGTTGATAAAAACAAAGCCGAAGATGCTTTGCTAGACCTCGCAGATATTTTCCGCTCTACCCTTGATACCCGTAACCGAATTTCATTAGGCGAAGAGCTTGATGTGACTCTACGTTATTTGCGTATGGAAGGTTTAAGACTAGGAAAACGAAGATTAAACATCGTTTGGGATATGGATCGTCAAACGCTTCCTTTCAATATGGAAATACCACCGCTGTTATTACAACCATTAGTTGAAAATGCTATCTACCACGGCATTCAACCGTGCAAAGACGGCGGTACATTAGGAATCAGTTTATATGATGCAGGACCACGTTTAGATGTTGTGGTAACAAACCCTGTACCACCTGTAGGAACAAATTCACACCAGAAGGGGAATCACATTGCCCAGGAAAATTTAAAAAATCGTCTGAGACTTGCATACGGTGATCGCGCTAATCTAAAAATAAGTAAAAGCGAACATCAATACCGAGTCTCATTTTCTATACCGAAGGAGACATAATAATGACAATGAACATCCTAGTCGTTGACGATGAAGAACTTGCGCGACAGAGAATACAAAGCTTACTTCAGGAAAATTCTGAATACAATATTTGTGCTGAAGCAGAAAACGGAGCTGAAGCACTGATGATGGTTGAGCGCCATCAACCTGATTTAATTTTGCTGGACATTTCTATGCCTGTGATGGATGGCTTAGAAGTGGCAAAACACTTATCAGGAATGCCAAATCCACCAGCCGTAATCTTTACTACTGCATATGGGGAGTATGCATTAGAAGCCTTTTCAACCAAAGCAACAGGGTACCTCATGAAACCAATAAGACAAGAACAACTATTAAAAAGTCTGCAGTCGGCCCGCTCACTTAACCGTGCACAGCGATCAAAAGTACTGGATGATAACGAAGTAACAGGCGCAGGACGTAAACACATTTGTGCAAGAATGCGCGGCAATCTGGAATTAATTCCAATCGAAGATGTTTACTATTTCCAGGCTGATCAGAAGTACGTAACGGTTAGACACAAGTCGGGAGAGGTGATCATTGAAGAATCACTTAAATCTTTGGAAACGGATTTAGCGGATAAGTTTATTCGCATTCACAGAAATGCGTTAGTGGCTAAAAGCCGCATTACAGGCTTAGCTAAAAACAATATTGGCAGAGTACAAGTTAAAATTGAGAAGATTGACGATCAACTAGAAGTTAGTCGACGTCACGTGGCGGAAATTCGTCGCTTTGTACGTAATCGCTAATACACTTAAACGGATTTTTGTTAGTTAACGACTTTTTTTAGTTAATGACTTTTTAACAAAAACGTTTATCCGCTAACGGCTCAATTTATTGAGCCGTTTCTTTTTGTACGCTTTATTGTACATTCTTTTCTGGATTATTTAGTTTTGACATCATGTCATCGATTTCGTTATCCAGATAAGCACCAAATAATTCGACGGTATTTATTCCTACCATCTGCTTGGCCATTTCTTTGCCGTTATAATCCAAAAATACCAAGGTAGGTGTCAGCATCGCATTGTAGTTATCCGAAATATCCGAAGGTTCAACCTCCTTACCGGAAAAATCTATCACATCTCTAGCTTCGTCGATCTGTAATTTCCTGATAAAAATACGTTTATCGTACTCTCCACTCAGTACCATAGGCGATAAAATTTCTTCATCCATTTGTATACAGTATGGACAATGCTCCGCATGTAGCATCAATACTAAACCAAGATTATCTTGCTTCATTTTTGCAGCTAACTGCTGAAAATTGCTTTCTTCTATGACGACACTGTCATTTTCCGCAAAACTGCTCACTGATATCAACAAAAGTAAAAAAGGGATTAAGAATTTCATAGATTGTTTTTTTCCTTTATTTCCCCTCTATTTACTACTCTAGTTTTGCCTCTAAAGACTAATTGACGTAAAGTTCGGGGGTAGAATAACGCTTCATTTTTACGTTATTTTGTATACGCTAGATGCAACATGAGTCGAATCTGGCCTTCTCTAGCAATCATTATTGCCTAATAACAGAATTAATATATGACGAAAACCATACGTATAGCAACCAGAAAAAGCCCTCTCGCCTTATGGCAAGCAGAGGAAGTTGCACGACAATTAAAGCTCCATCACGCTGATCTTGAAGTCGAGTTAGTCACAATGACAACTCAGGGCGACATTATTTTAGATACTCCATTGGCAAAGATTGGTGGCAAAGGTCTATTCGTAAAAGAGCTTGAAACTGGCATGCTAGAAGGACGCGCAGATATCGCTGTGCATTCGATGAAAGATGTACCGATGCACCTTCCTGATGGATTGCATTTATCAGTGATTATGCAACGCGAAGATCCGACTGATGCTTTTGTTTCTAATACAGTTGCTTCTTTAGATGAGCTACCACAAAACGCAAAAGTGGGGACTTGTAGTTTAAGACGCCAAACACAATTAGTCGAAAAAAGACCTGATATCGAAATCCTAAATTTACGTGGCAATGTGAATTCACGTTTAGCCAAGCTAGATAATGGTGACTACGATGCAATCATTCTTGCTTCTGCCGGACTTATTCGATTAGGTTTTGAAGATCGAATCAAACATGGAATTTCAGTTGAGCAAAGCTTGCCTGCAGCAGGGCAAGGCGCAGTAGGCATTGAATGTCGCAGTGATGACGATGAAGTCAATGCGCTGCTTGCACCACTTCATGATGAAGAAACGGCTACTCGTATTTATGCTGAAAGAGCTTTAAATACCCGCTTAAACGGCGGCTGCCAGGCACCAATTGGCGGCTTTGCAACACTGCAAGACGATAATATTCACCTGAGTGGATTGATCGGATTTCCTGATGGATCAAAAATTTACCGATGCGAAAAAACTGGCCCGCAAGCTGATCCAGAAAGCCTGGGAATAGCAGTCGCTGAAGACTTACTTGCTCAAGGTGGTGGCGAGATATTGAAACAGCTTGGGATTGCTTCTTAAACATTCGATGCAATCGCCTCTGCCGTTACAAACCAAATGGATAGTGAATACCAGGGCTGAGCATCAAGCACTGCCGTTAACTGAAAAGCTTATTGCAGCTGGCTTTAATGCCATTAGTTTTCCCATGTTGAGCATTGTAGCACCAGAAAACCTAAAGAAAGTCGAACATCAATTGGTATCCTTGGAAGATTACGATCTAGCTATCTTTATTAGCACCAATGCTGTTGAGCAAACCCTAAATAAAATAGACTCAACTGTTTTGAAAACTCTCAAAATAGCCTGTGTAGGGCATAAAACTGCATTAGCTTTGAAAGAGCATGATCTAGATATTGATTTTTGCCCCGAGCGATTTTTTAATAGCGAAGCATTGCTAGCATTAGATACTTTCCAGAAATTTATACCAGGTAAAAAAATAGCCCTTATCAAAGGCGAAGGTGGCAGAGACCTACTTAAAAAAAGCCTTCAAAAGTGGGGGGGTGATGTTAATAGCATTGATGTTTACCGTAGAACTTGTCCACAACATAATTTAGACCTTTTGAAAAATCACCAACAACGCCAAGAGCTTGATATAATCATTTTGACTAGCGGCTTCAGTGTTGATAATTTTTTTACACTTGCTGGTAATAGCGATTGGATCAACTCAGTGACTTTATTGCTGGGTAGCGAAAGATTGAAAAAACATATACCAGATACTTTTAGCGGAAAAATAATTTTTGCTGAAGACCCAAATGACGACACACTCTTGAAAGAGCTCACGATTGAACATGAATCAATATGAACGATGATCAACTAAAACTACTAAAAAAAATCAATCGACGCACTCGATTTACTCAATTTTTAGCATGGCTAGCGCTATTTTTTACTGCGGTAGGTATCGCTGCAGGTTATAAAAACTGGTTACGTATTCACGATAAAGCCAAATTAAGCCTGAGAAACATTGAAGAAATCAGAGGCGAAATGCCAGATTTTGCGAAAAAAAGTAAGGTTATTCTTCTAGAAAAAGAAATCAATGAAAACATCAAAGAGAATAAAACACATTTAAATGCAGCGATGCATGAGCTAAGAAGCATACAGGACAGCACCCAACACATTGCAGAAACTGTTTATGTTCAAGTAGAACAATTAACCAAACAACAAGCACCAACCAAAGTCCAAACTCCTACGATAAATGACTGGTCTCTCGGTGAAGTTCACTTCCTTTTGCAAACAGCAGTTCAGAACCTTGAATTAAAAAAGGATAAGGCAGGCGCTATAGCTGCACTAAAACTTGCCGATAATCTATTGCTGGAAAGAGGCTCAATAGAATTTCTACCTGTACGCAAACAAATTAGTAATGATATTGCCACAGTCAAACAATTCGAAGTAGCAGATTTAAGTACACTTTCTCAAAAAATTGATGAGCTGATGCTTAAACTGAAGCCTGTCGAAGTTAATACTGAAGCAACCGGAGAACAAGTAGAGTTGCTAACAACGAAAAAGCAAGCCCGGGAAACAACAAACGACGAAACTAAAAAAGACAAAGACTCTCTTGTAACCAGAGTTAAAAAGACGATAAATAATGCCGTTTTAATCAAGAAATTTGATAAACCGCTGCAAGAAGAAATGAATAAAGATGCAAAAGAAAATTTATTTCAATTATTCTCGTTACGTTTAGAAACACTCCGAATTATGCTATTACAAAGTGATGACGCTAATTATCATAAACAAATAGCCAGAATAAAAACCTTATTAGAAAAATATTACTCTGAATCGGATGCTTTTGAATTAAATAAACAACTCGATTTACTATCGGCTGTTAATTTAACACCAAGTGTCCCAGATATATCCTCGTCATTAAAGTTACTCGAGAAACTGATGGTTGAAGTTAACTCAACAAAAATTGACCAAGCAACCAAAACTGTAAAAAAAGGCACTGAATAATGAAATACATAATGTTCTTCTTTTTAATTGTTGCTGCGTTTTGGTTGGGAATTTTTGCGGTTCAGCATTCATCTGATGTCACCATAAGCTATCAATGGGACAAAAGCCCAATGAGCGTTAGTCTAACCAGTACAACTTTGCTCATAGCTAGTATTGTCGGATTGATTGGCTTATATATCCTGTTCTCATTATCTAAATTTCTATTCGGCTTGCGTAAGCGTTTAAAACAAAGAAAAGCAACGAAGTTAGCTGCTAAAGCCAATCAGGAATTAACCAAAGGGCTTGTTTCTTTCACTGAGGGACATTGGGCCGAGTCTGAAGACACCTTATTAAATAATGTCGACCATTCTGAAGCACCACTACTTAATTACCTGGCAGCTTCAAGAGCAGCCCATATGCAAGGCGCTTATGATAGAAGAGATCGTTATCTGAAAGTAGCTAGTGAACAGGGTGAAGATGCACAGATTGCGGTATCAGTCTCACAAGCAGAAATGCAATTTACCAGTGATCAGCTAGAGCAATCAAGAGCAACCCTGATTCATTTACTCGAGGTTTCGCCAAAGCACCCGTATGCCATTAAATTATTAGCTAAAGTTTATTATCAACAAGAAGACTGGGCTAACTTATTCGAGTTATTACCTGACCTTGAGAAGCTCTCTTTGATTAAAACGCAGGATCATAAGAAGTATCAAACCACTGCATTATCAGGAATTTTTCATACACTATCGCATAAAAAAGATATTTCCAGCCTCAATGCTTTATGGAAAAAACTGCCTGGTAACTTGAGAGAAAACCCTAAAGCAGTACTATTATATTGCGAGGCACTTACTGATGCAGGTGATGAGAATGCCAGCAATAAGCTATTGATTTCACACCTCAATAAACAATTTGATGAGAAGCTGGTGGAACGTTATGGATTAATAGAACACCCAGTATTAGGTGATGCCATCAAACAAGCTGAAAAGTGGTTAGTTGGCAATGAAAGAAGCCCAATGTTGTTATTGGCTCTGGCTCGCTTGAATAGAAAATATCAACTTTGGGGGAAAAGTAAAACCTTCTACAACACCAGTTTAAACTTCTCACCATCAGCTGCCGTGTATCTTGAGCTAGCTGGCCTTCTAGAGGAACTCAATGAAGATGAAAACGCACAAACCTGTTATAAGATGGGTCTAAATTACAGCATTCACAAGAAAGGTGAAATCTTAACCCTGAAGCAACACATGAGTCATAAGCAATCACGACAACGTGTAGGGGATAACCGTAAGCTTTCGATTGTTCCAGAATCTGACGAAAATGATACTTATCCTATTTAAAAATGAAATGTAGGTTTAGCTTCTTTTCCTACAAGCGGCTTAAGCTCAGTTTCGAATAAGCTGGAACGGATAAAATCATTTCCCTCTCTTACAACCTTCATTGCATGAGCAACTTGTTTAGTACCAACGACGACAAAAAGTCGTCCTTGTGGTTTGAGCAGGTTTTCAAAGATTGGTAGGTATTCAGGAATAGAGCCAGTAATAGCGATAACATCATATTTTTTATTGGCTTCCCAATTAGAGAAAGCGTCTTTTTTTTCTAGTTGAACATTAGGCACATTCACTTCAGCTAGATTTTTATGTGCAGACTCAAGAAAATCATCATAAATATCAATGCTGTGCACGTGATTAGCCATATTCGCCATACATGCAGTGACGTAGCCACTACCAGTACCTATCTCAAGGCAATTATCATCTATATTGATCTCAAGTTCCTGCAGCATACGACCTTCAACACGCGGAAACATCATCGCTTCATCATGACCTAGAGGCACTTCGATATCGGCGTAAGCAAGAGATGTTAAAGGCTCAGGAACAAAAATCTCACGAGGAACACTGCCCATGGTTGTTAACACAGAATCATCCAGAACAGCCCATGTTCGTATTTGCTGTTCGATCATATTGAAACGTGCTTGTTCCATATTCATGGTTGTACCCCGAATATAAAGAGATGAAAAGGTCTTAGCTTGATCTTAAGCCACGGTATATTAATTGCAAGTATTAAAAGGTGAGCCGAAAAGCAGCCGTGAATGATACCTAAAGGTTGTCACTAGCGTAGATGCAATGTAGTACACCCCCCTACTTATAGCCGTTTTTTACAGCTAACCTTTCTTAACTTTTTTATCCTTTATTTGATCAAGCATTTGCCGCATTTCCTGTAACTCATTAACGTTAGAACCAGGTAATTTCATCGCTTTGGTCAGTTGAATTCTAGCGGACTGATAATGCCCAGTACGTATATTTCTTTCAGCTACCGCTCGATAAGCACGCGATGTATTTCCTCGAAGTCTTGACAACTCCTGCTGAACTTCGAAGTACTCGAGACTGGTTTGTTCTGAAGTATGTACTTCATTGATCATTTTCCATGCTTTATCTACCTGCCCCAAAGAAATATAGGCCTGTGACATGGGTATCGCTATCGCTTCATTTCCGGGATAAATTTTAGATAAAGGCTTAAGTATTGAGATGGCCCTATCAAACTGTCTTTGCTTAATAGCTAATTCGGCAAACAGAATAGCTTCGGAAATTTTATTACTCGATAGTTGACTCCCGGCTAGATTCAAAGCCTGTTGAAAAGTACCTCTTTTTTTCAGTTGAGCAATATTCGAATAATTCTTAATTTGTTGAGAAACAGATATTGGCGCACGCGAGTTTGAATTAACAAGTGCTCTCACTTTTTCTCGCATGTACTGATAACTGATATTTTCTTTACCTCTAAAAACTCCCAATTGACTTGCTCTGACAGAAGTATCACTGACACGCTTAATGGTTAGCGGATGGTTTTGCAAAAACTCTCTTATTTCGGCGTTTTTACTGTCACCATATTCTTCTAGCTTCTGTAAAAATCTTGGCATACCCTGTGGGTTAAGCCCAGAACTTGCGAGTATACGTAGCCCCACACGATCAGCCTCAGACTCAGCTTCTCGTCCAAAAGCTAATTGCTGGTGTGCGGTAGTCGCCAAGGTTGCATTGATAATAGCGCTTCCTGCCTGTGGATCTTTTGTAGCCGTTATCACACCTGCCAATAATGCAGCACCGGTAGCAAATTTATTGTTTTTGGCTTTTTCTATCATTCTTGGTATATGACGCTGCGTTACATGCGCAATTTCATGTGATAAAACTGCAGCTAATTCACTTTCCGAGCTGGTATTCAGAATCAATCCGGAATTAATCACAATTACCCCCCCTAAGGTGGCAAACGCATTTATATCAGTATCTTTTGCTACAACAAAATAGAAAGGATTTGGTGAGCTAGGAGCTCGGGCTGTTAGCCGATTCCCTAATGAGCGAATCCATAGGTTCAGCTCAGGATCCTCTATCAAAAGACCTCGCGCTCTTAGATTACGTAAAATATCTAAACCCGTTTCTCTCTCTTTAATTGAAGCGGCAATACTGCCTGTATGCCCTCCAAGCTGGGGCAAGTTAAAATCAGGTAGCTCCAAGTTCAAATCTGCTCTGGTAGATGTACTTAACAGTATGGATGTACCTAACGACAAACAGAGTAATAATGCTTTTAATTTATTCATACTTTTATGATATTAACGCAGTTGGTAAGTTCCGTTAAGGATTTGATTAAAAAGCTCGATTAAATTATGCAATTGGTACCTTCCTAAAGTTTCTAAATAATTAAACCGACTAAGACAATGATCTTGACTAATTAACTGGGTAATTGTAATATAAGTAAATTAGTATTAACTTATATTGGTGTTTTTAATAATGATGTCTGTAAAAGAAATAGATGCAAATACCCTAAAAGAAATGATTGATAATGGTGAAGACGTTCGCCTTTATGATATCCGTTCACAAGCTGAATACGCACAAGGCATCATTCGAGGTGGCGAATTTACACCACTTCATACTATTCCTGTAAAAATGCACGATTTACCTAAAGATAAAACAATCGTTTTCTATTGTCGTAGTGGCGCTAGGTCAGCTCAGGCATGTATGTATGTTGCTGAAAATGCAGGTATTGAAGCAATTAATTTACGCGGCGGAATTATCTCCTGGTATCAGTCAGGAAATGAGATTATACGACCTGACGAAATGCAAGCAAACGGCTAATAAGTCACCCCCCTACTTTAAGTGACTTTTATGCGGCTGCGCCTTCCCTAAGGGTAAGCATTAAACAGCAATGCTTTTGTCTCGATAAATCTCGGCTCATTTTGTTGTTTAAAATGAGCTAAGGAACTTATGCTTTGCGGAATGATATTTATACGGCTACGCCTTTCCTTCGGATCAACTTTAAAAAAAGTTGTTGTCTCACTCTGTTCGGCTCGTTTTAGTTTTTTAAAAACGTAAATAGAATTTATGCAGAGCTTAAGGGGGTTTTTATATATAAATTCAAATGGGATGGTAGATTTTACTCTTCAGCCCATTATTTGTTTATATCAATACAGTTATTTAGGAATAGTCGCCCATTAACAATATTTATTTAACTTATTAAATTTAATCCTATCATAGCATTTATTAATAGTAAGAATTATTGTACAAAATAATGATTTATTCGTTAGAGTCACGTATTATTATTTGCTTTTAAAATCACAAGCACAACTAAATAGGCAAATTAAGTAACACTGTAAACTAGATTGACAGAGGTAAAATCAACCTGGATATACTGTCTAGGTTTAACTTGTGAATAAAATAATAAATATTGACCCCCTAACCCAGACCTCGTGGACCAGGAATAACGAATTAATAACCTAAAGATAGATAATCGCTAGGAGAGAATATGTCAGTTAAAAATGCATTTTATGCCCAATCGGGTGGAGTAACCTCAGTAATAAACGCTTCCGCTTGCGGAGTAATCCAAACCGCTAAAAAGCACAGTGATAAAATTGGCACAGTATATGCTGGCCAAAATGGAATCATCGGCGCGCTCACAGAAAACCTCATTGATACAAACAAAGAGTCTGATGAGGATATTGCTGGTTTACTACATACTCCTTCTGGAGCATTTGGCTCTTGTCGATATAAAATGAAAAGCCTTGAGGAAAATAAAGTTGAATACGATAGACTGATAGAGGTTTTTAAAGCACATAATATTGGTTATTTCTTCTACAACGGCGGAGGCGACTCAGCCGATACCTGTCTAAAGGTTTCTCAGCTTTCAGAAAAAATGGGCTACCCGATTCAGGCTATCCATGTACCTAAAACTGTTGATAATGATTTACCAGTCACTGATAACTGCCCCGGTTTTGGCTCTGTTGCAAAGTACATTGCTGTGTCAACACGTGAAGCGAGTTTCGACGTGGCTTCAATGGCAGAAACATCAACCAAGATTTTTGTTCTTGAAGTCATGGGACGCCACGCGGGCTGGATTGCTGCTGCGGGAGCACTTGCGGCTGACGAAGACAACGATATTCCAGTGGTTGTTCTATTCCCGGAAATCAAATTTGATAAAGAAAAATTCTTAGCGCTTGTTGACTCAAAAGTGAAGAGCCACGGCTATTGCAGCATAGTCGTTTCCGAGGGCACTGCATGGCCTGACGGAAGGTTCTTGGCTGAGCAAGGAACCCGCGATGACTTTGGTCATGCACAGCTTGGTGGTGCAGCACCTGTAGTGGCGAATATGATCAAGGAAGCACTTGGCTACAAATTCCACTGGGCAGTTGCTGATTACTTGCAACGTGCAGCACGACATCTAGCGTCAAAATCAGATGTTGAACAGGCTTATGCCCTAGGTGAAGCAGCAGTAGAAATGGCTGTTGAAGGAAAGAACTCTGTGATGCCAGCAATAATTCGCACTTCTAACAATCCATATAAATGGGAAATTGGATCGGGTAATTTAGCTGATATTGCCAATGTAGAAAAAATGATGCCAATGGAGTACATCAGTGAAGATGGTTTTGGTATTACGGATGCTTGTCGTGAGTATTTACTACCATTGATAGAGGGAGAATCTTACCCTCCTTATAAAAACGGCTTGCCAGACTATGTCACATTAAAGAAAGTACTGGTAGAAAAGAAACTAACTGAATTTGTGATGAAATAATTACATTATTCAAACCAATAAAAAAGCCCTGTTATACAGGGCTTTTTTATTGGAAAATTCTTTTTAGTAAATGTAATTTCAGTTTAAGTACTTCTGTAAATTTGCTTCTTTAACTGTGTTCTCAAATGCTTTATATGCTTCAAAGTCCACACCACTGATTTTTGGAACATCCTCGTAAGACAGCTTTTCCAGTTTATCTTCCATTTGTTTCAGTTGTAATTTTAGGCGGGCATTTTCTTTGATAGACTCACCCAAATAGTCTTTCACCAATGTTAAGTCTTTATCAGACTCCTGTTGCCTATTTTGCCCATAAAAATGATGTAACCACCAACCGATTAATGAACCTGTAATAATAGCAGCTGTGCTGATTAGTGCTATTTGAAATAAAAAGTATGTCATAAATATCATCCATGATTATTAGCTCAGGGTTTACCCCATGACTAGTCGCTAATTGAATATACGCATCATTAATCGCGTTCATCTTTTGTTTAGTTTATATTTTGTTTAATCACTGCCAGCAATCCTTGCTTGACCGTTTTCTCTTTTACTCACTTAAATCTATTAATGCGAGTTTCTCATTAATTCTTGTTAATCCTTATTTTGCTACTCAGGTTAATAACAGTTTAGCAATGAAACGTAAAAAATGTGTGTCTGTTTATCTGCACTAGCGGGTAGCCTGTCAGAGAATCTGTATAATTTTTATTCGTTTGTTTGGTTTTTAACCACCAGTTGACTCTGAATCTGATGAATACCTCGAACCTTTTTAACAATGTTTTCAGTTTTAATCCAATCTGCCTGATTCAGAATAAAACCTTCTAACAAAACATTTCTGCCATCAACACTCACTTTTACCGTATTTATACCACTTTCTCTAAGATTCTCTTGAACCCGATCTTTGATGCTCAATTCCATACCCGGACGTAAAAAATAATTTGAGATGACCACTAAAGTAGCAATCACCAAAATCCCTATCAATAGAAGCAGAGTTAATGGACTCTTTGTTACTGTACCCTCTGCTTGCATTATCACGTGACCATTTTGTTCTAAGTAGAAGCTGGGAATTTAACAACTACTTATGAAAAAGTTCGTCAGGATAGGACAACAGGAGGGAGAAAAGAGATTAGTGGAGAATAAGCGAATATATTTTAAGCAAACATAACCTGCTTTATTAATTCCCTATATTTCCAAAAGACGCTGATGTAGTTTTAGCCATTTATTTTTATCTTTTTCAGATAAATTTAACTGATTACAAATAGTATCAAAAGCAACCACATCTATCGCTGATACTTCAAAATCATAGGGTATGACTTCTTCAATATCACACACTATCCCAGTCAATTGACGAGATAGCATTATCGTATCCTGATGCTCAGAGATGAGTTGTTGTATTCGCCTAGCTCCACGAATTTGCATGGTTGAAATTTCAGAAGTATTGGCTAACATATTCTCAAGTGTTTCAAACCTTTTCAACAATTTACCAGCTGTTGACATACCAACACCAGGAACTCCCGGGATGTTATCAGACTTATCTCCAGCAATCGCTAATTGGTCAGCAATTTGCGCAGGTTTTGCACCAAACCTCTTGGTGATCTTTTTCACATCAAGCTTTTCACCACGCAAATATTCCCACCAATGATCTCCTTCTTTTACTAATTGTGCCAAGTCCTTATCTGCTGTGATTAGATTTACCGGGACCAAATTCGTATTGAGCTGCTTTGCCCAAGTACCCAAAAGATCGTCAGCTTCATAGAATGAATTAGCTCTCTCTAGAATGCCAAAGCTTCTCAAGAACTCTCTACATAAACGGAATTGCAACTTTAAGGATTCAGGGGCCGTTGCTCTATTTGCTTTGTATTCAGGATAAATTTCACGACGGTGAGATGTTTGCAGACTTTCATCAAAGGCAAAACCAATTAAATGAGGTTTCTCTGCTAACAATAGCTTGTAAACAAAATCTATAAAACCGACAACTGCATTAATTGAATTACCATTTACATCATATATTTCTTCATGAGTAAACCAGGCTTTAAAAACATAAATACTGGAATCGATTAACCAGGCTGGTTTATTCATAGTAAACAATTAGATAATGAGACAAACATGTAATTCCTAAAGTATGACTAGAGCTAAGTTAAATAAATTATAAACGGTATAACCCGCTAGTCTGGGAAATCTTGTGATAACAAATAATATTGGATATATTTACCTAAAACCCAATAAAAAAAAATAAAAAAAATAAAAAAGGCAAACCCAATGAATAAAATGTTACCTGTAGTTGCTCTAAGTAGCGCAGCGATTTTAACAACAATTCTATTGAATGGTTGTGATAAACCAGCGTCAGCAAATGTGCAAACTCCCCAGCCACATCTGTCTACGTTTCTATCACTACACAACCAGTATTGTGAAAAGAAATACGACACTCCAGAATCGCTTCAAAAGTCTCTAGACAAGGCCCCAGAGTTGGCTCCTGCAAAGGATTTCAATGGTGTTTACGAAGTTCATGTGAACGGGATTAGTTTTGCAGTATCTCCGGAAGAAGATGGATGTACTACTGATGTTATGGTTCAAACCAGTGATAACAAAGAATTATTTTCTTTTGAAGATATTAATAAGGCTTTGTTGTCAGTCGGTTATGTAGAAACCGGCGATCCTGTTTCACGGAAAGACCTTGGCACCGACCAGTCTGAACTAACTATTATTGAAAAGAAATATATTTCTCCTAAAGGCGAGATTACAACCCTGGATTTCCCTCTAGAGAAAAAAGATAAATATTACATGACATTATTTGCTGAAAAATTCTCAGAAGCAAAAAGAGAAACAAAAGAGAGGATCATTCAATCCCTTAAAATGGCATCAAATTAAGAAAAAGCGAAACTGGCTTACCAAAGGACATTATTCCTTTGGTAAGCCAACACTCATCAACGGCTTCATCGTCGTTAACAAACTCCCAAATAAATTATCTATCTGTTGCTCTTGTTGAGATAGTAGTTGCTTCATACTTTCACGTTGAGTCGGCATAGAAAAACACGCAGGACAATTCTCCATGATCACGGGTAAATTTTGTTTCTGCGCAAAATTAGCCAACATTTTCTCACGTACGTAAACCAGTGGTCGAATGACTCTAAGATCTCCATCATCATTTAGATAATGCGCTTTCATGGTTTTTAATTTACCACCATGAAATGCTGACATTAAAAAGCTTTCTGCCAGGTCATCTAAATGTTGCCCAAGCGCAATAACGTTGTAGCCATTTTCTCTAGCCGTGCTATACATGACACCACGTTTTATTCGCGAGCAAAAAGAACAATAAGAATCACCCGTCATATGGTCATCAGCCATATCCAGAATAGGCTCCTGAACAAAATGATATTCAACACCTATTTCTTTCAAATAAGGAATTAAAGGTGAAGGGTCATATTCACCTGACTGTGGATCAACAGTCATTGCTCCTATTTCAAATTTAATTGGGGCATGTCGTTGAAAATGTAACAATAAGTGCAACAAACTCAGAGAATCTTTGCCTCCTGATAAGCCTAACAAAACTCTGTCACCTTCTTTGATCATCTCAAAGTCAACAATTGCCTTGCCCGTGTTTCTGCGAAGCTTTTTAGGCAAGTCAATACTCGGTATACATTTACGATTCTTTGTCATAACGGTATTATGCATAAAACTATGTATAAATGTTAAGGACATCTTTAAGGAGCCTCTGATTAAGACCCATAAATTCTGGCAACTCTAAAAAGCCAGAATCGAGGCGTAGTCATGCTGGAATGCTCATGCCTCTTAAATGGCTACAACGAAAAGTCTGGTTTTTTTTGCTAAGCCCTTACAGGTAAGTCTCTAGGGCATCATCTCTGCTGTTGCACTCCTTGTGAAGGGAATAACCATTCACTGCGAAGTGCGTCTAGGATATGATGCCCCAGAGACTTACAGAATTTTATTGGACTTAATCAGAGGCTCCTTAGTAATGAGTGAACTATATCCACCAATTCATGAAAACCGTCATTTTTATCTTGAAGTCGGAGATCAACACGAAATCTATGTAGAAGAGTGTGGAAACCCAGACGGCATTCCCGTTATCTTTTTACATGGTGGTCCAGGTGCAGGTTGTGGAGTATTCCACCGCCAATTTTTTGACCCTGAAAAATACTGGATAATTCTTTTTGATCAACGTGGCTGTGGCAGATCACATCCGCATGCTTCACTAGAAAACAACACCACACAAGATTTAATCTCGGACATCGAAAAAATTCGTAACGAACTTGAGATAGACAAGTGGGTAGTAGCAGGAGGATCCTGGGGTAGCACCTTATCTTTAGCCTATGCTCAAGCACATACAGAAAATGTGCTAGGGCTGATTCTTCGTGGTATTTTCTTTTCTACTCCTAAAGAGATCAGCTGGTTTTATCAAGAAGGTGCCAGCATGATTTTCCCTGATTACTGGGAAGATTTTGAAGAACCAATTCCCGAAGATGAAAGAGACAATTTTTTACTCGCCTACCATAAACGGCTTACTGGAGATAACGAGATTGCAAAAATGGGAGCGGCTAAAGCATGGTCACTTTGGGAGGCAAGGGCAGCTACTTTACAACCGAGCCCATCAGGAATTAAGAAATACCACGATCCAAGAAATGCGATGGGAATTTCACTTATCGAAACACACTATTTTATGAATAATGGCTTTTTAGAAGAAAACCAGATACTTAATAATATGGATCGTCTACAAGATATTCCCGGGTTCATTGTTCACGGTAGATACGACATGATCTGCACAATTAAACAAGCCTATGATTTGCACAAAGCCTGGCCAAGGTCGGAATTTTTTGTTGTTCAAAGCGCCGGACATTCAGCAGGAGAGCAAGGCATTACAGCAGCCTTAATCAAAGCCAGTAACGATATGCTTAAGCTGCTTCAAAATTGATTGGCTTAATCCAGCGCGTGTCTCACGCCAATGTTATTGTTGAAAATATAGAAATTGCGAATATCAACCAAGGTATTTTGCTTTTACTTGGTGTAGAAAAAGAAGATACTCAGGAGAATGCGAAAAACCTTTTAGACAAGATCTTAAATTTCAGAATTTTCGAAGATGAAAAAGGAAAGATGAATCTGTCTTTGCTAGATATCAAAGGCAGTCTTTTGGTTGTTCCACAATTTACCCTTCCTGCAAATACCCAAAAAGGCACAAGACCGAGTTTTGCTTCTGCCGCTGATCCTCAGCTTGGAAAACACTTATTTGAAAAATTCACTTTATTAGCCTCAAACAAAGTAAACAATATTCAAGCAGGTCAGTTTGGTGCTGATATGAAGGTTAATTTGTGCAATGACGGACCTGTTACCTTTTGGCTTCAAAAGTAATAATATCGTTGATGTTTAAATCACCCCCATACTTTAAGTGACTTTTCATTTTGGTGTTAAAAATGACCTACGTAATTTATGTAGAGCAAGGTATTACATTATACAAACACTAATTTAATTCTTATCTAACTACATTTATATGATATTTAGTTATAGTTAATGCTTATTCTTGTTACAGTAATAAAGGAGTTGCTTGAATTTATTCTAGAGGCATGATATTTTTTATTGGCTAGATAAATATATTCCATAGAGAATTTTTATGACAAAACTTATTAAGTTTATATCTCTTTTCATCCTTTCTATGCTTTTAGCGCTCCCCCAAGCTTATGCTGCTAGCCATTCTGATGAAGAGAAAAAAGCAAGTACTGCTACAGAAACGGCAAAAGATAAAAGCAAAAAAGAAAAGGCAGCGGGCGAAGAAGAGGAAGAGCCAGACTGCGACTAACCGAATACCCTGAATAGTAATCCATACTATTTTTAGTATATATACGTATTAAAATAAAAACACAATGAAGTTATATTGTGCCCTTAAGATATCTCTAAGAGGAGAATGTTTATGAAATTATCAAAAATCCTAACTGCTTTATTCGTTACCGCAAGTGTTACTATTACAGCCACTTCTGTACAGGCAGCATCTCATGGCAAACCAGTAAACATAACGCCAAAAATGGCTAGTGTTACAGTCATGCACAATGGCAAAGAAACTAAAATCATGCGAAATCAGGATAACGGCAACACCGTAAATCCAGCATTTGCCAAGACTTCACGTCCCTGCCCTCCTTTCTGTATCCAGCCAATGAGCCTTGGAGAAGGTATCGAAACAATCGGTGAAGTTGAAGTTATCAAGTATGCAGAAAAAATGAGTGATGGTGATAAAAGCATCATGCTTGTAGACTCACGAACTCCAGATTGGGTTTCAAGGGGAACTATCCCAGGTGCTGTGAATGTTTCATGGGTAGAATTAACACCCAGTAAAGGGGCGACTACTGAAGGCATCATAAAGGTTATGACAGGCCAGTTTGGTGTTAAATTAGCTAATAACGTAGACGATGTTGATGTCGATGAAGCTATTGCTAACGGAACTACTTCAGCAGTATTCGATTACTCTGGTGCTAAAACACTGGTTATGTTCTGTAACGGAATGTGGTGTGGCCAATCTCCAGCAAGTATCGCTGCATTAAGAAAATTTGGTTACCCAGCTGACAAGATCAAATACTACCGTGGTGGAATGCAGGATTGGGAAATTCTTGGATTATCTACGGCTAAGTAAAAAGCGTTTAATTTATTCAAAAAAGGCTGGCATTTGTCAGCCTTTTTTTATGTTGCTTTAAGCAAGAACTTTAGAGAAAGCCTCTTCTAAAAAAACTATCGTTATAATCATAATAATAAATAGGTAATATCATCGGTGTTTTGCTAGTCTAAATATTGACCCAAGTTTGATTTTTAACACTTTCATTAAAATGGTTCTTTATGACACGTGATAATTATTACCCTTTCTACGGCTGGTTATTAATGACCGGTGTTATTTTATTCAGTAGTTATTTACTCTGGGATTTAGGTCTATTTGGTCAATTAGTAGAAAAAGATGTGACCTATCTATCTTCTATCATCCTACTGTTATTTGTCATCATCACACTATATCTAGGTTTAGCCTCCTGGCAACTTTCTCGCCAGCTAAACCTTACTCAGAATTATTCAAACGACAAAAACCCACCCGCTAGTTGGGCTGCAGAACATATCTCACTGTTACTTTGGCAGCGACAACAAGCAAACAATGAATCAGAGCCACTACTCGCAAGACTTATCGAAAAAATTCACAGGGGGCATGTGAACGGCTGGTTTTTCTCTGACGTATTAATGCGCCTGGGATTAATCGGCACGGTAATCGGTTTCGTCTTAATGCTAAGCACAGTCTACCAACTCAAAGATAATGATATACAAGCGTTGCAGCAGTTATTAGGTACTATGGGAAGTGGCATGCAGGTTGCACTCTATACGACGCTCTCTGGCTTAGGCTGTGGTTTATTAGTCAGCCTTCAATGCCAATGGCTGGATCGTTGTGCAGATAGTCTGGTGAGTAAAATCATAGAGCTTGGGATGCAAACACCTAACAAGTAAACCATGACAAGTCTCTATAAGCAAAGTCGAAATACACCCAAAGTAGATCCATTTATAGATTTGCTATTCAATACTTTGATGGGATTCAGTTTTCTTTTTTTAGTCAGTTTATTATTTATCAATCCTAAAGCCGATCAAGCTAAGGTCGAGAAACAGGCGGAGTACATTATATCCGCCACTTGGCCACAGGACCTGGAAGATGATATCGACCTATGGATGCGAGCACCTACTGGGCATACCGTTTCATACATTGAAAAAGAAACGGGCTGGTTGCACCTAGAGCGCGATGACAGGGGCGAACTCAACGACACATTGCTGATTGATGGAAAAGAAGAAATCCATCCTATCAATCAGGAAATCATCACAATCCGTAAACGAAGTGCTGGCGAATACATTGTTAACCTTTTTTACTACACTAAAAAATCTCGAGAATCCGTTCCGGTAGATATTCGCGTAGACCGGATTAATCCTAAATACGAAACCGTGTTTCGACAGACGATAAATCTGGACAAAGTAAATCAAGAAAAAACCGCAGTAAGATTCACCATTAAAGATGATGGAAGTGTCCATAATATTAGCAATCTACCAATAGAATTAACGCCATATTCACTTGATCATATGCCTTCTCTTATTCCTGATGCGATGCTCGGCAAGCCAGAATGAATAACTATTTAATTCTCATTAGTATCAGCTATATCGCTGTTATTGTATTAATTACCTGGCTGGGCTTTGACAAACGCCTTTCCGTTTTAAGTAAAATCATCCTGGCGATCTTATTACCGCTTGTTTATTTTCTTCATTGGACAGGCTTACAAGAAAGCAAAGGTTGGCCTTCAGATCAAACGTTACCTACACAATTCGAACTCATCAGCGCAGACATACTGGAACCTAACCCTCTAAAAGATATTGCAGGGAATATACACCTGTGGATTCGGCCTGAGGATAATGGCCCGCCTCGAGCGTATGTATTAACTTACTCACGAGAATTGCATAAGAAGCTTTTCGATACCAAACGCAGAATTGCCCAAGGAAAAAGACAAATTGGTTTACTGTACGATCAAAGTTCAGGACAAAGTGGAGTCAGTATCGGCGGTAATATGAAACTCGGTTTTCGTAATGCCCCACGTAAACGACTTCCTCCAAAAAATTAAAAAAACTCCCTAACACTGAATAAGCTTCAATAGTGTTGTTACACAACAAAAAAAAATTGTCATCCAAAGAAGGGGTGTGACTCTATTGATCAAACAATCTATACCTTAGGTACAGCTATAAATATAGAACTAGGTAACCTATACTCTAGCGCATTATTTTTTAGATTATATTTAGAATTTTTAGCATTGAGGATAGAAATGAGTATTAGCAATGAAGAAGTAACCAAGCTTATCGAGACTGGCATTCCTGGTGCGAAAGTAAGCGTGGATGGTGACGGCTACAAATACGAAACAACCGTTATCAGCGAGACCTTTGAAGGACTAAGTACATTAAAACGCCACCAAGCTGTATATGCTGCAGTCAATTCAGCAATCACTTCTGGTGAATTACACGCACTCACCATTACCGCAAAAACTCCGGCAGAAGCGTGATTATCAAGAAAAATGACTTCAAATTCCGATAATATAAAAACGCATGATCTGGATGCACGGCATTTACTCTGTCCAATGCCAGTAATTAAAGTACAAAAGTTAATCGAAGAACTTGGACCCGAAGCTGATGGTCACCGCTTAGCTGTAACCTGTACCGACCCAGGAACACTATATGACATCCCCGCCTGGTCCAAAGTCCATGGCCATAAAGTGATAGATAAACGCGAACAAGACAATGAATATCACATCCTGATAGAAATCTGCCTGGATAATTAATAACAGCGAATGACACAAACAAAGAAAAAACAGGATCGCTATAAAGCTACCCGCAATGTTACGCTCACAGGCGCAATAGTTAATACTTTTCTATCCATTGCTCAATTAATTGGGGGATACTTTGCACAATCACAGGCATTAATCGCAGACGGTATTCACACGCTTTCTGACCTAGCTAGCGATTTTGTCGTGCTTTTTGCTGCAAAAGCGGCTTCTAAAGATGCAGATGATGATCATCCTTATGGACATGGCCGCTTTGAAACAGTGGCAACTGTTATTCTCGGAGTCGCTTTAGGCTCAGTCGCCATAGGCATTGCGATGAATGCTTTCGGGCGTTTAATGAACCCAGAGAAACTATTACAACCTCAACCCTTGGCTTTACTCTTTGTAGCGCTAGCGATTGTTAGTAAAGAAGGTCTTTATCATTACACCATGAGTGTCGCCAACCGGGTTGACTCTAAATTATTAAAAGCCAATGCCTGGCATCACAGATCTGATGCCATTTCTTCTGTGTTAGTAGCTATTGGAGTCGCAGGAAGTGTGTTTTTAAAAATTCCCTGGCTAGATGCCACCGCTGCTATCATTGTTGCCGTTATGATTTTTTATATGGGTTTAAAGCTCATAATGGATAGCACCATGGAGCTGGTGGATACTGCATGGGAACCAGAAAAAACTGATGAAATCAAAGAGTTCATCGGCGATATCGAAGGCGTAGAGGAGATGCATTTATTACGTACTAGAAAAATGGGCAACTCGGTACTGGGTGATATTCATGTGCAAGTTAATCCTTATTTAAGCGTTTCGGAAG
The DNA here is from genome assembly GCA_963807855.1 of uncultured Gammaproteobacteria bacterium. Classification (GTDB taxonomy): domain Bacteria; phylum Pseudomonadota; class Gammaproteobacteria; order Thiotrichales; family Thiotrichaceae; genus Cocleimonas. The sequence continues at coordinate 82,637 of CAWEEB010000044.1, read as the reverse complement.
GACATCATATTGCCGAAAGCGTGATGACTAAATTGCGCCGTAATTTCCCCGAAATGAACGATATAACCGTTCATATAGATCCGGAAGACGATGAGGTTGCTTCGTTATCTAAAACACTGCCTAATCGCCATGATTTAATGATAAAAATTTACCCTCATTTACAAGCACTTAATATTGACCTAGCCGTTCATAATATAAATCTGCACTATGTAAAAGGTAAAATTGAACTAGAAATAATTGTAAATACACAACTTCCCGGTGAAGCCATTCAAGCTCTTAAAGAGGCTTGTAAGAAGCTTCAGGAAGTAAGATCGTTAACAGTACTCCAGCGGATAAATTAACATCACCCAAAATTAACAAATAAAACACAAAGGAAAAGCAATGATTGCGCTACAACCTAGAGAAATAGTTACTCCTAGACCTTCGATGTCACTCTCGATACCTGATGGCATGTCACGGGTAGAATTTTTTAACAGCGCCGCCAATCTGAAAAACCTCGCCGAAGAAAATGGCCTTTTCAGAACTCCCGAAGATCTACTCATGTATCGCAAATTAATCGGTCATAGTACCGAGTTCGATACATCCATTATTTTAGATACATCCCGGCGAATTCTCGATCCACTCGGACGCCCAGTACGTCGCGATCAAATGAATCGCCAGCAAAAGAAAGTATGGGCCCAGATGACCACCATATTGATCGAATATATGCTGGAAAAATACCCTGACCCAGAAAAGCACCTAATTCTTTGTGGTGAAGCTAGTCTGGATTCTACCTGGCCTTTAAATAAACCGGGCGTACCTAGCATTAGAATGATTCACAATCATTTTATGGTGTTTCCTATTGCTGATATCAAAGCTGCAAAATTAGCTGACTCAACCAATCCAAATTTAACCGATAGTGGCCACAATACGCTCTTTTTGAGACATTTAAGCGATGTTTATCACGAATTTCTCGAAGTTCTGGATTTACAACTCCTTTCCTTTCTACCTTCCGAAGACTGTGCTTTATCATTAACAGGCTACCCTCAGGGATTACCCAGCTGGGAATTAGTTGGGGGAGCAGAGAAACTCAATGATCAATACTTCTGGTATGAATTCGAACAAGTATTACGTGGCTTTTTGGATTTCTATCAAACTTTTTTCACCCTGGTTGCAACCGGAGAAGAACAGATACCATTAAATGCAAACTTCCCAACTCAAATAGCTGATGTTCTTTTGGGTAGCAATCGCTTTTTAAGGGTTGCCAGAGATCTTCGAGAGCAAGTCATTCAAGACCCACAATTCGCAAACGATATTCGCTGGCGTCCAGCCTATAAGCAAATCCTTTACAGAGATGATAGAGGTCGTTTAATCGTGACCATTTCGCAAAACTCAGTGGGGAATGCAATCACAGAATTATTAGGATTGGTTATTAACCGAGTCGAAGACAATGAAGGCTACTCTAAAAAAGAAGCCGCCTTGGTAGAAAGATTGCTAGAAGCTAGAGAGAGATTAATAGCGGCCAATCTAGGTGAGGCAATTTCAGCACCTTGTTGGCCAAATGGCGAATTTGTTGCCTGTCGTTAAGATAAAGTCACCCCCCTACTTTTAAGTGATTTTCATTTCGCTTTTTTAAATGATACAAAGAACTTATGCTTTGCGAGGCACTTTTTATAAAAAATGCCTAAAAGGTAGGGGGTGACTAAGAATTAAGTTATTAGTTATACGAAGATACAGGACGTCTTTCGGCTATCCAACCAGTAATTCCATTAGTCACATTCATCACATTTTTGTAACCAAGTTGCTGAGCTATAGCCTGACTAGCCGCCTGAGTTCGATTACCTGTTCGGCAAATCAACATAACTGGCTGATCTGGTTTGGCAATTGCCGTAAATTCAGGTACAAAATTAGGATTAATGTTTCCTGTTCTATCGAAAAATGTAATGGTCTTGCTACCTTCAACAACACCTGTCTGTTGCCATTCTTCTTTTCGGCGAATATCAACCAATACAACGCCTTGATTAACCAATTCTTTCAATTTTGCATTATCGATATTGCTATACCCACCAGGTTGAGGAATAGGATGCCGCACTTTTGGCATTTACCACTTCTTTTTTAGAAGTATTAACTGCAGTACTGTCTGCAGCACTGATTTCTACTTTAGTGTTGGCATTACAAGCGCTTAAAACACTTAATAAAAAACCAAAGAATAGAATATGGTTAAATTTGCTCATAGTAGACTCCCGAATATTTAATTGGCAAAAAGTATATAGTTTTATGTGCCCCATATACGAATTTAATAGCATTTTGGATTCAAAAATAGAGCAATATTTTTCTATGTAACTATTAAAAACCTTTGTGCAAACCTCAATATGCAAATTCAGATGAATTCTAAATGACAGAAATCACTATTTTGGCTATTATGTCGACCACTAAGGGGCAAAAATAGACCGTTAATCTTACGGTAATCTAATAAGGGTGGAGTAATGTCGGCTAATTCATTACGAATTATTTTCTGTATATTTTTTACAATAACATTTCTCGTTGGTTGTGGAGGAGCCAGTATCAAGTCCACAAGTTCAGAGGATGCAACTGCAGAATCTTCTACAAGCTCAGCTTCAACTACAACCAGTGATAACACCAAAGATGGCGATGAAGCCAAACCTGCCAAGAAAGCCGAGTCTAAATACGGTCGTTTAAAGAAACGCAGAATACCAGGCCGCCCAAATTCTAATCCAGTTACTAACAAAGCCTTTGCTGACAACTTAATGGCAGCAAGAAAAAAAGAAGCCGAACGTTTCCTTAAACAAGGTGCCGATGCAAATACCGTAGCAGCCAACGGTGAGCCCGTTCTTTACACTGCGCTGCGTCTCAGGATGTACGAGATAGCAGATAAGCTTGTGCTATATGGCGCAGATGTTAATGCAAGCAATCGTGCAGGACGTACGCCTTTATTGGTTGCTATAGATCAAGGCAGCGACATCATGGTTCAATTACTTCTTGAAAATGGTGCAGATGCAGATAAATCAAGTAATGCTGGGGAAACACCTCTGCTTAATGCCATTGACAGAAACCAGACAGGCATAATAAATAAGCTCCTGTACTATCAGGCTGATGCAAACAAGAGCGGCAGAGGAGGCAACCCTCTACACCTCGCAATTGCAAAAGCACAGGTAGGAGTGGTAGAGAAATTATTAAAATATGGTGCTAATGCTAATACCGGGAGCCAAAAAGGTACCCCTTTACAAGTGGTTCTCAGAAATGGCAACGTTGAGATCGCTAGATTACTTGCCAGTAACGGTGCAGATGTAAACATCACAGATAGCATTGGTGAATCTTTATTACATAAGGCTGCCGCTAATGGACAGCTCGGCTTTGCAGGCGTCATTATAGAAAATGGCGCAAATGTAAATGCAAGAGATCAGTACGATGAAACGCCGTTACATGAAGCCGCAGCAAAAGGCAGACTAGATGTCGTAAAACTGCTTTTGGCGAAGGGCGCCAAATTAAACGCTAAAACCAAAAAGAAATGGACGGCTTTACACGAAGCCGCTCGTTTTGGGCATCCAGAGACTGCAGCCTACCTGATAGGTAGAGGCTTGAGCAAACACACCTCAAACAGTGATGGGATTACACCTAAAGGGCTCGCTAGTCACTTGAAACACGAAGAAGTCATTAAAGTGCTAAAATAGTGGAATATGCTTTAATAATTAAAAACACCTAAACTATTGACTCAGATCATTATTGTACAATTGTTCTGGGTGTAAATTTGAGCTTCGTTAAATATTAGCTATCGGAGCTTATTATGTGGGAGTTCACATTTCCTTCAATTATTATCGTTGCTTTAATCCTTTTTAGCTGGGTGATGTTTTTTAGTACATTTATTTAAGTCAATTACTCGTAAACCACTTCGCCAGGAAATTAACTAAATGTCTTGGCGAACGATAAACAAATGCAAGCCCTTAAAGTAATTTAAATTTCTAGTCTCAGCATCTAAAAACTGTGTCAGTTAAATATCTGAAGTTGTTACTCAAGAATCTAAATTAAGCATCATAAAACAGTTTGTGACCCATTAGTGTCCTATACTCCTTGCCTATGAATAAGGGCATAATACTAATATTACTGGGGTACATTGGCTGGGGCTTGTTTCCACTTTACTGGGCGCTGGTCAAGCATGTGCCTGCCTTCGAAGTATTATCCCACCGGATGCTCTGGTCTGTTCCCGTTCTAATTCTATTTGTGGTATTTATCGCAAGCTGGAGATTAGATTTCCTCTCTACCTTAAAAAACAAACGTGAACTTATGTGGCTCTTTCTAACCGCCATACTGATCACAATTAATTGGGGAGTCTATGTATATGCGGTAAATAATGATCGGGTGGTTGAAGCGAGTATGGGTTATTTTTTAAGCCCGTTACTGCATGTGCTCGGTGGCTTAGTCATTTTCAAAGAACAGCTTGGTCCTTTGAGAAAGCTAGCGGTAACTTTCGCAACCTTAGGCGTGCTCTACTATATCTTCAGCGTAGAAGTATTTCCCTGGATAGGGCTAGTGGTTGGTTTTAGTTTTGCCGCCTATGGAATTCTAAGAAAATTTATCAAAACCTCAGCAGTTCCGGGGTTGTTAGTGGAAACTTTACTACTAGTACCCCTTTCTCTTGGTTATTTGATATATCTTGGAATAAATAGCAAAGCTGTATTTCTTCACTTAAATCTAAGTACAGATATCTATCTAGGATTGGCAGGATTAGTCACAGTTGTACCTTTGGTATTATTCACTGCAGGGGCAAGATTATTACCAATGACGACCACTGGCATTCTTTTTTACATTACACCGACTATGCAGTTCCTGGTTGGGGCTTTTATCTTCAACGAAGAACTTAATCCTGATCAGCTAATCGGCTTTAGTGGAATCTGGATTGGCCTGGCGCTTTATGCGTTCTCGTTATTAAGGAGACAACCCAAACTAGAGCCAGTAAGCAATAACTTTTGATCCTGTCCAAACCAGAGATGACATCCCTACTTTCATACGGTTTTTTGTAAAACAATAATCTTCGAGTGATCGTCGCCTTGCTCTCTATATTTTCTCGGTTAACCCCGTCTCTCTATGACTCCTGCTCCTTCTTCTTGGACGCAGTTAACATTTTCTTCAACATCTTTAGACGTTGCTTTATCAGCTTCTTTAATAAACTGGTCTAATGAAATCGTAGCATTTAAACGAGTATCACCCGGTAACAATGTCTGGCTATAGGAAGGCACTTCAGAAAAGCCTGACTTCAACGAAAGCTCATCAACTAGAATCAATACCTGGTAAGCGAGGAAGGGTGAGTAAACAAGCACCGCTATTCCGGCTAGCGGGCAACCATTTTGCATGAATCGTTTTAACGATGAAGACTGCGATAAGCGCCGGAATCACTACAAACTTAGCCGCATATTTTAACCATAATCCAATACTATCTTCGGTGAGTAGATAAGCCGCATAATGACCAATGTATTCAAACACCTGCGGCAATAAGAAAATTAACGCGGCAATGCTGATTGCAGGGATAATTTCCCAACGGTGTGTTGAGATACGGCTAATACCTGAAATAACGACGGTTATACCCAGAATTATCCAGATCGATGGTAATACCGTATTTAGGTAAAAGAATATTTCTTTGGGAACGGGTGTAGTTACATAGCGCTCATAGAAGAACATAGCTATTGTGGTAATTAACAATCCGATAGCCCATATGGGGTTGCTAAAAATACAAAAGAATCCACTGCAATCTTTTATATGCGTGTTTTCAACTTCCATATCAATTGGCAATAGTCTGGCTTTGATGCTACTCATTTGAAAACTACAGGGCGCTTCAATGGTTACACGCTCATCGCCCATCGCTTTTTTACGAAGCTTTGTACCATTCTCGGTCGAAAGGTTTTGCAAATATAGCTGATCACCTTCCTGATCAATCACCACATGATGCGGAGAAATTGTAACGTCTTGCAAAATAATATCATTATCAAAAGCACGGCCAATAGTCACCGGAAAAAAGTCAACTTTATGATAGTGATGAACGCCACGCTGAATCGTTTCAAGAATTAGTTTTGCCATTTGAATTTCTCCAGCATACGTTGAAATAATGCCAACGCGGCTTTAGGGTCGGTACCCGTTAAATCTAAATTGAAAAGAAAACCTTTTTTCTTTTCACCTACCATCGCGGCAGTAAAAAGCATGTCGCTCAAACCCGTATATTTAATATAATCTCTTCGGCAAACAGAGGTTTTGAAATCCCTATCTCCAATCTTAGTGAAGTCAGTATGACAAGAGAAGTTTGTGACATCACGCTTACCTGCATGGCCACCAATAACACTGCTATTCACTTTTTCATAGCGACGGTAAAAACGAGTAGGCGAAAGTTTTTCTGTCTCCAACCACATGTATTCATAATTAATACTACCTACATTTAATCGGTTTGAAATGAAGATATTGTCTTCATTAGAGCAGCGGGTGAAGTAAGTACGAAACAAATCATCTTTTTTCGGCGTTCTACTAGCATCCCAACACCGGATAGATTTATCAACTTCAGCAGGCGCAATAAAAGAACCTATTTTGGTGCCACTCCATTTATTATTAAGCAACTTATTCACAATTTTTTGGGAATTTGCCAATAACTGACCAGAGCTATGGGCAAAACGATCTCTAACAGCTTCGAAACTCGTTTCTTTCAAACGATCCAGAACGATCGTTAAATATTCAGCGGGAACTAGAAAGCTAATATCATTACCTGAAGTAGCAACATTGATACCGATGATATTTCCGGTTTCATCCAATGTTGGTCCGCCACTCATACCCGGGTTCAAGCTTCCAGAAAACAGAATATTACCGTCTTCATCTTTTGTTAAAATACCATTATTGGTACCTTTTACAATGGTAAAACCCAGATCCATTGGATTACCCAAGGAGTACAAACTAGCGCCTTTTTCAGGTAGATAAGAAATTCTTAACGGAACCCCCATAGGTTGCTTGGCCTTAACTACAGCAAGATCGTGGACAATATCGAAATCAACCAATTCTAAAGGGCCAGTTGCACCTGTAGTTGACAGAAACTCTAAAGAAAAAACATCCGGGTCATTTATATATTCACTAACCACATGGTAGTTAGTTGCAAGGATATTATCTTTGGTGACAACAAAACCAGACCCTATGCTTGATTTTTTCCCAGTCTGCTTATTAATTACCCTTATTTGATATACAGATTTTTCAACATTTGTATATATATTAGCAGTATTCAATTCAGCGTTTACTTGTGCTTGAGCACTCACCAAAAAACTCAAGAGCAATAACAGTAAATATTTTTTTAGCATTCCCTAGTTTCTCATTTTATCGATAGTGTTTCGAAATTTTTAAAGGACTAATTTGCTTTGCAATGGTTAACAGCATCCAGCTATTAGGAACATTACAACAGATAGAAGTTCAGCGTAAGATATGTCAACATTCTAATACATACCAGCTTTACTGATCAATATTTCGCCAGATGGATCATTTTAAGCGCTGAAGTGCCCATGAGGTATGTTCACGTACCATTTCTGAAGACGCCTCATATTTTGCATTTAACGCATTGATAATTTTCTCTGATGGGGGCGCATTCCCCAGTGCAATGGCGATATTCCTCTGCCAACGCTCGTAACCAATTCGTCTTATTGCAGACCCTTCCAGTTTCTTTAAAAACACTTCCTCACTCCACCCAAACAGGCTTAATAAACTTGCAGAATCAAGGTTATTTCTGGTGGAAAAGTCTGTTTCTTTGGTATCTGCAGCAAAACGATTCCAGGGGCAGATCAGCTGACAATCATCACAACCATAAATTCTATTACCCATAGCCTCACGAAATTCCAATGGAATAACACCTTTATGCTCAATGGTTAAATAAGAAATACAACGTCTGGCATCCAGTTCATACGGTTTGATGATGGCTTTCGTAGGGCAAACATCGATACAAGCAGTACAATCTCCACAATGATTATCAACTGTTTGGGATTCATTTAATGGCAAATTGGTATATATTTCACCAAGAAAAAACCAGGAGCCCACATTTTGACTTAAAATATTTGTATGCTTCCCCATCCAGCCAAGCCCTGCTTTAACGGCGATTGGCTTTTCCATAACCGGTGCGCTATCAACAAACACACGGTAGCGCATTTGCTCGGTATCACTCAATTCCGAATTTATCTTAGTTGCGAGCTTTTCCAGCTTCTTGCGCATAATTTTATGGTAATCCCTGCCCAAAGCGTAACGCGAAACATAGGCTAGTTCAGGATGATTGAGCACCATCTCAGGATCAACTGTTTGTGGCGGCAAATAATCCATGCGCACGCTAATGACGCTTATGGTTCCTTCTTCAAGCTCATCAGGACGAGTTCGTTTATTGCCATGGCGCTCCATCCACTCCATATCACCCTGGAAATCTTTAGCTAACCATCGCTTTAAATAGGTCTCTTGTGCTGATAAATCAATACCACTAACACCCAACTCCTGAAATCCCAGGTGCCGTGCCCACTGTTTAAGTTTTGTATGCGTGATATTATTCAAAGTGATTCCTTTCTATCCAACAGTAATAGTAGCATTTTGATGTCTATACCACGTAATTTATATAGTGCTGATCAAGTCAGAGAATTAGACCGAATAGCGATACAAGACTTCGGTATACCGGGATTTACTTTGATGCAAAGAGCCGGAAAAGTAACACTCGGTACAATGTTAGATTCTTATCCTGAGTCTAAGTCAATTTGCATTTTATGCGGCACAGGCAATAACGGTGGAGATGGCTATGTGATTGCTACTCTTGCTATCGATGCTGGCTTAAAAACTACCCTAATTCAACTTGGAGATATTAATTCCATTAAGGGTGACGCCTTGCTCGCTAAAGAAGCATTCATCAAGGCAACTGGAATTCCTTTGGAATTTGATGAAACACTATTAAAAGCTGACCTTATTGTAGATGCTATTTTGGGCACGGGTCTCACAAGAAATGTACGAGATGATTGGCGTAGTATTTTTGCTACTGTGAATCAATCCCCAGCAAAAAAAATTGCAGTCGATATTCCATCAGGGCTAAGTTCTGATACAGGCAAAGTTCTTGGCGCATGTATTAAAGCAGATTTAACCGTTACCTATATTGGATTCAAATCTGGATTATTTACAGGGCAAGCAAGAGATCAAGTTGGAGAACTGGTATTTGATGATCTACAAGTACCCGCCGCTGTATATAAAAAACTCAGTACAAAATCTAATAAAAAGCTAATTCCTCAAGACCTGATTACAGATACGATTAAACCACGGGCACGCTGCAGTCATAAAGGCCATTTTGGTAGTGTGCTTTTAATTGGTGGAGGACCGGGAATGTCTGGTGCGATAAGACTAGCCGCTGAAGCCTGCTTGCGTTCTGGTGCTGGCTTAGTGCATGTGGCGACACACCCATCTCATGCACATTCTATCAATGCTACACGACCTGAAATTATGGTTAAAAGCGTTGAGAAACCGAAAGACCTGAATGAGCTTTTAAATAAGGTAAATACAGTTGTTATAGGCCCCGGATTAGGGCAATCAAAATGGGCGCGTGATTTATTCGCGCATACTGTTAGAGCAAGCCAACCCATCATAATGGATGCCGATGCGTTGAATATACTCTCATGAAAACCCCATTAATAAAGCTAACTGGATACTTACACCACATCCCAAGGAAGCAGCTCGACTCTTAAAATCGGATGCTAATGAGATAGAATTCGATAGATATTCGAGTTTAGAAAAAATGCAGCAAAAGTATGGGGGTGTCTGTGTTCTGAAGGGCGCAGGTAGTTTAATCAATAATGGTTCTGAAACCCTGGTTTGCAACGCTGGTAACCCCGGCATGTCTAGTGGTGGAATGGGTGATGTTCTTAGCGGTATTATCGGCGCTCTGGTTGCACAGGGATTAAGCTTATATGATGCTGCAACGATAGGAGTTGAACTTCATGCACGGGCAGCTGATATGGCTGCTGAAAAAGGTGAAATAGGAATGTTAGCCAGTGATTTATTTCCGCACTTGAGAGCATTGCTAAATAACAAATAATCAAAAATACCTGATGGTAAAACGGTGATAGATAGATTTTAAAAATGACAGATAAACTAATTATCCATGATGAAAACGAAATGATGAGTTTCGGTGGCCAAATTGCAGAAAAATTTCCCGCATGGTGGAATGGTGTTTCTTAATGGTGACCTCGGCGCAGGCAAAACAACCTTGGTTCGTGGACTATTAAGAAGCCTTGGCTATCAAGGAACCGTCAAAAGTCCCACTTATACCCTGGTCGAACCCTATCATATTAACGATCGCATGATTTATCACTTTGATCTGTATCGCTTAGCTGACCCCGAAGAGCTCGAATACATCGGTGGTAGAGAATACTGGAATAGCGATGCTTTATGCCTTGTAGAATGGCCAGAAAAGGCAAAAGGATTTCTACCTAAACCCGATTTAACTATCAATATTCTGTATCAGGATAGCTGTAGAGAAATAATTACAGAAGTCTAAATACCCTTTAAAACAATGACTTATGAAATTATAGTAAAAATCACTTGAATTTAAGTCTCTACTGAGTTTTACTATGTGTCCTAAGCACGAGTAATAATAAACAAATTTTAGCTCGCACTTAACAAACAACATACTTATAAAATTTGAATGTGAATATCGAATAGGGCTTTGATACTCACAAATCATTGGGGAATATGGAAACTACCAGTCAGAAGCGTAGAGACTTCGTACTGAGATTAGGCAAACTATTAGGTGTTGCTGGCGCAACTAGTATCGCACCTCATACTTTCGCCAAAGGTCGCAGCGCGAATATTAAATCAGTCTCTCTTAAGCAAAGTGCCAATGGAAGCCAGAAGCTCGTATTTGAGCTGGACAAATCCGTGCGCCATAGAGTTTCGACTTTAAGCTCTCCAGAGCGAGTCGTTATAGATTTCATCGATGCAAAATCAAATACAAAACTTAAATTAAATCGTAATACTGCGGGCTCAAACAAACTCATTAAAAGACTTAGACAAGCTACACGAAATAAGGATGATTTTCGTGTAGTTTTAGATATGACTCAAGTAGCACATCCTTCATCAAGAATGAGTGCTAACAATAAAAACTTTTATCTAGAAGTTGCTCTAAGCCCTAAGCAAGCAGCTAAATCACCACAACAAAAAGCCCGCCAGGCAATAAGTGCTGTAAGTGGGGGCGTGATTAGAAAGCCAATCACTATAGCAATTGATGCCGGACATGGGGGCAAAGACCCTGGCGCTGTTGGCAAACGAGGCACTAAAGAAAAAGATGTGGCTCTGCAAATTGCTAAACGCTTAAAAAAACACATTGATCGCCAGCCAGGCATGCGTGGCGTACTCATCCGTAATGGCGATTATTACGTAACCCTACGTAAACGAATCGAAAAAGCGAGAAAGAATAGAGCAGATCTATTTGTTTCTATTCATGCAGACGCTAACCCTAGCCGCAAGTTGACAGGCTCTTCAGTTTATATTCTTTCTGAAAAAGGAGCTTCAAGCGAAGCCGCGAGATGGTTAGCAAACAGTGAAAACTCCTACGAAACAAAAATTGCCGGGGCACGCTTACACAAAAATAAAACGCTCAACTCAATAGTTTATGACTTGGCACAAGAAGAGACAATTAACAAAAGTCTAGAAGTTGCCAATGGAGTTCTTAAAGAGCTAGGCAGCGTAAATAATTTACTCAGACCACGCGTTGAAAGTGCTGGGTTTGTAGTTTTAAAATCACCTGATATACCTTCAGTTTTAATTGAAACTGCGTTTATCAGCAACCCTCAAGAAGAAAAGCGCCTTAAAACGGCGCGTCACCAAGAAAAATTAGCCAAAGCGATTTTTAAAGGAATACGTCGCTACCAAGTGGCTTTACAGGATATTGATTCTCAATATAGCTAACCTTCTAATAATAATGATTTCCTTCGATGTGAATTAAGCCGCTTTAAGCGGCTTCTTTTTGTCTGTGAAAAACAGTTTATGATTTTTTATGAAACTATTTACTCAGCTCTTTACTCCGCTTTCTTCGAGAATTCAAGGCTGTTTACCAACCCACCTAAAATGACGCAAGCCAGACCTACCAGATAAACGCCCAACATTGGCTCATCAAAGAATAAAATCAGGTAGATAGCAGATAAAACCGGGGCAATAAATGTGAAAGGAGCGAGATATGATGCTTCTGCTGACCTCAATGCCATCAACCAGAACATATATGAAAAGCCATTCACCAGAATACCATTTAACAAAATCGGCATAACTTCAGCCGACGATGGCAGTGCAAATTCTGAGAAGTACATCATGGAAGCGAATGATGCCAATGTAGCGGCAAGAAAGTAAATACTGATAACGACTAATGGCGCACGCTTCACATTTTTACTCAACACTGAAAATAAAGCGAAACAGAACGAACCCGCTGCAACCAGAGCAATCACAGTTAGGTTATTCAACTCTAAGTTCTGAAACTCTCCCTTGGTTAAAACAATTAAAACGCCGACAAATCCCAAGGCGATTGCTATTATTTTTCGTAACGTAAGATGTTCTTTCAGGATAAATAAGGAAAGCACCAAGATAAATATAGGCCAGGTATATTGAATCACTAACACTTCCATACCCACTGCTTTTGCGTAACCAAGATACAGGAATAGATAGTAAATATAGGTACCTAGTAAACCCAGAAAACCATAGTAGAGAAATTCTTTCGGGCTGTAACTACCTAGTTCGGCCATCTCGCCTTTAACTAAAGCCGAGAGACTTAAAACAATCAGGGATACCAAACTCGACCAAAATAGAAATTGGTGATTATCCAGACTGGCTTGACCCAATTTTGCCACAACGGGAATCAACGCCCATAAGGCAACGCAAATTAATACAAATATCGTTCCTTTGACCTTATTGCTCATGAGCAAAGCGTTTATAGAAGACTAAAGTCACCCCCCCACTTTTAAGAGGTTTTTCATTTAACTGAATGAAAACTGCTACCCTCGAGCCGTCCGTCGTCTCTATGCTCCGATATTGTCTCAACTTAGCCATTTTCCAGGTTCGTCATTAAGTGATATTTCTATATTCGCTGACCACTGGGGCGTGATCTGAAGGGCGCTCCCAACCTCTAGGTTCAGGATCAACATAACTCGCTGTACATTGCTCAACCAATAATTGACTGGATAAAATCAAATCGATACGAAGTCCCATATTTTTATCAAAGCCGCCGCTGCGATAATCCCACCAGCTATAGATATCATCAGCCTGTTCGAATAGCCTAAATGAATCTGAAAAACCGATATCCAGAATTTTTTGCAATGCATTTCGTTCGGGAGTGGAACAAAGGATTTTTTCATGCCACGATTTTGGGTTATGCACATCACGATCTTTGGGTGCAATATTGAAATCACCAAGTATTACGAACTTTTTATATTGCTTTGCCTGATCTTCTACCCACTCAGTAACCTTCTCTAGCCAATGTAGTTTGTAATCAAACTTCTCTGAACCAACTTCGGAACCATTAACTACGTACAAATTTAGAATACGAATTCCATTGATGGTAGCCGCCAGAATACGACGTTGCGGATCATCCAGTTCTGGCAAGTCAGTTACAACATCTTCAATCAGGTATTCATCCTTACAAAGGATGGCAACTCCGTTATAGGTTTTTTGGCCCGCGAATACGACCTGATAACCCATATTTTGAATTTCCTCAGCAGGGAAATTTTCATCGATGGTTTTGGTTTCCTGTAAAACTAAAACATCTGGTTGAGCTTTTTCTAACCACTGTTGCACATGGGGCAAACGTACTTTTAGCGAGTTGACATTCCAACTCGCTATTTTGAATTTTTCGGTATAACTGTCAAAGCTACCGGAGTTACTGTCGCTCATGCTGCCAATCCAGAATGTTTAAGTAAAGCATCTACTTTTGGCTCCCTTCCTCTAAAAGCTTTGAACGAATCGATTGCAGGACGTGAACCGCCAACTTCAAGAATCTCATTCAGAAAGGCTTTGCCAACACTTTCATTGAATAATCCTTCTTCTTCAAACCTGGCAAAAGCATCAGCAGAAAGTACTTCAGCCCATTTATAACTGTAGTAACCCGCCGCATAACCACCCGCAAAGATATGAGAAAAGCCATGTTGAAAACGGTTAAAAGTGGGGGGGTGTATTACAGCAACTTCATCACGTGTTTTATTCAAAATATCTTGAATTTGCTGTGATGTTTTTATAGAAGTATCCATATGTAGACGCATATCAAACATGGAAAACTCTAACTGTCGCACCATACCCATGGCGCTCTGAAAATGTCTTGCTGACTGCATTTTATCGAATAACTCATCAGGTATTTTCTCACCTGTTTCAAAATGCGCAGCAAACATATCTAATGCTTCGCGCTGCCAACACCAATTTTCCATAAACTGACTCGGAAGCTCTACCGCATCCCATTCAACACCGCTGATACCCGAAATATCCAGATAATCCACTTGTGTCATCATGTGGTGCAAGCCATGACCAAACTCATGGAATAACGTAATCACCTCATCGTGAGTAAACAGCGCAGGCTTTCCACCTGCTGGTGGCGCAGAATTACAGGTCATGAATGCGACTGGAGTCTGAAGCTTGTCAGTCATCTTGAAACGACCACAGAAATCAGCCATCCAGGCACCGCCACGTTTATTTTGACGTGCATATAAATCAAGATAGAAACGTGCTTTTAAATTACCCTGCTCATCAGTGATGTGGAAGAAACGCACATCTGGATGCCAGCTTTCTTGCTCTTTATTTTGCGTAATTTTAACGTTATAAAGCTTCTCGACTAATTCGAATAAGCCAGCTAACACACTATCCACAGCGAAGTATGGCTTTAAGTCTTCATCGCTAATGCTGTAGCGCTGCTGCTTGAGTTTTTCGCTCACATAACCAACATCCCAGGCTTGAAGGTCTGTTATTGCTACTTCTTCCTCGGCAAACTGCTTTAATTCCTGGTATTCTTTTTGCGCAAACGGAAAGGATTTTTCAGCTAACTCAGAAAGGAACTTGAGTACTTGCTCAGGTGATTCCGCCATCTTGGTATCCAGTGATAGATTAGCATAGCTATCAAAACCTAATAGTTGCGCCTTTTCCTGGCGAAGCTGTAGGATTTTTTCCATATTATGGCTATTATCCAACTCTTTATTATCACCTTGATCAGAAGCACGCGTGCTGTAAGCACGATACATTTCAGCGCGTAACTCACGATCATCAGCATATGTCATCACGGCATAATATGAAGGGAATTCCAGGGTTAGCATCCATCCTTCAGCATCTCTTTGCTTAGCTGCTTCGGCTGCTTGTTCTATTGCTGATTCTGGCAAACCTGCTAATGCAGTTTTATCAGTTATCAATTTTGTCCAGGCATTGCTGGCATCTAAAACATTATCTGAATACTTAGAGGTAAGCGTTGAAAGCTCTTTGCTAATTTCCCCATAGCGTTTTTTCTTATGACTTTCTAAATCCACCCCTGACAAACGAAAACCTTTAATTGAATCCTCTAGTGATTTTCGTTGTGCATTATCAAGACCCAACGCATCTGCATTGGCTTGAATTTGCTCTATGGCTTTAAATAAAGCTTTGTTTTGCCCCATTTCGGTGCTGTATTCGCTTAATTTTGGTAAACACGCGTTGTAAGCATCACGAAGTTCCGGAGAGTTCACGACGCCATTCATATGACTGATTGGCGACCACATACGGCTTAGTTCGTTATCAACTGACTCTAACGGCTCGATTAAATTATCCCAGGTATATTCGGTATTTTTATCCAGTAAGGATTGTGTAAGCTCGCGAGCATCTTTTAATAACTGATCAAGTACTGGTTCTATTTGCACTGCCTGTATTTTTGAAAATTCTGGAAGATCTTTAATATTTAGTAATGGAGATTTCATTGGGTTCTCTGTGTTTATTTGGATTTCTTCTTTTAATGACGTTTGAATATGAGTATGTTAGTAAGATGGCGATGTTGAAACGTTTATCAAGAGTCTACCTAGCCAATTAAATTAGTCTATTAAACTCACAATCGAGTTTTCAACACCAATCGTCATATCACCTGACATCACTTTTTGAATTTGATCATTGACTAATTCGCCACGCCAATCATCTGAGAGTGTTGATTTACCTGACTGAACCAACGTTGCCAACTGCTTTCTTGTTGCTATAACAGCCGCCGTAATATTGTGCTTTCTGGCTTGAATTTGCACTACTAACATGAGTAAATCGATTAATGCATTTTGATTTGGTGAGGGTTTTTTACTTCTAGGCAATTCGGGCCAGTCAGCTTCGGGTATGCTTTGTCCTTTCCTGATCAGCTCCAGCCAAATTTGGTGATTGCTACTACTTCGATCAGCATTGATCCCTCTGATTTCACCTATCTCGGTAAGATTCGAAGGCTGCTGGCGAGACAAGTCCAATAAAATGTCATCGCTAACAATCCATTTCCTTGGGCGGTCGGATTTCTCAGCTCTATCTTCTCGCCATGCAGCGAGTTCTCTTAAAATAGCTAATTGAGGCCTTTTTAAAACCTGATTACCCCTTACTTTTTTCCAGCGCTCACGCGAGTTACTCGCATACAGATCTGGATTAGTTGCCCTGGCAAAGTCTTTATCCAACCAACCAAGACGCTCTTGTGATTCTAATTTTTCGACCATTTTAGGGTAGATTTGAGCGAGATAACGCACATCATCAATGGCGTATTCTAACTGTGCTGGTTTAAGTGGGCGTTTAGCCCAATCTGTTCTCGACTGGGTTTTTGCTAAACTCACTCCCAACATATCTTCAACCAATCTTGCATAGCCCATTTGATCACCAATACCTAGTACCGAAGCAGCAACCTGGGTATCAAAAATTGGCGCAGGAACCTTTCCGGTTAATTGCAGCAAAATTTCTAAATCCTGGTGCGCAGCATGTAATACTTTTACGATATCCGGGTTGTGTAAAACTTTTGAAAATGACGAGATATCTTGAATAGCAAGGGGGTCGATACAAGCACGTAATCCATCTGCTTCAACCTGAATCAGACATAGTTTTGCGTAATAGGTTTTTTCACGGAGAAATTCTGTATCAATCGCAACCCACTTTGCATGGCTTATTTTATCAACGAAGGTCTCTAACTGCTCTTTAGTCTCGATTAGGTCAAACACGCTAATACCAAATATTAAAAATTAATACTTGAGCATAAAGCACTGTTTTTAAATTTGATACTTATTTATCCAAGATTATCGAAGTTAATAAGTATTTAATAATATTGGAATATTTTTCTGTTTGTTGACAGTTTTATTAACAAAGCGCATTCTTTAGTTGTGAAAGAATTCCTCCAACCGCTAGGAGGGGTATAGTCGGAAACGGAGGATGCTCCCCCTTACCGACACACTAAAAAGCCTATTCAAATGAATAGGCTTTTTTTATCTGTGAATTCTAATATTTACTAATACTAATATTGATGTAGATTTCCCAGATGAATAAAAGCCAGACCGAAGTCTGGCAAAGACTCTTACATAAGCAAGGGGGGCTTATGTGAGAGTGGAGAGTCCAAAGGACTCAGGGCTAACAACATAGATAAAATCGGGGGCTTTGTTATTGTTATTAGCTAAGCAAAACATTAAATTAAAAATATAGTAACTCCTAAACCGAAGCGTTAATATCTCACAGTTAATTGATATCTTCATCGTGAATACGATGAACCTCACTACTTTCTGATGAATGGCCGAGTGATAACTTGATGAGAAACAAGAAATCTATATGAGTAAACACACTTTAATTGCAATAATAATGACTCCTTTTTTAGCATTAGGAGGCTACTTTCTCGCTGATACATACAAAGAAAACGAGAATGAAGATAAGGATAAAAAGCTGGTGGTAACAGACCGTTGTTTACCCGTGGAAGATCGTTGTGAAGTCCTTGGCATAGGAATGGAAATGCATCTCAAGTTTCAGGCCCCTCCCAGTTATCAACGCCTATTACCCATCGAATTACTTTCAAAAACATCACTGGATGATGTGGCGATGTCGTTAATCATAGCTGGGGAAGAGTCCCAGCCAGTAAAGATGATCGACTCTGGAGATAAAAAACGCTGGACTGTCGAGTTAATGCCCACCGGGACGGTAACGCCCGATAATATGAAAATACGCCTCGCCGTATCTTATAAGGCAGCGCTTCATTTAGCTGAGTTCCCTATTAAATATTAACCTAAGTCATATAAAAATATCATGGAAATAGAACAACTAGAAATCCGCGAATATCTGGAGACCTGTGCTCCATTAGATAAAGTTACAGAAGAGTGCCTCGATGAAATAGTCAAAACGCTCGAAATAACCTATTTACGTAGAGGTAAATTATTACTAAATCCTGGAGATGAGAATCAATCTTTATACTTGATTCGTTCTGGGGCTTTAGAACTTTACGATACAGAGGGTAATATTTCTGCCCAGCTATCTGAAGGAGATTGGGCGGGTCATCGTTCAACCATGTTAAGCGGCATAGTTACTCGTAAAGTTGTGGCTATCGAAGACACGCTTTTATATATAATCGCTGCACCAGTTTTCAAAAAGCTACTAAAAGAACAAAAAGCAATCAGAGAATATTTTTCAGAGCAAAAAACCGAGCGTCTACGTAGTGCAATTAACAATATTCGCAACAACGAACAAAGCACTCTAATCTCTACACGTGTCGGAGAGTTATCACACGCAACCCCACTAATTGTAGGACCAAGTACTACCATTAAAGAGGCGGCTAACAGAATGACTAGCGAGCATGTGAGCGCGCTATTGGTTATGAATGAAGGTGAAAGCAAAATCCAGGGAATCATTACAGACCGCGAATTCTGTACCAAGGTAGTAGCAAAGGGGCTTAATTTGGAAGACAGTGTTGATACCATAATGACGCGCAACCTGATTACCATGTCTTCCACGGCTACTGCATCCCAAGCCTTGTTAACAATGGCCAGAAATAATATTCGCCATATTCCTGTATTAGAAAATAACAAAGTCAGAGCAATGGTTACTGCTGCTGACATAATTCGTCAACAAAGTGATAATGCCGTTTATTTAATCAATGAAATTCATCGAGCAAAATCAATTGAAGAACTAACCAGTTTGAGCAAACAACTCGCCCCAACATTGGTAAATCTTGTTAAAAGTGGGCTCAATGCAGACGATACTGCTCACTCGATAAGCTCAATTGGTGAGTCTATTAGCTAAACGTTTATTACAAATGGCAGAAGAAAAGCTAGGTGCGCCACCAATACCCTATGCATTCATCATTGCAGGTTCTCAGGCTCGTAATGAGCAAACGGCGCATTCTGATCAAGATAACGCTTTAATCTTATCCGATGACTATGTCGAAGAAACACATGATGAGTATTTCCTGGCATTGGCGAAATTTGTTTCTGACGGTCTGGATGCCTGCGGCTATATTTACTGCCCGGGTGATGTAATGGCAACCAATAAGAAATGGCGTCAACCACTCTCGGCATGGAAAAGTTATTTCAAAAAATGGATCGACGAACCAGAGCCTAAACCACTAATGTATGCGAGTATCTTTTTTGATTTACGCTGCATTTATGGTGATCAGCAATTACTCGAAAAATTACAAACCAAAGTATACAAAAGAACCAAAAAGAGTGATCTTTTCATCAATCTTATGGTTGGGAATGCCCTGCACTACCGTCCGCCTTTAGGCTTATTCAGGCATTTTGTTCTAGAAAAAACGGGAGCAGAACAAAAAGCCCTCAATATGAAGAAAAGAGGCGTTGTACCGATAATTGACCTTGCGCGCGTTTACGCCTTAAAAGCGGGTTCGCATGCTATTAATACTCAAGAACGCCTGGATGCAGCGGCTGCAGCGGGAGTTCTCAGCCAGGAAGGCAGAGCTGACTTAAAAGATGCTTTCGAATTTATCTCAACGGTTCGTCTTCAACATCAGGCTAAGCAAATAGAAAATGGAATAGTTGCTGATAACCATGTACCTCCGGAAGAGCTTTCTTCTTTGGAGCGCAGACACTTAAAAGATTCTTTTGAGACTGTTAGCACCTTGCAAACAGCAATGGAAAGGTTAGGCTAATGTTTTCGTTATTTGCTAACCCAGATAAAAAAAGAAAAAAACTCTTAGCTAAAGTTGAGAATGAAATTCTCAAAGACTATCTTTCAACACCATTACCTGATTTAAAATTACCCGCTTCGGAAGTTGAATTTCTCGCTTTAGACTTTGAAACGACGGGATTAGATGCAAACAAAGAAGCGATTCTTTCAATTGGTTGTACACTTGTAAAAAATGGCAGAGTAAAACTCGGCGAAAACCGCCATCACTTTATCCAAGTGAACAGAGAAATTCCACCTGAGAGCGTCGTCATCCATAAAATAACAGACGATCGTGCAAATGCAGGTGAACATTTGCATGACGTATTAGAAATACTGCTAGAGCAAATGAAAGGGCGGGTACTTTTAGTTCACTACGATAAAATCGAGAGAAATTTTTTTAACGCCGCGTGTAAACAAATCTACGGTGATGCGCCACCATTACTGATAGTCGATACATTGGCCATTGCCAAGAAACGGATGGACAAACTTCCACAAGGCTTTACTCCTAAATCTTTAAGATTATTCAATCTCAGAGCTGATTATGGTTTACCCAGATATAACGCTCATAGTGCTCTGGAAGACGCCATAGCTACTGCTGAATTATTTCTGGCACAGATGGCTAATGGAGATGGTTTAGAGAGAACCCGTTTAAAAGACATTCTCGTATAGATAGCGATTATAAACACCAATACAAACAAAGAATAAAAAAAGACACCCCCCTACTTTTTGACTGTTTTTGAAAACAGCTAAAAAGTGGGGGGGTGTCTTTTAAGCTAAGTAATATTAGATATATTACTGAGGCATAACATTACAGTCCGCCTTAATACACAACCATTGGTCATTACGTTGCGCTGGCGATTCGCAGATGCTTGGAAAGCAGCTAATTGTCTTTGTATTTCAACTGTTGCTGCAAAGCTAGCTGTTGGGTCTAAGCGGTGAACTATGTCCACCTTCGGTGAAACGAACAATTCCTGGATTACCAGCGTGCAATTCCAGGTGTAGTTGTACTGATGCTTGAAGCACCCATAAAAGTGGCTAAGATTTTCAGTTGAAGAATTAGGCACAGCTTGATCACCTATTACCTCAATAAGATGAATAGGATGATTTGCAGCAGCAGCAGCAGCATAGTTTGCTGGCTCACCTGCATCTATTAATTCTTGTGCATTAGCATAAAATGCAGCAATGCCAGCTGGTGTTGTAACCCCAAGACCTGCTAAACCTTGTATAATTACAGGTGAAAAAGAAGCTGATTCCTTAATACCATTGTTACTGTAGCGCCTGACATTACTATTGAACTAGGAGTTGGTGTAGTCTCAACAGCTAGGTAGGGTATTGCCACCATTCCACCTAATGAGTGAGCAATAAGCCCAACTTTTTGAGGTATCAATAGACTTCAGGCATCATGTGTAGCTGCATTAATAATACCCCCTAAACTTTTTCGTAAAGTAAGAAGATTTGCAGCACCTTGTCGAAGATTATCGCGAGAAGTTAGCATAAAGCTTCTAAGTTAATAAAGTTTTCACCAGAAGTAGTGTTTGCACCAAAGGTTTGTTCAATATCTGTAGGAAAATGCAGTATTGACTGCATTAAAAGGATTGCTTGCATCGACTAGACCATGTGCCGGTAAATCAATTGCAATCGTAGCAAAACCTGCTTGTGCTTGAGCATCAGCATAAGCAAGTACATCGGTACGATTACGAGTAATGCCATGCTGATATATTACAATTGGCCAACCTGCAGATGGTTTGGAAGGTACTACGTTTCCTAATGCGTCAGTTGGTGTGCCTGCTTTAGGTAATGTCATCATTACAGGTACGGTAATCGTTTCTCTTACCGCTAACGAAGGTAGCCAAAAGCTTGTGGTTGAGTTTGTTGTGTCAAAGTAATAAGGAAGATCTAAGGTTCCTATATAAACATCAGCAAGTCCAAATAAGTTGTTGTTAATTTGTTTTGTGTTAACTCCTGTAGGAGCTATAACAAGGGGTTGTGCTACAGCATTATCCGCGAGTTTTTGTAAGTCTGCAGTAGAGGCAGTCACACTATTAGTAGAAGCACCTCCGCCACATGCACTTAATAATAAAACAGTACAAATTAATGCAATTTTTTGTAAAAACAATTTATTCAATAAAGTCATGTTATTTCCTTAAAATTTGTTGTTTGGTTGCGCACTTAATATGCCCGTTTGTTAGACTAATAACTACTATCATGTTCTTTTGCAGATTGATTCATGCTCGCAGAATTGAATTAGAAAGTAGTAATACTTTTGTTACAGTAACAGCAAAAGCGTTACTCATGCTTGAAGCTTAGTTTACACCTGATTAGATTTCTAACCTGTTTGGTTAATTTTACTTACCTCAATAAGAGTAGTCAGTTTTGACCAAAAGTTCAGAATTAATTGAATATATAGCAAAAAAAGAGCAAATGCTCGTTTTTTTACGCCTAAAGACATTCAACCCTTGACCTAATGTAAGCCTCATGCATAATGTTTTTCTACAAAGGAGAGGAAATCATGAAAAGCACAATTAAAATTGCAACGGCAATATCAGCTGTACTCGTTAGTTCTACTGCACTGGGTGTTACTGGCTTGGATCGTTTAGTATTCAGCCCGAGTTTCTTGTTTGAAAAAGGAAAATACGTCGAATTAACGTTAGCTAGGGCTGAACCTTCAGTTTCAACCACATTTGCTCCTAACGCAAATGTAGCTGAAGATGTTGATACTGTTCGCTTCGCGTATAAACACCAAATATCGGATAAGTTTGGGCTTGGAATGATGGTGAATACTCAACCTGTGGGAGTCGATGTTAATTACCAAGCAATAGGTAGTACCTTACGCGGGTCAGTGAGTGCTAAATCTTACATTGCTTTGGGGCACTATAAGGCGACAGATAGTATTAGTGCTTTTGGTGGTTTAAAGTATCAAACACAAAAAGGTAATGCCGATTTAAGGGCTTTAAATCCAACTGTGCCAGGTGCTACAGCCTTTAAAGAAGATTCTGATACTGGATTTATTGTAGGTGCAGCTTATTCGATTCCTAAGATAGCACTTCGTGCAAGCC
The DNA here is from genome assembly GCA_963807855.1 of uncultured Gammaproteobacteria bacterium. Lineage (GTDB taxonomy): Bacteria > Pseudomonadota > Gammaproteobacteria > Thiotrichales > Thiotrichaceae > Cocleimonas. The sequence goes on along the minus strand of CAWEEB010000044.1, from coordinate 59,457 downwards.
TAACATATGAGTCAGAATTAGATTTTGGTCATGACACAACTTTTCTCCATCCTCTTGCGGGAGAGACAAGTATTGGTAATACAACGTCAGGTACACCAAAAACTATGACCTTAGAATTACAATCTGGAATTGCTGAAAATACGCTTCTATTCGGTAGTATTCGCCGCACAAAATGGTCCGATGCTCAAGTATTTTTCTTGGGCGCTACTCAACTGTCAACTTTTGATGATACTACAGACTATAAGTTGGGCATTGGTCGTAAATTCAGCGACTCAATCAGTGGCTCTATAACTTTGAACTATGAACCAAGTACTGGAAAACCATCAAGCCCATTTTCACCTCAAGACGGGGAAAAAGGTATAGCAGTTGGTGCTAAATTCACCGCTAAAGACGGATTTACTACAAGTATTGGTGCTCAGTATAGAAAGCTTGGTGACACGGTTACAACAGCGACATCTGGGTCATTGCCGTTTAAAGATAATGATGTTGTGACTGTATTCGTTAAATTTTCCAAAAGTTTTTAAGTGAATCGTTTATTTGAATTAAAAACAAATTAGGTAGATTTTTGTAAAACTTGAGTTAAGAACGTGATTTTTTATGTCCACATTTAATGTGGACATAAATTAAAAATAATGTACTGAAATTTTCTGTGGGCGCTTAAAGCTTCTGATCTAGCTCATATTTCTTGATTCGATAGCGTAATTGTCTAAATGTCATTCCTAAGGTTTTAGCGGCAGCCGTTCTGTTCCATCGAGTTTGATTTAAAGCATGTAAAATTTGCTCTTTTTCACTTCCTGATGAAAAGATCAGGTTTTTCGAGCACTTGCTCTAAAATTGACTCATTTTTGATGACTGATCTTACATCTGTTGCATATTGAAGACAATTGCAAATCCTCTGGTTCAATAAATTCACCATCAGATAAAGTACAAGCACGTTCCAAAATATTCTCTAATTCACGAACATTTCCGGGGAAAGGATAATTCGATAGAACCTTGATCGCCTGGTTTGAAAGAGCAGCTTTAGGTAGTTGCCATCTTTCTGCGATTAAATTCAAGAAATGCTCTGCCAATAATAAAATATCGTCTCCACGCTCTTCCAATGATGGTACATCAAGCTTAATAACATTTAGTCGATAGTAAAGATCCTGTCGAAAACGCCCTTTATCAACTTCTTCCTCAAGATTTTTATGTGTTGCGCTTAAGATCCGCGTATCAATAGCAACTTCTTCCACACCACCCACTGACTTTACTGCCTTTTCTTGTATGGCACGCAACAGCTTAACTTGCATACTTAACGGCAAATCAGCAACTTCATCGAGAAATAAAGTACCGTGATGTGCAGCTTGAAATAATCCGGCCTTATCCTCAACTGCCCCTGTAAAACTACCTTTTTTATGACCGAAAAATTCACTTTCCATAAGACTTTCAGGAATCGCCCCACAGTTAACAGGCACGAAAGCTCCAGATGATCTTGGACTTTGCAGATGAATTTGTTTCGCAACTAATTCTTTACCCGTACCCGAGGCTCCATGAATAAACACAGGAGCCTGACTTCTTGCCAATTTAGAAATTGTTTTCTTTAACAAGTTTATCGCAGTTGATTCACCAATAATTGGACTCGTCCCATCGGCTGCTTCAGAATTTTCTGGAGATGTATCAGAACCTGTTTTTTCAGAAAGCTTCAAAGCGGTTTGTACTAAATCTCTTAACTTAGCCAAATCCACCGGTTTTGAAACGAAGTCATAAGCACCCGCTTTCAATGCTTCAACCGCTGCTTCCATACTGCCAAAAGCAGTTATTACAGCAACGGGAATATGAGAATGCTCACGTTGAATGTATCTGACTACATCAAAGCCGGTTCCATCTGGAAGCTTCATATCCGTTAAACACAAATCCGGGTGGAAATTCTGAATTTCCAACAAACCTTCTTTGACTGTTCCGGCAGTAGCTGTTTCTAAACCCATTCTAAGGAGCGTTAGCTCTAAAAGCTCGCGAATATCTGGCTCATCATCGATTACTAGTACACGTTGCGTCATTTTATTTTCTCTTTTACTTATTATTTTTACTTTTTATCTATTTTATTTTTTTAATTTTCTAAATTAGACTGTGAAAAAATCAATCTAAAACAGCTACCTCCAGCTGGAAGTTTTATATATTCAAGCGATGCTCCATTACTTAAACAAAGCTCTCTCGCCATGAATAAACCAAGCCCTGTTCCCTCGCCCTTTGAACTTGTGGTAAAAAAGGGCTCGAATAAACGATCTATATTTTTATCTGGCACACCCTTTCCATTATCAATAATACTCAACATGATGTCTCTGGTATGACTTGGGTGCGTTCCTTGAATATCAATATGCAATTCAGATACATCTTCACGAGCATATTTCTCTGCATTCCGGCAAAGATTCCACATCACTTGATGTAAGTGAGTAGGATCAAATTGAATGGCAGCATCCGGGACATCCAGAAACAAACTAACTTGATTCTTTTTCAAGGAAGACTGCATCACAAAATCATTAATAAAATCATTAAGCCATAGTTTTAATCTGATATTTTCACGCTTAGGATTACTTTTACGCGATAGATTCAAAACACTTTCTATCGTCCCATTCATGCGCTTTGAATTGGCTTGAATAATCTGAATCATTCTTTCATCTGCTTTATCCAACACAGGTGATTCTGATAAAAGTTGTGCCGCATGACTTATTGCCCCTAAGGGATTACGAATTTCATGCGCAATATTGGCGGTTAGTTGGCCTAAAGAAGCCATTTTTACATCTTGCTGTTTTTCACGCTGCATTCGGGTGTCTTCGATATACATCAAGACCACACCTTGATTTCTAATTCCGAGTTGCGAGAGTCGCATTGTAAATTCTGTGGATTTCCAATGCTTTATGTCATAACTAGCAACTTTAGGCGATACGTTGTGTCTCCAGTAATCTAAATGCGAGTGTAATTCCGGTGCAAAATCTTTTAAGGTTTTCTCTCGCCAGTCAACAGGCTGCCCCAACATATCCCAGGCAGTTGGATTTAAATGCCTAATACACGCTTGATGGTCTAATACGATAATTCCTGTTTGTAGCTGATCAAGAATAGACTGATTTAGCTGAGAGAGGTTGGCCAAATCTATTCCACGGCGTTTTGCCAGTTCTGCAGTTTTTGAGGCTTTCTCAAACCAGCTACCTGCAGCCAGAGAAATAATCATGATGAAAAGAGATAATACGCCAGTATGAAAGATTTCGTTATTTGAGCCAGCATTCTGAGAGTGTAAATACGTCTCTAAACCTAATAAGGCAATAACAGTTGAGGCGGAAAGTAATAGAGATATTTGCCCAGGACTCAAAATACTTGGCAGAATAACCGGCAATAACAACAAAATACCGAGACCAGAAGTCATTCCACCACTGCTGTATGCAACGATTAAAAGGAAAATAATATCTGATATTGCGTTGCAATAAACCTGGTAACTAGCTCCAGGCTTTCTAAAGTGTGCGAGAAAGATACCTAGTACTGCAAACCCAAGATATACGTTTACTGCTTGAGAAAAGATGTTCTCATCATAACCACCGATGCGAACAGCTGAAACCTCAGTTAAACTTAAAACTAAGAGAATACCCGCTAAAATTAGCCTATAGACGCTATATAACTGTATCGGTGCCCAAGGATCGGTAGATACAACTATTTCTGGAGAACTGGTTTCCCCAATGCCGGCTACAATTCCTCCTGTGCGTGCTCCAGACTGCAAAATACCTTATCCCCTTTTTTTATCGCTTCTTTTTCTGGAATATGTAAACCACAACTAAGACATTTAACCATTTTGTTCTTTTCAGAGGTCGAATTGCTGTCTTTTTTTATCTGTTTTTGTGATTCATCCAGCTTTGTTCGAAGGTATTTTACAACATACAAGCTGACTGCCAGCAGAACGAGAACAAGAAAAATGCGTCCCATAAGGAAATATCTCTAAAATTTTAGTTAAAAATCATTATACCTACAATTATTCAAAATAATAATAAGCTCCCCCAAACAAAGCTATAATAATGGTATATCTACGTATTATAAGCATTAATGTATTAGGAAATCCTTACATACTGCGGCTTTATAGTCCTCATTAGTTTGCTTGCTACCGATTGGTATTATTTATCTGTATGATATCCGCCGTTATAAAGAAGCCATGTGTTGAGCTATTAAAACCTAGCTACAACATGATTTAATCATTTCAATTACCAGAGAAAAAGATGAACGTACATGAATATCAGGGTAAAGAAATCCTGAGAAAATATGGAGTAACTACTCCACGTGGTATTGCTTGCTTCTCAGTTGATGAAGCCGTTGCAGCGGCGGAAGAACTGGGCGGAAAAGTATGGGTTGTTAAAGCACAGATACACGCTGGCGGAAGAGGTAAGGGCGGCGGCGTTAAAGTAGCTACTTCTATAGAGCAAGTTCGTGAATTTGCAGATGCCATCTTAGGCATGCAGCTAATAACTCACCAAACGGGTCCAGAAGGTAAAATAGTTAAAAGACTTTACATAGAAGAAGGCGCAGACATTGCTGATGAACTCTACGTAGGCGCTTTAGTTGATCGTGAAACTCAAAAAGTTGTTTTGATGTGTAGCTCTGAAGGTGGCATGAGCATCGAAGAAGTCGCAGAAGAAACCCCTGAAAAAATTATTAAAATTTATGTTGATCCTACTGAAGGGTTAAATAGAGCTGAAGCTGAAGACGTTTGTGCAAAAATTGGCATGCCCGCAGAAGCTATTTCTGAAGGTGCTGATTTCTTAGCAGGACTATATGAAGCATTTGTAAAGTCTGACGCATCACTTGCTGAAATTAACCCACTTGTTATTACTGGTGACAAACGTGTTATCGCTCTAGATGCAAAGTTCAACATCGATTCAAACGCACTCTTCCGTCAACCAGAAATATTAGCGTATCGTGATCTTGATGAAGAAGATGAGAATGAAATCGAAGCGTCTAAATGGGACTTATCGTACATCTCTCTTGATGGCAATATTGGTTGTTTAGTAAATGGTGCTGGTCTTAGCCATGGCTACCATGGATATCATCAAATTATACGGTGGCGAGCCTGCTAACTTCCTTGATGTAGGTGGCGGAGCAAATACACAACAGGTTACTGAGGCATTCAAAATTATGCTGGGTAACCCAAATGTTGAAGGTATTTTGGTGAATATCTTTGGTGGCATCATGCAATGCGATGTTATTGCAGAAGGAATTGTAGCAGCGGCAAAAGAAGTTGGTATGAGCGTTCCCCTCGTTGTGCGTCTTGAAGGCACTAACGTTGAGAAAGGTCGCCAGATTCTTGATGAGTCTGATGTTAAATTACAAACTGCTACAACTATGGCAGATGCTGCTGAAAAAATAGCTGCAGCTGTTAAAGCATAAGGATTATCACTAATGTCAATTTTAATAAATAAAGATACACGTATCGTTACACAGGGTATCACTGGTAAAACAGGTGAATTCCATACTACTCAGTGTTTAGATTATGCCTATGGCAGAGATTGTTTCGTTGCTGGCGTGACTCCGGGCAAAGAAGGCCAAGAAGTTCAGGGCGTTCCTGTCTATAACAATGTTGCTGATGCAAAAGCAGAGCACGGTGTAAATGCATCTGTTATTTACGTACCACCTAGATTTGCGGCCGCCGCTATTGATGAAGCAGTTGATGCAGAACTTGATTTAGTCATCTGTATTACTGAAGGCATTCCTGTCCAGGATATGATTAAAACTCGTGATCGCATGCGTAAAATGAATAGCAAGACAATTCTTGTTGGCCCTAACTGCCCAGGCGTTATTACTCCCGAGGAAGTTAAGATAGGAATTATGCCTGGTTACATTCACAAGAAAGGTAAAATCGGAATCGTTTCACGTTCTGGGACTTTAACTTATGAAGCTGTACACCAGGTTACTCAACTTGGTCTAGGTCAATCATCATGTATTGGCATCGGCGGCGATCCAGTTAATGGATTAAAGCACCTTGATGTAATGAAAATGTTCAATGATGATCCAGACACAGAAGCTGTAGTTATGTGTGGTGAAATCGGCGGAACTGACGAAGAAGAATGCGCAGCCTGGATCAAAGAAAACATGACCAAGCCAGTTGTTGGATTCATCGCAGGTGTTACTGCTCCTCCAGGAAAACGTATGGGTCATGCCGGTGCGATTATTTCTGGTGGTCAAGGTACTGCTCAATCCAAGATTGATGCACTTGAAGAAGCTGGTGTCTATGTAACATTGAACCCTTCTGAAATGGGATCTACATTACTTAAGGCTATTTCTTAATTTCAAATAAGAAATAAAAGTAATAATAAAAAAGCCGAGACACTAATAAGTGACTCGGCTTTTTTATGCTTTAAATTTTTTTCTAAAAAATACGTTACTTATCTTGTGCCCTAAGCATTACAAATAATTGATCTTTCAGATGTAGACGCTGCTTTTTCATTTCTTCTACTACATCATCTGATGGCGTTTCAATCTCTTGCTCAACGCGCGTTATTTGATGAACGATTTCATCATATTCTTTGAACAAACGTTGAAAATGACCATCACTCATCTTTAGTTCGTGGATTTTATCTTTGAACTCAGGAAACTCATGGTGCAGGTCGTGATTCTCTCCAAACATATTTAACTCCTATTTTTAAACTATATAGTTAAATTATACCCTGCAATAAGCAAAAGACGTTGATTTAACTCAACTTCACCCTTTTGTTTTTTAAATCAGGTGATATACTTCCGCGCTTGAATCTGTGCCAGTGTGGCGGAATTGGTAGACGCGCTGGATTCAAAATCCTGTTCCCTCTGGGAGTGTCGGTTCGATTCCGACCACTGGTACCACTTTTATAGAAGTGAATTTTATGACAACTAATAATCAGCAAGGCTATTTTCTCGAAGATTTATCTATCGGGATGTCAGCAGAAAAGAAGATGGTCGTTTCTGCTGAGAAGATTAATACCTTTGCAGAACTTTCTGGCGATTTTAACCCAGTACATATGGATGCTGAATATGCAGCAACCACTATGTTCGGCAAGCGTATCGCACATGGAGCGCTATCGGCCTCTTTGATCTCTGCAGTTCTTGGCAACGATCTACCTGGTCCTGGGGCCATTTTTGTTGAATTAAACATGCGCTTCCGCAAACCTGCTTTTATTGATGAAGAAATAACAGCACGCGCGGAGATTGCTGAAATCAATGAAAAGACTGGCCGCGTAAAAATGAAAGTTTCCTGTCTCGTAGACGGCAAAGCTATCATTCGTGGCGATGCAGGTGTTGTTGTAAAAAAACGACCGCAAGAATAATCAACACGGCTCGTTCCCATGCAGCTGAGTGACTTTAGTTATTCGCTTCCTCCAGAGCTGATTGCTCAAGAAGCATTAGAAGACAGAACAGCTAGCCGCCTACTTCATTTAAATGCTGGCGTCACCCCAGCTGAAGTTGATGACAAACGCTTTTCAGATATCGTTGATCTTATTCAACCCAACGACTTACTCATTTTCAATGATACTCGCGTTATTCCCGCTCGCCTCAATGGCTATAAACAAAGTGGTGGTAAGGTAGAAGTATTGATTGAACGGGTGTTAGATAATCATCGTGCCCTTGCTCATATTCGCTCAAATAAGTCGCCAAAAGTTGGGGGGTGTCTTTTATTAGAAGATGCAATCAATGCTGAAGTGCTAGGCAGACACGATGCACTTTATGAAATCAAATTCACAAACAAAGAACCCATTTTCACACTACTGGATCAATACGGACATATTCCACTTCCACCCTATATTGAAAGAGAAGACACCGAAGCTGACAAAGAGCGCTATCAAACAGTATTTGCTGAAAAAGTCGGCGCCGTCGCTGCCCCTACTGCAGGCTTGCACTTTACTGACGAGCTATTACAAGCCTTAAAAAGCAAAGGTATAGAAACAGCACAGATTACGCTCCATGTAGGCGCTGGCACTTTCTTACCAGTGCGTGTCGACAACCTTGAAGACCATGTTATGCATGCTGAATGGGTAGAAGTCTCACAACAAACCTGCGATGCCGTTGCTGCTTGCAAAGCCAGGGGAGGAAAAGTTGTTGCCGTTGGTACTACTAGTGTTCGAAGTCTGGAATCTGCCGCACAAGCAACAGGAAAGCTAGAACCATTCTCAAATGATACACGCTTATTTATAACTCCAGGTTTTACTTTCAATGTGGTAGATGCGATGGTTACAAATTTCCATGTACCTGAATCTACCTTATTAATGCTAGTTTCAGCATTTAGCGGTTATGAAAATATCATGTCTGCCTATAAACATGCGGTAGCCGAGAAATATCGTTTCTTTAGTTATGGTGATGCGATGTTTTTAGAAAAAGCACATCAAACCTGAATACTTTCGTATCTCAGCTTATTTGGGACTATCAATTAGTCACCCCCCTTATATGGTCTCCTCCATTTTTGCAAAATAAATTTCGTAACCTTTGACAGGGATAAGTTTGCTTCCTTATATCCGGCTTCTCTATGGGAGTTTTCTCCCGAGCCTTGATGAAGTTTGCACAGTCTGTCCTAAACTACTTTACGGATTATCATATCCTTAGGGGGGTTAAGGTTCTCAAACTGTCGGTCTTACCTATAGTGTCATCTGTTCTCATTCCTTTCGCAAAATCGGCGAGCTACTACTTTTAGGCACTTTTTTTAAAACTAACTATCTAGCTATTAGATATTCCGCAAGCTTCTTATTACCTTCAACACTAAAGTGACCATCACTTGGGAAGAAGTAAGCCTTAGTGTTTTCTTTAAATACATCGCCTAACATAACCAAAGGTTTAGGCGAAATACTCTGTAGTTTCTTACCTAGTTCCTGATATTTATTATGATTGATTTCTGGTTCTGGATAGAGAATGAAAATCTCATATTCAAACCCGTAAGTCTTACTAATCTTATCCAATCGCTGAAATTCAGCCCCAGTAATTTTCAAGGCTTTGTTTAATTGAGCTTCTGCCTCTTCAGGATCACTTCGAATAATGGGCAATACTTTGAAATAAGCCACTCGCAATAAATTTGAGTGCTTCAAACCAAAATCAATAATCTTCTCAAATGACCCTTTATCATCTTCAGCATTAGGGTTTAAATTCAACTCACCCGGCTCATAACCCAGTCCTTGAGAGCGTAGTTCATCAGCACTTAAGTTATCACCAAAATCATTGCCAGTAAAAAAGAAGAAGTTTACTTTTTGAGGACTCCAGCTCTTATTTTTTATATACGATTCAAGTCGATCAACTTCATATAAGGTACTGGAACCAGGTACTGCTAAATTCGCACAATTTAGTTTTTGTGCTTTACAATAAATAGCAGGGAATGCTTCTTCATCAGTTACGCCCTGAGCATAGGTAAAAGAATCGCCGATGAAAATAACATCCGGGTTGCCATTACTTTGGGGAGCTCGATATCCATCTGGCGTAATCGTTGTTATTGCATCGTAATCCGGCGTGATAATTCGAAACTGCTTATCAGCCTCCACGTAACTAATACGCTGCTTGTTACCTTGCATATCCAGAATACTTGGACCAGGAGATATAGGACTGACGTAACGACTCACCACGTCACCCAGCACAAACATAATGGACAAGCTAATGAAAAGCAGTATTAAATTTCCGAATAAATTTTTCATTCTCGTCTTTGCTAGCTTTTAAATTAAAACAGGGTATAGATAAAAGGAGCAATCGCTGAACCTTGTGCAAGAACTAAAAGTGCTCCCAATAGAACCATCACTAAAATAATTGGTGCCAACCAAAACTTTTTACGCTCACGCATAAATGACCATAAGTCACCCAATAAATCTAACATGTTTAATTCCTATAATTATTTATTCACTAGTTATTCACTAATTCTTCATTCATTAAAAAATAGGCTAAAAAGGTTTTTTGAGATGATCCTTTTCACGTACTTTGGTGATTATTCTATAAGTATCTGCATTCTCTTCGAGCTTGCGTTGCATACTGTCTTTACCTAACAGCTTTAAGATCATACCGATCGGAAAAATCATTAAATAGAACATCGCGCCTAGTATGATGCGACTATTTATAAAACCTAAGACGTTACCTATTTTTAACCAGATATGATTAACTGGACGCAGAATTTCAGGTACAGCTATCGCTAAAAGGAAGAAAATAGCCATCACTATAAACGGCCATATCGGCCAGTTTTCGCTGGTTTTATCAAAAATCCACGGAAAGATTAGCCCGAACATTAAGGCAACCATTCCACCCATAATAAAACCAAATTTTCTTAAATCCGATGTTGTTACTTCTGCCGTTTGAATATCTGTAGTCATATGATTTAGTCCAGAGCAAACTCATTACGCCAGTCGCCTTCTTCCTGCCATTCTGGCTGTTTTGTTTTATCAATTAAAATATTTTCCATCACCAGATAATCCATTTCTGTACGCATAAAACATCTATATGCATCTTCTGGAGTATTCACAATAGGTTCACCACGTACATTAAATGATGTGTTTACCAGCACTGGGCAACCAGTTTTTTCTTCAAAAGCATCCAAGAGATGATAAAATCTTGGGTTGGTTTCTGGATGCACAGTTTGCACTCGAGCAGAATAATCAACATGCGTAACGGCTGGAATTTGCGATCTCGGGATGTTCAATTTATCGATACCAAATAGCTTGTCTTGCTCTCTTGTCATTAAATTACGCTTATCTTCTTTAACGGGAGCAACAATCAACATATAAGGACTAGGGCCTTGGTGCTCAAACCATTCTGATACTTTGTCATATTTCACAACGGGAGCAAAAGGACGGAAAGATTCGCGATATTTAATTTTTAAATTCATTACTGTTTGCATTTTGGTGCTACGCGCATCACCAATAATTGATCGGGCACCTAAGGAACGTGGTCCAAACTCCATTCGCCCCTGAAACCAGCCAATAACTTTTTCACCTTCCATAATTTCGGCGAGTTCTGGCATAAGTTGTTTATCTTCAACGTGGGTGTAAATAGCGCCGACTTTATCTAAGTACTTAGTAATCTGCTCATTGCTGAATTTAGGGCCTAAATATGAACCCTTAGTCGCATCTGGCAGCTGTATTGTTCGCGACTTGTCCATGTATTGATGGTAAGCAGACAATGCTGCTCCAACTGCACCACCTGCATCACCAGCTGCAGGTTGAATCCAGATACCTTTAAATGGTCCTTCACGGAGTAATCGGCCATTAGAAACACAATTCAGTGCAACACCGCCCGCCAAACATAAGTAATCCAGACCTGTTTCTTTATGTACACTTCTGCCCAAGCGCAGTACCACTTCTTCAGTCACCCACTGGATAGAACGTGCTATATCCATCTCTTTCTGAGTTAACTCACCTTCTGGTTCACGCGCGGGCGCACCAAATAAATCAGCAAACTTTTTATTCGTCATGGTAAGACCAGTAGCATAATTGAAATACTTCATATTCAACCTAAACGTACCGTCCTCCTTTAAATCGATCAAATTATCTAATATCAAATCGACATACTTTGGTTCACCATAAGGTGCAAGACCCATTAACTTGTACTCGCCAGAATTCACGCGGAATCCTGTGTAGTAAGTAAAGGCTGAATACAAGAGACCTAAAGAATGAGGAAAGTCTATTTCCCACTGCGGTGTTAATTGATTACCATCGCCAATCCACATTGAAGTAGTAGCCCACTCACCCACGCCATCCAGGCACATAACCGCAGCCTTTTCGTAAGGTGAAGGAAAGAATGCTGAAGCCGCATGAGACTGGTGGTGCTCATTAAATAACAGCTCAGGCAGTTCATTTTCGGCAATAGCAAATACTGCTGAAAGCTCTCTTTTAAGTGTTTTCTTTAAAAAAAGCTTATCTTTCAGCCAGATCGGCATTGCCGTTAAAAACGAGCGAAAACCACTTGGAGCATATGACAAATAGGTTTCCAAAAGTCGTTCAAACTTCAACAGAGGCTTATCGTAAAAGACCACGGAAGTAATATCACTGTATTTAATACCCGCTTCTTTTAAACAATATTTAATTGCATGCGCCGGAAAAGCAGGATCGTGTTTTTTTCGTGTAAAGCGCTCTTCTTGAGCAGCAGCCACAACTTCTCCATCACATATAAGCGCAGCAGCACTATCGTGATAATATGCAGATAACCCTAAAATATAAGTTTTCATTTCCGTTGTTTTGTATTTCTTTTTTTTAGTTATTCGCTTATAGAAAAACACAAAGTAATTTAATCGTTATAAAATTATTTCTAAATTTCTGTTGTTGATTCTATACCTAGGCTTTTTAATATTTATGGTATTTATCGAAGACATAATAATAGTGGAAATTGTATAGAAAATAACCAACTAATGATCAATGGCTGTAATGAAAAGACTAAGGGGCTGTATAAAATTAACACGTAGTACCAATCTTAATTATTAAAATAATTCTGCATTCAAATATGATCTTTACAGGATGTTGTGATATCTTCCCCCGAATCTTTTAAGCTTTGGTTGCTGCTTTATAAGATGAGATTTTAGACGTATGAACAAAATTCAGAGGAATCTGACCGTTTATATTTTTATAATACTAAGGATAATACTAAGGAGAGAATATCTATGGATGATAGAAGCGCTTATTGGAGTGCGAATCTAAAACTAATTGCATTTTGTTTGGTAATTTGGTTTTTGGTTTCGTTCGTGTTTGGAATTTTATTAGTTGATCAGTTGAATGCATTCAAACTGGGTGGCTATAAATTAGGGTTTTGGTTTGCTCAACAAGGTTCTATTTATACCTTTCTTGTGCTTATTTTCTTTTATGCTAGTCGCATGAATAAGCTAGATAAGAAGTTTGGTCTAGATGAGAAGAAGGGATAGTTCAGATGGATAATTTAACAGTATTAACATATATCGCAGTATTTGGTAGTTTTGGTCTTTACTTTGCTATTGCATGGTATGCTCGTGCGGGAAGCACAAAAGAGTTTTACGTAGCTGGTGGTGGTGTACACCCTGTACTTAACGGTATGGCAACTGGCGCTGACTGGATGAGTGCTGCGTCGTTTATCGGTATGGCTGGTCTTATCGCCTTTAACGGTTACGGCGCTTCTGTATTCCTGATGGGTTGGACTGGTGGTTACTTACTACTAGCAATGCTTCTTGCTCCTTACTTACGTAAGCACGGTAAGTTCACGGTTCCTGAGTTTATCGGTGATCGTTTCTACTCTAAGACTGCAAGAATCGTAGCTGTACTATGTCTTATCATTGCATCGCTTACTTATGTAATCGGTCAGATGAAAGGTGTAGGTGTTGCATTCTCGCGTTTCTTAGACACTTCTTACGATACAGGTCTTTACATCGGTATGTTCGTAGTTTGGGTTTACGCTGTATTCGGTGGTATGAAAGGTATCACTTACACGCAGATTGCTCAGTACGTAGTATTAATCTTTGCTTATACAGTACCTGCTGTATTTATCTCTCTACAACTAACAGGTAACCCAATCCCTCAGATTGGACTTGGTAGCACAATGGCAGGAACAGATGTTTACTTACTTGATAAGCTTGACTTAATCGTTACTGACCTTGGTTTTAAAGAGTACACAACTGCGAAACTAGGCAGCACAGTTAACATGCTTGCTTACACTATGTCTCTTATGATCGGTACTGCTGGTCTACCACACGTAATTATGCGTTTCTTCACGGTACCTACCGTTAAAGATGCACGTTCTTCTGCTGGTTGGGCATTAGTATTTATCTCGTTACTTTACACTGTTGCTCCTGCTGTTGGCGCAATGGCTCGTCTTAACTTGATGCAAACCATTGAACCAGTAAAAGGTGAGCACTTAGTCTATGACGAACGTCCACGTTGGTTTAAGACTTGGGAAAAAACGGGTCTTCTTGAATTTGAAGATAAGAATGGCGACGGTAAGATTCAGTACGTAGCAGATAAAGAAAAGAATGAAATGGTTAAAGTTGACCGTGACATTATGGTTCTTGCTAACCCTGAAATCGCAAACCTTCCTAACTGGGTAATTGCTTTAGTTGCTGCGGGTGGTCTTGCTGCCGCACTATCTACTGCTGCTGGTTTATTGTTGGCTATATCTTCCTCCATATCTCATGACTTGATGAAGGGTGTATTCACCCCGAATATATCCGAGAAGAATGAGTTGTTGGGCAGTCGGATCGTAATGACCTTTTCCGTAATGTTGGCCGGTTATCTGGGGCTTAATCCTCCCGACTTCGCCGCCGGAACGGTTGCACTGGCGTTTGGTCTAGCGGCATCTTCTATCTTCCCGGCATTAATGATGGGTGTATTCTCTAAGAAAATCACAAATCATGGCGCTGTTGCAGGTATGGTGGCTGGTATAGGTGTTACATTGTTCTACGTATTCCAACATAAAGGCATCATGTTTGTACCAGGAACTTCGTTCCTAGGTTCAATGGAAGCTAACTGGTTCATGGGTATTTCGCCTAATGCCTTCGGTGTTGTAGGAGCGATCGTTAACTTTGTTGTTGCTTACGCCGTATCTGCTATGGGTAAACCTATCCCTGCAGAAATTAATCAAATGATTGAAGACTTCCGTGTTCCAGCTGGAGCAGGTGCTGCAAGTGATCATTAATTAACAATTAGTTTTTTTGTTAATTTAAGTTTGAAAAAGGCTCCTTATGGAGCCTTTTTCATTTTTATCTTTTCAGTATTAGGTATTATGTAAAAATTACAATTAATAAATCTTAAAGTACAACAGGTTTTAAAAAGTATGAACAAACACAAAAAGTTAGCTATTATAATTGCCCCATTTCTAGCGATTGGTGGCTATATTCTTGCTGATTATTATGACAAATATCAAGTGGATAAAAAACGCTATCACATGTTAAAAATAGAAGGAAAATGTGATATAGATCAAGGTCCTTGTCTGTTAAAAGGCGCAGGATTAATTCTTGAATATACAATTAAAGGCGAGTTCACGAATATAGAAGCAAATTACCCTTTAGGTGCTGCAGCGATTGGTATGGAAGTAAGCGAGAATAACAAGCCATTTAACTTAAACCCAGCGACAAGTGACAATAAAAATTGGACTATAGAAACATCGACTTTTAAACATTCTGGAACAGCAGATAGCGATACCATAAGATTAGTCGTTACTGCGAAAAAACATGCATTTTTTAGTGAGTTTTCAAATACAAATTAAAATGAAGAAGTACCACTAGATTTAACAGATATGATTGAACACATCCTCGTACCTAAGGGTCCGGGTGCTGCTTATGACTACTAAGACATGCAGATAATTACATAACTTAATAAAAAGGCTCCTCTACGGAGCCTTTTTATATTTTAGTTTACCGTTTGACCGAGCTTCCTCAATGCTTACGATTGAAGCTATTCATTTCCCTAATACTAATTAATTTTCTACCCTTAAACCATGACTGATAACATCAAGAAGTTGCTTATCGCCAATCGTGGCGAAATTGCTATTCGTATATTGCGAGCTGCTGCAGAACTTAATGTTACTACTGTATCAGTTTACACTCACGAAGATCGTTTCTCACCTCACCGATACAAAGCCGATGAGGCTTATCAAATTGGTGCCGATGAAGACCCATTGATGCCTTATCTGGATATTGAAGGTTTAATCGAAACGGCAAAAGTAAATAATGTTGATGCTATCCACCCCGGTTACGGATTCCTTTCAGAAAACGTACAGTTTGCAAAACGTTGTAGGGAAGAAGGAATTATCTTTGTTGGCCCTGCTCCGGAAGTTATGGAACAGCTTGGCGACAAGGTACAAGCCAAGCAAAATGCAATTGATGCAGGCATTCCCGTTATTCCTGACAGTAATGTTCCCCTGGACTCATTAGAAGTCGCTCAGAAAGAGGCCGAAAGAATCGGTTACCCAATGATGCTTAAAGCGGCATCTGGTGGTGGTGGACGCGGTATGCGTATCCTGCGCACTGCGGATGAATTACCCAATGCATTTAATGAAGCTCGCAACGAAGCTGCCAAAGCTTTCGGTGATGAAACGGTCTTTTTAGAGAAATATCTCGATTCACCTAAACATATTGAAGTTCAAATTCTGGGTGATACCTACGGTAACTTGGTTCATCTATACGAACGCGACTGTTCAGTTCAAAGACGATTCCAGAAAGTTATTGAGGTTGCCCCGAGCGCAACTCTATCAGAAAATACCCGTAAGAAACTTTACGATTACGCGTTAAAAATCACCCGACACGTCAACTATAGCAATGCAGGAACAGTAGAGTTTCTTGTTGATAATGACGAAAATATCTACTTTATTGAGGTAAACCCAAGGGTTCAGGTAGAACATACCATTACTGAAGAAATCACCGGTATTGATATTGTACGTAGCCAGATTCATATTGCTGACGGCGCCAAACTATCTGACCCACAAATAAACATCAAAACTCAAGATGATGTTTCGATACGCGGATTTGCTGTTCAATGTCGCATCACAACTGAGGATCCTTCCCAGGGCTTCAAACCAGATTTCGGAACAATCATTGCATATCGTAGTGCTGCTGGTTTCGGCATTCGTCTTGACGTAGGCGCGGCCTATGTTGGTGCTAAAGTTTCTCCATTCTATGATTCTATGCTGGTTAAAGTATCAGCCTCGGGTAGAACACTTGAAGGAGCGATCCAAAGAGCTCATAGAGCCCTTAGAGAATTTAGAATTCGCGGTGTTAAAACAAACATCCATTTCTTATTAAATGTTTTAGAACATCCTACGTTTAAAGCCGGCGAAGTTAAGGTCACTTTCCTCGAGAACCACCCAGAGCTATTCGATGTTTCATCGCATTTAGATAGAGGAACTAAGACACTTAGCTACCTGTCAAAAGTTATTGTTAATGGCAATCCTGATATCAAGTCTTTCGATCCTGAGCGTAAATTTAGAAAGCCTGTTATTCCAAAATTTAACAAGTTGGCAGAATACCCTGAAGGCACCAAAAACAAGTTGGATGCTTTAGGCGCAGAAGGTTTTGTTCAGTGGATAAAAGATCAGGATAATATCCTATACACGGATACAACGCTGCGCGATGCGCATCAGTCTTTACTCGCTACCCGTGTTAGAACAAAAGATATGCTAAAGGTAGCGGAAGGTTTAGCCAAGAACCACTCACAATTATTTTCTTTGGAAATGTGGGGTGGCGCTACCTTTGACGTCGCAATGCGTTTTTTGCACGAATGTCCCTGGCAACGCCTTCGACAGCTTCGTGAAGCCATACCGAATATACTCTTCCAAATGCTTTTCCGTGGCTCCAATGCGGTAGGCTACAAAGCATATCCCGACAATTTGATTGAGAAATTCATTATTGAGTCTTGGGAAAATGGTATCGATGTATTCCGTATCTTTGACTCACTTAACTGGATCGAAGGAATGGAGAAATCCATACAGGTTGTGCGTGAAAAAACTGGCGGTATTGCCGAAGCTACTATTTGTTATACCGGTGATGTGCTAAACACCGATAACAGCAATAAATTTAACTTGCAATACTACCTCGATTTAGCAAGAAAACTGGAAGATGCAGGTGCACATACACTAGCTTTGAAAGACATGGCTGGTCTACTTAAGCCATACGCTGCTGAAGAACTGATACCTGCACTTAAAGCTGCAACAGACTTACCAATACATCTGCATACTCACGACACTGCTTCCATACAGTCTGCAACGTTGCTCAAGGCAATAGAAAAAGATGTAGATATTGTTGATGCCTGTCTAAGTTCAGTTTCTGGGTTAACTTCTCAACCAAATTTGAATTCAATTATCGCTGCAATGCAAGGTCAACCTCGCGAGCAAGAATTTAACCTTGAATCACTTAACCAGTATGCAAACTACTGGGAAGATGTGCGAGAAGTATATTACCCATTCGAATCAGGTTTAAAAGCAGGCACAGCTGAAGTTTATAACCACGAAATTCCAGGTGGTCAATATTCTAATTTACGCCCACAAGCCATAGCATTAGGTCTTGAGCACAAGTTCGAAGAAGTGAAAGAAAACTATGCTGTGGTAAATAAAATGTTTGGCGACATCGTTAAAGTTACTCCGTCATCTAAAGTAGTAGGTGACATGGCTATATTCATGACATCTAACGGCTTAACCGAAAAAGATGTGATGGAACAAGGCGACACCTTAGCTTTTCCTGAATCTGTACACGACTTGTTCAAAGGTAATTTAGGACAGCCTCCAGGTGGTTTTCCCCAAGCCTTGAGTAAATTAGTACTAAAGAACGACACGCCTTTTACGGATCGCCCAAACGATCATCTGGAACCAATCGATTTTGACAAGGAATTCGCAGCGTTCAAAGAAAAATTTGATAACCAAAGAGAGATGACAGACTTTCTCTCTTATATGATGTATCCGAAAGTCTATGAAGACTTTTACCAGCACGAGCAAGAGTTTGGAAACATATCTGTGTTGCCAACAACAGCCTTTTTCTATGGTTTAAAGCAAAGAGAAGAAGTCACAGTTGAGCTTGGCAAAGGGAAAGTTATCATTATCAAAATGTTGTACTGTTCACCACCCGATGCCGGTGGAATAAGAACAGTTACTTTTGATTTAAATGGTCAGACACGAAGCATCACAATTAGGGATGAATCAGTTGTATCAACCCAAAAGGTTAATAGAAAAGCCGTTGAAGAGAATGAAGTAGGTACACCTATTCTAGGTCGTTTAGCTTCAATAACCGTTAAAGAAGGTCAAACCATTGAAAAAGATGTTCCATTGTTTGTCATTGAAGCAATGAAAATGGAATCAACGATAACCGCCCCGTTTGCAGGAACCATCAAAAAGATTCACCTTGATGTCGGAGAAATCCTCGAGCAAAGCGACTTAGTCATCGAGTTTGAATAATATGTAATTTAGAGATTAATCCCACCGTAAATAAAATAATATCCTCAGAACAAGAGATTGGAGAAGTAAGAGTATGTCCCAAAGAGATAGCGTTACGCTAATTGACAACCGTACTGGCAAGCAGATTGAGCTTGATTTATATAAGCCCACCAGCGGCCCTATGACGGTTGATGTACGCAGCCTCTATAAAGAGTTAGGCTACTTTACTTATGACCCCGGCTTTATGTCGACAGCCAGTTGTGAGAGTAAAATCACATACCTGGATGGAGACAAAGGAATATTGGAGTATCGTGGTTACCCTATCGAGCAATTAGCCGAAGAAAGTTCCTTTTTAGAAACGTGTTACCTGCTATTAAACGGCGAACTACCTGATGAAAAAGAGCTAGAAGAATTCGAAGAATCTATACGCTACGCGTTCGATGCTTCAGGAACAACTAAAAACATTCTTCAGTGGCTTTAGACGTGATGCACATCCAATGGCTACCATGGTTGGTGTTGTGGGCGCATTATCTTCTTTTTACCATGAAGATGAAGACGTGCATGATGAGGAAGATCGTATGGATGCTGCACATCGACTCATCGCAAAAATGCCGACAATCGCGGCCTGGAGTTACCGATACTCTAAGGGAATGCCATTCGTTTACCCTAAAAACTCATTAAGCTATAGCGGTAACTTTTTGCACATGATGTTCTCGATGCCTTCTGAACCTTACCAGGTTGATCCATTAATGGAAAAAGCATTAGACATGATCCTGGTGTTACACGCAGATCACGAACAAAATGCATCAACCTCTACGGTACGCCTAGCAGGTAGTTCAGAGGCTAACCCATTCGCCGTTGTAGCAGCGGGTATTGCTTCCCTTTGGGGACCTTCGCACGGTGGCGCAAACGAAGCCGTAATTCAAATGCTCACCGAAATTAATGAATCTGGCAAACCAATTTCAGATTTTATCGACAGAGCTAAAGATCCTGAAGACCGTTTCAGATTAATGGGTTTCGGACATCGTGTTTACAAAAACTACGATCCGCGCGCTAAGATTATTAGAAAAACCTGTCATGAGATGATCGCTGAAAATACATTCAATAATCCAGAGCATAAGAAATTGCTCGAAACTGCAATGGAACTAGAAAAAGTAGCGCTAGAAGATGACTATTTTGTCTCGCGCAACCTATATCCTAATGTTGATTTCTACTCAGGTATTATCTTCCTGGGAATGGGCATCCCATTAAATATGTTCACGGTGCTATTCGCACTTGGACGAACTGTAGGCTGGATTTCTCAATGGAATGAAATGATGGGTGACCCTGGCTCTAAAATTGGCAGACCTCGTCAACTCTATACGGGTGAAGACAAAAGAGATTACGTGAAGATAGATAAGCGTTAATCTTAACGCCATAAAATATGGCTAAAAGTAGGGGGGTGTGTTCGCGGTTAAAGCAACACACCTAACCCAGCTTGAACATTGTACATCGACGATTCCTTGCGGAATCTACGATGGACTTTCTTGGCTCTTGGTGAGCCTAAGAAAGCCACCTCCCTACTTTTGAATGATATTACGTTTTCGTTATTTGAAAACGTAAATAGAATTTATGCTTTGCGACGAGGTTTTTATTTTTCTAAGGAAAACCTCGCCCTTCGGGCTGCCGTCGCTACGCTCCAGCATTGCCTCGGCTAAGCAGTTTTTTCTGTTAATTACTTAGTGACAGCAGTCGTTAACTTATCCAAAGCAGTTTCAACTTTGCCCAATACGGGAACTTCAGCAACATCATAGTCTTTCGCTAGATCTTGCGGATTACGGTAGCTCAACCAGACTTTTCCATTGTCGTCTTTATATACAGCTACTTTAAGTGGTAAATCCAATGCTGCAGCCGGATCTTTTTTCATGATTACCGTGCCGCCTTTTGGATTGCCGAAAATCAAAACTTCAGCTTCATTCATTTTCATCTCCACACCAGCTGCGTTTTGGGTGTGATCGACGCGAGCGAAAACACCCATGCCTTTAGATTTAACCAAGGTCTCAAATTTATCCATGGTTTCTTTGACACTATGTGAACTGGCTTTTTTTATGATATCTGCCGAAACAGATACTGAGAAAGCAAGACTCATAATCATGAGTATTTTTTGGTAATGTTTGATTGTCATTTTAATTATCCATCCTTTTTCATTTTAAAATAAATCGATTAAATTTTAATTACAGCTTTATGCTGTACGTACGATCAGATAATTCAGATCATTCTTTTGTTAAAAAGTGGCTTTTTTAGGCTCACCAAGAACCTAGAAAGTCCATGCATCAGTGCGCTTCATCCCAGTTTATACCAACCCCAGTATCAACGATTAATGGCACATCCAGTTTCGTAGCATTCACCATCCGATCGACAATAATTGATTCTACCGTTTCAATTTCATCTTCAGCGACTTCGAATACCAATTCATCATGCACCTGCATGATCATTGTGGTTTTACTGGTTTCTTCACGAAGCCAATCATTCACCGCAATCATCGCGACTTTAATAATATCTGCTGCCGTGCCCTGCATCGGTGCATTAATCGCTGTACGTTCTGCGTATTGACGTCTCATGGCATTTTTAGCATTGATTTCTGGCAGGTATAGCCTGACGTCCAAAAAGTGTCTCTACGTAGCCATCCTCTTTGGCTTTTTCACGGGTATCTTCCATATAATGCTTAACACCCGGATAGCGTTGGAAGTATTTAGTAACGTATTCAGCAGCTTCGGTACGTGAGACTTTTAACTGCTTGGCCAAACCAAAGGCAGACATACCATAAATAAGTCCAAAGTTAACGGCTTTAGCTGCACGACGCTGCTCTGACTCAACATCATCTAACGCCACTTCAAAAATTTCGGCAGCCGTTGCGCGATGAATGTCTTTGCCTTGCGAGAATGCCTCAACCAATCCATCATCGCCCGACAGATGCGCCATTATGCGTAATTCGATTTGAGAATAGTCCGCCGCCAAGATCTTGAAACCTTCAGGCGCGATAAACGACTGGCGAATACGCCTACCTTCGGCATTACGCACTGGAATATTCTGTAAGTTAGGATTGCTCGAAGACAAACGCCCTGTGGCCGCAACCGCTTGATGATAGGAAGTATGCACCCTGCCGGTTTGCGGGTTTATTTCGAGCGGTAATTTATCCGTGTAGGTGGACTTCAACTTGCTCAATCCACGATGTTCTAACAACCAACGCGGCACTTCGTGCTCTTCTGCCAGTTCTTGCAACACATCTTCTGCAGTTGAAGGTTGTCCTTTGGGCGTTTTACGAATAACTGGCAGGTTTAATTTATCTTCGTTAAAGAAAATCTCCTGTATCTGCTTGGGTGAGCCCAAATTAAACTCGCCACCGGCTGATTGATAAATATCCTGCTCCAGCTCTTTCATCCGAGTTTCTAATTCAACGCTTTGCTTTGCTAACATCTCAGCATCAACTAAAACACCATTGCGTTCGATATCAGATAAGACTTTGAGTAATGGCACTTCGATTTCACGATACAGTTTTTCCTGAGCCTGACGTGGCTTTAATTGAGGCCAGAAGAAGTTATGCAAACGTAAAGTCATATCCGCATCTTCAGCGGCATAATATGCAGCACCGCGTGTCATTGTGCCTTTCACATCTGGATCTTCGCTCTCCTGAATCACATCATCGATCTGGATCTGATTGAATGTGAGTTGCTTTTTACCCTTGCCTGCAACGTCTTCAAACTTAACATTGAGATGGCCTAGATGCTTTTCACACAGAGTGTCCATATCATGTCGGTTTGAAACTGAATCCAGCACATAGGACTCAAGCATCGTATCGTGCGCGATACCTTTTAACTCAATATCGTGATTTAGCAACACAGAACGGTCATATTTAAGATTTTGCCCGACTTTAAGCAAAGTAGGATCTTCAAGCAGTGGTTTCAGCTTCGCCAGAGTAGCATCGAAATTAAGTTGCTGAGGCACACCTACATAATCATGTGCTAACGGCAGATAAGCCGCTGTACCTGCTTTGATACAAAATGAAAGTCCCACCAGCTTGGCATCCATATAAGCAAGGCTGGTTGTTTCCGCATCAAAGGCGAATAGTTTTGAATCCTTTAAATCCGCTATCCACCCATCCAACTGCTGCTTCTGTAAGAATCGTTTGGTAATCGACTTCTTTGATATCTTCAACGGCTGGAATTTCAATTTCATCGTCAGAGCCCGAAGATGGAGCACCTACGGGGTTTAACTTAATCGGTGTATCCGAGGTTGATTGCAAATTACTTAAACGCGTACGGAATCCATATTTCTGATAAAGCTCAGCGAGTAACTGCTTGTTTTCTTCGTTAAAGCTTAAATACTCTGGTGATACATCTAATTCCAGGTCACATTTTATGGTTACCAACTCATAGGATAACGGCAAAAACTCCAGTGACTCACGCAAGTTTTCTCCAATTTTGCCGCCGAATTTATCGGCATTCTGCATGATATCTTCAAGCGAATCGTATTCAGACAGCCACTTAACTGCGGTTTTTGGACCAACCTTAGGCACGCCAGGAATATTATCGACCTTGTCACCCATGAGTGCCAGATAGTCACGGATACGCTCGGGCGGTACCCCATATTTTTCAATAACACCTTCGCGATCATGGAAGCTATTCGACATGGTATTGATCAAGCTGATCTGATCATCCACCAACTGTGCCATATCTTTATCGCCCGTTGAGATGATGACATCACCGTCATAAAGCTTCGACATGGTACCGATAACATCATCGGCTTCAACGCCTGGCATCACAATCATCGGATAACCTTGGGCCTCGATAATTTTATGCAGTGGTTCTATCTGATCACGCAATTCATCCGGCATCGGTGGGCGTGTGGCCTTGTATTCAGGGAACATATCATTACGGAAGGTTTTGCCTTTCGCATCAAAAATTACCGCCATATGATCGGGCTGGTAATCTTTGCGCAACCTATCCAGCATATTTAAAACGCCGTGAATAGCGTTTGTCTGCATTCCATCGGGGCTGGTAAGGCTCGATGGTAATGCGTAGAACGCACGAAATAGGTACGATGAGCCATCGACGAGAACTAAAGGTTTACTGGTATTTTTATCTGACATGGATTGAGTGGGCATCTCTTTTAATTAGGTATTTCTTCTGGCAACGCCAAAAAATCAGAATCAAGGCATATTCACGCAGAATGTTATTACCTTTCAAGTGAATATAACACAGGGTCTGGCTTTTTGGCTAAGCCCCGCAGGGCAAGCTTACAAGCCACCATCTCCGTTGTTTCACTTCTCGAAAATGGAACAACCATTTCCTTCGAAGCGAGCCTAGGATATGATGGCTTGCAAGCTTGCAGAAGGAACACCTAATTAAAAGAGGTGTCCAATCCTGTTGAAATCTAGAATTCGAGACCCAAAGTATAAAACATGTCTACTGTTACAGCACCCATCATTCCAGAATTTAAAGTTCCGGTAACCGCACAAATCGAAGATTTGAGCCCACATTACACGCCTGAAGAAAAACAAGCCGTCAAAGCTGAGATCAAAAAACTCCTGAAAGAACAGGATGCCGTGTTGGTCGCCCATTACTATGTTGACCAAGAACTACAAGAATTAGCCGAAGAAACCGGCGGTTACGTTTCTGATTCTCTCGATATGGCTAAATTCGGCAATGAACATCCTGCAAAAACGCTAATTGTTGCAGGCGTTCGCTTTATGGGTGAGACAGCAAAAATCCTGACACCTGAAAAGCGTGTGTTGATGCCAACGCTCGAAGCTGAGTGTTCACTTGACTTAAGCTGTCCGATTGAAGAATTTGCTCCATTCTGCGATGCTCACCCAGATCACACAGTCGTGGTTTACGCTAATACCAGTGCCGCTGTTAAAGCCCGCGCTGACTATGTAGTGACTTCAGGAATTGCTCTAGACCTAGTGAGCTGGCTCGGTAAACAGGGCAAAAAAGTATTATGGGCACCAGACAAACACTTGGGCAACTATATTCAAAAAGTTTCTGGTGTGGAAATGCTACGCTGGCAAGGCGCTTGTATTGTGCACGATGAATTCAAAACACGATCACTTGGCGAGCTTATCGAAAAGCATCCCGATGCTGGCATTCTGGTACACCCAGAATCTCCCGAAGAAATCATCGCGATGGCTGATGTAGTTGGTTCAACCACTCAAATTATCAATGCTGCGAGAGAAATGCCAAATAAGGAATTTATCGTTGCTACCGACAAAGGCATTTTCTACAAAATGCAGCAAGAAGCTCCCGGCAAAGTATTCATTCCAGCACCTACTCATGGTGAAGGTGCCACATGCACCAGCTGCGCGCATTGCCCATGGATGGCAATGAATGGCCTGCACAATTTGCTGGAAGTATTAAAGAACGGAAATAATGAAATATTCGTAGATGAAGAAGTTAGAGTAAAAGCGCTCAAATCTACTCAACGTATGCTGGACTTTGCTAGAAATCAGTCAATGAGTAAAGTGTCTGCTTAAGACTTTTATTAGCGCTAAAGGCTTTAATTTTCCTTAAGGTTCTCACTACACCATCTAAATTATTTAGAAGCACACCCCCCTACTTTTAGCCTAATTTATTCACTAAAAAGTGGCTAAAAGTAGGGGGGTGTATTTTATATGCTTTAATTTGCGTAAAAACTATTATCTATTTCTACACCAACTAATTAAAATAAAAATCATCCAGACCTAAAAATAGCTGATATGAAAATCGCACGCTCCCTGATTATTTATTTAATTATTACTTTATTTTCCAGCAGTTTAATTGCCAAAGAAGTGGCAGGTGAACTTGCCGGTAAAACCTCAGAAAATTCTAATAAATATACATTTGTTATTGTACATGGCGCTACAGGTGGTGGCTGGGATTGGAAAACGGTTGCCCAACACCTAAGCGCAAAAGGTCATATCGTCTATAGACCGACACTCACAGGCCTGGGTGAAAAGTATCACTTAGCCAGCCCCGAAATAACGCTTACAACGCACATCAACGATATCGTGAATACGATAGTTTTCGAACGGTTAAACGAAGTTGTACTTGTGGGTCACAGCTATGGTGGGATGGTAATGACGGGAGTGATGGATCGTATTCCTCAACGTATCCGTCATGTCACCTTTGTCGATGCGATGGTACCGGACGATGGCATGTCGATGGTCGATGTAAAACCGTTGAAACCCAGCTATAAAATAGTCAAAGGGATGATTCATTTCCCCTGGTTAAAATTCAACAAGCCATATCCCAGAGACGTAATACAGTCACTAAAAACCTATACCGAGCCTGTATCCTATAAAAACCCAGCAGCCAAGCGCTTAAATGTGACTTATCTCGCTTTTGTTCCAAAAGGCATGTCAGTAGAAAAACGCTCAAGAGATCTTTCCTGGCAACGGGCTAAACATAGAGGTTGGACAATCCGTACTTTTGAAGGCAACCATGTAGTCTATCGAAAAAAACCCGCTGAATTTTCTGCGGTACTTTTGGAAACGGTAAAAGATCAAAACTTTGTAAGATAGTGATGGTATTAAAAGGTTTGAAAAATTTCGGGATGCAGAAGAGTTTTATTTGAATAAAAGCAGTGCTATTCCTATAGTGCGACCCTCTTTAAAGTTAATCACAAGTAATGATGTTTGCGGAATTACGCCAGCACAGAGCCTTATATTTCCTTCAGCCTGGCTCTGGTGTCCAGACAAGGACGGCACCCAAAATTAACTTAAAAGTATTGCTCTGAAGAAACATGCCCGGGCTTATGATTCAGATGTCTATCCATACCACGTTCTAATAACACGGCTTTGGTATCTTTGAGCAAACCACTGTTACCACAAAGCATCACATGGGAATTTTCTTTATTAATTTTCAACCCTGCTTTCTCTTCTAATGCCCCTTCTTCGATCAATAAAGGAATTCGCCCTTTAAGCGAACCCTCGTGATCTTCACGGCTCACCACTGAAATGAATTGAAACTGGTCTGGATGCTCCTTCGCAAACTGCTCAATTAATTCCGAATAATTTAACTCGGTAGCGTATGGCACGGCATGCACCAAAATTATTTTTTCAAACCGCTCCCAGGCTTCTTGAGTTTTAAGCATGGATAAATACGGGCCGATACCTGTACCTGTCGCGAGCATCCATAAATGTTTGCATTCAGGAATCTGAGAAAGCACAAAGAAACCAACACAGGGCTGCGCGATTTCTAGCGTATCACCGGGTTTTAATGCCGCTAAGCCATTGGAGACTTTGCCATCCTCAACAGTATTAAAATACACTTCCGCGTATTTCTCATCGGGGGTGTTCAACAGTGAATAGGGATTAGCGAATTTATCTAATTCCCCATCATCATTTTCTGCTTCGATCTGCAAACGTGCAAACTGGCCGGCTTTAAATGGCAATAGTTCAGCGTCAAAGATTAGGGCGAAATGCCGATCAGTGAGTTTGCGGTTTTCGATAACCGTTGCTGGTACCCAGTTTGTTGCCATTGTTTCCTAAATTATTTAAAGCCACCCCCCTACTTTTAGGTGGTTTTTAAAGTACTAATAAATTCATTTACACATCAGAGTATGACGAGAAAGTAATGAGCGTAATTGCGCAAATTTTTCATAAAAGAGAGGAGAATAGTATGACTATTTGCCGAGCTTTTAAGGAAAATCTGCGGAATTCAAGCCATTACTATCCGTTATACTTTATTCTGGTACGAAGTTATCCACAGTTGATGGGCCTTCGCCCAATAAGAACTTTTCCATTTCTTCTTCAAGAAATTTACGATCCTTAGGGTTTATTGGTGATAAACGATACTCGTTGAGTAACATTGTTTGATGATCTACCCATCCCTGCCATGCTTCTTTTGAGATGTTGTCAAAGATCTTCTGTCCTAACTCACCTGGGTAAGTCAGCCTATCCAAACCCTCTGCTTCTTTACCTAGCTTAATGCAATTAACCATTCTTGCCATGTTTCTATCCTATTTATATATAATCAATTTTTAGTAACTAAACCGTTTAACAATGTGCTTACAGGCGCTGCAAGCCCACCGTTGAATTCTGTGTTGACGTTATACCAGAGGTTATCTGTTTTCTCCATCACACTCATTTTAATGGGGGCTTTCAGCTGTATTATCAAGGGTTGGATGTGCAACCTAAAGTGGCTGAAAGTGTGACTCAGAATATCGAGTTTTTGCGCTGTTACATCCCATTTTCCTAAAAACTCTTCTGTCCATTTTTCAGCCGCTTCTTCTGTTTCAAACTGAGGGAAGCACCATAATCCGCCCCATATTCCAGTCGGTGGGCGTTTCTGCATAAACACATCGCCCACTTCATCTTTAACAATTAGCATAATGGTGTCTTTTTCAGGGATAATTTTCTTCGGCTTTTTCGCCGGCAATTCTGCTTGGCGATTATCTGCGAAGGCGATGCAATCGGTTTTCATTGGGCAGTCTTCACAACGCGGTTTACTGCGGCTACACAAGGTTGCACCTAAATCCATAATCGCCTGGGTATAATCCGCATTACGACTGCTGGGTGTGGTTTGTTCAGCTAATGTCCAAAGTTCTTTTAAAACGGTAGATTTACCTGCCCACCCTTCTACGCCAAACACACGACTCAAAACTCGTTTTACATTTCCATCCAGAATTGGCTCTGGCTGATTGCTGGCAATCGATAGAATGGCCGCTCCAGTTGAACGTCCGATACCTTTTAGACTTTGGATACTTTCAATATCATTAGGAAATTCGCCGTTAAAATCATCACAAATCATTTTTGCTGCGGCATGCATATTGCGTGCACGCGCGTAATACCCCAAACCAGACCAGTGCTTTAATACCTCATCCTGATCGGCGTCTGCCAAGGATTTAACCGTAGGAAATGACCCCATAAAGCGCTCAAAATAAGGAATTACTGTTTTAACTTGTGTCTGTTGCAGCATTATCTCAGACACCCAGACACGATAAGCATTGATGTCTTTCTGCCATGGTAAATCTTTGCGTCCATGGTCATCAAACCAAAGCAAAAGTTTCTCGGAAAATGACTGTCGAGTATCTGGCATAGTTTTTTTTACAGTGGATGGTTTAGTGCTTTTCTGAGTTTTTGGTTAGTGCTAGGCATCATCGAATTGGTAGATGTAACACTCGACATCAGCATCAGCGTTATTCGTGTAAGATTTAATTTTTGTGAATCCATAACCCTGATACAAGGATTTAGCAGCTTTCATTATCGGCAATGTTTCTAAAACCATAGTCGTATATCCCTTGTTTCTGGCACCCTCCATTGCAGCCAGAAATAATTTATTACCTATGCCATGCCCGCGGTAGACATCACGTATAAACAAGCGTTTTAATTCGGCTTCATTGGGGTTTTCAGTGGGACGAATAGCGGCACATCCTATCGCAGCTCCAGCTTCATAGGCTAGATAAATAGCCCCTTTAGGCGCAGCATAACGGTCTGGTAAATTCGCCAATTCTTCTTCAAATCCTTGAAAGCAGACATCAACATTGAGCCACGACTGATACTCACGAAAAAAATCGCGCACAAGGCCCATTTGATCACTGTTCGCTTCTACAATATTTATCATGTCTTTAAAAACTCCCCGCTTTGATGCTTCCACATGGTTGCATACTTACCATCTTTATCAAGTAATTCCTGATGCGTTCCCTGCTCGATAATCTTGCCGCTGTCGAGCACTAGAATTCGGTCCATACGCAAGATCGTGGATAATCGATGTGC
This sequence comes from uncultured Gammaproteobacteria bacterium, assembly GCA_963807855.1. GTDB lineage: Bacteria > Pseudomonadota > Gammaproteobacteria > Thiotrichales > Thiotrichaceae > Cocleimonas. Next base: position 29,909 of record CAWEEB010000044.1, on the reverse strand, counting down.
AATCACGATCGCGGTTTTATCTTCAATTAATTCAAATATGGCAGACTGTATCTGTTTTTCAGTGATGGAATCCAGCGCACTCGTCGCTTCATCTAATACCACAATCGGCGCATCTTCAAGGAAGGCTCTGGCTAATGCGATCCGTTGCTTTTCGCCTCCCGAGAGTTTAACACCACGCTCGCCTACCATTGTTTCAAACTGCTCTGGCAGGCTTTGAATAAATTCCAGACTGCCCGAGTTTTTCGCGGCTTTAATCAAAACCTCGTCATCTAAATCGGCACCCAATAGGATATTATCCCGTATGGTTCGATGAAACAGCTCGGGTTGTTGTGGCACCAATGAAATCTGATTGCGCAATGATGACAAGGTAAAATCTTTGGCATCCTGACCATCAAATAAAATCTTCCCCTGTTGTGGCTCAAAAAAGCGAAACAGCAATTTAGTTAGCGATGTTTTACCTGAGCCCGAGTGGCCTACAAGGGCAATTTTTTCACCGGGTTTTATATCCAGTGAAAAATCTTCAAACAGACAACCTTTGCTTTTAGCACTGCCTGAGTAGGCAAAATCAATGTGCTGGATTTGAATGCCTCCTTGGCTAATTTTTAAATCTTTCGCAGTAGCAGAATCATGTTCAAAATCATCATTTTTGAAAACATCGGCCATTTCCGCAGCGTCAGCCAATGCAGTGAAAAAGTTACGAAAATTTCGCCCGAATTCCCAAAGGCGTTGTACCAGAATCAAAAGAATCGACTGGAACAAAACGAATTCACCGACATTGAATAAACCCAGCTCCCATTTGCCAATCATTTTATACACCAGCACCAATTCAATGCCCATGGTCAAAATGCCCTGAACCGCAAACGAGATAAACATCAGAATCCAGGCTATTTTGGTTTTTTGATAAACCACATCAGCTTTTCTATCGATGTTAGCTTGCTCACTTTTCTCTAAGGCAAAGCTCTTAACAATAAAAATATTGCTGATTGCATCTGAATAGGCACCCCCCAACTTTGAGTCACTTTCTGCAACCGCCTTATCGTATTTCAATTTCCACATGGAGAAACCCACGCTCCAGATAATGAAACCAATTACCCACACCAGAAAATAATAGGCAAACTCAGGGTAGTGCTGATAAAACAGAATGAAAGCAATGGTGATGCTTAAAACGTTTTGCACCAGTTGGAAAATAAACCAGTCCATTATCACTTCGTAAGACCGCGAAAAACGACCTGCCTGTTTGATTAAACTGCCTGAGAAATTGTTTTCAAAATACAGAAATTTTTGGCGCTTCAAAACAGTAAAGCAGCGCTTGTTGAGCAACCGCATACCGCCGCCATCAACCGGTACTATACCGATTTCGAGGACACGCCAGGACAACCAGATACCCGCATAGAACATTACAATCATCCAGAAATTTTCCAGCATCATGGCACTTGTTTCTGGGCTATAGGGTTGCGCAAAACCATTAGCGATATTCTTATAAAAAACAGGTACATAGATACCTAAAAAAGTCGCAGAGATGATGCCGACCATCACCAGCATAAATGCCCATCGCACTTGCATTGTCACACGGATATATTCTTTAAAGATGGTTTTCATATGAGAGTTTTATTTGATTTCACCACAACTTGTAACAAGTGTACTTGATTAGTACTGTATAAAGCCGCATATTTAGAACATCTCACACTAATTCAATCTTGGAGTTTTACATGGGTGCAGTTGGAAAAGTATTTTCATTATACAAACCCTCAACCTGGAAAGAAAAAGGCCTTAAATGGACTATAGGAATGTTCATTGTGACCTTAATCATCCTGTCACTTTTACTGATGTTTTACTGGAGCCGTGAACCCGCACGCTTTGATGTAAACACCAATGCCCAGGCCTATGCAGATGATTTAGGCGCAGAAATGGTAACTGGCTTTACCACCACTGCAACGCTCTCGCAATTAATGAAAACACTACTTGATAAACCGGGTGGTTTTACCGAAAACGACCGCATGCCACCGGGTGTCATAATGGACAATATGCCGAACTGGGAATTTGGTGTACTGGTGCAAGCGCGAGATATGGCGCTGGCATTAAGAAATGATTTGAGTCGCTCACAATCTCAATCTGCAGAAGATTCGGACTTGGTAAACACTGCGACTAAATTCCATACCGACACAAACTTGTGGATTTTACCTCCCGCTGAAAGTCAGTATAAAGACGGCATTCAAACACTTGATAAATACCTCGCACGATTATCCAAAACTAGTGAGAAAAATGCGCAGTTTTATGCCCGTGCTGATAACCTGGTTGAATGGTTAGACCTGGTCGAAAAACGCTTAGGATCGCTAGCGCAAAAACTAAGTTCCAGTGTGGGTAGAGAGCAACTCGATACATCACTGGCAGGCGATGCAAAGGCCAAACAGTCTACAACTAGTGAAGAATCTAATTATATAAAAACAGGTTGGTTTAAAATTGATGATGTGTTCTATGAAGCGCGTGGTCAAACCTATGCGCTGATTCATTTACTGCGAGCGATTGAAGTTGATTTTGGCGAGATATTACAAGATAAAAATGCACTGATTAGCTTGCGCCAGATTATTCGAGAACTGGAAGGTACCCAGCAAGCAATCTGGAGTCCGGTTATTCTTAACGGTAAAGGTTTTGGCTTTGTAACCAATCATTCATTGGTGATGGCATCCTATATTTCACGCGCTAATGCGGCTTTGATTGATCTTGAAAGATTACTCAAGCAGGGATGATATCTTAAGGGATGGATAAGCAATCACACTGGGAGAATGTTTACACAACCAAAGAAACCGATGCTGTCAGTTGGTTTCAGGAGCATGCTGAAACCTCACTCAAGCTGATTAAGCGCCTACAACCAGATAAATATGCACATATTCTGGATGTAGGCGGTGGCGCATCGACGCTTGTCGATGACCTGATTCAAGATGGTTACCAGACACTGTCAGTACTTGATATCTCTGAAAGCGCACTTAAAGTGGCACAAGACCGCCTGGGTGATCTAACCCGCAAGGTACAATGGATTGCCCAAGATATCACTCGAGTAAAATTCCCGGAACAAAGCATAGATGTTTGGCACGATCGTGCCGTATTCCACTTTTTAACCAATGCAGCAGATAGAAAAAACTATATTAATGTGGTTATGAAATCAGTCAAACGTGGTGGTCACGTGATTGTTTCAACCTTTGCCGAAGATGGTCCAGAAAAATGCAGTGGTCTTGAAGTACAACGCTATAACAAGGATTCATTGCATGCCGAATTCGGATCACCATTTAAGTTGTTAGGGCATGAAGATGAATTTCATCAAACACCGTCGGGCAAGTTACAGCATTTCGTTTATTGTTATTGTCGTCTGAATTAATAACAACGTTAAAAAAGTACGTAAAAGGTGGGGGGTGACCTTTAATCCTTTTAAGACTGTGTTTTAGCGCTGTTTCAAATATAGTTAATTGCGAATAATTCTCATTTAATCTAAACTCCTTCACCCCTAACACTTAACACTGTAATGAATAATCAGTCAGCCAACCAAACATCTTCAGACGTGAAATTTCGCTTGCCAAAGCTTAATCGCTGGAATGTTTCTATTGTGGTGATTGCATTATTAATGGCGTTACCAGTGCTGGTAGTCGCCAGCTTCTTATTCCTGCCTTTTAATGAGAACTGGAGTCATTTATACGACTACCTATTAAAGGATTACATCACCAATTCCTTGATTCTTATGGTAGGTGTTTCTGTTGGCGTGCTGAGTATGGGCATTATCACGGCTTGGTTAACCAGCATGTGTGAATTCCCCGGTCGGCGTTTCTTTTCCTGGGCGTTATTGTTACCTCTGGCGATTCCCGCGTATATCATCGCTTACACCTACACTGGCATGCTGGATTTTGCCGGGCCTTTACAAACACTGCTTCGCGAAACCTTTGGCTGGGGTGCTAAGGATTACTGGTTTCCCGAGGTGCGTTCAATCGGTGGCGCAATTATGATGCTATCGCTAGTGCTCTACCCCTATGTGTATATGATGGCAAGGGCGGCGTTTCTGGATCAATCTGTCGCTGTACTTGAAGCCAGTCGCACCTTAGGCAATTCACCGCTACAGGGTTTCTATCGTGTAGCTTTGCCACTAGCTCGCCCCGCGATTGTCACGGGTTTGTCTTTGGCGCTTATGGAAACACTTGCCGATTACGGTACTGTCCAATATTTTGGTATTTCGACCTTCACCACAGGAATTTTTCGCACCTGGTTTGGCGTAGGTGATGGCGCAACTGCGGCACAATTAGCGGCTTTGCTGCTTGGTTTTGTCTTTGCTCTGTTAATGCTTGAAAAGTGGTCACGAAAGCGCGCTAAATTCCATCACTCCACGAATAAATATTCGACCATCAAGCGCTATCAAATGAAAGGCTGGATGGCTGCATTAGTTGTGTTTGCCTGCTTAATGCCATTGTTGCTTGGCTTTATTGTCCCTGCTTTGCAGCTACTCGTCTGGACCTTTACCACAGCGGAAGAGGTTATCGACGCTTCATTCTTTGCTTTGGTTGGCAATAGCTTAATGTTAGCAGCACTCGCAGCAGTTATCGCTGTGAGCATTGCGCTAGTATTGGGATACGGCAAGCGCCTCCGCAAAACCAAAGTAATTAACGCCAGTGTTAATGTCGCCTCCATGGGTTATGCGATTCCCGGAACCGTTATCGCAGTGGGTGTCATGGTACCTTTTGCCTGGCTGGATAATAATATCGACGGCTGGATGCGCCAACATTTTGATATCTCAACGGGGTTAATATTCTCTGGAACTTTGTTTGCGTTGCTATTTGCCTATACCGTGCGTTTTTTAGCCGTTTCGATTCAGGCAATTGATGCTGGCTTGGGTAAAATAAAACCAACCATGGATGATGCCGGTCGATCATTGGGCTTATCACCTTTCGGCGTATTACGCCGCATTCATATGCCGATTATGCGCGGCACCGTATTAACCGCATTATTATTGGTGTTCGTCGATGTGTTAAAAGAACTGCCCGCAACACTGATAATGCGCCCCTTTAATTTTAATACCTTAGCGGTACGTGCTTATGAAATGGCATCCGATGAACGTTTACCGGATGCCGGAGCACCCGCTTTAATGATAGTTTTAGTAGGAATTATTCCCGTGATTTTATTGAGCTATGCCATTAGCCATTCCCGTGCTGGAGAACACAAATGAAAATACTCCACGTCAATAACGTTTCCGTTGCTTATGACCAAAACGAGGTTGTTAAACAGGCAAGTTTTGCATTAGAAAAAGGCGAAATTGGCTGTTTACTTGGCCCCAGTGGCTGCGGAAAAACTACCCTGTTGCGCGCAATAGCTGGTTTCGAACCGATTACCCAAGGTACCATAAAACTCGTTGATACAACTGTCAGCGATAACAATTACACCATGCCACCAGAAAAAAGAAATATCGGTATGGTATTTCAAGATTTCGCGCTCTTTCCACACCTTACAATTGCCGACAACATCAGCTTTGGCATTCGCCACCTTAGCAAAAAAGACAAGTCAGAACGGGTTCAACAATTATTATCACTAATCAATCTGCAAGACTATGGTAAACGTTATCCACATGAGTTATCAGGGGGACAACAGCAACGCATCGCACTGGCTCGTGGTTTAGCCCCTAAACCAGATTTACTGTTACTCGACGAACCTTTCTCCAGCATGGACGTAGAACTGCGCGAAGAATTAGCCAGAGAAGTGCGCAGTATTCTAAAGCACGAAAACATCACCGCAATTCTAGTCACACACGACCAGAATGAAGCCTTTGCCATGGCTGATAGTATCGGTGTGATAAATAATGGGGAATTACTGCAATGGGGCAGTGGCTATGAGTTATATCATGAGCCAGAATCGATATTCGTCGCTGACTTCATTGGCTCAGGTGTGTTTATCGACGGCGAAGTGATGGACGACAATGTCATAAAAACATCACTCGCGCCTTTAGAAGGCATAGTACCCAAGCAGTGTAAACCGGGCTGCAAGGTGAAAGTATTAGTGCGCCCCGATGACATCGTCCATGACGACTGTAGCCCACGCAAAGCCAAGATAGTATCCCGTGTTTTCAGAGGTGCAAATAACCTTTTTACACTGGAAATGGAAGATGGAACCCAGCTGCTGTCTCTGGTGCATTCGCACCACAATCATGATGTTGGAGAAGAGTTAGGGATCACCATGGAGTTTGAGCATTTAGTGGTATTTCCCGATAAAGAGAAGCTAGTTGAAAAGCTGGAGGAGAAGCTGGAGCAGTAAATAGATGAGCTGACAACGCGAAATAAATAAAGATTATGATCACCCCCCTACTTTTGAGCACTTTTTTATAGCCCTATAAACAATAACCATTCATCTTATATTTTTGTCTTTTCATCGCCCCTACTCTATATTGATTCTTAGTACTAATTATAAAAATAATTTAGAGACCTCGTACGGTCTAATTAACAAATATTCTGAAGCGTTTAATTTACATTAAAAGCATCTGAACGGAAACAGTTAGGCAATAAAGCCTATAATAATTTTCAGCTTATTTATCAATTAGTTATAACGCAAGGTTTCTCTTAAATTGGTTTAAAATGTTAAAAATTAGAGCAATAAATATCATTGCACCTAACATACCTTTAAACGGGAAAAAAAGTTTTCATGGAATATCCACCATGATAAACAGACCTGGCCGATTCCAATTCCCTTTTCGTTTCCATAGTGGATTTACCCTGGTAGAAATGCTCGTCACGATCGCTATTGCAGGCATCCTGGCCGCTTTGGCCGCGCCATCAATGAGTGAAAGTATACTAAACAGTAAAACCAAAGAATTGTCAGGCAAATTTACAGTTGCTACCCATCTTGCTCAATCTGAAGCGGTAAAACGGGGTATTCAAATCAGTATTAAGCCGCATCAAACTTCCGGTTATGAATGGCAACAAGGTTGGGATATTTTTGCTGACCCGAATCGTAATGGTACACAAGATTCTGGCGAAGAATTAATACAAACTTACAGCATGTCTTCGGATGGCTTGACACTGAATTCGAAAGATAGTGTATTTTCTACATGGCTTGGGTTTTTACCTTCTGGTGCCGCAAAAGGTAATGGCGGAATCAGTGGTAGTTTTCGAATTTGCCGGCCTGATTTAGATATCACAAAATCCCGTACTATTACGATTCAAGGTTCCGGCAATATCATCGTTGAAAAGGGTACTGTGTCATGCCCTTAATCGATAAAAAAGCTGTTATTAAACAAAGCCTAATCATTGAAGCTAATGCTTCTATAAGTCACTCTAAACGCCAAAAAGGCTTTAGTCTGATTGAAGTAATGATTTCCCTGGTATTGATATCCATCGGTCTAATGTCAATGACAAGCTTACAAAGCCGAAGTGTAAATATTTCTACCGTTGCCTATACAGAAACACAAAGTACACTTCTTATACAGGAAATAGTTGAACTATTACGCGCTAATAAAGTGGCTGCAGCAAGTGGAACTTATAATATCGGATTGAGTTCTTTTAGTGACTTGCCTACTCCCGGATCTTCGATAGCAGAAGTTGATCGATATAACTGGTTTAACAACCTCGATAATACACTCACTGGTGCAAAGTCATCTATAAACTGTGACGCTGACTCCCGTTGTGTTTTAGAGCTGCAGTATGAATTTGCTGGAGCATCACAAACGCAATCACTAGCAGTTATTTTATAGAAGCATGCGTAGCTTAAACTTAATCATCACATTAATAACTATAAGAAATAAGCAATGAGAACCTCAACTCCTAACATATCAGCCTCTTTTTCATCTGGTTATACGATGGTGGAATTATTAGTCTCAATGTTTCTTGGGCTATTTTTATTAACAGGTGCCTATCAGGTAAGCATCACCAATAAACAGGCAAACCGCTTGCAAACGACGCTACTACAGACACAGAAAAATGGGCGCTTTGCCATCGATAATATATCCTATGCGATAAAAACTGCCGGTTATTCTGGTTTTTACGGAAACCTCTCAAGCGGCGTTGAAAACCTTTTAAACACGCCAACCAATGAAAAGTGGGATATATCCGTACCTACCAGCGGCTTTAATAATGTTGGTAGCAGCGACTCAATTTCAGGTATTACTGGTTTTATCCCAAATACCGATGTGTTGCTACTCAAAGGTATGAATAGTAACACCGTACCTGTAATCAGTAATGCCAACTCCAGTACGCTGGTTGTTGCGTCTAATGATGCTTTTTCGGCAGGAGATGCCGTCGTAGTTAGTGATGTAAACCAGGCATCTGTATTTCAGGTAAAAACGGTAAGCAGTGATGCAACGACAAGCACTTTAACCCTGGATACTGGAGGAAGTACTCCAGGTAATTCTGCTCTATTAAGCAATAGCTTTAATTCAGAAGCCGAAATAGGCAAATATGATGTTCAGATCTTTTATATAAAAAATGGCCACAACGGCTCACCCTCCCTGTTCAAAACAGCACTGATGAGCACAGGTGGGGCATTGCAGTTACAAGAAATTGAGCTTGCATCTGATATTGCAGATATGCAAATCAGTTATGGCGTAGATAATAATAATGACCAAATACTGGATGAATACAAGGATGCATCTACTATTACCAACTGGGACCAGCTTATCAGCATTAATGTAGCGCTATTAGCGAGTAGCAACGTGGACAATATATTGCCCGAGAGAACCTCATTTAGCTTTGACGCAGATCTAGTCACTTTTAAACGTGACACGGTAGCTGCAACTGGAGCGGACAGGCGTTTAAAGCGTGTTTTTAGAACCTATGTGCCACTGCGTAATTCACGATCATAAAAAACATTTAGATTAATAAGCCATTATGAAACATAACAATAATTTTAATTACCGAAAACTATCTCGATCACCATCGATGCCTGCTAAGCAAAATGGTATGGCGCTACTAGGGATTGTACTGGTGTTAATGGTTGTTGTCGGTTTGTTAAGCATGACATCCGCAAAGAATACGGTGTTAGAGACCAAAATGGTTTTCAATTTGCAAGATAAGCAACGCTCATTAATGGCGGCTGATTCTGCAGCGCAATATGCCTGGGAGCAGATACAAAAGGATGTTGATATAAAGAAGGTTATTAATAATGATATTGAAGCGGGTTATTACGTACTAGGTGACGCAATCGCACTAGAATCTGGAGCAAAATCAGTCAGTGATTGGGATGCCAATGAGAATGTAATGACTTGGCCATGGCTAGACAGCACCAAACGTTTTCAGATTCCTACTCAGCTTGGTGGTACGACTAATCCAATGAAGCTGCTTGCTACCCCACAATACACCGTAGGCATGCATAATGCCGTACTAAGAAAAGGCACATCCAATTATCGTTGCATTCCTATGAGCGTTATTGGTGCGAGTCAGGGTGGTACCACTCAGACGCGCACATTAATTGAATTAAAAACAATACCTAAAAGCACCTGCTATCACGAGAAAATCAAATAAGCACAGTTCTGTTGAGCCTGTCGAATACACCCCCCACCTTTTAGCCGGTTTTTAATACTGGCCTTATTAAAAAGGCCCAAAAGGTGGGGGGTGTGCTTGTTACCAAATTCTAATGATTTTAGATTCACTTGATCCAGCATTTACATTTCCGTTTTGACTTACCGTTTATCTTGTTTTTTTGCGTTTCTATCCGACACTACTTATAGTGAAACCTTAAACATAATTACTAAAAATAAATTAATAACTGAAGATAGAAATTTCATGATTTCCGTCTTTTTATAACCCCGTTTCAGAATCTAGCCACTATAGGCTGAGTTTGACTCCTGGTTAACTGAATAACCTGTTATCAAAGACTTGTTATTGACTCGATAATAAGGAAATTATCACCAGCAAAGCAAGCCACTGTCTGAGATACAGGACAAGAGTATGTCAACTATCGATAAGAATACAAACAGTGCCTTTGCATACATTATCAACTCCAGTCATTTCTTTGTTTCTTTTGGAAAAACATCGCTTGGGTGCTCACTACTCGTCATAGTAATGACGATTTCAGCACTGCTTCTATCTAATCCTGCCTATTCTGGTCCATGGCAGGATATGTCTATCGCCTGGACTCATAATCCCGATCAACCTATAGGTGAAGGGGCTAATCACTCCAAAGCTTATCTCAAAGACACAACACTACTAGCAAGCGGTTCTGATGAGTCTTTTGTCGGCATCAACAAAGCTAACCAATGGACACGCCAGCAACTCGATAGTTCGACAATTCCTCCAGCTTTATCGACCAGCCATTATATTCAATTTCAATTTACTACAGCCAATACCACCGACCCCATAGAAGTTTCTGGAATATATTTGCCTATTCATAGCATCATTAGTGGCTCAGATCAGGTCGACCAGGGGAGGTACAAGCTCTCTGTGAGTATTGATGACAATGCCTCTTTTAGCTCACCAACAACATTGCTTAATCAGGTACAGTTGGATGATGATGATCCTACTCTGGGAGCCGCTTCTTCTTGGACAGAGGTCAAAACAGATCATACTTTTACGCATAATATTTATGCTGCGAATAATGTCGTTTCGCTATTACCAAACAGCACCTATACAGTGCGAGCTTACTTGTATGATGTAGAAAGGAACGGTTCAGATATTATTTATAATTTTTCGGATCCTCTAGTATGGGATGATTTTGGACTCACGGTAAGAATATCTACACCACCAACCAATAAGTGCTTCGCCATGGCAGATGATGCTGCTGAGCTTTATAGCTTTGACCTGGATATTAGTACAGCACCTATAATGGTCCCTACTAGCATGATTATGAATGGTGAAGGTGCAACCTACCGAGCAACTGATAATGCTGTTTATACATTCAGCCAGACAACGGAGAGGGACTAGTGAGCCATCTGACCTTTACAAGGTTGACTTAGATGGCACCATCACACTCATCAAGTCTAATTTTATGACTGAAGCAGGGGTTGGTGCCGAGTTTGTCCATTATTCGGATGGAACTGAGCAATTAGTTGTGCTGCTACGTGAGTGGGACTCCAGAATACAGATTTATGATGCTACAGATCTTACCAATACAACACCTTTGACTACGGTTGCTTTGAAATTCCCCGATGGATCAAATGCTAAGGTCGATAGTCTGGCGATTAATCCCGCTAATGGTGAAATCCTGGTGGTAGATGATGCCGATGATGCATCTGATTACCCCGAAATTTATTCGGTGGATATAAATACTGGCGATTTAACCTTAAAAGTGACGCTGAACGTTCCGGGTATAGATGCCGAATCACTGGCCTTTGCCGAAGATGGCAACTTGTATCTGGAAAATGAAAGTTCTAAAACACCGGCTGAGTACGATAACCGTATTTTTCGAGTAGACCTGACTACGGGTGGCGTTACGGCGGTTGAAGAGAATCTCAACAACCTGATTACAGGTGATATTGAAGGTATGTCCTGTACCGGTAGTAAAATTATTACGCCTTCGCCTGATTCCATCTGTTTCAGGTGTCGTATTTATAGATGCTAATAACAATAATGTTTTTGATAGCGGCGAAGATGATTATTCCGAATATTTCGACTGTGGATGCAGGCTATTAATGCCGATGGTAGCCTTGATCCTGTCAAGAAACCTGCTACTTCAGATGATAAAATAAGGATTAGTAAGAAAAAAGACGAAAATAATGTAAATGGAACTATGCTGCCTGACACTGTAGTTACCACAAATTATCAACTCACTGGATTGGCAGATGGTGATTATCAGGTTCATGTAGATACTGCTGATATAGATGTGCCTGTAGTTCATAGTTTTTGCAGGTACTGATAACTTATTACTATCAACATCAACGGAACTAGATGTTTCTGATGCTGATTTTCCTTTCATGAAATGGTATGTACCGCTTTTACCGGTGAAGTCAATGAAGTAGCCTTGCCAATATCTTCGCAACTTAAAACAACCGACAAACTGTTTGTACCTTCCAAAAGTGTATCGCCTATTAATGGACATCTACGCGCTTATGCCGTCGATGACTATGGCGTAGCGGCTAGCACCGCATCCTGGGATGCAGGGACTCGCATGAGTGCCGCGAATCGAAGCAGCAATTTATATTCCACGGATCCCAGTGGCAACAAAATTGCATTTAACTCGCTGGATGATCTCGCTTTCCTCAGCAGTAGCTTGCCGGTAGCAACCATTAAAGCCTATACCATCGACCCATCTACAGATGGCGGAACCTATCTTGCCGGCAGAGAAAACGGCTCATTTTTAGGCGGTATCTCAAAAGGTAATGAGCTTGATATTCTATCGAATAGAATCAATACCTCCCTATACTTGACCGATACAGCCTACCGCAGCTATTACACTGCTACCGTTGCTACACGCAGCCAACGCGTTCTGATGAGCAGCGATGATGGTTTCTTATACGCCTTTGACTACACCACCGGCGACCTGGTATGGGCCTGGATGCCACGCACTATAGTCAGTGATCTGGTTGATTATGCGGATTTTCAATCGAAGCATTTGATGGCCGGTAGTGTTGATGTGTTAGATCTGGCTGATGGATCAGGTAATTACGCAACTTACGTGGTCGGAAGCTATAAAAGGGGTCTGGGGCATTATGTGTTAAAACTCAATGCCAGTGGTGGCCTCGATTCAGTCGTCTGGGATGACGACCAAAGCGGTATCTTTAGCAAGTCTCCGAATAATGGTGAGATGGAGTTCTTTAAGGACGGCAGTGGTAAAACCTATGCTGCCTACGTACTCGCTAATGATGCAGCATTAACATCCCGGCTTAAGATCAAAAGCCTTGTAGATAGTAGTGAAGACATGAGTGTGGATTTAAATTATCAGGCTAGCTCTACGCCCTTTGTAATGCCAGATTATGGCAATAATAATGCACCGGCTAAAAAGACACTGTATCTCGGCTCAACAACCGGCGATATTCACGCGACTACAGTATTGGCCTCTGATGGCACTCTTCAGTCATCAGGCGATATACAGTCAAGTTTACAAGCCTCTAGTGTTACCAGCATGGCCGATAGTGCCAGCGATCCGGTGCTTTATATAGACTCTAGTGTGTCGGCTAAAGACAGCCTTTACTACCTGAGTTCACAGACTGCAACACGTCTTACCTTACATCGCTATAACGCCTACGGATACTAGCTGGAACAAAGCCTGGACCAGTTATTCATCCGGTGCGGGTAGTTGGGATTCTGGTACCTATGCCGCTGACTACCAGTGGCGTGCCCACAGATAAGGGCGGCTTTGACATCGTTCCTCCAACTGGCATTCAGAGCCTGCCTGTCGATGCGACATTAACGGCCAAGGCTGTAATTGTCGGAGATTCGGTGGTGTTACCGTTATCGGTATTACCGGCGGGTTCTTCCGCTTGTTATGGAAAGGCTTATTATTACCTCTATAGCCTATCCGATGGAAAATTCCCGTCGCAGACCTTTTACAACAATGATGGTACCGAAATTGTTACCGATATTGCACTGGGTTATGGTGAAGCAAGACAGTTGACCATTACAGACATGGCTGGCACGAATAAATTACTGGGCTATGGCATAGCTGATAAGAAGCCCGATTTAACCAGCGGCATAGCAACCAGCTTTGTCATCAAAGATCCAGTAGCTGTGGGTATCCGCGCATGGAAAGAGATTGGGCGATGATAGTTGCTACTGACAATTTGCGAAGTAGCATTCAATAGCTTAAAAGCACACCCCCCTACTTTTAGGGGGTTTTCCTCATTGGAAAAAAGCACCAAGCCGAGCGCAGCAAGACAATTGCTTTAGCTTACCCCCTTACCCCGTTGGGCACGCTTAAAAACCGTGTAAAAGTAGGGAGGTGGCTTTAATATTATCTTAAGCAGGCTCTACCAGAAGCACAGCACCTTTAACGCCAACTACCTTAACCGAAGCACCTGCTTCGCAATCGGGTCCTTGTGCTTTCCAGGTTGATTCGCCGACTTTTACGCGTCCACTACCATTGATAATTGCTTTTTCAACTTCGTAGGTTTTGCCCGTGAGTTCGTGTTCAAGCTGACTCAAGGTAGGATCATCGGTATTTGCTGATTTGCGGCTGAAAAAAGTACGTCCAACCAAAATAGCTACAATGCTTGCCACAGAAAATAAAATAAATTGTATTTGCCAGCTCATTTCTGGCAATACCAATAATGACAAGCCAGTTGCACCTGCTGCTATGCCCATCCACATAAAAAATGCGCTGGGCGAGAATACTTCGAGAATAATTAAAACTATGGCGAAAACCAGCCAATGCCAGAACTGTAAATTATCAAAAAGCCCGTTCGTTAACCCTTCCATTATTTATCTACCTTATTGCCAAATGCTTCTTTGGTTATTTCTGCAATACCAGAGATAGAACCCATTAAGCTCGCTGCTTCCATGGGTAGCATAATGATTTTTGAATTATCAGCTGAGGCAATATCTTTTAAAGCTTCAGTATACTTTTGCGCGACGAAATAGTTAATGGCTTGCACATCACCTTTGGCAATTGCTTGCGAGACCATTGCAGTCGCTTTTGCTTCGGCTTCAGCTAAACGCTCGCGCGCTTCGGCTTCTCTAAAAGCCGCTTCTTTTTCACCTTCTGCAGCCAAAATCGCTGATTGTTTTATACCTTCAGCATTGAGTATTTGCGCTGCACGTGTGCCTTCAGCTTCTAAAATTAACGCACGTTTTTCACGTTCTGCCTTCATTTGACGACCCATAGATTCGACCAAATCTGCAGGTGGGTTGATATCTTTGATCTCAATACGAGTAACTTTAATACCCCAGGTATTTGCAGCTTCATCGACTACCACTAATAATCTAGAGTTAATCTCGTCACGTTTGGAAAGCAATTCATCAAGATCCATCGAACCCATCACGCTTCGAATATTAGTCATGGTGATGTTAAGAACAGCGCGGTACATGTCATTGACGCGGTAAGCAGATTTTGCTGCATCCATTACCTTGAAAAACACCACGCCATCAGCAGTTACCATGGCGTTATCTTTAGTGATGACTTCTTGTTGAGGTACATCAGCAACTTGCTCCATCATATTCACTTTGGCACCAATGCCGTCAATGAATGGAATCAGAAATTGAATACCCGGTTTTAGTGTTCGTGTATAGCGACCAAAGCGTTCTACAGTGTATTCCATGCCTTGTGGAACACGCTTAACGCCCATCATTATGACAATGATTGCGAATACAACTATGGCAATGGGTAACAATTCCATGAAGATCTCCTGTTAGTTTTTATATTTATTTGAGCAATTAATGAAGCTATATATCGGCTAATGATGGGGGTAAATCCCATGTTTTTCAAGTAGATTCGGACTGCTAGCTATTCAAATGAATATTGTTAAAACTTTGATTTAACGCTAGTCTTTTCCAATGGCTACAATTACCGAAAATAACAGGGAAGACAACAAGGAGACAATCCACTGGATTATTGGTTGCGGAGATATTGGCAAACGCGTTGCTACCCTTTATAAATCTCAAGAGAAAAAGCACAAAGGCAATCGTATCATCAAAAAAATCAGTTAAAGAGTGCCTGAATCTCTCGATTGATGCTTATGCTATTGATCTCGATAGTTCTTTTACATTAGATGATTTTGAATTCGCTAAATCTGATGTCTTTTACTTCGCACCTCCTACACCAACTGGTGATGAGGATTTTCGCTTGAGTCATTTTCTGCAAGCGTTAAAAAATGCCATACCCAGACGACTAGTGCTTATCAGTACCACAGGTGTTTATGGAGATAGCGCTGGTGAGTGGATAGATGAATCTACACCCGTAAACCCAAAAGCAGACAGAGCACTCAGGCGATTATCGGCTGAACAGGCATTACAAACCTGGTGTGGCAAGGACAGGTTGCGAATTTATGATTTTAAGAGTGCCGGGGATTTACGCGATTGAGCGGTTACCACTCGAACGCCTTAAAAAAAGCCTACCTGTAATTAATGCCGAGGAAGCTGGCTACACCAATAGAATTCACGCCGATGATCTCGCGCAAGCTTGTAAAGCAGCAATGGAATGTGAATCAGCTAATCAAATAATCAATGTGACCGATGGCAACCCTAGCACCATGACCGATTACTTTAACCAAGTTGCTGATTTTGCTGACTTGCCTCGACCACCACAAATCAGTTTGGCAGAAGCAGAAAAAACCTTAAGTGCTGGTATGTTGTCGTATATGAAAGAATCACGACGAATCAAAAACGATAAAATGCTGAAGTCATTAAATTTTAAATTACGTTATCCTGACTTAAAAACTTCTCTGAAGCGTGGTTTATAGCGCGTTCGCTTTTATCAATCAAAACATTCTAATTATTTAAATAGACCTAATCAGTAAATCTACTTATATTAGAATGGTAAGTCGCGTCTGTGACTTTCAATAAAATTCGAAACGTTTATTTACATTTTATTTTATAACAACAAGGAGAAAAATCATGTCTCTAAAAGGAACTAAGACTGAGCAAAACCTAAAGGATGCTTTTGCAGGTGAATCTCAGGCAAACCGTCGTTACTTATACTTTGCAGCAAAAGCTGACGTAGAAGGATACAACGACGTAGCAACTGTTTTCCGTTCAACTGCCGAAGGTGAAACAGGACATGCTCACGGACATCTTGAGTATTTAGAAGAAACTGGCGATCCAGCAACTGGCCTTCCATTTGGCCCTACTGCTGACAACCTTAAAACTGCTGTAGCTGGTGAAACTCATGAGTACACAGATATGTACCCTGGTATGACTAAGCAAGCTCGTGAAGAAGGTTTTGACGAGATCGCTGATTGGTTTGAAACGCTAGGAAAAGCTGAACGCTCTCACGCGAACCGTTTCCAGAAAGCATTAGATAACTTAGACGAGTGATCTAAAAGGATCGTTATTGATTCCTAAGCGATTCCATATCGTTTACATTCAATAAAATGACACCCCCCTACTTTTAGGGGTTTTTATAAAACCGCGTAAAAGTGGGGGGGTGTATTTAAAATCTATTCAGAAGAATAAAAAATAAAATACACACATGAGGTCTTTGTACAAGGAATATGGTGAGAGAAAAATGAGCGCAATTTCATAGGTTTTTCATAAAAATGAGAGGAATAGCCTAGCTATTCATCGAATTTTAGGGGAAAACTAAGGAATTTAAGCCATTTTTATACATAATAATTCTCGTACAAAGGTCTCACAATTAAAGGTTAATACACATGGCAGCTCGCGAAGGCAATTTAGAAGCACCCACGCGTCACCCGCTTGATTGGAAAAATCCTGATTTTTACAATGAAGACAAACTTAATGAAGAGTTAGAACGCGTCTTCGACATTTGTCATGGCTGTCGTCGTTGCGTAAGCCTATGTGATGCATTTCCCACTTTATTCGATCTGGTTGATGAATCAGATACTTTTGAAGTCGATGGTGTCGATAAGAAAGACTATGTAAAAGTAGTCGACCAATGTTATCTCTGTGACCTTTGTTATATGACAAAGTGTCCTTATACACCTCCACACGAATGGAACGTCGACTTCCCTCACCTGATGCTTCGCGCAAAAGCGATCAAGCACAAAAAAGGTGATTTTAAAACCCGCGACAAGATTTTATCGGCTACCGATAAAGTTGGAAACCTCGCTGGAATTCCAGTGGTTTCTACCATCGTAAATACCGCCAATCAAAATGGTTTAGCGCGTAAAGCGCTGCAAAAGATACTGGGTGTTCATCCCGATGCAATATTACCTAAGTATCACAGCAAAACAGGAAGAAAACGTGTTGCCGCTACTGTTGAAGAAAGCAAAAGTAGTCACGCTGATGCGAAAGAAGCGGGCCGTACCACAGGCAAAGTAGCCATCTTCGCAACCTGCTACGGCAATCGTAATGAGCCACATCTGCTAGAAGATCTGGGTAAAGTGCTTCATCACAATGAGATAGCAGTTTCTTTGGTCGATAAGGAAGTCTGTTGTGGCATGCCGAAGCTTGAGCTGGGTGACCTTAAAAGCGGTTGAACACGCAAAAAATATCAATATTCCTGAAATGGTGAAAAAGATTGATGCTGGCTGGGACATTATCGCACCAGTGCCTTCGTGTGTTCTGATGTTCAAACAAGAACTTCCATTGATGTTTCCTGATGATGCGGATGTGCAGAAAGTAAAAGAGCACATCTTTGATCCATTCGAATACTTGATGTTGCGTCACAAAGAAGAGCTGCTAAATACAGACTTCAAGAAATCACTAGGCAAAATTGCCTACCATGCAGCCTGTCATTTGCGGGTGCAGAATATGGGCTTGAAAACCAGAGACCTTTTGCAGTTGATTCAAGATACATCGATTGAGACGATTGAGCGCTGCTCTGGTCACGATGGCACTTACGCAGTGAAAGAAGAATTTCATGAGAAATCGATGAAAATCTGTCGCCCGGTAATTACTAAAGTACAAAAGTCAGAATCAGACTATTACAGCAGCGACTGCCCTATGGCAGGACACCAGATTGCAAACGGTATGAAAGACGATTCTGAACCACAACATCCTTTAACACTTCTACGCATGGCATACGGACTATAATATGACTCAACAACTCACCAGAGAAGATTTACTCTCACTAGAAGAATATCAGGAGAAGCGTCCAGAAATCCGTGCTGCAACAATGCTTCACAAAAAGAGCCGCAACCTGCCTGTTGGTCCAAATGTCACTCTGTATTTCGAAGATGCGACCACATTAAAGTATCAAATTCAGGAAATTCTGCGCGCCGAAAAAGTGTTCGATGCGGCAGGTATTAACGAAGAATTAGAAGTCTATAATGCGATGTTGCCGACAGGTACAAACTGGAAAGCGACTATGATGATCGAATACGTGGATGTCGCCGAGAGAGTCGCTGCACTTTCGCAATTAATTGGTATTGATCGTAAAACCTGGGTACAAGTCGAAGGCTTCGACAAAGTGTTTGCCATCAGTAACGAAGACCTGGACCGTGAAACCGAAGACAAAACTTCCGCCGTACACTTCATGCGTTTTGAATTAGACACAGAGATGATCGCAGCAGTTAAAAATGGCGCTGAGATTAACGTGGGTATTGATCACGAAAACTATACGCATTCAGTAACACCCGTTCCTGAGAATTATCGCCAGGCGTTTGTGAATGATTTGAGCTGATTGCTACTCTTACTTCCTACTCTAGGTAGAAACTGAATTTAATGATTAAGGCTGTTTTTAACAGCCTTAATTGTATCTGGTTATTAGAGCTTCTTTGAAATATCACCCCCCACCTTTTAAGCGGTTTTGCAAAAACTATCTTAACTATCCATTTAATTTCTTATCTGAACTAAATAGGTACATACTGCTATTCACAATAAAACCCATACAGTCACAAGAAAGAAAAATTGAGGCTGCACAATTTAAATGTTTGACTCACTTATTGGGAAAATTATGACAAGGTTTAAAAGATTGTTACTCGCGCTGATGCTGCTTGGGGTAACAGCTTGCTCGAAAACCGTGCCTGATCAAAAACCAACTATGTATATCAAAAACCAGTTTCAAGCCGTTTGGAATGAAGTTACCAAAGATCCACTAAATGTATTGCCGCAAGATACTGTGTCG
Source organism: uncultured Gammaproteobacteria bacterium (assembly GCA_963807855.1). Lineage (GTDB taxonomy): Bacteria > Pseudomonadota > Gammaproteobacteria > Thiotrichales > Thiotrichaceae > Cocleimonas. The sequence goes on along the minus strand of CAWEEB010000044.1, from coordinate 10,337 downwards.
TTTAAAAAATTAGTATCAAAAGGTAAAAATATTATACTTGGAAATTCTAGAAGAACGCTCAAAGAGCATGCCAATATACTGCAGCCTTTCGATAAGTTGGCGCACCCGAATGGGGTTTGTTTTAAAGGCGTATGGAATATTCATACAGATACTAAATATAGTGGTTACTTCAAAAAGAACAGCACAGGATTAATTATTGTTCGTGCTTCTACCGCGATGTCGAATACGCGTCGCGGTGGAATTCGTGCGTTTGGTTTTGCGGGAAAACTCTTCCCCACGATGAATCCCAAAGAGACTCTTCAGGAACATACCGCTAACTTTTTCCTTATTGATGATCTGGGTGGAACAAAAGCTGCTCATTACACAGATGTAGAATTAACCAATGAACCTGCTGTCAGTTTCAACAGCGAAGTATTTAAAAAATTATTCTATGCTTTGAAGGTGGCTCGGACTTTTGCTCAAGTAGATAAAAATCCGGGGATTAGACAAGTCTATGAAATCTCTGAATTAGGAGAGCCGAATACAGAGGCGGCAATTACCCCTCGCTGGATGAAAGTAGCGGCGTTGCAAGGGCAAACTGTTGATGAAATAGACTTTCGCGATGAATTACAGATTGCAAATAATAAAAAGTTAAGCTTTTCTATTTCAGTCGCTAGCGAAGAAATTAACAATAAAAAAGACTGGAAAGATATCGGAACGATAGTACTCGATACATCGGTCGTTTCAACGTCTTGTGACCACAGGCTGCATTTTCATCATCCTGTTTGGAAATCAGATTTGAATCACTGATAATCACTCATTGAAGATTAAAAACGCCCCTTAACTGTCAAGCTAAGAGGCGTATGTACACACTGTAACGTTTATGCTTTAAGCAAACGTATCTCCAAATAAACTGTTCGACCATACGAACATTTCTTGGTAGTTGCTGTTACTTGCCTTGGCTGCCGAACCACCAGACCCTGCTACTTTCTGCATACTATCTGTCGCAGTATCGTAGCCATAGACAGCCGTCAACCAGGTAGCTGTATCTGCAGAAACCGGACTATAACAAGCTGAGTTCGTCATAGGCGCTGCGTATGGTAAACCACCATTTAACAGTCGAATCACGGCATCCGCGCAGACCTTTGCTTCAGCATTAGCAATGTGTCCAGCTTTTGGCTGACCTGTTCCCTGTGAATCACCGATTACATGTATGTTATTCACTGCAGTTGACTCGTAGCTTAAAGGGTTAACTCCAGCCCAGCGATCCGCTACATTAATTAGACCTGCAGATTTTATAATTTCACCAGCAGATTGCTCAGGGATGATATTTAGAACATCTGCTTTAATATCTGCCATGGATTCAGTCGAAACAATCATTTCATCCGAATCGACTCCTGTGATTACCACTTCTGTATGATATTCAACAATCCCTGCATAAGTAGTATCAAAAGCATGCCCGAATATTTCTTTTTCAACCAGAATATCTGCATTAGCGTCTAGGACGATGACCTTTGACCCAGGCTTATTGCTTTTCAAATAATCGGCAATAACACAGGCTCTTTCATACGGCCCAGGAGGGCAGCGGTAAGGCGCAGCAGGAATACTCATAACAAATGTTCCACCAGCGGGCATTGCTTCGAGTTGCTGCTGCAACATCGTAACTTGCTCGCCTGATTGCCATGCATGCGGTACTTTATCCAGGTCATGCCCTTCAACAGGATTGAAAGTGATACCTGGTGCAAGAATCAGTCGGTCATATTCAAGCACAGCACCAGAACTAAGCGAAACCTTTTGAGTAACACCATCAACTCCACTAACCCAGTCAGTTACTACTTCTACACCATACTTTTGTGCCAGGGTGTCATAGCTAAAGGTGATTTGATCCATCGACAACTGACCATTAAGAACCAGATTGCTCATTATTGGAGATTGATATTGTGCTTTAGGCTCGATCAACGTTACGTTTAAATCTGGAGACCAGTGTTTCAGATATTTAGCCGCCGTAGCACCACCAAATCCACCGCCTACCACAATCACTCTTGGGCCACTTGTTGCCGCCTTTAAAATAGTAGGAAAAGATGCTAACGCCGTAGCACCACCCAGTGCCTTAAGGAAATTTCTACGTGATGAAGTATTCATTATTCACCTCCACTTTTGCTTGAAAGATTATTGAAGTAGTCGTCCATGAGACGGATTTGCTCATCGGAATAGCCATTCGCTTGAAGGTGCATAAGCTCTCGCTTGTTCTCTCTTTTCATCTCATCAAGATCGCCGTAAATTTCTTCGCCAATCAAGTCTTCAAAACCTTTGATTTGGGTTAGCGTCAGTGCGATGACATTGAGCACATTGTGCGGCCAATAATCTACCCGCTGATGGCGTAGTTACTGCAATAGGTGGAGTTATCTTCGCCTTTGATTATCCTCTTCGTCTTCTTCATCTTCGATCTTCCTGATCTTCCTGATCTTCCTGATCTTCCTGATCTTCTACTTCATCCTCAACGCCATCGTTGTCATCATCAACATCATCGTCGTCTTTGATGCCATCTCTATCGTCATCATCGTCATGATCACTGTCGTCATCGTCTTTGATACCGTCTCCGTCATCATCATCGTCGTCATGATTAGGAATTTTGTCGCCATCATCATCTTCGAACATATCAATGATTTCATCATCATCCTTATCAAGCGGATCGACATCTTTCTCAATGACTTTCATTGTGTTTGACGACACAGCGTCCAGACTAACTTCTGTAGGTACATCCTCAACACCATCTTCATTGACATCTGAGTTCATCGTATCTCTTGATAGCGCTAAATCCACATGCGCTAAATTGATATCATCACTAGCACTAAACGCAATACTGCTAATACCATCATTGCTGACAAATTTAATTGGGGTTATTACTTTGTTAGTTGGATCGTCTTCATTCGTAGTCATTACGAGTCGACATGACAAGTCTTTCGGTATTTTCAGTGCGAATGGATGCTTCGTCGTTGCATTGTTTTGTGAATTTACGGCATGGTAGGACCCGTCTTCGCAGAATGCTTCTATCAATGTACCCGGAACAGTTCCGGTTAAATTAACACTTGGTTTACTGGTAGATGAGGTAGGACTACTATCGCTTGATATAGCTCCTCCGCCTCCTCCACAAGCAGCTAGCACAGCCGCTGTTGAGACCATTAAAGAAATGGTATATCGTTTTTTCATGGTATACTCCACTTGCTAAGTTGCTTACCTGCAAAAACTGCGGTAAGTAGTTTATCGACCCGGAGTTGCAGCTCCGGGTCACCCTCTTTAATCAGCACTTCTGCTGAATAAAAAAATAGTTTTTCCTTATTTTAAAATTATTAAATCAGCTACTGTTTTTATTATTTATTACTACCCTTCTTCTTACTCGGGATCCTCTTCATCCTCTTCGTTTTGTTCTTCTGCTTCACTCTCTTTTCGTTCAAATTTAGAGGCTAGAATGTCTCCAGTTGCTTGCAAAATACCAACGACTTTTACTTTATCGTTGAGTGCAAGATCAGCGAGGGTTAATGGCGAAACATTTAAATCGCTTTCATCGCGCATTATGGTTTCCGAGTCGATAACCACGGTTTTTCCTGACACAATTACTTTGTTAGTAGAAACGCTAATACTTTCAACAAAACCTTCATACTCATCCAGCTCATCTTCATTTTCTTCAAACTCAATTGATTTAGCGACAATTACTCCTGTACTGTTCGTTTCGCCTTCTAGTTCTAAAAAAGCGCCTAGAGTAAGGTCATTGATATTCCCATTCGAATATACTGTATTCGTATCTGTAGTCACCTTAAAACCATTAACATCGAAATCAGTGGCCGAATTAAACCGCGTAATCTGACCTTCAATTTTGGCTTCTGTACCCTCATCAAATTCAGAAGTTTCGTCTTCTAACTCAACTTTGTCTGCAATCAAAACATTGCCAACAATCAGCGAATCACTTTCAACTTCTACAAACAAACCATCCCTAAGTTCAACTGAACCAAAATCTTCAAGAGTGGCTCCAGAATAATCAATGATGAGATCGTTTATAGTGAAGGTCATAGTGGTAGCATCAAGATTTGAAACAGTGCCTTTCAACTCATATTCCGAGGTTCCCGGAATAAAAACAGTCGCTTTAAATTTGACGCTGGTTGCCTGAATATTTCCGTTGGCATCTTTAATTCCAGAAACTTCAATAATATTCCCGATAGTTAGTGTAGAAATATCAGTAAAACCAATTAAAACTGTCAGCGAATCTGTAATCACTGTTTGTCCTAACACTTCCAGACTCAATCCATCTGCAGAGACCATGGTTACTGCACCTTCAATTTCATTGGTAAAAGTCACTTCTTCTGCAATACCAGTAAGCCCAGAATTATCAGTAGTGCCTCTAATAACAACAAACTCTCCGACACTATATTCTTCCTGCCCGGTTGCCGGTACACCATCACGTATAAAGCTAGCGCTATCCACATCAAAGCGCACGCCATTCACAATAATGCTACCGAAATTACTGATTCTACCCATTGTTATGCCAGTGCCACTGATACCACCATCAGCAACGCTCACACTTCCTCCTCCGCAACCCTGAAATAAAATGGACGTCGATAGGAATAGAATAGCTAGAAAAACTCTTTGATATTTTTTAATCATTTTTTACCTCTTGATCCTCGCTAGGATCCTGGAAATAGTAAACACCAACGCCAACTTTCACAGGATTTTCACTTTTTATTTTTGTTTGAGTATCCATGTCATGCTGGGCCAGCCAGGCATTAAGTTTAAGGAGCAATAACTGGTTTTCTTTATTAGCTAGAGCCTTAAAATCTTCAAGTAACTCCGCAGGAATCTTGTCGTAACTGACCTTACGTTGATATCTTGGTTCAGATTCTGATGAAATAATATTGTGTTTGATAGTAGAAATTAGTAATGAAACATCTTCACCCAAAACATCGTATTTGGCATTTTCATCATTCGATGGAATGTACGCTTCACGTATCAGCGCCACTTTATTTTCATCAATAATTTCGACTGCTTCGGTTCTAATTAGCTCTTTAATAAGGGCTTTATAGGGCATATCACCACTGTGATGATTTACCAGTTGTTCAAAGCTATTCTGTTTCCCTTGAATATCCAGAATTTTCGGTTGTCCCTTGGCATCACAAAAATCTGGATCAGTTGACCAACCAGAAATCACTCTTATGGCCCTGTTTTTCTGTTTACCTTCTTCTACTTTTGGTAACGCTTCTTTTCTCAAAGCTGCTACATCTTTGCGCGTGAGCCCGGTTACTATTGCTATACCGGAAGTACTTGCTTTTTCACCTGACGCTAATAGTTCTTTTTCGGTTTCTTTGATATATGCATGTTTTGCTATTCGTGAAAATTCGGCAAAGGACACACCATTACGAAACATTAAACCAATGAGTGGTTTAATAATTGCGTAAATTGCTGTTGAAAGATGCCTGTTCATTTTTTGGGATAATATTCCCAAATTAAATAAAATGCAAACTTTGCCGACAAATGAACTGAAGACTCTAATAATTAGGTGTTTCTTCTGGCAACGCCAAAAAATCAGAACCAAGGCATACTCACGCAGAATGCTCATTGCCTTTCAAGTGTGTATAACACAGGGTCTGAGTTTTTGGCTAAGCCCCGTTGGGCAAAACTACAAGCCTTCATTTCCGTTGTTCCACTTCTTGTAAAGGGGGCAACCATTTCCTACGAAGTGCGCCTAGGATATGATGACTTGTAGTCTTGCAGAAGGAACACCTAATTATTAGAGATGCCCTTAAACTCATTATTTAGAAGTAGAAAGTCACCCCCCTACTTTGTGCTAACGTTTTAGTCTTAAAACGTAGTTTTGCTTGCGGTTTATACTTTTTAAAGTTATTGCCTCACACGTAACTCAATATCCAATCCTTAAATAATTGAGACGCGACTGAGAGGTTCTTTTCACTTTTGTAACAAACGAAATAACCCGCCTCAGTTTCAATGCTGTCAAAAAACGGGGCAACTAATTGCTTCGCAAGGCAACCCTCCTGCATAAACTCATCGTACATTAAACAGATTCCCATTCCATTTATCGCTATTGCAGCAGCCATGGCATAACTATCCATATACTGCCTTGGCTGTTTCTGAATATCATGCAATTCAGTTTTTTCTAACCAGCTATTCCATCCTTTTGGGGTGCCGAAAACATCGAGCAAAGCTAGCTTATTTACATCGGCTGGTTCGCGCATTTGTTTAGCATTTTCTGGGGTACAGTATGGTCTTAACTTTTGTGAAACAAGAGGAATGCATTCGAAACCATCCCAATCGCCTTTTCCGTATCGGATTTCCAGCTCAGTCGTTGATATGGGGTAATCCGAGGCCCAATTAGTACCATGTTGACGTATCGATATTTGTGGATAAATTGCACTGAATTGTTGTAATCGAGGGGCAAGCCATAACTCTGCAAAGGATGTGTTAACACTGACCTCAACAACGGCTTCATCAAGTGGAGTAAAAATTTGCGCAGCGCCCTGGTTTAATTGGCTGATGGTATTTTCTACAAGCGGCAAAAAAGCACGCCCCGCATCAGTTAGCCGAATACTTCTGTTGGCACGATAAAATAACTTCTGTTTGAGATGATGTTCTAACAACTGAATCTGTTGGCTAACAGCAGACTGACTCATTGCGAGCTCTTCGGCTGCTAAGGTAAAACTCAAGTGTTTGCCGGCTGCAGAAAATGTTCTTAGCCAGTTAAGTTGAATCGAGTTAGTGAGTAATCTTTGCATTAGCTGTACTTATTTATTTATTGTTTATATATCATTTGTTATGGGTCGAGTTACTTAATATCATAATTGCTTAAACACCACAATCACGGCCGCCTAGCTCTAATAATCATAACGGCGACAGTTACCAAAGGAACTCGAATGAAAAATAAAACAGATGTATTGATTATGGGCGGCGGCATTGCTGGCGTTAGTACTCTCTACCACCTCACAAAAATGGGCTGGACGGATGTAATGCTCACAGAAAAACTCGATCTAACATCAGGCTCTACCTGGCATGCTGCTGGTAATTTACCGCACTTTAGTAACAGCTTTAACGTGATGAAAATGCAGCAACACAGCATTGCGCTGTATGCCCGTTTAGAAGCAGAGACAGGCCATCCTGTTGATCATCATCCTACCGGTGCAGTTCGTTTGGCTCATACCGAAGAGCGCATGAATGAATTCGAACGCGTTGTAGCTATGTCGAAACTCGCTGGGCTTGACCTTGAAATGGTTAGCGTCGAGCGCTTGGTAGAACTCTATCCTTATTTGAACCCTGAAGGATTACTGGGTGGTTTATGGGATCCGGCTGACGGGCATATCGATCCTACCAGTGCGACTAATGCAATGGCGAAAGGTGCTAAAGATGCCGGCGCAACGATTGTACGTCAAAACCCTGTTGAAAAAATCGTACAGAAAGAAGATGGTCGCTGGGAAGTAACCACACCTAAAGGCATTATCGACGCTGGTATCATTGTTAATGCAGGCGGTTTCCGTGCCAATGAAATCGCTAAAATGGTTGGGCATGAATTACCCATGTGTTCTATGGAACACCAGTTCCTGGTAACCGATTCAATCCCTGAATTAGAAGGTCGTGACGAAATGTTACCGATGTTGCGCGACCCAGATGTTTCTTATTATTTACGCCAGGAAGGCAAAGGCTTTATCCTGGGACCATATGAGCCGGATGGAATTCCCTGGGCGGTAGACGGCGTGCCAAAAGAGTTTGGTCAGGAATTATTAGCACCAGATCTAGACCGAATAGAAGACATTATGATGACGGCGATGACTCAAGTTGAGTTAGTGGCAGAAGGTGGAATCAAAACGGTTGTTAATGGCCCAATTACTTACTCGCCAGATGGGCATCCTTTGGTAGGACCAGTTCATGGAATCGACAACTACTTTGTAATTACTGGCTTCAATTTTGGCATTGCACAGGGCGGTGGTGCTGGTCACTTTATGGCGCAGTGGATTGTCAATGGAGAGCCTGAACTTGACCTGTTCGAATTAGATCCGCGTCGTTTTGGTGATTATGCCGACATCGAATATACGGTGGCTAAAGGCACTGAAGTCTATGCCAACGAGTATCAGTTAGGTTATGCCAATGAATACGCGATGCGCCCTGCAAAGCGTGGACAGAAGAAAATTGCCTATCTACGAATCACAGAAAGCAGACAATGCGGTGTTTGGTGCGTATTTTGGTTGGGAGCGCCCAAGCTGGTTCGCACCTGATGGAATGGAACCAATAGAGATCCATAGTTTCCGTCGTGGTAACTGGTTTGATCCTGTTGCGGCAGAGTGTAAGAACGTTCAAGAAAATGTTGGCCTACTAGACTTATCTCCGTTTACTAAATTCGAAGTTTCGGGTGAAGGCGCGTTTGCTTATTTAGATAACATCATGCCAAACCACTTACCAACAGAACCTGGGCAAACCGTTCTTTCGCACCCATTGACTAAAAGTGGGGGGGTGGCTTGGGAAGTTTCAATAACCGTACTGGAAGACGGAAGTTATTACATGATGTCCCCTGCGGCCGCTGAAATCTTAATTGATGATTGGCTAGTCAGTCGTCTACCAAAAGATGGGTCTGTTACATTAACAAACACCACTAAAGACTGGGGCAGTTTATTAATTACTGGGCCTAAGGCACGTAAAGTCTTGAGCAAGCTTACAGATGCAAGTCTTAGTAATGCTGACTTCCCATGGTTCACTGGACAGCAAATTGATATCGCTGGTGTTCCTACCAGAGCATTACGTATGAGTTTTGTCGGCGAATTAGGCTGGGAGCTTCATCACCCCATTGAGCACCAACAAAAATTGTACGATGCTTTACATGAAGCAGGTGCCGAGTTTGGTTTGAAAAATTTTGGTCTGCGTGCAATGGATTCTATGCGATTCGAAAAAGGCTACCCGGTTTGGGGCCCAGAGTTAAACACTGAGTTTACTGCGCTTGAAGCAAGCCTTGGCTGGTTCGTAAAAATGGATAAAGAATTTGAAGGTAAAGAAGCGCTTGTTAAGCAAAAAGAACAAGGTCTGAAAACCAAATTAGTGACTATCGAAGTTGATTCGGAAACTGCTGATACGAACAAGACGGATGCACAAAACGGTTTTGAGCCACTTTATATGAATGGCGAAATAGTCGGGCAATGTACTTCAGGGGGTTATGGCCATCGTATACAAAAAAGCTTAGCGTTAGCCTATGTTGATCTGACTAAAATTGATATCAAAGCAGATAATCCAGACTTAACCGTTGAGATTTTAGGCAAGCATTATCCAGCAAAGATCACGGCTAACTGTAACTATGATGTGAAAGGTGAGGCGTTAAAGTCTGACGATTAGCAGCAAGCAATTCTCTTAAAATTAAAAGGACGTACATAGTATGTCCTTTTTTGTCTTAGCAAAAAAAGTATCTCAAACGCGCAACAATAACACGTTGCGCTGGACTCGTTAACGCTCGCATTTACTGCGGCGTTAGGCTCCCGAGTTACCAACAAAAAATTAGATATCTTCTAGAGTCAGTTTTGACTTGGCGCACTTATGATTAAAATCCGCCCTTGAATTTACTTCATTGTTTTAAATAAATAATCCACTATATTTAATGGTAATCTCTTTATGAGTTCTTACGGCTAAATTGGAGTAGTTATGAAGTTATTTATTATTATTTTATTGGTAGTAACGTTTAATACTCAAGCAGTACCGAATAAATCAGAAAGGCACACACATAACGGACGCACTCACACACATCCGTTACCAACACAAGGAAAAGCACATAGGCACGATAGTCGAGCTATGGCAGCTGCGAGAAGCGGCTCACATGAGAAAGAAAAATACGGTATAAAAAACAAATGGACTAATAAAATTCAGCAACACGTAAAACGTCGCTGGCACCAACCGCCGGGGACTAAAGGAAATATGGCCATAGTAAAAATCACGGTTTCCAGCAGTGGTTTTATCGCGGGAGGTATTAATGTTCAATCCTGCAGAGGTAATACTAAGTTTTGTTCGTCAGTGATAGAAGCTTTTAGGCGCTCTGAACCTTTGCCTATACCCCCCAGTAATTTTAATAAACTAACTATTTTATTTAAACTGAACTGAAGTGGCTTAGTAACTAGCTGTTAGTCACATAAACCTAGTCCATTTCTATTCTGGGTCAAGTGTAAATGTATTAAAAGTTGACTTTTGTTGTTATGAATATGCAGTTCTACATATAGATGGTGATGTTTGTGAAACAAACCAAATTAGTAAACTTAATTAAAGTATAACAATTTGATGCATCGGAAAAACTACGCACTCACGCTCGCATTTTTCCACTGTGCAAGGCG
>CAWEEB010000043.1:0-43951 GCA_963807855.1 uncultured Gammaproteobacteria bacterium | reverse complement strand
GGGGGGTGACTAGAAACACTGATCAAATATGGGTAGTAATTCCTTCAGGCTCTTATCGGCCAGTAAAATCGATTGACCGGTTTAACTTAATCGGTGAATCGCTGCCCATTTTTCTTGTCTAACAACTGAAGCGAAATACCTTGTAGGGCGATCTGAACACATAAGGCTCATAACGAATCCTTTTATAGGGCATCAAAATCCTTTACTATGTATTTGCCCAATTAATATAACTATAAAAACTAATATCAAATAAATAAAAACAAGGGCGCTGAATAACTAGAATTATTTAGAGCGAGGATATTATGTCAAACAAACCAGTTAACTCATTAAAGAGTAGTAAAGCTAAAGCTTTGCCTGATCAATTTTTATACGCACGAAAAGGCCCATGGCCTCAACCTTCACCCTCACACCCTTTGTTATGTGCTGATGAGGTCTTGCATATACCTCCGATTGAGGCATTGATGTTCAATGCAACCATAGGCAAACGTTACTTGACTGCACGTGTTGCATTTCCTCCTTATGCTGCAATGTATGCAGTCTCGGTAGAAAAGTGGGCAGGTCCAGATGACAAACGCTTTAATGAGATGATGTTTAGCTCAGTTTATACGCGCTTTTTAAAACCATTAGTGGAAAATGAAAAGAAGCAGCTAATGGAACGTTACAAACAATTTAGCTGTTACGAAAAACTGTGGAAATATGATTTTACTGCAATGGATAAGATTCAGCCTATCGATGATACATACTGCGCTGCGACTATTTTATACATTGGTGAAAACAGTGATGGTTCTCGTGAGTGTATCTGCATAAAAGTAAATGAAGTCTATATTCTTCCGCAAGACCCAGCCTGGATGATTGGAAAAATCTATGTCTCACAGGGGGCTGCATACCACGTGTTATTTGTGGTTCACCCAGCATTACATTTCCCTATGGACTCAGTGAATGCGATAACAAAATCCTCGGTTGCTATTGCCCATCCTTTATTTCAGGCTATACATCCTCATACAGCATATTCACTTGCATTGAATAATGCAGTACTGGAAAGCGCAGAATCTGTGGTGAATAACAATGCTCAGGGAACAAGATTTGATCCTTTAACGGGTAATGCCTATAACCTTAAACTATTATTTGGTGCTGGCTATACTGGGCTTTCTGATGATAAATATACCAATGCCTACCCGGCCTTCGATTATATGAAACCCTCCATGTATTATTCTGATCCTGCAATGGCAGAATATAGTTTTGATTCAGGTTATGGACGTTGGTTAGCAGATTATTACGATAATGCATTTCTACCATTTGCTACTAAAATTGCAGAGCACATTTTAAAAAACCAAAACCTGACTGATTATCGTACACGTTGGGCTCATTACAATCATACCCATGTACTTGGTTTTCCATCGGAAAAAGATATACATGATAAAGACGTATTGGCTACAGCATTGGCAGTCTTTATGTGGGACACCAGCGTTTCCCATGGTGGTGACCATTATAGTTTTGCCTATGATGTTGAAGTTGTCGAAAAATGTTTGCGCATTCGCATACCACCACCAAAAAATGCAAATGAATCGCCTGTTATTGAAGGAAATTTGTTTACCGGTGATGACATGGCGAGAGCAGCTATCTGTCAAAACATGTTCTTTGAACCGAGTGTAATCAAACCATCTCTTGCCGAAACGCAATATGCGTTTACCTCAGCAGAATTACAATTTGCTGCCCAACAGTTTCATCTTGATCTGGCTAAGGTTGATAAAAACGCACCCAATGAATATATGCCGTTGACTCCGCGAGATAAGGAGGAATACAAAGGGAAACCTTGCTCCGAGTATAAAAATACGATTCCCCAAAGTATCCAGTACTAGGTATCAGTAACCATGCCAATGAGAGATAAATTCAATGGCTGCTAAGATGAAATTGCCAGGTTATCAGGTAGGTGAGCTTATCTCAGAATCAGGAGTGGACTCTCAGTATCAAGGACAAACTGAATCCGGGGTTTCAGTCAGGATAAAAGTACCAACTCTTGAGAGATTAAACGCTGAGCAATTTGCTGCTTATCGGCGCTCGTATAAGCTTGTTAAAAATATGGAACCTGACGTTGTTGTTCAACATCTCGATTTAATTGACCATCAACATTCTCCAGTACTGATTCTTGAAAATTATCACGGACAGTTACTGGAAGCCGAAATTCCCGAAAATGGATTTAGTCTGGAGCCATTGGTAAACATTTCTCTGGCACTGGCAAGTAAACTGAGCAAATTGCATGCATTGAATATCCTTCACAATGGAGTAAGGCCAGCCAATCTCGTCTTGGATATAGAATCACAGAGTGTCCGATTTACCAGTCTTGAAGAAGCAACACGGATTCGCCGAAATGCAAATTCAGTAAATTCTGTTACCGGAATAGAAGAGATGCTAGCGTATGCGCCTCCTGAACGAAGTGGCCGTATTGAAAGCCCTATTGATGATCGTTCTGATCTATATAGTCTGGGTATAACACTGTTTCAGTTAGCAAGCGGTAAATTGCCTTTTACCGACCATGATAAAGCCGCTCTGATTTATGCCCATATCGCTCAAGCACCCCCACAGTTAAAACATATAAGACCAGATATACCCGAGGTGTTTTCACTTATCGTATCCAGATTGCTGGAAAAGAATATGGATGATCGATATGCAAGCGCCATGGGTTTAGTACGTGATCTGGAGCACTGCGCTTCGGAGATTAAGCGAACAGGAACAGTGCGGTTATTCGAAATAGCTAAAAATGATGTTTCTCCCTACTTTCGAATTCCAGATAAATTATATGGTAGGACAATAGAAAGTGAACGATTTATAAATGCATTCGAATCCTGTCGTCAGGGTAAAAGAACCTTCGTAACTGTTTCAGGTATGAGTGGTGTGGGTAAATCGGCTTTTGTGAATAACATGCAAAAGTATATTATCACTGGTGACGGAGTCTACATATCAGGTAAATTTGATCAGTATCAGCTGGATCAACCTTATTTAGCATTAATACAGGCTGCTCGAATGATGCTAAGAAAGGAGTTATCAAAACCTGAAGAAAAACTTCAGGTGATTAAGGCCTCCTTGCAAGAAGCTATGGGTGTTCAGGGCAAATTATTAACAGATGTGGTGCCCGAGTTAGAGTTGATTATTGGGCCACAGCCTGAACTTGAGGAAGTGCCACACCTTGATGCAGAAAGACGGTTTAATGGGGTGGTCGCACGATTTATAAGTGTTTTTGCTACTGAAGATAACGCCTTTAGTTATTTTTATTGATGACCTGCAATGGGCTGATTCTGCATCTTATAACTTACTTCATTCTTTGGCTAATCGCCCAGAATTAAATTATATGATGTTAGTGTTTGGATATCGTACCAATGAGTTGGGCGTTGGTCATCCTGCGATAGAAATGATATCAGCTTTTAAATCCTCAGCTGAGATCCATCAAGCTATAGAAATAGGTCCTCTGACAAAGGCTGATATCTCTATCATGTTGTCTGAGACACTGCATAGAGAAGTCAATAAAGTGAGTAACTTAGGTGATCATTTACACAAAGTAGCGGCAGGAAATATTTTTTTCATACGAGAGTTTTTACAGGCATTGTATGAACGTGGTTATTTCACTATTAATCGTGTTAAAAACAGATGGGAATGGAATTCAAAAAAGCTTACCGAGGAAGTGATACCAGATAATGTCGTTGAACTACTCACCCATAGACTGGCTGAAATGCCAACTATGTGCCTAAATTTACTTGATACAGCATCATGTGTGGGCAGCGAGTTTGATTTACACACGCTATCCAGTGTTCACGAAATAACAGCCATGCAAGTTGCCGAGGAAATTGGTCCCGCTGTGGATAGTGGTTTGCTGGTTCCCTTGTCTTCTGATTACTGGATTATTGATTCAATAAATGATCTGAAGGTTGATAGCAATAAACTCGAATCTATATCTTCGCCTAGGTTTCGATTCCAGCATGATCAGGTGCGTGAGTCAGTTCATGATCGGCTTGATGATGACAGGCGTACGCAACGCCATGTCATGATAGGTGAGTTGCTATTTAAAAACCTGGCGCCAGATGTACTCAATTCACGGGCGGTGAAAGTCTTTAGCCACGTTGCATATTGTGTACAGTTAGAACAGGATAAATCGAAAAGAACAGCCTATGCGCATCTGGGACTTGCAGCGGGTAACAATGCTTATCGACGTTTAGCTTTTAACACCTGCTGGACTCAGTTGCAGATCGCAGCTCAATTTCTTCCAGAGAATTCATGGGAAACAGAATATCGATTATCCCTGAATATTCGCATGCTACAGGCTGAATGTGCCTTCGCTCTGGAGAAAATTTCTGATTTTGAAAGCATTTCAAGTTTGGTTCTGGATAATGTGACCACAGCAATTGACGCTGCACGAATCCAGGGTTTGAGGATCCGGTTACTCTCAACAGGAACTAAATATAAAGAAGCAGCAGACATTGCGATTCAGGTTGTTAATTCTCTGGGGATTAAAACGCCAAGAAAACCGCATATAGGTCATGTTCTTTCAGGTGTAGCGAAAGTGCTCCTGGCTCAGAAGCGCAAAGACCCCGCTGATTTTGAAAACCTGCCAGATATGTCTAACAAAGAAATGGTTGAGGCAATCAATGTGTTAACTCAGGCATCCTCAGCTGCCTATTTTTCAGAGCCCAATTTACTTCCATTGATTGGCATTATTTCCACTCGTTGTTCAATCAAACATGGAATTACTCCCTCTTCACCCTATGGCTTTGCCGTATGGGCACTTATTCTGTGTGGAGTTCTGGGACGCATAGATATGGGTTACAAGTTTGGTAATCTGGCTTTGAATGTGGGTAAAAAGTATGGAGGAGTAGATGAATCCAGGGGTCGCTTTGTAGTCCATTGCTTCATCAAACACTGGAAAGATCCACTTCAAGAGGTGTGTGGCTTTCTATACAAGGATTGGGGGTTAAATAAAGATGCTGGCGATGAAGAGAATGCTGTGTATTGTATCGGTGTACTGTTATACACGGAGTTTTTATCTGGGAGTAAACTGGATGCAGATCTGAGATATAAAAAAGCTGTTCAGTATTTAAGCAAAAGTAATAAACCGCATGTGAAATACAGTTTTCTCGCCTGGGTTCAACTCTATGAATTCTTACGTGCACCTGAACTCGCAGAAGATTTAAATGGTGAATGGTTCAGCCTTACACAAAAGTTACCTGAGTTTGTACAGAGTAACAATGGGGTACAGATAGCAATAAGTCAGATTGCAGCAGGGATACTGGACTTCTTTGCAGGACGTTATGAACAAGCCGAAAGCCGTTTTGCGAGCGCAGCAGCTAACGAAGATAAAATTGTAGCTCAGGTACTTATTCCTGGATTAGCGTTTTTTCGTGGACTAAACGCCTATCGACTCAATGCCATTCTTCCCCGGAAAAAATTTCTAAAATTAGCAAGAAAACAAACTTCCAGAATCAGAAACTGGGCGAAATACTCCCCCGTTAATCTTGACCATCGACTGTCATTATTAGAGGCAGAAGACCGGTTGGTAAAAGGCCAGACGGCCGAAGCGCTTCTGTCTCTTTATAAAGCTTATGAACAGGCTACTGCTGAAGGAATAATGTATCAGGCACTGGCGGCAAAACGTTTGGGAGAAATTTTGTTAAGTATTGGCAACGAGACCCAGGCTAAATTGATGAATGCCAATGCAGATAAGCATTATGCTGAGTGGGGTGCGGTGTCGTTGATCAGTACAGGCGCTTTTCATGATTTAACAACATCTGGTGTTTTGACCACGGGCATAAGTCATCAAGAAGGTTCTAATAGTTTTGAGAATAATGATTTACAAAGTGTATTAAAAGCCATGGGAGCTATATCTAGCGAGATTAATCGGGATAGGCTGCTAGAAAAATTAATGACGACGCTGATACAGTCTGCTAGTGCTGATCGAGGTTTGCTAATTTTATTGGATAAAGAAGAAAAACCGAGAGTTGAAATTGATGCCCGTATTGATGGTGAATGGACACATCCAGGCATGGCATTGGAAGATTTCAATCAGGTGGCTCGCCCAATACTTGATTACGCCATGCGTACTGGTGAGCTGGTTGTGGTCAATGATACTCAAAACGATGATCGTCTTATCCATGATTTCTATATTGAAACGGCTCAGGTGCGTGCAATTTTGGCATCTACTATAAAAATTCAAGGTCGATTGATTGGCTTAATTTATTTAGAGAACAGCGTAGCCAGAGATGCGTTTAATCCACAGAGGGTTCAGATGATCGATGCCCTTGCGGCTCAGGCGGGGATTGCACTGGAAAATG
The DNA here is from genome assembly GCA_963807855.1 of uncultured Gammaproteobacteria bacterium. Classification (GTDB taxonomy): domain Bacteria; phylum Pseudomonadota; class Gammaproteobacteria; order Thiotrichales; family Thiotrichaceae; genus Cocleimonas. The sequence continues at coordinate 37,634 of CAWEEB010000043.1, read as the reverse complement.
CCAAACTCTATAGCGGTATGCAAGAAGCGCTTGAAACACAAAAGGTGTTAACGGCATCAAATAGACGATTCGTACCTGAAGAAATACTCTCAAGCCTTGGTTACAGCAGTATAGTTGATGTGAATCTGAATGAGGCGATTGAGCGTGATATGAATATTGTTTTCGTGGATCTTCGATCATTTACTTCTATATCACTGGAAATTGGTGCACAGAAAACGATTGAGATGATCAATCGATATCTTACTCATGTTCAACCCGGCATTATTGCGCATAAAGGATTCGTCGGAAATTATATGGGTGACGGAGTATTGGCGGTTTTCCCGGGGGATGCGGACAATGCACTTCACGGGGCAATTACCATGTCCAGAGGCTTGATGGGTTTCAACAATGATCGAGGCGAATTTCCAAAACTGCACTTTGGAATTGGTATACATAGTGGTCTTGTTACATTAGGCATGATAGGTGATATGGATCACATTCAATGTGGTGTCATTGGAGACAGTGTGAACGCCTCATCAAGAATAGAAGGGCTTACAAAGTTCTATGGGACAACGGCAATAATCAGTCAGACAACCCATGATCGATTGAACCACCCAGATCGATTCGCATTAAGATCACTGGGACGAGTAGAGTTAGAGGGTAGATCTGAAGTAATCGGAATCTATGAGTTGCTTGATGTTTTCCCAGATAGTGTAAGAGATAAAATTTTATCGACTCGAAGAAAGTTTGAGCAGGCGCTAGATTTATATGCAAAAGGAGATTGGAAAAAGGCTTACGATTTATTTAAGCAGTTGTACAAGCTTTGTCCGCAAGATCAAGTCAGTTTCAATTTCGCACACCGTTGTAAAATGAGAGTATCTGCCAGGTTTAACTGGGTTGGAATTGAGAAACCAGGAAAAATGCAGTAGCCGACACTTTTTACCATCTGGATGTGGTGTTCAATCGCTACTTATGGGACTTAATCAGAGGTCCCTTAAGTCCCCCCCTCCTACTTATAGAGTTATTTTGAGTGAACGCCTAAATAACGCGTACTGATATCATCGTTTAACTCATACGGAGTTCCATCCCAGACGGTTTGACCTTTTTCTAAAATAAAGCAGTGATCACATACGGGTAATATTTCTTTGAGTGTTTTGTCCACGAGTAATATTGATTGACCGTTTTCTCTTTATCGATGGATCGCTGCCCAGATTTCTTATCTAACAAATGGTGCGAGCACTGCGGTTACTTCATCAAAATCAGTAATTTGGGACTTATATCTCAAGCTTAAAAGTAAGCAACGCTTTAAGTAGGTACATTGAATCTACATAGATAAAAGCTTTGAGAGATTTAATTCACACTATAGTGAAAGACTTCGATTAGATTAATCTAATATAATTTACTAAAAATTTGTTGGTTTATTTAAACATTTATAAAAGTTGATATATGTCACATTCATTAACGAGAATCATTTGCATTTAAGAGTTTGCTTTTTTACAATTAAGTAAATCGTCATCTATCGAAACAAAATTAGAGCCCAACATGTTGAACACAAGCCCACTCGTTACTCATAAGGAATCGTCACACGTTTATGTGAAGAAAATCGTATCGGATTGTAAAACGCAGGTTCGCTTACTTGGGCTGGGTATTGGCATCGGATCTTACCTACTGGTTTTACGTAATCGTAGTGGTGATATGGTGTTGGCAAATAACAATAGCCGTATCAGTTTGGGGCGTTCTATTGCTGAAAAGATTCTCGTTTCAGAAGAACACTAAAAGAGTTATTTGTTATGGCAAAGTCCTGCTGTGGTGTTGTTTGTGATCGCGAAAATATCCCTTGTAGAAATTTAAAAATCGCATTAGTTGGCAACCCGAATGCGGGAAAAACCACACTGTTTAATAAACTTACTGGCTCGCACCAGAGTACCGGAAACTGGCCTGGTGTAACGGTTGAACGCAAACAGGGCTACTTCACGCACAACGATCAAGACATTCATGTTATCGATTTACCGGGGACTTATTCGCTGGATTATTCTGATGTGTCCGAAGATGAAATCATCGCGCGAAAATTCTGCCTAGATTGCCCCGAACATATTTTTGTAAATATTCTCGATGCAAGTACTCTGGAACGAGGTCTGTATCTGACCTTGCAATTACGCGAGTTGGGAATCCCTACATTGGTCTATCTGAATATGATCGATGTGGCGAATAAGCGCGGATGAAAATCAATGCTGAAGAATTATCTCGGCAGCTCGATTGCCCAGTTATTCCGATATCACTCAAAGATGGTCAAAGCTCAAAGCAAATTAGGTCTCAGTTAATTAAAGAAGCGGCAGTTGCTAGAGATGATGCATTAGCCAAAAATAATGAATTAGTCTTGAAATATGATTCAAATGTAGAAACAGCCATAGCGGTACTCCAGGAAGATCACAATTGTAACCGTCCACAAGCGCTCAAAATTCTACAGGAAAACAAATCTGATACTACGGCAAAAATGATCGCCGAGATTGAAAACAAAACGGATGAAGAACTCGACTTTCTGCTCGCTGAAGTGCGCTTCGAAAAAGCCACTGAAATGGCAAAGCAAGTTGTCACAGAGCAGGGCAAGGTCAGCCGAACACGCTCTGACAAAATAGATAAATTTGTGCTCGGTAACTGGCTCGGTGTGCCAATCTTTTTGGCGATGATGTATTTGCTATTCACCTTTAGCATTAACATTGGTGGCGCATTTATCGATGTATTCGAGCTGACTGCGCAAGCTTTCTTTGTCGATGGTTTGAGTAGCCTCATGTCCCATATCGACCTGCCACAATGGTTGATTACCGTCGTAGCCAATGGCATTGGCGGTGGCATCCAGGTTGTAGCTACTTTTATTCCTATCATCGGTGCATTGTTTTTATTCCTTACGGTTCTTGAAGAATCCGGTTATATGTCGCGTGCCGCATTTGTTATGGATCACTTCATGCGCAAACTGGGTATTTCAGGTAAAGCCTTTGTCCCTCTGATAGTTGGTTTTGGCTGTAACGTTCCGGGCATTATGGCGACGCGTACACTGGACAATACGCGCGAACGGATCATCACGGTGATGATGTCCCCGTTTATGTCATGCGGCGCGCGCCTTGCTGTTTATGCCTTATTTGCTGCGGCTTTTTTCCCCGTTGGTGGACAGAATATCGTATTTCTGCTGTATTTGATTGGTATCCTGTTCGCGATAATGACGGGTTTTATCTTAAGAAAAACCTTGTTGAAAGGCGAAGCCGAAGACTTCTTTATGGAGCTTACCCAATTACCAGATTCCAAGCCTTAACAGTGTGCTAATCAATAGCTGGGGCAAGCTCAAAGGTTTTATCTTTGGTGCGGGCAAAATCATCATCATTGTCGTTACACTCATCAATGTCGCCAATTCACTAGGCACAGATTTTACTTTTGGTAATGAAAATTCCGAAAAATCAGTACTCAGCGCTACGGCGAGAACGGTTACACCCATCTTCAACCCCATGGGAATCGAAGAAGATAACTGGCCCGCAACCGTGGGAATTATTACCGGCCTGTTAGCCAAAGAAGTGGTGGTCGGAACCCTCGATGCGCTTTATTCTCGTATTGATAAGCCAAATTCTGAATCAAGTGAATCAGAGGCTGAGGCTTTTGATTTATCCGGCAGTTTAAAAGCCGCATTTTTGACTGTTCCAGAAAATTTAACTGGCGTCGCAGATAGCCTCTTAGACCCGTTAGGCTTATCGATAGTTGATGATATATCCGATAGCGAAAAAGCAGCCGCTACCCAAGAGGTCGATATCTCAACCTTTGGTGCAATGCATAAACGCTTCGATGGAAAAATAGGCGCATTCGCCTATCTATTATTTATTCTGTTGTACTTCCCCTGTGTTGCGGCAACGGGCGCAATGATTCGTGAAACCTCAACGGGCTGGGGAATACTGGGTATCGCATGGACCACAGGTTTGGCCTACGCATCAGCAGTTATCTTCTATCAACTAGCGACGATTTCTCAGCATCCAACCCAATCGATACTCTGGGTCGTGTGTTTGTTAGCGATACTCACGCAACAATTTACGCGTTTAAAGTCGTAGGTAATAAAGAGCCGGATAATCACAAGCCTTTGAATTTTCCGGTGAGCTAGTCATGAAACTCGGTGAAATCAGAAACTATATAAAACAACGCGGTGAATCTTCCTTAAACGATGTCGCAATTCATTTCGATATCAGTAAAGAAGCAGCCAAGCTAGCGCTCGAATACTGGATTAAAAAAGGCAAGATCGCAGAGCAGGGCGCATCATGCGGAAGCAGCTGTAATGGCTGTGGCGATGCGGATGAGAGTTATCAATGGGTAACGAATGAGAAGATTGTTCGTTGGTTGTAATCTAATTTAATTAATTGTAATTGGTTTAGTCACCCCCCACCTTTTGAATGATATTTCGTTTATGTTGTTTAAAAACGTATTTAGAATTTACGCTTTGCGGGGTGATTCTTTTAAAAAAGTTCCCAAAAGGTGGGGGGTGACTTTAGAAATTAACGTTGGCTTAAGCTCAGAGCGTTTGTTAGGCGCAGCCTCTCATGTCTCATTCACGCCGAGACCTATGTATTGGTTGATACGATCTCAATTCCCAATGAACCGGGGCCAAACACATATTTGAAACCTAAGACTCAGTAAATTCAAATCTGATTGACAGCCCTTATAAGCACAATTATCATTCTTGTTGCGGTCCTCCGGTTGTCGACATCAATTCGACGAACAATTGAAAAACCCTTTTAGAATATGAGAATCAATTATGCGTATCGCAGTCATTGTTCCAGTTTTATTTATTGCTTCAAGCCTCATTGCAGCTGAAAAACCTTATGTTTCCAAGCCAGGAGCTAAGGAGCCCATTGAGTTCCCAGGCCACAGAACCACGGTCCTTTCCAACCATTCCGACACACTGGCAGGTACGTCAGTGCTTGAACTTGAGTTACCGGCACGAACCTTTGGCGCACCTCCTCATGTTCACAGCAATGAAGACGAACACTTTTACGTTTTGGAAGGTGAAGTTGACTTTCTGGACCGCGGCGAAGTTGTCCGCGCTAAAACTGGTTCGCTCGTTGTCCTACCGAGGGGCTACCTGCACGGTTTTTGGAATGACACCGACCTCCGAGCTCGCCTACTTCTGATCATTTCTCCCGGTGAGTTTTCCGATTTTTTTGACGACGTTGTTGCGGAAATTCGGAAGACCCACGCTAGCGATCCCAAAGCAATCGGCGACCTAATAGCCCAGGCTGCAACCAAACAAGGGGTCGAGATCCACTTCGACAAAGTTCCGCTATCTGCCGTTCATTTGTTGCCAAAATAGATTACAAGTTGTTCCTGTGCGCGTAACAGTGTACTAAAGAAGGTCGCAGACCTTTTAATATATTGTCAGGTAACGAACCTCTGTTTTCGTATGAGGTATTTTGAAGAATACCTCATACGTCTTTTATTTAAAATTTAATAAGATATATTCATCAGCGATTACTTTCTAAATAGCAGGTTTCAAACCTGTATTTATGTTCGCTTTTTGATGTGTCTCTAGTTATCAAAAAAAAACATTTAAAAGTAGCGGGGTGGCAATTTTGTTTTGTTATTTAACTCCAGGGAAACGGACTATTAGAAACAGGATGCAATTTACCTTCTGCATAGCGTGAAAATCTGAATGGCGTTAATAGCGATGACGTTTCTCCACAGATATCTTCAGCCACTAATTTTCCTACGCCCAGCATTTTATAACCGTGGTTAGAATCAGCAATCATATAGCAGTTATCACGCACTTTATCGAATACTGGGAAGCTATCAGGTGTAAATGCACCAATGCCGCCTGAAGCTTCATTTTTGTAATGAGCCATTTGTCCTTCAAAGCGCTTTTGACAATGCGCCAGTGCCGAAACCCACATGTGAGCGAATTCCGATCCAACAATAAATTCAGGTGACTCTGAGCCGTAGGGATCAACCGCTACTGTGTCTGCGTCCTTATCCACAATAAACGGTGCAGCACCACCTTGAACGCCACCGAAGTGGAAATCAGGTTTATAGTAAATGCCCCACATTTCATCGGTTATCAGGGATCCATCGTTATCAGAGTAGAGTGGCGCATCGGTATCCACATGAATTACTGGTGGCATTCTACCGTCGTTAGTCACTTGCAGTTTAGGATCAACACCCAGCGTGCCTTCCTGCAATGACCAGTAAACCCACATTGGGATATCGTCAGTGACAACACCTGTTTCTGGATTTTTGATACTGATGGTTTTCGGCATTTCTAACATATCCCAGAACTGCTTTGCCCATGGGCCAGCGCCAATTACTACATAGTCAGTGGCGATATTACCTTTGTCCGTTTCGACCGATGTGATTGAACCCTGTGCGTCTTGTTTGAAACCTGTGACAGTTACACCACTCATGATGCGAACGCCTTCGGCTTCAACTTTGTCGGCTAAGCCATACATCGCTTTGGTGTTATTTGCATAGCCGCCGGGCTTTTCATGCAGTACTGAAGTTATGCCTTGTGCTTGCCAGTCATAGAAAAGCCCACGCATGTAATTGGTACAATCTTTTTCACCTTCGATAAAGGTCGATTGGTAATCAATTGCTTGTTGCTGTTGATGAATCGAAGCCACATCTTCGTGCATGCTTTCACAGCTGATTTGCATATAGCCCACGGGATGGTAACTGTATGTTTCGGGATCGCTTTCCCACACGTTAACGCTATGTGCCATCAGTTCACGCATTGCAGGTTGAAAATAGTTGTTGCGAATAACGCCACAGGCGATTCCCGTAGCTCCAGCGCAGATACCCGATTTATCCAGAATAATAATATCCTTACCGCTACCTTTGCCCTTGGCTTTTAACTCCAGTGCAAGGTGATAGGCAGTACTGAGGCCGTGTATGCCGGCGCCAACGATTACGTAAGGTGATTGTGTTGGAAATGCCATTTTCTAAGTATCCTTTGTTTACTTGCTATTTCGTTAGTTTTAGCTATCAACTTACATTTTCAACTGACGTTAATATCATGTGTAAGAATGAATCTGCAGATGATCGAGGTGAGAACAACACAAACTCGTTATCACCGGTCTGCATAATGATAACTGCCAAATATTCCATTGCGGTTCGTGTGACAGAAAATTGCCCAAAAGTAGGGGGGTGTAAATCTATTGGGCAGATTCTTTCCAATGCACCGCGTGCATTTTCACCGCTAATGGTAAGCATCGCCCAGCTATCTGATTGGTCACTTAGATACGCTGCATTTTTGGTCTTTTCCTGAATATGCGCCACTGCATTGCCATTGGCGTATACCTCGCTATTTTCGAACAATAAAAAATTCTGTTCTAGCTGTAAGCCCAGAATGTGGGTGTTATCAACGGCTGATACGGTGAATTTTCCCACTTCGGGTAAATCAGTTTTGTAAGCTTCTTTAATATGCTTTTTCAAAGTGGCTTTTTGATCCGCTGGTATCGCCATCGAAACCAGTGAGTAGCCGAGTAACTCAGCTACTTCGATACCATCAAAGCTCTGACTAAATCCATTCAGAGGTGTTTGTGCTGTGAGTGTAAAGTTAGGATTAGACACGTAGACGTTCTCCATCTGGATCGATAAAGTGGGCGGAGACAATCTCTACATCGATGTCTTTGCCTTGCAATGGATTGCTCGCGGTAACGATTTCACCCATGCGTTCATGCCCTTGTTTGATAAAACCGAGTACCGATTGAATGCCCAAGGGAAGGGGAGAAGGTGACCGAACTCATCCAGCCTTCATCGTTTTCAGTAATAGATGCTTGTCCTTTACGAATAAAGTGTGCGCCGGCAGCTAGCATTTCGCTTTTATCGATGGGGACAAAACCGACTAATCGAATTGCGTCTTCGCGAACCAGATTTGGCCGTTCTGACATCATATTACCGATGCTGTCCTTTTTCTTGGATACCATGCGGCCCATACCAAGATGGTGCGCGGTAGTTTGACCTGTTAGTTCGTTGCCTGCGGCGTGGCCTTTTTCGATACGCATTACGCCGAGTGCTTCTGTGCCGTAGATCACTGCATCAAATTCCTCGCCTGCTTTCATCAAGGCATCCATCATGCTGTAACCATAGCGGGTAGGGACTGCGATTTCGTATGCCAATTCACCAGAGAATGAAATGCGGAATAAGCGCGCGGGTGTTCCGCCACAAACGGTGATATCACCACACGCCATAAACGGAAAAGCTTCATTGCTGATATCAAATTCAGGATCGACGATTTTCTGTAATAGCTTGCGGGCGTTAGGGCCTGCCACCGAATACTGTGCGTATTGCTCGGTGGCTGAAATCACGTGAACATCTAAATCTGGCCATAAACATTGACGGCAGAATTCCAAGTGTCTTGCCACGCCAACCGCATTCGCAGTGGTGGTTGTCATCAGGTAATGATGTTCGCCAAGACGTGCGGTGGTGCCATCGTCCATTGCGAAGCCATCTTCTCTTAGCATTAAGCCGTAACGCACCATGCCGACTTTGAGGGTAGAGAATGTATTGCAGTAAACGCGGTTTAAAAATTCACCCGCATCGTGACCTTGAATATCGATTTTACCCAGGGTGCTGACATCACAGATGCCGACTGAATTGCGCGTTTGCGTGACTTCGCGATCGACACTTTCACGCCAGTGTGTTTCACCTTCTCGAGGAAACCACTGCGCGCGCAACCAGGCACCGACTTCGACAAATACGGCACCGTTTTCTTTAGCCCATTGATGACTTGGCGTATGTCGGGTAGGGCGGAATTCTTTACCGCGCGAACGACCCGCGTATGCCGCAATCGAAACTGGTGTATAAGGCGGGCGAAATATTGTTGTGCCAACTTCAGGAATGGTTTTACCTTCGTTATCCGCCATCACTGCCATGGCAGGAATATTGGAGGTTTTACCCTGATCGGTTGCCATGCCCAACGTGGTGTAACGCTTCACGTGTTCGACTGCGGTAAAGCCTTCTTGCTGTGCGAGTCTGACATCTTTTGAGGTGACATCATTCTGTAAATCCAACCAACTACGTTTTCCTTTTTCTTCGACAAACCAGAAAGCGGAGTTCTGGGTAGATTCCAATTCTGATGAAGGACACCCCCCCACTTTTAAGGTATTTCCCAATTCGTTTGATAATGATTGCGCAATTGAGTGACCGCTCTGTAAAGCAGAGCCTAAATCTAAATCGACCATTAGCCGCACCAGCAACAACCATTCCCGGAGGTAGCCCTCCACTAAGATCTCCACCAGGAACAAACGCGAGAATATCTTCATTCCATTGTGGTCTGCCACGGTGATGACAGCTCAAATGTACATTAGGATTCCAGCCACCAGAAACGGCTAGGCAGTCAGTTTCGACGGTTTTGCCATTGGATAGTTGAATCGATTGCAATGCATGTCGACCTTTGCTGTCAATGACATGTGCACCCATTGCTATATGAGCGCCAGGAATGTGAGCAACCGGTTTAACCGCGCGACTATCAATCACTGCAGCAATTTTTATACCTTTGGCAGCAAGATCAGAAGCGGTTCGCCAGCCATCATCGTTATTGGTGAATATACTGACGTTCTGCCCTGGGGCAACATCGTAACGGTTGGCATAGGTTCTAACTGCGCCGGCTAACATTACTCCGGGACGATCATTATTCGGGAAAGCGATGGGTCTTTCTGTAGAGCCTGCGCTTAAAATGGCGCGCTTTGAGTAGATCTTCCAGAGTACCTGACGGGGCTTATTTCCTGAATTTGGCAGATGATCGGTTTTGCGTTCCAGTGCACTATAAATACCGTGATCGTATGCGCCAAGAACGGTGGTACGTTTCATTAAACGCACATTATCCATCGAGGCAAGTTCTAACTAAAGTGGTTCTGGCCCAATCGGCACCGGGCATGCCAGAAACTTCGTAAGTCTCGTTATTTAAACGGCCACCCATAACGAAGTCTTCATCAGCAAGAATCACTCGACTCCCTGCCTGACCTGCCGCCAATGCCGCAGCTAATCCACTGGGTCCTGCACCGATAATTAAAATATCGCAGTGTAAGAATCCTTTGTCGTATTTATCGGGATCATCTTGTCCTGATAATTCTCCCAAACCCGCAGAAGCACGAATGATTGGCTCGTAGATTTTTTCCCAAAATGCTTTGGGCCACATAAAGGTTTTGTAATAAAAACCCGCGGTTAAAAAGGGCGAGAAGAAATCATTGATTGCCATTAGATCGTGCTTTAACGATCCACGATGATTCTGGCTGCGTGCTTCCAAACCATCAAACAACTCAGCCACGGTGGCGCGAACATTGGGTTCCTGATAAGCGCCAGTACGTAACTGCATCAAGGCATTTGGCTCTTCAGAACCTGCAGTGAATATGCCGCGTGGACGATGGTATTTGAAAGAACGAGCAACCAGTTTTTGATTGTTCGCTAGTAATGCAGAAGCGAGAGTATCTCCCGGATGGCCTGTAAATTGTTCACCATTAAAACTGAAGCTGATGGTTTCATCGTGATCGATAAAGCCGCTGCTTTTGTCTTTAGCTATTCGGTTAGTTTGAGTCATTTTAACGACTCCTTATTGCGAGCAGTGGCATGCTTTTGGCGTGCGCGATATCTTTGGCTTGCGCGATATCTTTAGCTAATTCAACATTATAGATTTCATGAGTAATCGTATTGCGCGTAACTACCAACCAGGAACGATCGCCTTGTTCGTGATACCAAAGTTCTTTGTGTTCGCCCGCGTTGTTTTGCCTGAGGTGAACATAGTCGTGGTATTGCTGCATGACTTCGGCTGATTTTTCATCGCTTGCATCTTCACCTTTCCAGGCTGGGACGATTAATCAAACAGGCATCACCCAGATAAACAAATTCAGATGAATCACGAGGGCCGAGAAGAGGGTGGTTGATAATCATTCTTCTACACCTCTTGAATCAATACGAAATACTCGATTACATCTCGCCCTTCGGGTCGTCGTCGCTGTGTTCCAACGTTGTCTCGCTAGCGCTCGGCTGAACACCCCCCCACTTTTATGCACTTTTTTTAAATTGTTTTTGTTGAGTTGGTAGATATTAATTGTATTCATATTAATGCACATTAGGCTGCGCACCTCGTCCGTTTTCATCAACAATATTGCCGGTTCTAAATCTATCGAGACGATAACCTTGAGCCACTTCGTGAGGTGTATCCGTAGCGAGTAGATGCGCGTAACACAATCCACTCGCAGGTGTTGCTTTAAAACCGCCGTAACACCAGCCGCCATTAAAATACAAACCGTTGATATGGGTTCGATCAATAAACGGCGAACCATCCATCGACATATCCATAACACCCCCCCACTTTCGCAGCAATTTTGCACGGCCAATCGCGGGCATAATCGCCATGCCGCCTTCACAGACATCTTCAACCACAGGTAGGTTGCCGCGTTGTGCGTAGGTGTTGTAACCATCGAGATCACCACCAAACACCAGGCCGCCTTTGTCTGATTGTGATATATAGAAATGCCCAGCACCGAAAGTCACAACGCCATCAATAATGGGTTTTAAGCCTTCGCTGACAAATGCTTGTAAAACATGGCTTTCGATAGGTAAGTGAATACCCGCTTGTGACATTACTCGGCTAGAAGAACCTGCAACACAAGACGCCACTTTTTTTGCGCCGATATCACCTTTATTGGTTTTAACACCGGTACATTTTCCGTCTTTAATATTGGAAGCCTGTGACTTCACAGTTCTGGATGATATCTACACCACGACTATCCGCACCGCGGGCATAACCCCAGGCTACGGCATCGTGTCTTACCGTTCCGCCCCGTTCTTGCAATAAGCCACCTTTGATGGGGAAACGGGCGTTATCAAAATCCAGAAAAGGGTACATTTCTCGAACGCCTTCTGTATCAAGTAACTGGGCATCGGCTCCCGACATCATCATCGAATTTCCACGACGTACAAATGCATCACGTTGCGCAGTCACTATGAAATAGATTAAGAATGCCGCGTTGCGACACCATCGCGTTGTAGTTTAAATCCTGTTCCAGTCCTTCCCAGAGTTTCATTGATAGTTCGTAAAAGGGTTGATTCTCCGGTAGCAAATAATTAGAACGGATAATGGTGGTATTACGCCCGACATTACCGCCACCAATCCAGCCTTTTTCTAACACAGCTACATTGGTAATGTTGTATCGACTCGCCAGATAATGCGCTGTCGCTAAGCCATGTCCACCGCCACCGACGATAATAATATCGTATTCTTTTTTTGGTTCGGGGCTACGCCAAACAGGCTCCCAACCCTTGTGACCAGTGAGGGCTTCTTTGATAACTTTAAAACCGGAGTAACGCATGTTTGTATCTCTATTTTTTATCTCAGGAAGGCTTTGATCAATAGTGGCAGAATTATGATGTTCTAAGTTTCTTAATATAGTCGTTTATATGTTCTAATATAGAAATGCCTGAAAATAAACAATCAATATTCAGAGTCGGTTTTTTACTCATCGATGAATTTGCATTGATGTCGTTTTCATCAGCGATTGAGCCATTGCGCGCAGCGAACACTCTGCTGGAAAAAGATTTCTATAAGATAGACTTTTTCTCGATTGATGATATCGCTGCAACAAGCTCAATTGGAGTTCAGGTTGAAGCCACAGAAAAACTCACAAAAACCCAGGAAATGGATATCTTGTTCATTGTGGCAAGTGCTGATTTCGAGCAATTAAAAAAACCAGAAATTTATAAATTATTACGCAACTTGAGCAAACAAGGCGTTGTTCTAGGAGGGGTGTCTGGCGGTCCAGTAACACTGGCGCTTGCGGGAGTGATGGAAAATCGCCGTCTCACCGCTCACTGGGAGTACACCACCGCTTTACGAGAGTTGAAACCAAATTTACTCATTGAAAACTCGCTCTATGTGATCGATAGAGACCGATATACCTGCGCTGGTGGAGTCGCACCCGTGGATATGATGAATGCCATTCTCACTAAACATCACGGTGCAAATTTCGCGCAAAAGGTTAGTGACTGGTTTATCCATACCGAAGTCAGACCATCCGCAGGGCCTCAGCGTTCGAGTCTGGCAGCACGATACCCAACAGCAACGCAACCGATGATACTCGCGATAGAAGCGATGCAAAATCACATCGCAGATCCATTAGATTTGGATCAATTAGCACGACTTTCTGAGATTAGCCCGCGTCAGTTAAACCGCTTATTCAAAGATAAGTTGGGGCAAACGACTATGGATTTTTATCGCAAACTCAGACTGCAAACCGCAAACAAACTACTCAAACAATCTCCGATGAAAATAATTGAAATTGCACAAGCGACGGGGTTTATTAGTGCGGCGCATTTCTCCGCAAGCTTTAAAAAAGTGTTTGCCAAGTCGCCTTCACAGATACGACAAGAAGTTTAAAACAGTATTAATCATAACCCAGAACTTGAGGCATGAAATAAATGATTGAATATCATATGTGGTATTCTTGCTTCGACTCTTAGGGGGGGAAATAAATCCATAGATAATCAGTGGAAATAGGCGGCATACATCATGAAAAATCACTTAATCTCAATAAGCTGGATTGTATTAGTGTCACAATTGTTACTAGCTTGCGTCAGTTCCGGTAACGATCCAGAAGATAATGATAATATCGAGTCACTGCCTGTGATGCTTACTAAAGTATTTAAATACGATAATTCGATTCAATGTGAAGACCAGGGTATTCAATTGGAAGTTATGCAAGAGGAATTAACTACGGCTAACGTCAATGTTGTTTGTGCGCAAAAAGGCAACGATGGTCTATTCAGGATTACATCCTGTGGTACAGCAACGGGTAATTTAAATATCTATGAAATACCTAAGTCTCAACTAGAAATAGCTGAATCACTCGAGTACATGCCTGTAGAAACGTTGAGTGAATACGGAGATACACACTGCCAGCCATGATTCCTTAAAAAACAAAAGTGAGAAGTACATGGATCAATTTGGTGCAGTTGCCGCCGGCCATCCATTAACGGCCAGTGCAGCTGAAGAAATATTAAGGGCAGGTGGCAATGCCTATGATGCTGCCATTGCAGCAACCTTGATGTCGTGTGTGGCAGAACCCGTGCTGTGTTCTTTAGGTGGTGGGGGATTTTTAATGGCTGCGCCGCATGCTTCTAGTCGGGTATCACAGCACAGTCGCTCAACAAAGCCTGTATTGTTTGATTTTTTCACACAAACGCCAGGCAAAACAATCTCCGTTAAAGATGCTGACTTTTACGCTTTAACGGTCGATTTCGGAAGTACCACCCAGGATTTTCATATAGGTAATGGCTCAATTGCTGTGCCGGGTTTAATCAAGGGGTTATTTGCTGTACACGAACGATATGCGCGTCTGCCTATGTCGCAACTGGCGCAGCAGGCCATCGACACGGCGCGCGAAGGAGTCCAGATATCTGCATATCAGGCCAACATCTTTTCTCTGGTTGAGCAAATTTACAAACAATATGAAAGCTCCAGAAATATTTTTGAAAGTAGGGTTAAACCTGGTGAAGTTCTACAAACAGGTGAAGTCTTCCGTAATGCTGCATTAGCTGATTTTTTGGAAGCTCTCTGCAAACAAGGAGCAGATCTGTTTTATCAAGGTGAAGTAGCGCAGTTAATTGAAGAAGAATGCGCGCAGGGGGGGTGTCTGAGCCAGTCTGATCTGGCAGACTATGAAGTGATTCTGCGCGACCCTTTGAAAATAAGGTACAACAATCACCAAATATTGACTAACCCACCACCGTCTGCAGGAGGATGTTTGATTGGCTTTGCATTGGAGTTGCTGGAAGGTAATCTTGGGGATAAATTTGGCACTCCAGCGCATCTCACGGCCATTAAAGAAGCCATGCAACTTACAAATCTTGCTCGGGTTGAAACTACAACTAATCAGCAACACCATCCAGATCCGCAAAGTCTTTTCTCATATGATCTCTTATCCAGATACCGCAAAGAAGTGCTTGAGCGAGTTAAGGCTAATCGAGGTACAACCCATATTTCGATTATTGACCGTGATCACAATGTCGCTGCAATTACGGTTTCGAATGGTGAAGGCTGTGGCCAGATTTTGCCTGGGACTGGTATTATGTTGAATAATATGCTGGGTGAGCAGGACTTAAACCCCAATGGTTTTTTCAAATGGCAGCCCGACCAACGCATGAGTTCAATGATGGCACCGACAGTCGTCTACACGGCAGATAATCAACTGATAGCAACCGGCTCGGGAGGTTCTAATCGCATTCGCTCGGCAATTTTACAAGTGTTGGTTAATCTGCTTGATTTTAAAATGGACGTAGAAAATGCAGTAGCAGCCCCACGAATTCATTATGAAGAAGAGATGACCTATATCGAAGGTGGCTTTTCCACGCAAACGATAGATGAAATGATAAAGAAGTATCCGCAACATCGAGCCTGGGATGACAAGAATATGTTTTTTGGTGGAGTACATACTGTTGTAGCTAAGGATGGTGAATTCTCAGGTGCAGGAGATATAAGGCGCGGTGGTGTGTTTATCAATGTGTGAAATTGGGATTCAAATAGTTTTAAAGGACCTGTAAAAATAGTTAAAAGTAGGGGGGTGGGTGTCATCAGAATGTCGAAAATAACAGAGTCGATATACCTTCTTAGAAAAAAACAGGAATATCCTAAAGTCAATAGAGTCTGACCACTTTGGTTATTCAAACAATCTCTGTTAAAAAACTTCGAAATCGCACAAGCTACAGGTTTTATTAGTGCAGCGCATTTTTCGGTTAGTTTTCAAAAAGTGTTCGCTAAAACCCCTTCAGATATAAGGCAAGAAAGCCAAACGCTTTAGTGAAATAAGAGAACAATTACGGCTACCTTGACTATTTCATTTAATTTATTGAGAGATCATAAGAAGTATGTGGTGGATTTAAATATGGCCTTAAAATTTACCATTGTCATTCTTCCATTCACTGGAAGGCGGTATTTTTTCGGTTGTATCCCAATGTTCAACAAGGTATCCGTTTTCGAGTCTGTATAGATCAAAGAATGATGAGTGGTTTCCTTCAAGATATCCTTCATAGACAGAAAGCACAAAATTACCTTCTGCCAGGATGTTATGCAGCTTTTCATACTTAATCAGATTTTTATCATTAGTGTCTGATGCTGATAGGGCTGAAAGAAGCGCGGCTGTTCCATCAGATTGTTGTGGGTTGTGATCAGTGAAATGATCACCATTAAAATAGACATGAAATTTGTCCAATTGACCTTTGATTAGCACATCGTTTATGAAAGATTCTACGGTATCTCGATTTGCTTCGGTTTTATCTAAATCAGTCACATTGGTTGAGCCGTCAGTCATCGAATGGCCCGATGGATTGGGGCCTCTTCGTGGCTGAATATTGTCCCAATGTTCAACCGTCTGATCTCCTTCAAAGCGGAAAATCTCAAAACCAACTCGTGGGCTTCCAAAGTCATATTCGGTATGAGCAAAAACAAAATCACCCTCTGAAAAGATACGGACAATGTTGACCTTGGGTGAACTTTTGGCAAGTTCTTTGAATAGCGCTGCCAGGCCCATGCTTCCTTCGTGAGTCTGGGGATTATGTTGAATATATTTGTTAGGGTTAACAACAGCTACAGATGCCTCGTCTCCTGTTTCTATACCTTTGAGCAATGCTTGAATATCATTTTTTCTTTTGACTGTCATGGTTGATTATTGCTTTTAAATAAATTGAATAAGGTAGTAATTAGTATAGTCAGTTTAATCGTAGGCCAAACATTAATTACTCCTTTCACAGTATTTACAGTTAAAAAAGGGCCCAAAAGTAGGGGGGATTTGCCAAATTACTTAATTCTATTATGAGATGTATAAAAATTGATCAAAAGTTATTAAAATAAATTGTGCAAAAGAAGTTATATTAACTAAGTAATCATTCCCATATAGAGTTTCTTGATAATACAGAGTAATCCCAATGAATATTAAGAAATTGTTTATTCATATAATTAAATTAAAAGGATCATGGATGAATTATTTTTATAAATTTTTCATCGTATTTATTTTTTTGATCACCTCTTCGTCTTACGCTGTTAATCGCATTGTAATCTCTCTAGCTGATACAGAATATTATTCATTTCAGTTAATGGCGAAGCGTATTCTTACGCTAGCTTATTCAAGAATTGGTAAAAGCGTCGAATTTGAAAAAGCACCCGCAGAACGTTCATTAGTAAACGCGAACAGAGGTTTTACAGATGGTGAATTAGCACGCATTGGTGGCCTTCAAGAGGAATACCCAAATCTTTTAATGATTCCTACACCGATAGCTTACGATGAAATAGTTGTCTTTTCCAAAGATACCAATTTCAATGTAGACGGATGGAGTAGTCTATTACCTTATAGAGTTGGGTTTATCGCGGGTCTTAAAATAGCTGAACAAAAAACCAGGGGTATAAAAGGTATGAACATTGAAATGGTCACATCTGTAGATCAAGGATTTAGAAAATTAACCCTAGGTAGAAGTGATGTTTTCATTGGTCTTAAAGGTAATCAATGTCTCATAGAAGCACTAAAACTACCTGAGATTAAAGTCATGGAAAGACCTTTAGAAAAAATTACTATGTATCATTATATTAATAAGAGTCATAGCGCCATCGGTGCAGAATTAAACATGGTATTAAAACAGATGAGTGAAAGTGGCGAAATGGGCTCTATTCAAAGGCAGTCCGCGCTAGATTTTTTAATTCAATGTAACAATCTTAATATATTAAATGAGTGAAGCTAAGGCTGTTGTCTCTTTATTTTTGTTGAATTTTACGTTTCAAAAACGAAACGTAAAGCACACTAAAAGTTGGGGGCTGACTTATTTTTATAATTTATGTACTTTTAATGACCAATCTAGCTAATTTACTTGTCTTAAATTAACAATAGTTATAGATAGTTGTGAGAAAAAGTTGTATTTTTTTTCTCCTATATTGAATGTCTGTAAAGTAAATACTATCCCGATTGAACATAGGGGAGCTGATGAACATAATTTTTTATTCAATTAAAACAGATTACTGTGAATAGTTTTCATAAGACCTTTATTGTCGTTATTTTAGCTATTTCTTCATATTCCTATGCTGAGCATTATGAGCACAAGGGAGTTTCTCATGCTGAAGCTCACTCCAGTGTCCACTTAAAAGATACGCTCGTTATTTCTCAACCAGATGTGGTGTACACATTATTTCTGCAAGCTTCACAACTTATTCTTAAAGAAGCTTATGCCAGAATTGGTATAAAAATAAAATTCGAAACTTTACCCACCGAACGTTCACTGGACCTTGCTAATAAGGGAGTTACCGACGGTGAGTTAGCTAGAATTTCAGGTCTTCAGAATGAGTATCCTAATCTTATACAGGTTCCAGTTCCGACTGCTCCAAACAGAGTATTTGCATATTCCAAAAAACATAATTTTCCGGTAACAGACTGGCAAAGCCTTAAACCTTATAAAATTGATATTATTTTTGGTTCTAAATTTTTAGAGCAAAAAAGCAAAGGGCTTCACGCTACAAAAGTAAAATCGGACTACCAAGGCTTAAAGAAACTAAGTGTGGGTAGAAGCGATTTTTATATTGGCTTATTTGGTATCAAATGTTCAATCAATAAACATAATTTTACCGATATCAAAATGTTAACTCCGGCCTTGGATGAGATGTCTATGTATCACTATATGCATAAACGGCATAAGCACATTGCTGACAAATTAACAGTCGTGTTAAAGCAGATGAAGCAAGATGGTGAAATGGAATTAATGCAAGAGCAAGCGAAACAAGAGTTCCTTAGGAAATGTGGTTAAAACAGATAGTCTTCAGTTTAAAATATGCCTAAAAGTAGGGGTGTGGCTTGCCCGTTTACATAATAAACAAATGTTAAAGTAATTTGTATAAAAGATTCCCCCTCAACCTATAATGCTATTTATCAGTGCTAATACTTCCTGATGAATCATTGAGTAACTGATGAAAACGATGAACAAAATTACATTTAATACTATTAAGTCATAATGAATATTTTTAAAAAGGTATTTATCCTAGTTGTTCTATTTTTTGTTTCAAATTCTCACGCTGATAATTTGCATCGTAATTTCTCTTGCTGATACAGAATATTATTCATATCAGTTAATGGCAAAGCGTATTCTTACGCTAGCTTATTCAAGAATAGGTAAAAGTGTCGAATTTGAAAAATTACCCGCAGAACGTTCATTAGTAAATGCGAACAGTGGTATTACAGATGGAGAATTAGCACGCATGGGTGGTCTTCAAGAGGATTACCTAAATCTTATTATGATTCCCACACCGATAGCCTACGATGAAATAGTTGTCTTTACCAAAGATATCAATTTCAACGTTGATGGATGGAGTAGTCTTTTACCTTATAGAATTGGTTATGTTGCTGGTTTTAAATTTGCTGAACAAAAAACCGAGGGTATGAACATTGAAATGGTCACTACTGTAGACCAAGGTTTAAGAAAATTAAATCTAGGAAGAAGTGAAGTTTTCATAGGTTTAAAAGGTGATCAATGTCTCATTAATAAACTTGAATTGCGGGAGATTAAAGTCATGGGCCGACCGCTAGAAAAAATTATTGGGTATCACTATATTAATAAAAAACATAGCACTATGGTTGTAAAGTTAGATACGGTATTAAAACAGATGAATGAAAGTGGGGAAATGGAGTTGTTACAAAAGCAGTCCGCGCAAGATTTTTTAAATCAATGTAACAATCTTGGTAATTAAATGACTGAAGCTAAGGCTGTTGTCTCTTTATATTCGGTATTCGGTTGAATTTTAGGTTTCAAAGAACGAAACGAAAATCATGCTAAAAGTAGGGGGGTGACATTAGTATTTGCGAAACTATTATCATTGATAAATGGCTATAAGGAATAACTCTTAAGCCGAGGTTAGGTTTTATTTGATAGTATTGCTCAAGATAATATCAAACCACCCAAGCATTATGAACGAAGAATACCAATATAAAGAAAGAGCAATCGAAAAAGATCCCGCTAAAGAATTCCGTTTCGGAGAGGGAAAAATCAGTGGGGTTTTATCCTTAACTTTAGGAATATTGAGCCTTTTAGCTGTTTTCGCTTATTTATATCCTTCCTATCTCACAACGACTGATCTTCGTAAAGCATACGATGCCGCACAGTTACAAACTGTTCTTAAATATGGTATGTATTTTTCTTTATTATTTGGTGTTCTTACCCTGATATTGAACAAGGCCAGGTACAAGTACTTCGGCTTGGCGGGTATTGGTTTGACTCTGATTGGGTTTGCTTTAGGGGGCTATAAAATTCCCGTGGGTGCCGTTGAGCCTGAAGAATTATCACTCGGTGTGGATTGGCTTGTCCTCGCTTTTCTGGGTTCTACCGTTATATTTATGGTGCTCGAAAAGTTATTTCCGAAGTACCGTGATCAATTGATTATGCGACCAGAGTGGGATGTAGATCTGTTCTACTTTTGCTTTAATCACCTAGCGATTTCTGCGATTTTGATTTTTGGTAACTACCACGCGAGCCATTTTGATTGGGCATTAAGTCCATCGTTACAAGAGTCAATTCAATCAATGCCGATCACGCTTCAAGTGATTCTGATTGTGTTGAGTGCTGATTTTGTCTTGTATTGGGAACATCGGGCTTATCACGAAATTAAACTGTTGTGGCCAGTTCATGCGGTACATCATTCTATTGAAAATATCGACTGGTTAGCAGGTTCTCGAGGACACTTTATTCAGGTGTTTTCTGAGCGTGCGATGGTGATGATTCCATTATATTTGTTGGGTGCAGATGAGTCCGCATTGAATGCTTATGTGGTATTTGCTGCTTTACAGGCCATTCTTATCCACTCGAATTTATCGATACCGTTTGGCCCATTGAAATATATGTTTGTGACTCCTCAATTTCATCATTGGCATCATAGCTCAGAAAAGCCCGCGATCGATACCAATTACTCTGCACACACGGTTCTGTATGATCGGATGTTTGGAACTTATCATATGCCTGGTAAGCACTGGCCTGCGGAATATGGCACAACCAAACGTTTACCGAGAACGGTTATTGGGCAGATACTACATCCGTTTTTTCCGAATAGAACTGTACTGAAAAAAGAAGGGGACGATACATGACAGCTATTCATAAAAATATAGATAAAAAAATACAGATAAAAAGTGCCTCGCAAAGCATAAATTCCAATATCGTTTTTATAAAATAAAAACGAGTTGTCATTCAAATGTAGGGGGTGCCATTATTTAAACACATCCCATGGTTCAACCTACAATGCGCATGACACTGCGTACTTATCTAGCTATTTGGTGAGCCTGGAAGAGCAAGTAGGGGATGATTTATCCTAGTCAGAGAACTCAGGCGTGGTTACATAGAAAATTATATATAATTTTCTATGTTGCGATAATATTATTCATAGCACCAATACAAACCTGACATTCCTTTATAAGAATATTATCAACCGGTATTGCGCATTCCCGCTGCAATCGCATTTATCGTAAGCAGTAACTCATCTATCCAGGGGGACTCTTCCTGAGCTTGACTAATGTGTTCACGGTGTCTTCCAAGCACAGTTATCTGGATATGATTCAAAGGATCAAGATATGGTTCGCGGCGTTCCAGTGAATATTGCAATAGAGGCGTTTCTTCCATCAAGGTATCAATTTGAGCAATTGATAAGAGTTCTCTAACAGTCAGATAATATTCAGCAGCAATTTTGTCGTAGATAAAAGTCGATCGTTTTTTGTCTTTCCACAGATTCGAATATTCCTTGGCGATATCCATTTGAGCTTTAAATAAAGCCATTTGTACATTACTAAGTAATGCTTTGAAGAATGGCCATTTCTGATACATTTCTCTTAACAATAAATCGCCATGTTGTTTGCGGAATGCTTCGAGTGCTGATCCGATGCCGTACCAGGCGGGCAGGGTGTGTCGTGCTTGGGACCAACCGAAGACCCAGGGAATCGCACGGATTGATGATTTTGACCGATCGGACTTACGATGTGAAGGTCGTGAGCCAATATTCATTTGTCCAATTTCGGTAACAGGTGTGTTTTCGTAAAAGTAATCCAGAAAACCTTCTGTATTATCGGTTAAATCACGATAGCCTGCCTCACCAGTTGCAGCAATGCTCGCCATTGCTTCGAGGTAGTTATCTGCAAATTTTCCATGCTTTTTAACGATAGACTGGCTGGCTTTCAACAGGCCTGTGATACCCACACCCAATTCGTAAATAGCAGTTTCAGTATTACTGTATTTATTTGATAAGACTTCACCTTGCTCAGTAAATTTGATTTGTCCGTGAACGGTATCAGGTGGCTGTGAAATGATTGCTTCATGTGTTGGTCCACCGCCTCGGCCTACCGTGCCGCCCCGGCCATGGAACATACGGCATTTAACGCCATAAGATTCAGTTAGGCTGATGACTTGTTCCTGGGCATTATATAAATTCCATTGCGAAGCAAGTATGCCGCCATCTTTACATGAATCTGAATAACCCAGCATTACTTCCTGTAAGTTTCCAGATGCTTTGAGTAAATTCATATACACCGGGTTTTCAAAAAGGTTGGTAAGCACATCACGGATATGACGTAAGTCTTCAATGGTTTCGAAGAGTGGTGATATCTTAATATTACAAAAAGTTTTTTCATTCGCGTCCGTTCCAGCTATCCCGGCTAATCTGGCGAGAAACATCACTTCTAATACGTGACTTGCAGTATGCGTCATTGATATTACATAGGTACCAAAGATGCTATCGCCGGTTTCAGCGCGCATTGCGACCATCGTATTAAATAATTCTAAGGTTTCTATGGATTCAGCTGAAAGCGACTCAGGGTTTGGTTTTGGTAGATTAGTCCGTGATATCAACCCCGCTAAAGTCTCAATGCGTTGAGGTTCTGATAATTTCTCGTATTCATTATCGGGCGTAAATTGTTTAAGTACTTCGGTAACTGTGCGGGTATGCACCGTGGATTCCTGACGAATATCGAGTTCATAGAGGGTGAAGCCACAGGTTTCAACCAGGCGGATTAAATCTTTAAGTTCTCCTTTCGCTACATCTTCATCGTTGTGACTAATGAGAGATTCGCGGATTAAATACAATTCATTTAGGAACTCAGAAACTTCTTTATATGCACCAATCGTAACATTACTTTTTTTCTCGTTGATATGGTTCTTTACGGTTTGAATATTCGCATCCAGCCGGTAGGTCATATAATCAAATTTTTGTCTATATGGTTCTGTAGCATATAGTTCAGCTTTTCTTTGAGGAATTAATTGTTTAAGTTCGGTTTCATCCGCATTGAGTGAAGCCTGAAATTCTCTACTAGGTGTTATGAATTCAATATCATGCGATAGAATTCTTCGCAGTCTCACGATTCGTGTACGATATTCTTTCAGTGCTTCTTGCATATGCAGGCGAATGGCATTTCTAGTAACTGCAGGAGTCACAAAAGGGTTGCCATCCCTATCACCACCGATCCATGACCCAAATTTCAAAATATTTGGTATGGTTACCTTGCCAGAACCATAAACACGTCGCGTAGCACGTTCAAAATAACGATATACCATTGGTATCGCTTCAAATAAACTGGCGTGGAAATAGAATAGGCCGTAGCGGACTTCATCTTCAACGGTTGGTTTATTCAATCT
Source organism: uncultured Gammaproteobacteria bacterium (assembly GCA_963807855.1). Lineage (GTDB taxonomy): Bacteria > Pseudomonadota > Gammaproteobacteria > Thiotrichales > Thiotrichaceae > Cocleimonas. Next base: position 14,003 of record CAWEEB010000043.1, on the reverse strand, counting down.
GACTTCTTTGGTACGCCACAATAATTGAATTTGAGATTTAAGCTGATGCTCTAAAGAACCGCGTTCTTCAGAAGTGAGTTCATCCTTATTAAGTCGGTCGATGATGAGAAAGATGCGACGCTGCAATGTCATCATGGTTCTGCGGCGTGCTTCGGTAGGGTGGGCTGTAAATACGGGGGTGTAACGTAATTCGTTGATGATTTTTTGAATGTCTTCTGCTGAGATTCCAGACTCAGCTATTTCATCAACCGTCCTAAGAAAAGAGCCTTCCCAGAGTTTTTTGTCGCCTTTTTTGTAGAGATTTCGACGTTCACGATGCAAATAGTCTTCTTCAACAATATTAGAAAGCACATAGAATGTATTAAAAGCACGAGTAACCTGTTTGAGTGTGTGCTCATCCAGAGTTTCGATATATGCCATTAGATCCTGACGTTTTTGTGGATCATCTTCATGGCGCAAACTGATATAACCTGTTCTTAAATATTCAACAGCATCAAATACTGCATCACCTTCTTGCTCTTTTAAAACCTCGCCGAGAAGGTTACCTACAATGCGAACCTGTTTTTGCAGTGGTTCCATGTTTGTTTCTGATTTGGGTGTTTGGTTGGCTAGTTGCTCGGTTATTGTTTCGCCAATTTCATCGCCCAAAGGTTTGCTGTCTGTTCCATCGTTATTCATAAGGAATTAATACACCGGTAAATTTATTGTGAAATGATCAATTGATCATAGTGAGCTCTTCTTAAAATGCCAATACTCAAATATGCTTATCATAAACTTATACTTATATTTAGGTCAGAAATAATAAAAAATCATAAATTAATTATCTGGTTCAGCTTTTAGACAGCTAGTAATAGGTAATATAAACGACGCTAACAACAAGAAATCGCTTGAGCGATCATATTCAACGGGCCTCGCGCCCGTTTTTTTTTGCCTGATATCAGAAGGTTCTGTGAGCTTGTTGAAAACTGTGTAAAAATACCTTCATGAATGAATCAACTAAACCATCACCACGTAAAGGTATTTATCTATTACCTAATTTGGTAACAACCGCCGCCTTATTTAGTGGTTTCTTCGCAATTCTGGCGGCGATGAATCACCAATTTGAAAAAGCCTGTATCGCGGTATTTGTTGCGATGATATTAGATGGGCTCGATGGCAGAGTCGCGCGCTGGACAAATACTTCATCCGAATTTGGTGAGCAATACGATAGCTTGTCTGATCTTGTGTCGTTTGGTTTGGCACCAGCACTGGTAATTTACCAATGGTCATTAATATTTATGCGAGATACGAGTGTGTCTTGGGGTAAACTAGGCTGGATGGCTGCCTTTATTTATGTGGCATGTGCAGCATTAAGGTTGGCACGTTTTAATTCTCAAATTCATGAAGTAGATAAGAGACATTTCATCGGTTTACCAAGTCCGGCATCTGCAGCAATTGTGGTTGGATTGGTATGGATGTTTCATGATTTAGAATTTGAAGGAAAAGCGCTACAGATTCCCGCATTGATTATGACCATTTTTGCGGGTTTATTGATGGTGAGTAATGTTAAGTACAATAGCTTTAAAGACTTCGATTTAAAAAGTAAAGTACCACATTTGGCGATCTTGGTAATTATTTTGATCTTTGCTTTAGTACAAGTCGCTCCACCCATAGTGTTATTTTTTGTGTTTTTTATCTATGCTTTATCAGGGCCTTTTAACTGGTTGCAAACCAGAAGAAAAGCATTGAAGCGCTTATCTGAGACCCAGAATAAAAATAAGAATGATCAAGAATGATCAACAATTAAATGCTGTTAAATCGATCATTACTTGAAATTAACCAAAAATAAAATTATATTCGACTTATGAATTCTCAACGCAACACAGCCAAGGTAGAAACCAAGGCAATCACGAATAGTCAGTATTCGCGTTTATTTGTGTCTGCAACTCTTTTATCTCTACTACTACTCAGCTTACTACTGCTACTGCCTTTGGGCAGATAATATTCGCCTTTGCGAGGCTAAACGCTAATTCAATTTAATTTTTTGTAAGCTTTCTCCAGCAGCCTGTTAATAGAACTCTGTTAACATTATAATGCGTGCGGAGAATGGAGTAGATACCAATGACAAATAAAAGTAATTCTAATGATCGTTTGATCGTTTTTGACACAACTTTGCGCGATGGCGAGCAGAGCCCTGGGGCTTCCATGACCTTGGAAGAAAAAGTGCGCATAGGCAAAATGCTTGAGCAGATGCAGGGTTGATGTCATCGAAGCAGGTTTTCCAATCGCCAGTCCCGGTGATTTTGAATCAGTAAAAGCAGTCGCAAGAGCCGTAAAAGATAGCACCGTTTGTGGACTGGCCAGGTCACTTGATGCAGATATTGAACGTGCGGGTGAAGCGCTAAAACCAGCAAATTCCGGACGCATTCATACGTTTATCGCGACTTCACCGATTCATATGAAAGATAAACTTCGTATGCAGCCGGATGATGTTCTGGCTCAGGCTGTACGCGCGGTAAAAAAAGCACGTCAATATACCGATAATGTTGAGTTTTCTGCAGAAGACGCCGGAAGATCAGAATTCGAATTCTTGTGTCGTGTCGTAGAAGCCGCTATCGATGCCGGTGCCAGCACCATCAATATTCCTGATACGGTTGGATATAATATTCCGCATCAATTTGGTGAATTGATACGTCGACTAATCGAATCAGTACCGAATTCAGACAAAGCTATTTTCTCCGTGCATTGTCATAACGATTTAGGTTTGGCGGTAAGTAACTCTTTATCAGCTGTATTAAACGGAGCACGACAGGTCGAATGCACAATCAATGGATTGGGTGAAAGAGCAGGTAATGCATCTTTAGAAGAAATCGTCATGGCGATTCGTACGCGTCACGATGTCTTCGATTGCCATACAAATATTGATACATCATTCATTGTCCCTGCATCACGATTAGTGTCTTCGGTTACTGGTTTCCCTGTACAGCCGAATAAAGCGATTGTGGGTAAGAATGCATTCGCTCATGAATCGGGTATTCACCAGGATGGTGTACTTAAATCCAGAGAAACCTACGAAATCATGCGTGCACAAGATGTTGGTTGGTCGGACAATAAAATTGTACTGGGTAAACATTCTGGTCGTAATGCATTAAAATCTCGTTTAGAGGAGATCGGAATCATTCTTGATAATGAAGAAGCTTTAAACGCGGCATTTTCACGATTTAAAGATGTTGCCGATCGTAAACATGAGATTTTCGATGAAGATTTAATCGCCATCGCCTCTGAATCACAAGCAGCTTTAGAGCATACACGTTACCACTTGGTATCTTCGTGGGTATGTTCCGAAACAGGTGAAATTCCAAGAGCTAAAGTCGTGCTTAATGTAGATGGTGAGGAAGTAACTGGCGAAGCTGAAGGTGGTGGCTCGGTTGATGCAGTGTTCTCTGCAATAAAAACTATTGTTGAAGATCACGGTACACTCGAACTGTATTCTGTCAATAACATCACCAGCGGCACGGATGCTCAAGGTGAAGTGACAGTACGCTTAGAAAAAGCAGGGCGTCAGGTTTACGGTAATGGGTCTGATCCTGATATTGTTATTGCATCTGCCTATTCTTATCTTGATGCGCTGAATAAATTAGCCATCGAAGATAGTCGAGCGCATCCTCAACATAGTGTTTAATTAATCACTTAATGACTAGCCCTTCACAATTACAATATCTTAATGCCATGGGAATCCCTGTTTGGGTTTCCCGTGATCTTGTCATTGATGAGTGTAGACGAAGCGCAGCCGGAAACCATAAGTAAAGATTCTAATAAAACCACAGTAGCAGGCTCTGTAAATAAATCAGCAGATAACTCTGGTGCATCAAATGCATTAGAAAATATTTTACAGGATCTAGAGCAGAAAGATGAGAATGATCATCAGCCAAGAGATACAGAAAATCGCACTTTAAATCAGTCGCCGACTGAAACCATTAAGCAAATAACAGAATCTTTAACTGCTGAGCCTAGAAGTATCTCATCCGGCACACAATAGTATTCCTAATGAATTCGCTAAAACAGCACAGCATACCATCTATGCACAGGGGAGCTTAGAGGCTAACTGGATGGTAATTGGACAAAACCCTGAATTCATAGAACACGAGTCTGGGCAACCTTATACAAGAGAAGAGGGTGTCTTACTGGAAAACATGGTTCGTGCGGTTGGGATATTGAACCCAAGAAAAGATGCTTATCTGGTTAATGTGTTACGAAATTCACAGCAAAATGATACCGATATTAAAACATCTAAAGCAGAACTTAACGTCATTCTTCAAGATTGCATTAAGCAAGTACAACCAAAAATAATCATTATTGTTGGCCAACTTGCGGCGCAAAATGTATTGCAAAGTGATGAGCCACTTGCTCGTATAAGGGGAAAACCTTATACCTTGCCCGATTCTAACACTCATGTCGTTGTCACTTATTATCCTAGCTATCTGTTGAGTAAACCTGCGGATAAACGCAAGGCCTGGGATGATCTGAAACTAGCGATGAGTCTTATTGCAGAATGAAGCAGCACCGGCTTCATCAATTGCCGCATTTGCAGTATCTTCGACCCATGCAGCACAAAGATTTAGCTGAAGTTATGGTGGGTGAATTAGCGTCATATTCCTATCCCTGGACGCAGGGTAATTTTGAAGATTGCATCAATAATCAAGCCTACTCTTGTTGGGTCTTCCAGCAGGGAAGTCAACTCAATGGGCACCTTGTGATTTCAGCCGCAGTAAAGGAAGCGCATATATTAAACATTTGTGTCTATCCAGAATTACAGGGAAAGGGCTGGGGAAGAAAACTACTTTCTGAAGCGGAAATCATCGCTGAAAAGAGGCAAGCTGAAACAGTGTTTTTAGAAGTAAGACCTTCAAATAAAGCAGGTATCAATCTATATCAGAGTGAAGGCTATAATGAAATAGGGTTAAGAAAAGGCTATTATCCCGCTGATAATGGTCGTGAAGATGCGTTAGTTATGGCTAAAACTTTAGTCTTCAAGTCTTTGTAATTGGTGGTAATTGTCTTTTTATTGGGTCGCTTTTTTTAAATAGGCGATCAGAGCTTTACGTTTCTTCTCATCTTTAACCTTTTGCAACGGCATTTTAGTTCCGGGTACAATCTTCGCCGGACCTTCAACAAATAATTCATCAATGGTTTTTTCATCCCAGATAATGGGTGAATTTATCAGACTATCAGAGTAACTATAGCCAGCAAGACTTCCAGCCTTACGACCGAAAACTTTATGCAGCGTTGGGCCAGCACGGTTCGCATCATCTGCATTCAGGGTATGACACACACTACATTTGCGCGCAAATTGAAGCTCTCCTAAAGGCATGCCTGTTTTAACTTGAAAGCGCCTGGGTTTGTGCCCAACCCAAAGGTTTTCATCCTCTTTATCGGTAATTTCCCAATACTTCACTTCATCATCAAGTGAGCCATAATATAGCGATTTTCCATCATCATTAAAAGCAAGTGCCCACACCGGCCCCAAGATGGTGATGGTTTGTCCTTTTAATTCCCAATTCTTGATATCCCAAACTCTAATCACACCATCGTTTCCACCACTGGCGACGAGATTATGCTTGGCAGAAACTGCTAATCCTAAGACGGGCTTTTCATGGGGAATCAGTATCTTGCTGATCTTTTCTGCACTAGGATCAAAGATTTGTACATCACCATTGGTAGTGCCAAAGATCAGTTGTTTTTGCTCAGGTAGCCAACGCATGATATTGATTGGCCAACCGTGGGTATGCAGTACTTTTATGAATTCACCCGTTTTTGCTTCCCATGATCTTATTTTGCCATCATAGCCCGCCGAGTAGAGTGTTTTAGCATCGGCTGAGATCAACACACTGTTCACTGGCTGGTTATGTATTTGAATTTTATGTATCAACTTTTCAGCCACCAAGTCCCATAAGATAATACTTCCATCCCAACTTGATGTTGCGGCATAGTTGCCGTCATTTGAAATATCAATTGAAACTACCTTGGCGTTATGTCCCTTTAACTGGGTTATGACCTTTTTATTCACCAGATCCCAAACATAAACCTCTCCCTTGTCACCTGAGGAGATAGCTTTATTACCTGAGGGGAAAAATTGAATTGCACTAACAGCTCCTTGATGTGAAATAAACCGATATTGTTGTTTCACAGGAAGCTTATCAGTGGCACTAATTCCCCACATCATCACGGCATAATCGAGGCTGCCAGAAAGTGCTGTTTTACCATCAGGGCTTATTACAACAGCATTCACCGGGCCACCATGACCAATCAGGTTATTATTATTTTTAACAGAATCAGCGATAAGATTGCTGTGGAACAGCAAGCTAATTACTAGAGTGAAAATGAATAGGAAACGTTTCAAATGATAGCTCTTTTAATTTCTTATCTAAGATATATAGAATAAAAGTGGGGAAATGCCAAATTGAGAGTGAATAATTTAATTAGAAAAAAGGTTTATAAGTAGGGGGTGACTTACTATTTAAATATTATTACATCTTCCTACTTATAGGTGGTTTTTTCTAGTCAAACTATAGGATTAAAAATCAATCGAGCTCTTTCCAGCCAACTTGATTATGAATAGCCACTAGTCTGTAATACGCGTAGGATACGCTATTCTCAAAAAAGTATTAGGACTTTGTCATTATGAATTTTTTTACTACGGACTCAATGCTATGGATTGGCATTGCTTTTTGTATTTCACAGTCGGCTATGTTCTCCGGATTAAATCTCGCTTTTTTTTCACTGAGTCGATTACAACTTGAAATAGAGATGAAACACGGCAACATAGCAGCTGGAAAAGTGCTCTCTGCTCGTCAGGATTCAAATTATCTGTTAACTACCATTCTTTGGGGAAACGTCGGCATTAATGTATTGTTGACCTTATTATCGGACTCGGCTCTCGCTGGTATAACGGCATTTGTATTCTCGACAGTATTCATAACCATCTTCGGCGAGATTCTACCGCAAGCCTATTTTTCACGCAACGCTCTGCGCATGGCTTCATTATTAACACCCGTACTTAAATTCTACCAATTTGTTCTGGCACCAGTTGCACGACCCTGTGCAATGTTTTTAGACATGTGGCTTGGTAAGGAAGGCATAGACTATCTCCGTGAAAAAGAATTAATGTCTATGATCAGAGCGCATATGGATGCAGAAGATTCAGAAATTGATCATATCGAAGGTCGTGGTGCGCTTAACTTTCTGACAATTGATAAAGTAAAGGTAACCGAAGAGGGTGAGCTAGTTGATACTGACTCAATCATTCGTTTACCGACCAAAGTCGATTTACCGCTGATACCTGAAGTTAGTCGCACTGTAGACGACCCCTTTCTTCAGCTGGTCAACGCAAGTGGACACCATTGGGTTGTACTCGCCGATGAAGAAGGCAATCCACTACTATTGCTTGATGCTGATGCAGCATTACGTGCGGCTTTGCTAGACAAAGACAAGCCTTACGATATCTATAGTTTTTGTCGCCGTCCATTGGTCATACGTGACACGAGTAAAACCATTGGCGAAATCATCAGCTACCTTAAATCGATACCATCCACTTCAATTGATGAAGATTCTGCCATAGAATACGATGCAGTTTTAATCTGGGGAGACCAGCCACGAATTATCACTGGTGCAGATGTGCTTGGTAAATTATTGAAGGGAATCAAAGCGGCTGAACTTGCATAACAATCTATTAAGAAAAAATGCTTTCCAACAAAAGCACCTTACAGGTTAACTACTCTTCACAAAATTAAAAGGGATGAAGGAAGCTCGCTTTGTTCAAACAACCTTCATCCTGAACTCTCATTTCCTACGGTGCTCATTACTTTTGGAATTGTGGCAAAGTCCAATAATTTAAAAAGTGGCTAAAAGTAGGGGGGTGACTAACTAGAAATACACCTTCCTACTTTTAGCCACTTTTTATAGTTCGACTCACACTGCACGGCGCATAGCTTTTACCCATACAACGTCTCTCTCATCCGTTTTAAAGTGACGTTCCAATAAGTTTGGTGCGACCTGATGGCTGTGTTTTGAGTGCTTGGCTATGACAAACTTCTTAGCGGTCTTAGCTTTGATACCTGCCTCTTTCATTAAGCGCTCAACCCGCTTGATACCGATCTTTTCACCATCATCTCAACAGGTCTTTATGCAGATTGGGTGAGCCATAAATCTGCTTACTCTCTTGATGGAAGCAATGGAGCTTTAAGGTCAAGCGTTTGTTGTCTTTGTCACGTTGACTCATCGGACGATCAATCCAATCGTAATAGCCACTCGTCGATACCTCTAGTACCCCACAGAGACGTGTTACTGGGTAGTCGTTGCTTTAAGTTGAGAATAAAGGCGTACTTCACTTGAGCTCCCTCGCAAAGTACGCTGCGGCCTTTTTTAAGATGTCGTTCTCCTCCCGCAAGCGTTTATTTTCTTGCTCCAAGGTCACTAATTTACTTTGGTCTTCTTTCTTAGGTCTGCCCTGGTTTGGCGTCGCTACCTGAAAAGGCTTTTTCTTTCTTGGTAATAAGTTGTTCCCTCCACTTATAGAGCTGATTAGGACGAATACCTAACTCTCTGGCTAATTCTGTGGCAGGACGAGTTGAGGCTTCTAGTTGACGTAATGCTTCTAGCTTAAACTCACGGGTAAAGGTTTTGTAGGGTTTTCTTTTTGCTACCATTGGATACTCCTTTTATGAGATCAACTATAATGACCCCTATTTAAAGTGTCCGTGATAACGGGGGAACCTCACTTTTCACGGCTCACCAAGAGCCAGAAAAGTCCATCGACGATTCCAAAGGAAACGTCGATGGACTGATTAATAGGATGGGAGATTGTAAATATGTTAAGGCAAACTTTCCTTGTTTCTACCTACACTGCGTCATTCAAAGTATGATCCTGTGTACTCTTGAGCTCTCGGTGAGTCTGCAAGAGCAAAAAAGACTTACCCATCTATTACTTGACCACTGTTAAAACCATACAATAAATAGATAAGCCTAATATTAGCCTCAAGGAGAGAGGGGATTAGTTGTGAAAGTCTTTGCCTTCTTTCGTTGCCTCTACGTATTTCGCTCTGATGGCATAATCACCAAAATGTTCGTTTGGATTTCGGTTGTTTGCATAATCTGTGAGTAATAAATCCATTTCTTCGAGAATTTGTTTTTCATCGAGGTTTTCTTTGTATAATTTACTCAGACGATCGCCTTGATGGCTTGAGCCTAGGTACACATTGTAGCGGCCGAGTGATTTCCCGATAAAACCAATCTCACCCATTACCGAACGCCCACAACCATTTGGGCAACCCGTCATGCGGAATTTGATTTCATCATTAAATAATCCATTATTGTCGAGAATGGGTTCAATTTTAGTGATCAGACTGGGAAGATATCTTTCTGCTTCTGCCATAGCTAAAGGACAAGTATTAAGCGCTACACAGGCAATCGCATTGCGGCGTAGTCCACTTAAATGACTCGCGTCAGCCGCTAAGCCATGTTGCTTTAAAATAGCTTCTATTTTGGCTTTGTTCTTCTCATCAATATCCACGAGTAAGACGTGTTGATTACCTGTTAACCTAAATTTACAGACATCTAATTCGGCTATTTCTTTGAGGGCTTGTTTCTGTTGCGAGCCTTCAATGTTTTGCACACGTCCGTGTTCTACGAAACAGAGTAGATGCCATTTATCATTGGTTGCTTTATGCCATCCGAAATTATCAGCAGAGGTTTTAAACTCAACAGGTTTTGGTGCATCGAGTTCATAGCCAAGACGGTCAACTAGCATGCTGTTGAATGTTTCTAGACCCATGCGGTCGATGGTGTATTTTAAACGTGCCTGACTGCGATCTGTTCGGTCACCATAATCGCGCTGGATTTCCACTATTGTGGTGACTACTTCAAGTAATTGCTCAGGTTTTACATAGGCAATGTCTGTAGCGAGTCTCGGGTAGGTTTCTTTGCGCCCAAAAGTCATCGCCATGCCACCACCTACTGCAATATTGAAACCTTGCAGTATGTCATCTTTAACAATCGCTACGATGCCAATGTCATTGGTGTAAATGTCGCTGTCATTATTCGGTGGAATCGCAATGCCGATTTTGAATTTTTTAGGTAAATACAGTTTGCCGTAAAGTGGTTCTACGGTTTCTTCTGGCTGTTCTTGAGTAGTAGAATTAACCTGTTTTTTACCTTCTCCATTGCCTTCATCCAGCCAAATCTCATGATAGGCCCGTGATTTCGGAAGCAAATGCTCGCTGATCTTTTTTGCCCAAGGGAAAACCTGTGCATGAATTTCAGAATGTGTCGGATCAGGATCACACATTACGTTTCTATTCACATCGCCACAACCTGCAATACTATCGAGTAAAGCCTTATCCATTGCCTGAATAGTCTGCTTTAAATCAAACTTGATGATGCCGTGAAATTGGACCGCCTGACGTGTGGTGAGTTTGAAATCCTTATTGCCATACTCATCACTAATCGCATCCAGAGCCAACCAGGCTTTTGAAGATAAATCTCCACCAGGAATTCTTACGCGAATCATGAAGGAGTATGCAGGCTCTAACTTCTTTTCCTGACGGATGATGCGTTGATCTCTATCGTCTTGTTGATAAGTGCCATGAAACTTGATTAAGTAGGTATCTTCAGCGGGAATAGAGCCAGGTAATCTGGTCTGCAAAAGTTTCGACCTAAGTACCGCGAAGATAATTACCTTTATCTTTCGCCACTTCCACGGGGGTGCTATCTGCTAGCAGTACACCCTCGTGTTTGAGTATCTCTTTGTTTGGGTCTAATACGTTTTTCATGTTACTTCCTATTAACTTTCTTAAGCGTGTGCTTAAGCGCTTTTGGCTTGGCTTTTGCCATGTAAGCCACATTCTTTTTTGTCGGCATCTTCCCACCACCAACGTCCTGCACGTTCATCTTCGTGCAAACCAATTGCTCGGGTACAAGGCTGGCAACCAATGCTGGGGAAACCTTTACGGTGTAATTCGTTGTATGGGACGCTGTACTTATTGATGTATTCCCAAACGTCGCTAGTTGACCAGTTTAATAAGGGATTGAATTTGATTAATTCGCGTTCGCTATCCCACTCAAAATGCTTCATGCCTGCTCGGTAGCCAGATTGCTCTGCGCGAATACCTGTTACCCAGATATCTACGTTTTCTAAAGCACGATTTAATGGCTCGATTTTGCGGATGTAACAACAGGTTTTACGCAACTCCACCGAATCATAGATTGCATTGATTCCATTGCCGGTTACGTAGTCTTGAAGCTCTTTTGTTTTTGGGTAATAGACTTCGATTGGCTTATTGTATTTAGCTGTTGTTTCTTCTACAAGTCATAGCTTTCAGGAAAGAGTCTTCCCGTATCAAGGGTGAAAATACTGATGTCTAAATCTTGTGTGAAAATTGCATACGTAATCACCTGATCTTCTGGGCCTAAACTGCTTGAGAAGGATATATTCTCTGCTTCGCCTTCGAGTGTTTTCATTGCATCTGCCAAAGACAGATCTGCAAATGAGTTATTAAGTAAAGTTAATTTTTCCTCTATGTTTTTCATTTTATATTCCTAAAATTTAAATATGGTAATTTATAAAAAAGTGCCTAAAAGTAGGGGGGTGACTTTTGGCTTTTAATAAACGTCACGCTGGTACTTTTTTGTAATCTTCAACTGGTCGATAAAGTTATTTACGCCATCGTTATCTAAACCAGAATGTTGGCTAATAATTTTGATCAATGTGTCGTTCACACCTTGTGCCAGTTTGTCGATATCACCACACACATAAATGGTCGCGCCTTGCTCAATCCACTCATACACTTTTGCGGACTCTTCTAGTAGCTTGTCCTGTATGTAAACCTTCTCTTGTTGATCCCGGAGAAAGCTACATTCATGCGTTCAAGCGTTCCATTTTTGAGGAAGTGCTGCCAATCAGTTTGATAGAGGAAGTCGCTTTGGAAGCGCTGTTCACCAAAGAACAACCAGCTATTACCCTTAGCTTCACGAGCTTCGCGTTCATATAGGAAGCTTCGGTAAGGTGCAACACCTGTACCGGCTCCGATCATGATGATCTTTTCTTCATTGTTTTCGGGTAGTGAGAATCCGCAATTGGGTTTAATGTGAACAGGGATGGTGTCGCCAGTTTGTTTGTCGATTAACCAGTTAGAAAAAACCCCAAGGTGCTTTCTATCATTGAGATCATAAAACACGGGTTTGATCAGGATGTGCGTTTCTTCGGTATGTACTTGTTCACTGCTTGAGATCGAATACTGTCGAGAGAATAAAGGGCGTAATATGCTCAATAGACCTGCTGTAGAAACATCGCTTGGATAATCCTGTAAGAGATCAAGTAAATCAGAACCGTGAAGGTACTTTTTGAGAAGCTCCTTATCAGAGATCAGTTTAGATAAGTCTTTATTGTTAATTAGCTGGGCATAAGATTTCACCACTTCTGCCGTGAGGTTTGCGATTTCGACCCTATGCGACAAAGCATTATGCAATGAGCTGGTTTCACCTGAGACCGTGACTAATTCGGTTTCACTTGCACCAAGTTTTAGGATGATGCTATCAACGAGTTCTTTCTGATTTTCAGGCAAAATCGCGATGATATCACCTGGTTCATAACGTAATCCCTCGGCTTCTGTTGAAATTTCAAGGTGGTATGCATCCTGTTCTGAATCATCGGTAGTGAGATTGGTAATGCTTAGAATCTCCGCATGATAAGGATTAGCTTCTGACCAGCTCTTAGCCTCATTCGTAGTGATCGCTTGTTTGCTATTAAAGTCGATGACAACATGTTCTTGGTTGTTCTGATTTTTGAGGATATTTATTTTAGAAACTACCTCTTGTTGCCAGTCTTTTGCTCCAACTTCGAAATCGAGGTCTAGATCAATACGATCGTGAAAACGGTTCGCACCGAGTTCTTCAAATTTAGTATCAATATCGATAGCTGTTTGGCAGAAATCATTGTAGTCGAACCGCCCAGACCAAGAACTGCAAACTCCAGTTTATCTAACTTAGGTGCACGATCACTTTGGATAAAGTTATAGAAAGCTAACGCTTCATCAGGCGGTTCGCCATTACCGTGAGTACTTATGACTAGCACAATTTTTAGTTCTTTCTTCAGTTGTTGTGGTCGATAGTCCAACAGATTTTTTAGCGTAACATCTGCGCCTTTACTTTTAAGTTCGGCGCATACTGATTCTGCAATAGTCCTGCTATTTCCTGTTTGGCTGCCGAACAGTACAGCTACTTTTTCTGCTGTTTGTGACTGCGGGGATTTGTGCGCTCCAGGTTGTGTATTAGATTGGGTATCTGCAAGGTCGGTAATCTGATGTTGCAGTCTATTATCTACATTTGCCGATAGTCCTGAAAAATAACCACTCACCCACGCAAGTTGATTGGCATTAAGACCTTCTACCGCAGAAGACACTTTTCGTATTTGTTGTTGATTCAATAATGTCATGATTATTTGCTCTCTATTTAATGGCTGATTATTTGGCATCAGCGATTTGTGGAAGCAAATATCGCCTAAAATAAGCAACAATAAAAGTGATAAAATTAGACTTCTATATGCCATAATTAGATATATGAAAATTACACAACTACAATTACTTAAAATTTTATTGAATAATGGTTTGAATATCAGTGAGGCTGCAAAACAAACTTATGTGGTGCAATCAGCGGTAAGTCGCCAGCTCAGTTTGTTGGAAGATGAGCTCGGTATGCCGCTGTTTATTAGAAAAGGAAAACGTTTGGTTGAACCGACTCCTTTGTGTATTGATATCTGTAAAGAAATTGATCACCTGGAATTAGCGATGGATAATATTCGTGCGGTAGCGGATGATCATCGTGATGCAAGAATAGAGTTGCGTTTAGCCACAACACATATGCAGGCGAAATATTTTTTACCTGAAGTGATCAATGAATTTCGTGAAAAATATCCCGAAGGTTAAAATTCATATTCTTCAAGGTAACCCTACACAACTGGTTGAAATGCTGCA
>CAWEEB010000042.1:0-74246 GCA_963807855.1 uncultured Gammaproteobacteria bacterium | reverse complement strand
GGAAGCAATCCCAACAACAGCCTCCAAGAAGGCTGAGGTTGGAAATTGATTAATTTTTTCATTAGGAATAAGCCAGTAAGACTTAAAGTTTAGCGTCTTCAGCCATTTGCATGTATTCAGATGTAAAACGAAGCTTCACATTGCTTTTATCACCAAAGGTGCCTTTTGGAGTTTCTATACCGATGAATTCAGCATTGGGGGCTCCATCGCCTAACAAACCGTGAGTGAATGAAAATTCAGAAACTTTCTTCATCGTACTCAAAAGATCTTCACTGTTTGCAAATTTTATAGCATCAGCTGGCTTATAGAACATCTCAGTACTGGCTAGTTGTGCTTCGTAACCTTTTAAGTCTGTACCAGAAGCTTTACCCAACCAAGTACGTACTTCTTCACCAGATTTATCTTTAGCGCTCATTAAACCCATAATTTCATACCAAGCACCGACCAGTGCTTTACCCAAATTAGGATTTTTCTTTAAGTGTCTCGGTATTTACGACTAATAAATCGATAATCTCGCCAGGGATTTTTGAAGAATCAAATACTTTAGTGCTATCTGGCATAGCTTCAATTTCACTCAACAATGGATTCCAGGTAGAAACTGCTTTCACACCATCGGTTCCATAAACAGCAACCATATCTGCATCTGAAGTATTGACTACTTTGATATCAGCTTCTTTCAAACCTACAGAGTCTAATCCTCGTGCCAACAGATAATGCGAAACACTTAGCTCAACCAAGTTAACACTTTCACCTTTAATTTCTTCGAGTGACTTTTTGCCTTTTAGCACGACACCATCATTACCATTTGAGAAATCACCAACAATTAATGCTGTGCTATCAACACCACCAGCAGCAGGAATAGTTAATGCATCCATGTTTGTCATGGCAGTCGCATCAAAAGAGCCAGCGGTGTATTGATTAATTGATTCTACGTAGTCGTTAATTTGAACGACCTCTATATCGATACCGTATTTATCCCCCCATTTTTTCACAATTTCTTTTTCACTGGCATAGCCCCAAGGCATCCAGCCAACATAGATTGACCATGCTACTTTATAAGAATCACGAGCATAACTCGCTGAAGAAAATGCAATTAGAAATATAAGAAGAGCGAAACGTTTCATAGTAAAACCTCTAAGACCTAGTTAAATGGATGCAAGGACACTTTTGACAAATATGTCAAACTAGTCTCCCGGGCTTTTATCCCTCCGTGTAACCTTTGGTCTCAAAGGTCGAAAGCTCTTGGACCAGACATTGTGTTTACAATCGGAACCCTAGCTTTCTATTTGATAAATGTAGTTTGTCTTGAATCATCAAGAGTGCTTACGAAGAATAAAAAGCAATTAATGTGCCAATTAATTAGGAATTGAATAAATCCAAGAAACACAAAGAGCTTAAACAAATATCATTAATTTAAAAAATATAATGTTCACAAGGAGTTAGAAACTTTTAGTGTGAATGATTTTCTTGATTCAAAAATCATTAGAATTAATAAGAACAAAAAATCGTTGCTGATTTTTTATAATAATTTCACCATTCTCGTACGATTATATTGGTGCATATAACGATAAAAAAGCACTATTTAGGTGCGTAACTAGGATATTTTGCTATTCTATTAACACTATTACTCGTGCGTAGTTATCGTTACAGGCAGAGAAAAAGAAAAAGTCACCCCCCCACTTATAATGAGATTGCCATTTCGTTCTTTGAAATGTACAACTAGTCGTATGCCAAAACTTAGGACTAGTTCGTCTGCAACACGACTCTAAGCCTTAGCGTGTATATACCAGGTTTCTTATTAAGCTAATGATAAATCTATAACCTTACCTCTCAATACTTTACATAGGGTATTTTAGGCAAATCATTTACTCACTGTGAATGCGATCATGTGTAATGCTCACCCACAATAAAAAAGGTCGCTACAAAGTAAATAACTTAACAAACTGTATGCATTAATGTTCCATGCATATAAATAAGGAGTAAAAAATGAGCGAAATCATAAGACCAGAAACTATTAATTTTGAAAACGGTATAAAAGACAAACCCACTTTTTCGGCTGAGGAAATGGGCAATCGTAATGCCAAACTACGTGCTCATTTATCAGAAAACAATATTGATGCAGCGATATTTTCGTCCATACACAATATCAATTATTATGCGGATTTTGTTTACTGTTCATTTGGACGTCCTTACGCATTAGTAGTAACACATGATGCACACACCACAGTCAGTGCAAATATTGATGGTGGACAGCCATGGAGACAAAGCTACGAAGACAATATTGTCTACACCGACTGGAAAAAAGATAATTATTTTCGTGCGCTAAAACAATTACTACCTACTCAAGCTAGAGTCGGTATTGAATTTGACCATACAACACTAGAGCGACGTCAAAAACTGGAAGAGTTTCTCCCCGGTGTTGAATTTGTAGATATTGGTGTTGCCACCATGAAAATGCGCATGATCAAATCACCTGAGGAAATCGCGCTAATAAAACAAGGCGCCCGCGTTTCTGATATTGGTGGAGCTGCGTGTGTTGAAGCGATTGCCGAAGGCGTACCTGAATATGAAGTTGCATTGCACTCAACACAAGCGATGGTGCGTGCTATTGCCAATACCTATTCACATACCGAACTCATGGATACATGGACCTGGTTTCAATCAGGAATAAATACGGATGGCGCGCATAATCCTGTAACGTCACGAAGAATTGAAAAAGGCGACATACTTAGCCTCAACTGTTTTTCTATGGTTTCGGGATATTATCAAGCGCTTGAAAGAACCTTATTTTTTCATTCTGCTAACAAACGCGAACTTGAGTTATGGGAAATAAACTGTGAAGTGCATCGCAAAGGATTAACCTTAATCAAGCCAGGTGCAGTGTGTAGCGAAATTGCCGCAGAACTGAATGAAATATTCTTAAGTCATGATTTATTACAGTACCGTACATTTGGCTATGGACATTCATTTGGTACGCTTTCTCACTACTATGGACGTGAAGCCGGACTTGAACTTCGAGAGGATATCGATACGGTTCTTGAACCAGGAATGGTCGTTTCAATAGAACCAATGATCACGATACCAGAGGGTATGGATGGTGCTGGTGGATACCGTGAACACGATATTCTAGTCGTCGAAGATGATGGTGCGGAAAATATCACCAAATTCCCATTCGGACCTGAGCATAATATTATTAGATAACTTCTATAAGTCTTATAGGAGCGCGTTTAATTATCGACTATGTCAGATACATCTCACAGTAATCAAACCAAAGCTCATCATTTTGGCTTTTTAGTGTTACCCGGGTTTTCACTCACCCCATTTGCTACAGCAGTAGATGCTTTACGTTTAGCAAATCGATTTAATCGAAGTGAAATTTACACCTGGAAAACGATAGCATTGAATGATGAGCTGGTTACTGCGAGTAATGGATTAAATTTCAAATCAGACACCACCATAGAAAACGATGAAAATTACGATATTATCTTTGTTTGCAGTGGTGCTGAAGTTCGCCCTATCTGGGTAAACACTATTGGTAACTGGTTACGCCAAAAAGACAGTCAGGGCGTATCTTTAGGGGCGTTGTGTACTGGCACCTACATCCTTGCCAAAGCAGGTTTAATGGATGGTATTCGTTGCACCATCCATTGGGAAAATATAGCAGCAACCCGGGAAGAGTTTCCGAACCTAAACCTCACCGATGGTATTTATGAAATTGATAGAAATCGCTACACCAGCGCTGGTGGGACTGCTTCGATAGATTTGATCCACCATTTGATTTCATTGCATCACGGACATCAGCTAGCCGCTGAAGTCAGTGAAGGAATTTTAGTCGACCATATTCGAAGTATGAACGACCATCAACGCACGCCACTACGTCAGAGGCTAGGCACGAGCCAACCCAAATTAACTGAAGCGGTATCACTGATGGAAGCAAACCTTGAAGATAAATTAACAACTGAGGAACTATCAAGCCTAATTGGTGTGTCCAAACGCCAGTTAGAACGTTTATTTCGTCTGTACCTAAGCTGCTCACCTTGCCAGTATTATTTAGATTTACGCCTACGCAATGCACGTCGGCTGTTAATACAAACAGAAAACCCCATAATTGAAATATCCATTATGTGCGGCTTTGCCTCTTCACCACATTTCAGTAAATGTTATAAAGATAAGTTTGGAAAGTCCCCTCGTAATGAAAGACGGTTTTTATTACATCAGTCGTAAGGGTTATTAAATCTAATACCCAGAAAAGAAATGATCACCCCCCTACTTTTACGAGGTTTTTACTTTCAAAACTAAGAAAACCTTACCCTGCGGGTCATCGTCATTGCATTCCAAGCGTTGTCTCCGCTGCGCTTCGGCTGGGACTTTTTCTAACTAGCCTTGTTTTTCAATGCTACGCGGCAGTTTCATTTCAATCAGCAGTCAAATTCATTCCTTATGAATTTGTCGACTGTATCTCGGCTTGGCACTTTTTTTAACATACCATTTATTCTTGCTTCTCTCCCATTTGCTGAGACAATCGATACGCCATAACCGTCATCAGCAATGTGCCTAGAATCAATACCAGCCATAGCAAATATTTTTTCCAATTCACACGTTCTGCTTTACTATAGCTTTTATTCCCTTGTACCATCTCACCAAGTGTCACTCTATCGGCATCAACGCCGGAATCATTCAGACTTTGAATCAATCCTTGAAGATCGCTGCTTTTAGCCAAGGTGACGGAGGGATTGCCAAATGCAATTTTAAAAGGGGCTTTACCCTGTGCGAGAAATAATAATTTTTTAGGTTCCCAGCCAATCCGAATTTCGGGAAGTTGTGCTTCCGTAAATTTCGCTTCATTGGATAAAACGAGCTTCCAGTGACGGTCACTGATTGCGCGAATTTTTAAGGCATCACTGTTAAAGGTCGAATCCCCTAAGGTTAGTTTGTATTGCGTAATAGCGACGCGCCTGCGCCATGTATCATTATTGGTTTTCCGTGAATAGAGCATACCTTTGTAGAGCAAACCATCTTGAGGTGCGTTTAATTCTATTTGAGAGAAAGCAGCAACCACATTGCTGTCAAACAACCATTCTCCATTTTTGTTATAACTTGGCTTGCCAAGACTGTGCCACTGGGTTTGCTCTTCACCTTTCTTGCTGTAAATGCCGTTTACCCTCTTAAGCTGAACACCTTGCTCTGGCTTTAACCAGGTTAAACGCAGATATTTCTGTGTGGTGCAACTAAATCTCAGCTCGTCACGAATTAATTCTGACCCTGAATAATTCAGCTTAGAGACACTAGAGTCATGACTCAAACTTTTCCAGCTATGCAAATCGTCGCTGCTTTCTAGCTTCAAGCCCAACACCATACTTGCCCTTGGTTGTTCCCATCTGAGCTTTAGACGACAGAGGCTTGAATTATTTATTTTCGCTTTTGAGTTTTCAATAATGTACTGGTATTCATTAGATATTGCGCTGTTTTGTTGATTGATTTGTTGATTGATATTTAATGTTTGCTCATCCGCTTTCTGTTTAATTATGACTCTAATATTTCTTGTGTCGGCGGCTTGCTGTCTATTAAGAGGGTAAAAATCCAATGAATACTGCTGTGATAAATCCAATACTGCAGACTCACTGAACTGGTGCGGAACTGGCTGCCCATCTGCATTAAACACTCTTAAATCACCCAAATCTTCGCGGTGCATTTCTTGATAAACCGACGTTGGCAATATCATTTCTCGCAAAGAAGATTTTGCATCACTCAAGGTTGCTGAATAAGCGAAATCTTCAAGGTTAAAAGGCGCCGCAGAAACAGCCTGAGGAATCGCCATAGCTGCGAAAATAAAACTTAAAATGAATAACGCCAAGCGTTTAAGCATATTGGATTTCCTTATTTTTATGTTGAAACAGCATTTTTTGAATCTTCATTCTTATGTTTGACCTAGGTTGACTGAGTTTGATCTTTTTTAATCTGACCTTCTTCGTCTGGGCCTTCTTCATCTAGAGTTTGTTCAGCTTGATCTTTCTGTTCTTCAATTTTATCAGGTAATGGAGCAAAATAACCAATACTGGTAAGCAATGCACCCACAACCAGGAATGAGACGATGCGCCCCAAGCTACCTAACGCAGAGAGATCAATAACAAATAACTTAAGCACTACGAGTCCTAATAATACGGCTCCAGCAACCCATAAAATACGGATATGTTTACGACTAGAATAGAGTGTGAGTAATACACCAGTTAATGCCCACAGAATAGAAACCGCTGTTTGTACCCAGTTTGAATTGAATAGAATATCAGGGTCATAGGCAATACCAAACCAGTGATGTGCGACTCTAAACAAGGTGAAATTAAGCCATAGGAAGACCAAAGCAGCAAACCCGATAATAAGTACGCGCTGGTTGAAAGCTTTCGTTTGCGGAGCTTGGGTATTTATCAGCGCCACATTCCCTAACTCACTGCTGCGCCACCATTTGAATAAGCTGATGAAAACAATAATCACCATGATATCCATTGGGTTCAGTAGCGGAATCCACGGCAATGGTTCTGATTGACCTTTTGATACCAATGCCATCAAAGACCAAAGCGCTAAATACGCAGCAAAGGCCAGACCCGTTTGCTGTCGATATGTTTTTTGATGCGAACTAAATGGCCAAAATTTCGCCTTGATAAACAACCACAACGTCAATGTTGCTGGAATGGCATACCAAATATGTAACCATGCTGATGAACTGGACAGTTGCTTACTCAACCACCATGAGCCTTCGATCGTGATTAAAGTCACGAGTAAAATCAGTAACAGGCTATGGAATATCGGCTGGATTTTCTGGAATATCTGATGCTTTTGTAGCTGATATAAATGGAAGTAGAACACCGCAAATACAATCGGCCATGCAATCCAACCATTCCATTGTGAGGGATGATAGACGCTTTGGAAACTAGTCATACCAACCTGTGATAGTCCGAGTAATAGTACTAAACCAAATAAACCGCTCGCCACATACCAGGCATGCTTCCATTCCGGTTTAAAACGCTTGGCTGCCAAGGTGAAGCCTAGACTGACAATCGCACTTAGAATGAGTAGATTGCTTGTCATCCACTTTATATCGTAATGAGCAAGGAGTTGATAAACAAAACCACTGAATAACCACAATAAGCCCCAAGCAAGAACAATAGGACTAATGCCCTTCTCCCATACTCTGCGGCCTTCGAATTCTTTAAAGAGTAAGCGTGCTGAGATAACGCCCGCAACTGCCATCATCATGCTGCTGATAAATTGCCCATTTATGAAGGGTTTCATTTCAGCGACGTGATTGAATCGTGCAAGGAAAATCAAGCCAGCGCCAACTTGTAATATCAAACCAAAGGTTCTTACTGATAAGCGATTTTGGCGGGAACCTAACCAGAGTAACCCTGCACCTTCTAATGCCCATGCCGCGGCTGTTTGAGTGGGTGCCAAAGCAAATGGAATTGCCATCGATGCAAATATTACACCCAATGCCAGGAACGCTTCAGCGAGTAATTTCAGCCCATCACCTTTACGCTTCCATATAAACCATGAAAGCAAGAGATAAAATAATCCCATCGCAAATGATGAAATCGAAACACCGTATTCAAAATCTTTTACCAGGGAATACTGCAACGCTGAAGCCGCTAGCGGCACACCGAACAATAAAGTGCCATCGACATAGCCGCGCAGCTTTGGTGGTTGGCGCAGTGCGAATAAAACCGCGATCAACACATAAAACAGGAAGAAGATAATCAGGAATGGTTCGGTGGTCGCAAACTTGGTATCGTTATATCGCAACACACCCCACACCGTACCGATGATAAAGGTGAAAGCGAAACCTAAAAGATTCAGAGGTCGCCACGCTTTAAACCACGCTATTGCGACTATGGCCACATTTAGAACGGCATAATAACTGAATAAAGACACATGATTATTCGACCCACTTGATGCCAATACTGGAGCCAGGAAACCACCACTGAAACCTAATACAGCCAGTGATTTTGAATCCTGTAACACAGCCAGAGCCGCGCTCAACATACTCACCACGAACAATAAAACAAAGGCTAACGTCGGATCAATCAGCTTGTACATACTGAACGCAGCGAAAATATCGAGGTATAAGATACCGATACCGGCGCCTTGTAATAACAATGCATAGGTTTCGTTTTTATGACGTAAACGCCAGCCCAACCCAAGTAAAGCCATCGCGCCTATGACGACACCAATCAGACGGTATTCGATCGGGAAAAAGCCGCGATCTGAAACGTATTTCAGCAAGAAGGAAACACCGAAAAATAGGATGATTATGCCAATACGGACGAATAGATTTCCGCCCATAAAGTAGTCTTTGATTTTAGCCGTTACTGTATCGAAAATATTGTCTTCGGGTACTTTGTTAACTGGCGGCACATAGGCATCTGAAGCTGTATTTGTAGCACTAGATGAGACAGATGCAACATTATTATTAATAGCTTCTGTCGCTGCTGGCTGATTTGCCTCACTAGTTATTGCAACACTGTCGTTTACGACGCTATCAGCCGCTTGAGATATTGTATCTCGATATTCTTGCTGTTGCTCATCAACCGTTTCGCTGACAATATTAGTTTGGGATGTTTGGGGCTTGATGATTCCTTCCGAATCAATCGGCATGGTTGTTTCAACAGTTGATACAGGGTCATCGACTTGAGTTTCTGAAATATCGGCTGGTTCTGCATGTCTCTGTGCCCAGTCCTCTGCCATTGCATCGCGCAGGGACTTTAATTCTTTGGATAAGCCCAAAACCTGGCCCAGTAAAAAACCAACGATGGTAGCAAGCCCAATAAACGCTAATTGCCACTCCCGACTACCCAGCGAGAAAGACAACAGCACAGAAACAACCAGAAACACTCCAGCGAATAGAAACTTCATATATATCCCAATTACGATTTTATTATTTTTATAATACTTTTTATCACTAGTCCAAAACACATTTGACTAAATAGTATCAAAATACTATCCCTTAAGTGCCAAAAGAATAACCTATTTTAAACGATAGAGCCTGTCTGCAATGGATTTTATCAGGTTGAAGCTGTTATTAAGCTTAATTATTCTTAAACACACCCCCCCTACTTTTACACGGTTTTTAACCGTGTCCTATGGGTCGTCGTCGTTGCACTCCAAAGCTGTCTTCGCTGCGCTTCGGCTAGGCACTTATTTTTAAGATTATTTAAAATGCATAATAATTAATTTGGGCTACCCTTTGATTTAATTAAGTGTCACTCTATCCTGCTGTAACAAACTGTTATCATATAAATAATCGAGATCAAGAAAATGGCAAGAATAAATCTGGTTTGCGGCCCAACCGGGGTTGGTAAAACTACGTATTCCTTATCTCTATCCAAAGAAGCGAAGGCTATTCGGTTTTCTATAGATCCGTGGATGCAGGCTTTATTTGCTGACGATATGACAGAACTAGACTACTCATGGATGATTGAAAGAGTAAACCGCTGTTATTAGCAAATATGGAAAGTCAGCGAGCAAATCCTGGAGATTGATGGCAATGTGATACTGGATTTAGGTTTTACTACTAAAGAACAAAGAGATCTGTTTTCTAATCGAGCAGAAAAGCTAGGTATAAAGGCCGAAGTACATTATTTAGATGCGTCTACAGAAGTCCGCTTGGAACGAGTAAATAAACGAAATACAGAGAAAGACCCAGATGTTTATGCATTTGAAGTCACAGATATGATGTTTGATTTTATGGAGCCGAGATTCGAAATTCCAGATGAGGAAGAACTTAAAAATGGTTCTGTAATCAATACCTAACTCACTATTTACTTTAGATATTCTATATCTAATATGAATGTATGTATGATTTTAAATGCCACCCCCCTACTTTTGGGTACTTTTTATAAGTGTTGTTATGAATACCGTTGAACAAGTAATTGCAGAGGTTTATAAAACAGATTCAGCGAAAATTCTCGCTGTACTTACGCGCTTATTTGGCATTGATAATTTTTCTATGGCGGAAGATGTGTTACAGGATGCCTTTAGTAAAGCATTGATTTATTGGAAAGAAAAAGGAATACCTGATAATCCATCGGCGTGGGTTATTCAAACTGCTAAAAATCGCGCAATTGATACAATTCGATCCAACAAATCGAAGGTAACGCTCACAAACGATTTAGCTTATTCTTTAAATAGTGAGTGGTCGATAGTTTCTACAGTCGGGCAAGAGTTTACCGAACATAAAATCAAAGATGACCAATTGCGTATGATTTTCGTCTGTTGTAATGAACAGATAAAACCGGCGAATCGCATTCCCTTTATTTTAAAAACACTTTGCGGATTTAGTATTCCAGCTATCTCACGCGCTCTGTTAATTCCTGAAGCGACAGTGAAAAAACGTTTACTCAGAACCAAAAAACAACTTGCAAAATGTCCTTTTGAGTTTCCCATTGAAGAAAGAATACCGGAGGCGATGGATAGTGTGCATACCGTTTTATATTTGCTCTTCAATGAAGGTTTTCACTCATCGCAAAAAGATAAGTCGCTGTATTTAATGTTTTGTCAGGATGCGATTGCCTTGGTCAATATTTTAATCGAAGCACCAAAAGTGGCTAATCAAGATACCTTGGCTTTATTTGCTTTAATGCACCTGCATATCGCGCGCATAGATTCAAAAGTGGATGACGATGGAAACCCTATTCCTATCGACTTACAAGACAGAAAACTGTGGCGACGAGAATATATTAATACTGCAAAGTATTTTTTATCGCTAGCTCATCGAGCACCTATCGGAGCATCTGGACGTTTTTTTGTGGAAGCTGTGATCGCTAAAGAACATTGTGATGCAGTAGATTTTGAGAGTACTAACTGGAAGGCAATTACCGAACACTATGAAAAACTCATAGAAATTACCGATTCACCTGTTACGCGTTTAAATCATGCGATTGCGATTGGCTATTCTGGAGATTTGGATGAGGCGATTACAAAAGTCGAAACGCTTTGTGAGCTGAAAAGTTTAGCCAACTCACATATGCCAATCGCTACGCTGGCGCACTTGTACGCCAAAGCGGGGAAAAGCGAGTTAGCCTATCAATTTGCAAAACGCTCCATAGAAAAAGGAGGCACTCCACATGAAAATCGTTTAATGATGACTCAGATAGAACGCCTCCTAGCTAACTCGAACTAAGGCTTTCATCAGCCATCCATATTCATTATTTCTCTAACTTCGCATTAGTACCAGGATAGCTAAAAATCGGACATACCTTTGCGATTTCAACGGCTGCGTTAATATCGCTCGCCATGATGATCGAATAGCCACTGACTAATTCTTTGAATTCAGGAGTAGAAATATCTGTTACGACCGCGTCACGATCAACCCTTTTACCGCCATAATTTAAAGGTGAACCACCGGAAACTAATTGTTCTTTTTCTTGTAGATCAGCCATCCAGGCGTTCCATTTTTCCATAATGGCGCCCATCTCTTCAGGAGTCGCATTCTGCATCGACTCGTGATCACCACCCTTATAAATCAACATAAATTCTTTCATGATATTGTCCTTTTATTACTCAGTTAAAAAATAATTAAATCTGCATCGTGCAATTTTTCAACGATGTCTGATTACTAGACGCTTACCATCAAAAAAAGAAGACAATATTTAATAATATTATCATTTATATTTACTTCAACCTAATATGAAAATGTAAAAGTTCTTTTAAATGAATCTGATTTAACCATTTAAATATTAATAAGTTTTTAATCTAAATAAAAAAACATCCCCACTTTTATGCGGCTTTTTATGAAATGAAAACCTCACTTCTTGGGTCGTTATAATTGCTTTTGAACTTTGCTTATAAAGTACGTCCATGTACTTCACAGCTTTGCCTCGGCTAAACACTACTTCTGTCCTTCGAGCAATCATGCAAAACCAAACTAGCTTTTATAACACCTCAAATCAAGGGTATAAGGATATTCAGCAGTCATTTCTTCAGACAACTCACTGAAATCAGCACTGCTTTTCTGATGCGTTTCGAAGCTCTGTTTACCACCAAGTAACGGTGGAGATATAACAGGAGCACTCGCAGGTGTATGACCAAAGTCCCAGAAACGACTGACTCTACGTGACTCAGCTTCCACCGCATTAATCGGTGAATTCTCAGGGTTTAAGCCACCAGGATGTGCCACGTGGTAGGTACAACCACCTATTGAGCGATCATTCCAGGTATCCACAACATCAATAACCAATGGTGCATGAATGCCAATCGTTGGATGCAATGCCGATGGTGGATTCCAGGCTCTATAACGTATACCCGCTACATACTCACCATGGGTGCCAGTACTTTTTAACGGTACACGATGACCATTACATACAATGATATAACGCGAATCGGTAAAGCCACTGACGGTTATCTGGACACGCTCTACCGAAGAATCTACATAACGCGCGGTACCTTGACTGCCAGATTCTTCACCCAGTACATGCCATGGCTCAATCGCGCCGTGTAACACGACTTGTTTATCACCTAACTGCAAGGTCCCGTAACGAGGGAATCTAAATTCAATGAAAGGCGCAAGCCATTCAAACTTAAAGTCATAACCTGCATCATTAAGGTCTCGGATAATTTCCTTCATATCCGAAGCTACATAGTGCCCGAGCATAAAGCGGTCATGCAGCTCTGTTCCCCAACGAACCAAAGGTTTCTTGTAAGGATTCTTCCAGAACCACGCCAGCAAGGTTCTAATCAACAAGGCTTGCATCAAACTCATATGCGGATGTGGTGGCATTTCAAAACCACGGAACTCAAGAATACCCTGACGTCCTGACGCCGAATCTGGAGAGAATAGCTTATCGATACAAAACTCTGATCGATGCGTATTACCCGTGATGTCAGTCAATAAATGACGCAATAAACGATCGACTAACCAGGGCTGATCAGTCTCACCATTTGGCATTTGAGAGAATGCAATATCCAGCTCATAGAGTTTTTCATCACGACCTTCATCGACACGCGGTGCCTGACTTGTCGGACCAATAAACAGACCAGAGAACAAGTAAGATAAAGCCGGATGATGCTGCCAGTAAGTCACAAAACTCTGCAATAACTCAGGTCGTCTTAAAAACGGACTATCCGTAGGTTGTGCTGCACCAAGTGTTACGTGGTTACCACCACCGGTTCCAGTGTGTCTGCCATCCTGCATGAACTTCTCTGTTCCCAAGCGACAGATACGCGCTTCTTCATAGAGAATTTCAGTGTGTTTAACCAGATCTGCCCAGTTATTTGATGGGTGTATATTCACTTCAATAACACCAGGATCAGGCGTTATCTGGAATGAAGTGACACGATGATCACGTGGTGGCGGATAGCCTTCTATACGAACGGGTGTTTTCAGCTTTTCCGCTGTTAGCTCTATGGCACTAATCAATTCCAGATAATGTTCCAGGTAACTCAATGGCGGCATAAACACGTGCAAATAACCATCTCGCGCTTCGATAGAAAGCGCCGTATGAGGCACATCAACAATAAACTTTTCGGTATTTTTCTTCTTTTGCTTTTTTACCTTTCTTCTTACTGCTGATTTCTTTGCCAGATTCTTTTTCCAGCTTCATGTCGGCAGTTGGCTGCTGTCTCTTTTTCGATTTACGCTTTAACCAGCCAAAGTAGCTTTCAAGAATACCTACGTTAGATTCATTTTCATCGTCATCCGAATTTTCATAACGGTCGACAACTTCACCATAGTAATCATCTAGCTCGCCTAGCTCTTCCATAGTGTCGCGATCTGTCTGGATTTCGCGTTCATCTTCTGCTTGCCATGGCAATGAATCGAGTGGCAATCTGAGACCCATCGGTGAATCACCGGGTATTAATTGCAGTCGATCATTTCTAAACTGCCAAGGTGCACTGTGCCATTTTAGTTCGTTGTAATCCCAGCTAATTGGCAGTACATAACCTACTTCACTATCCAGACCTTGCATCAGTACTTTTGCAATTGCCTGACGTTCTAGAGAGTCTTTCAAACTCGCTTTTTGTGAATCGAGATTTATCGGTATCGTGCCCTCTTTCCAAAGAAAGTATAATTGATCCTCAAACGCCGGAATAATGTACTTATCGGACAGCCCAAGATGTTTGGTTAGAATACGCGCAAACTCTTTAGCATTTTCAGGCGTCTGTTTGTAATCTTCATAATCCTTCGCTATTAGATCGGGATTTTTCCAGATCGCTTTTCCATCGTTACGCCAATAAGTACCTAGCGCCCAGCGTGGAATCTCTTCCCCTGGATACCATTTACCTTGACCATAATGCAGCAAACTACCGGAAGAGAAACGGTCTTTAAGGTTTAATAATAATTGGCCAGCCAGAATTCGTTTATGTTCTCCAAGCGCATCGGTATTCCATTGAGGTGCTTCCATATCATCGATAGAGACAAATGTTGGTTCTCCACCCATGGTAAGACGCACATCTTCAGCGATGAGTACTTCATCCACCTTCTGACCCAGAGCGTTGATCGCTTGCCACTGCTTTTCTGTATAGGGCTTAGTTACGCGAGGATCTTCTCTTACACGCGTGACAACATTGCTAAAATTAAAGTCGATAACTTCACATTCATCCATGCCACCTGTTACAGGGGCAGCACTGCCAGGGTCTGCGGTACACGCGAGTGGAATGTGACCTTCACTGGCGAATAACCCTGACGTCGGGTCGAGACCAACCCAGCCAGCACCCGGGATGAACACTTCACACCAGGCGTGTAAATCGGTGAAATCTTCCTCTGGGCCAGAAGGGCCATCCAAAGACTTCTCATCGGATGTTAATTGCACCAGATAACCCGACACAAAGCGACTTGCCAGGCCAAGATGACGTAAAATTTGCACGAATAACCAGGCACTATCACGACAGGAACCGGTTGCCGTTTCGAGTGTTTCTTCACAGGTCTGAACACCTGGCTCCATGCGGATATTATAGCCAATTTCTTTTTCTAAACGCTGATTAAGCTGTACCAGAAAATCCTGTACACGTACCTCAGACTTATCAACACCTTTCAACCATTCGTTTAGTCTTTCTCCATTTTGAGAAACTTGTAAATAGGGTGAAAGCTCATTTTTTAATTCAGGCTTATATTCAAAGGGATAATTTTCAGCATACTCTTCTACAAAAAAGTCAAAGGGATTGATGACTGTCAATTCTGCCACTAAGTCCACTTCGAAAGAGAACTTTGTGGTTTTATTAGGAAAGACCAGTCGCGCCTCATAGTTTCCGAAAGGGTCCTGCATCCAGTTTATATAATGATCTTCTGGCTCAATCCTTAAAGAATAAGACTTTATAGGTGTGCGAGAATGAGGAGCGGGTCTCAAACGGATTACATGTGGGGAAAGATTTACGGCGCGATCATATGTGTACGACGTTTTGTGGGTTAAAGCTACATCTATTGTCATATTTTATTTTTTCCTGATTCAGGCTTGGGTTTGTTTTTGAGAAAGGTCTTCGTCGATTTGCATCGGCGACGCATCATTTTCTTCATCTATTTTTTCTTCTGGCTCTATAACTATTTCAGCTATTTTGGGAAACCATGTATGACATATCCCGTTGTGAATTT
Organism: uncultured Gammaproteobacteria bacterium; assembly: GCA_963807855.1. Lineage (GTDB taxonomy): Bacteria > Pseudomonadota > Gammaproteobacteria > Thiotrichales > Thiotrichaceae > Cocleimonas. Next base: position 58,672 of record CAWEEB010000042.1, on the reverse strand, counting down.
GTATAATTCCTTTTTGAATATCATCGAAATAACGATGCAAAAATTCTGGGGAGACTTCCTTATTTTCATCGAAGCTATTCACTTGTTCTAGGAGTAAATCCCAACCTTCAAAAACTTCATCATTGTCTGGTAGTTGAGAGGCATGAACCTCTATCTCAGTCAGACAGAATCGTATTGAACGCGGAAAATCATCTCTACATAAGAGAAAGTGAAGCACTTTGGTTGGATCAATCTTGGGGCCATTCAGACTGCGGTACATCTGGATACCATTTTGTGCTTTGAGAATTTCATGCCAGATCAACATATCAAACGAACCGACATTTTCAGCATTACGGCGCAACAAAATACCCGCCGCAACATCTAACATTCTAGAGGTCATATCTGCTCGTTCAAGCATAGTGCCGATCTGTAAAAAGTCGTAGGCCTGATTCCGACTCAAAGAGTTTTGTATCATGCCATTGAATTGCAAGCATTTTGAAATGATTTCCGATAAAAACTTATATCGATGTCTTCTGTGTGTTGAATCATTTGCTGATTCTTTAACAAACAGATTCAAATCATTGAGCATTTCCCAGGCAGATATTGGAATGGCTTCTTTGGATGTACGTGCATTCTCGCGGGCTGCTTTAATCGATGAACGAATGGAATTTGGGTTTCTGATATCTGCCAAAAAAAATGTAATTACATTTTGTTCAGTCGCATCATCATAAAGTTTATTAAAATCATGCTCGGACGAAAGGATTTGTAATAACGTATTCCAACTTAGTTTATGCGTTTTAGGAATATCCATCATTACTTGCGAGAAAGCTTTGAGCATTCTTGCCGTATCTTCTGTTCTTTCGATATAACGGCCTAACCAGTAAACACGTTCTGCACTTCTAGATAACATATCTATTCACCCTCCTGTTCGACAATCCAGGTATCTTTACTACCACCACCTTGTGATGAATTTACAACAAGCGATCCCTCCACCATTGCAACGCGTGTTAAACCACCTTTAGTTACCCAACAATTTTCACCTTGTAATACAAATGGTCGTAGATCCAGGTGTCTTGGCGAAATCCCTTGATCAGTAATTACAGGGGCGGTTGATAAATCTAACATCGGTTGTGCGACATAATTTCTAGGGTTTTTCGTAATAAGATCCCGGAATTCTTCAACTTCTTCTTTAGAAGCTTTTGGGCCTAAAAGGATGCCATACCCTCCTGATTCATTAACCGGTTTAATGACCAATTCGTCCAGGTGTTCATGTACATAGGCAAAATCATCTTCTTCATAACAGAGATATGTATCTACATTAGGGAGAATCGCATCTTCATCGAGATAGTACTTAATCATTTTTGGAACATAAGCGTAAACAGCTTTGTCATCTGCAACACCACTACCAGGTGCATTCGCTATGGCGACATTGCCTTTCTTCCAGGCTCGCATAATTCCGGGTACACCAAGCATTGAGCCTTTATTGAATACTTCAGGATCAATAAACACATCATCAACTCGACGATAAATAACGTCAACACGCTCAGGGCCGTTGATCGTTCTCATATAGACACAATCATCTTTATCAACGAATAAATCCGCACCCTCGACTAATTCTGCACCCATTCCCTGAGCTAAAAACGAATGCTCATAATAGGCAGAATTAAATATACCCGGTGTCAACACGACAATCACTGGACAGTCTTTATCACGCGGAGAAAGTGATGCCAGCATTTCATGCAATCGAATTGGGTAATCAGAAATTGGGGAGATACTTTGTGTATCAAAAACCTCAGGGAATATTCGTTTAGTCACTTCCCTGTTTTCAATCATGTAAGACACACCAGAAGGAACACGTAAATTGTCCTCAAGGACTCTCAAGATACCGTCACCATCTCGCACCAAATCGGTGCCAGATATATTTGCCCACGCACCATGAGGGGGCGTTATACCCTGGCATGCAGGAAGATAGTTTGTTGAGCCTTCAATAAGATGCCTAGGTACTAATTTGTCTTTTAGTATTTTTTGGTCGTTGTAAACATCATTGATAAACATATTTAGTGCTTGAATACGTTGTATCAAACCTTTCTCGACCGTACGCCATTCGGATGCTGGTATGGGCCTGGGTATGATATCGAATGGCCAATCCCGGTCGATATTGCTCCCTTCTGAATAGATGGTAAAAGATACTCCCATCTCTTTTATACAACGCTCTGAAGCCTGCTTTCGAGCCATAACCTCATTATTCTTAAGAGATTTTAAGTAGTTATATAATTCTTTTGCAACAGTTCGGGGTTGAGAGCTCGTTTCCATGACCTCATCAAAGAATACCCCGGAATTGTAATCATTCCATTCCATAAAATACCTTTTTATTGCCTTTTGATTGCGCTTTGTTGTTGCTCTCACTTAACATAGTTAATAGTTGAGAGTTATCTTGCCTTAAGAGGAGATTGATGCAGAGCAATGATATACAAAGATCATCACTTATATATTTATTATATAGTGCAAAAGTTGTGCCACAGTATGTTTTAATTTAATCAGGATTAAATTAAAGAAGGGGTTATTAAAATATCGACAAATAGCTATATTAAAGTTAATTAACAAGCGTATACTATGCGGTCGTGTAATTTGTATTCCGTTGAACTAAATTTAACAACACGTTTACACAAATAACGGTTACACAACTAAAAAAATAATAATTATCTAAACTTTCAAAGTTTTTTCGTTATAACCAAGGTTAAAACACATTTTTTATGACTTATTGTATTGCTATTAAAACCAACAATCGTTTGGTTTTTGCCTCAGACTCCAGAACCAACGCTGGTCCCGATCACGTTTCTACTTATAGTAAAATGTTTAAATGGGGTGTACCAGGAGAGCGACAATTCATACTCGTAAGTGCAGGAAATCTGGCGACCACTCAGGCTGTGGTTGAAACGATTGAACGAGACATGAAAGAGTCTGCGGCAGATAACCTTCTAAATTTTAAGTATATCTCTTCAGCCGCTGACTATATTGGCAGAATAAGTCTAGAAGCGCAGAATAAAAATGCCAACTTAGGTATGAGAGCGGGATTCAATGCCGAGTCAACGTTTATCCTTGGTGGCCAGATTGGCTCAGAACCCGCAAATATTTTCATGATCTACCCTCAAGGTAATCATATTACATGTCCGGAAACCACACCGTTTCTGCAAATTGGTGAAATCAAATACGGTAAGCCGTTATTAGACAGAGTCATCACAGATAAAACTTCTGAACGTGATGCAGTACGTGCAGCTATGGTATCGATGGATTCAACGATGCGAAGCAACTCTACGGTTGGACCACCCATTGAAATTGAAAGCTATCACATTAATTCATTGCAACCGGGTAAATACAAAATATTTGAGTCGAATGACCCCTATTTACAACTACTGAGCTCAAGCTGGGCTGAAAAGTTACTGGAGGCATTTTTAAAACTTCCAGAGTTGCCTGACTTTCCAGACGATGGACAAGCAGTAACTCTGTCTAAGGCAAAGCTACAGTCTCAGATGCAATCACAGATGCAAACTCAAACTCAGTCACAGGATCATCAGTCACAGAGTCAGAGTCGTAATCAAACTCAGTCACATTCTCAAACTCAACCCCAGTCTGATTTCAAGTAGAAGTCACCCCCCTACTTTTATGAGGTTTTTATTCATTTTATGAAAACCTCAACTTTCTGGCCGTTGTAACTGCATTCCGACGTTGTTTATGAAGTACTTCCTTGTATTTCACCGCTATGCGGCTGTTTCATTTCATTCAACTATTCAAATTCATTCCAGATGAATTTGTCGGCTGCGCCCCGGCAGGGTACTTTTTTTTGAGATTTAGAATCAACGTTTTACGCTACGTTTTTTTCGAGCATTTTTAACAGGTTTTGCTTTTGCAAAACCTGTTTTAGCTTTACCTCGCGGTTTGCCCTTACTCTGCTCATTAGATTTTGCCTTGATGCGATGATGAAAATCATTGCCTTTGTTAATATTGGCGTTATTAGCTTTGTTTCCACGCTTTTCTAATCGGGCATTGAACTCAGGAATAAGATGTTCTTTGGTATTGCCAATCAATTCAGAACGACCCATGCGTTTTAATGCTGCTCGAATCATTTGCCAGTTTTCCGGATCATGATAACGCAACAAGGCTTTATGTAAGCGGCGTGTTTTCGCATCACGTGCTGAGCTAATATGTTCTGAAGCTTCACCCACTTTCTTCAATGGATTGATCTCACTATGATACATCGCTGACGCTAGTGCCATAGGTGTCGGTATAAAACCTTGCACCTGATCGGGCTTGAAGTTGTTTTCTTTAAGCCACAAGGCAAGGTTAAGCATATCTTCATCTGTAGTACCCGGATGCGATGAGATAAAATAAGGAATTAAATATTGTTCTTTACCCGCTTCTTTCGAGTACTTTTCAAACAATTCCTTAAATCGGTAATAGCTACCAATTCCCGGTTTCATCATTTTTGACAGGGTACTTTGTTCCGTATGTTCCGGTGCAATCTTTAAACGACCGCCGACGTGATGAGTAACCAATTCTTTGACATATTCAGGATCAGTCACCGCCAAGTCATAACGTAAACCCGAAGCAATAAAGATACGTTTTATGCCATCGATTTTACGCGCACGTCGATACAGCTTGGTCAGCGGTTTGTGGTCGGTATTCAGGTTCTCGCAAATACCAGGATATACACAAGACAAGACGACGACAGGATTCTTCAATTTTATCGCTCTTGCATGAAAGCCGATACATATTCGCAGTCGGACCACCCAGGTCCGAGATATTGCCAGTAAACCCAGGAACATTATCGCGAATTGCTTCGATTTCCTTGATCACTGAATCTTCTGAACGGCTTTGAATAATACGTCCTTCGTGCTCGGTAATCGAACAGAAGGTACAGCCACCAAAACAGCCACGCATGATATTTACTGAAAAGCGAATCATGTCATAAGCAGGAATTTTTAGATCGCCGTAACTCGGATGCGGTCTACGCGTGTATGGAAATTCAAATAAACCATCGAATTCTTCCGCACTCAATGGCTGTGGCGGCGGATTTAGCCAGACATCGCGTTTACCGTGCATTTGCACCATTGAACGTGCATTGCCCGGATTGGTTTCCAGATGAAATACACGTGACGCATGTGCGTATAACACTTTGCTATCAACCACCTGATTGTAAGATGGCAAACGAATAACTGTTGTGGTTCGATCCAGCTTTTTCGGGCGCTCGTGAAAATGAATAACCTGTGCAGCAGCACTGTTTAGCTTCGCTTCTGTTTCATCATCAATTGCCTGCTGGATATTCTTATCGCAATCTGCTGTTTGCGTCGTATCAATGTACGGATTCGTATCTGGGTGTTCAATCGAACCCACTTCATCAAGATCGGTGGAATCAATCACTGTCCAGCCTTCAGGTACGCCCTGACGCATATAGCCAGTGCCACGGATATCCGTAATCTCACCAATTTTTTCGCCAGCCGCTAAACGATGTGCAAGTTCTACTATAGCTCTTTCTGCATTTCCGAAAAGCAACATATCGGCTTTCGAATCGGGCAAGATTGAGCGTCTTACTTTTTCTGTCCAGTAATCGTATTGTGCAATACGGCGTAAGCTGGCTTCGATGCCACCGATGATTACCGGAACACCTTTATAAGCTTCTCGCGCACGCTGTGCATAGACAACCGTTGCACGATTTGGACGCTTACCCGCTTTTGCGCCAGCGGTGTAGGCATCATCCGAACGTGGCTTTCGATCTGCAGTGTAATGATTCACCATCGAATCCATATTACCGGCGGCAATACCGTAGAAAAGATTGGGCTTTCCCTAATTTGCAAAAGTCATCTGCGGAGCGCCAATCTGGTTGAGAAATAATTCCAACACGAAACCCTTGAGATTCAAGTAATCGACCAATAATAGCCATACCAAAGCTAGGGTGATCGACATAAGCATCACCGGTGACAATAATAATGTCGCAGGAATCCCAACCCAGGTCGTCCATTTCATCACGTGACATCGGCAACACAGGGGCTGCGCCGAACTTATGAGGCCAGAATTTCCTGTATGAGAATAATTTAGGGGCTGTAATTTGCATATTGCGGGAGATTATACGCTATGATGGCTGGCAGGTATAAACCTATTGGTTTGGATGTTGTAAGCTAAATAACTATAATCTAAATGAAAATACCCAGCACTCTAATTACACTCATATTTATAATTACCACCAGCGTTATTTATGCGGATCGTGCAATTATTCCAAATGACGTTTACAACTCCTACACTCAATTCTTACACAACCGTCCCGCGCTCAATATTACAGACTTCTCAGGCGAACATACGCGCAGAGATGTTGTTGAGGCTATTATCTGGCAACAGGCACTTGAAAAAGGAGGATATAACAAACCAATAAACATAGAAGGGTTAGATGTCTCATATTCCCGAGTCATGCTCGAACTAAAACACGGAACAATCCATGCATTTGCAAATTCGGTATGGCTAGAAGACACCAAGGGCTATGAAGATAGTTTTTATATTTCTGATACATTAATTCCTGAAAATAAATTTTATGCAGGTTTTTATGCAACATCAGACCGTGTAAGAGAGATTGAAATTAAAGATAAGGAAAGTCTCAGCAGTTATAAATTCAGTTGTAATCGACACTGGACTAAAGACAATCAATTATTAGATCACCTTAAAGCTGACTGTATGTTTTCAAATACCTGGAAAACCATGATAGAAAAGCTCAGAGATAAACATGCTGACATTGTATTAGCACCATTTCAGGCAAACGAAGACATGAGTTTAATCGCTTATAGATTTAAAGTTGCTACCTGTTTCAAATATAAAAACCAGCCTCCTTGGAAGACGTGTATTTATCGTATCTAAAAAATCTATAAATGGGGATGAATTATTTAAAGCTTTAAACAAAGGTATCAAACTCATGCACAAGGAAGGCCTTATTGAAAAAGCCTATAAACAATCTGGTTTTTATAACGATAAAATTAAAGACTGGAAGCTAATCAATTAATTAACTCAACTATTGATAGAATTAACTGTATTTAACTTTTTATAAACAATCTGTCTTTTCTGTTTTTAGTCATTAAGCCTATACTCCATCGATGACTCGCTTCATTCCAATAATTTTTGTGTTACTTTGGTCTACCGGATTTATCGGTGCCAAGTTTGGGCTTCCCTACGCAGAACCCTTCACCATGTTAATGTGGCGCATGTTGATTGTGGTGCCGCTATTTTTCCTTGTTGTACTTATTATGAAACGCCCAAGTATTAGTGGCAAAGATGCCGCAATACAAGGACTGGTTGGCTTACTGATTCACGGTTTCTATCTCGGTGGTGTGTTTGCCGCTATCTATGTGGGGATGCCTTCCGGACTCAGTTCTTTATATGTCAGTTTAAACCCCATAATCATTGCGATTTTTTCCGGTATATTTTTACATACTGTCATTTCCAGGCGTGAATGGCTTAGTTTAATTATGGGTTTCATTGGCGTAGTTATTGTTATCTATGGCGCCTCCAAGTGGGAGGGTGTTATTAGTGCTGAAGGTATTGGCTTTCTGACATTGGCATTATTGAGTATTTGCGCAGGCACCTTAATTCAGAAAAAATATGCACAAAATGTAGGGCTGATCAGAGGCTCGATGTATCAATATGCCTCATCATTAGTGCTATACCTTATCCTCTCTTTCACTTTAGAAACTGGAGAGGTCGAATGGAATATCACCTTTATCTTAACGCTGGCATGGCTTGTTATCATTCTTTCTTTTGTTGCTGTTTTACTATTGATGTACATGATCAAAAACGGTGAGGCCACCAAGGTTGCCAGTTACTTTTACCTAGTACCACCTATTACTGTATTACAAGGTTGGCTTTTCTTTGACGAACAATTAAGCTGGCTAACTTTTCTTGGCGGTGGTCTAGTTGTTTTTGCTTTAATGATGGGGCGGCCTCTAAAAACTTCTGCGCGTAAAGACATCAACTAAGAACTATAAGTGAGAAATCAATCGTGTTAGAAGTAATCATTATTATCGCTGCGGGTTTTCTTGGTGGCATGTTAAATGCCGTAGCAGGCGGAGGTAGTTTTATCACATTACCCGCTTTAATATTTGTTGGTGTTCCACCCGTCATGGCAAATGCAACAGGTACCGCAGCGCTGTTACCTGGCTATATTGCTAGTGCTTGGCGTTTTCGAAAAGATATCAAATTTCCCGCTGATTTAAGCTTTAAAACGCTGTCTATCATTTCAATTATGGGCGGCTCCTTAGGAGCAACAATATTATTGTTTACCAGCGAACAGGTATTTTCGTCATTAATTCCCTGGCTGATTCTGATTGCCACCCTGTTATTTTTGCTCGGACCACGCTTGCTGCCAAACAAACAAACGACATCTCAAGACACTGAATCAAAACAAACCAGCCATAAAAATAGGAAAGTAACTGCATTTTCAGTGATGCTCCTGGTATGTGCTTATGGTGGTTACTTTAACGGCGGACTCGGAATAATCCTGCTTGCAGCTCTGGCATTACTAGGCCAAACCAATCTACTCGGCATGAATGGAATCAAGAATTATGTATCAGCACTTTTAACCGCTATCGCCGTACTTGTTTATGCAACTGGCGGTGTCATTGAATACAAATTTTTAGCGATTATGGGCATAGCTGCAATCGTCGGAGGTTATGTTGGTGCTGCATTGGCTTACCGTATTCCCCAGAACTTTATGCGGCTGTTTATTATTACGGTTGGGTTGATAATGACTGCCGTATTTTTTCTGAGATAACCAATCAAACCCATTGCTACTTTTTAAGTGTCTTAACTTATAAACCAATTTGTTCCTTACTAAGTATTTCAAGTAAAGCATCTTGCATTAGAAGAAAAATTATTAAAGAGATATTACAAAGTCACCCCCCACCTTTTAGGCAGTTTTTATTTTCAATATCCTAACCACTGAATTTTACTTCTTTTAAAGGTTCATAAAACCCAGTAATAAAATTTTGTATTTACTATTAAAAAACTTGACTATTTTTTTGCACTTACTTGTCCACAATATCTGTGGATAACTCTGTGCATATCCCTATGAATTAATCCTAAAAGCCCTGCTGCATAAAGTTCCCTCTCTGATTGGTCAATTTTTGACCACTCACTATATTCTTATATATTTCAATATGTTACGGGGTATATTTAACCTATAAAAATAGAAAAAGAGCGGATGTTCTACTTTTATTACCAATATAGGGCTTGCTTTTGTAATTGTGCATAAAACAGGAAATTTTTATTCAAGCCTGCAAAACCGCTAAGTCATTGTTAAGCTTAGATTAAGGTAATTTCTCACATAAAAAAAGAAAATAAAAATTGAAAAATATGTAGAAACTACAGTTAATAAAAATAGGGATTTTACTTAGATTCGACTCCGCAATTCATACAATGAATTAGAAAATTCGCATTTATTTATTTCAGAATCATTCTATGATTGAATTTCATCAAAGTATTTTTGATTCAAATAGAACCTAGTAATTAAAGGAGCAAGTATGCAAGATCATGAATTCCTTGGTACCGCACACCCAATCATTCAGGCACCTATGGCAGGAGTACAAGATAGTACTCTGGCACTAGCCGTTTCAGCAGCTGGAGGATTAGGTTCATTACCCTGTGCAATGCTCAGCCAAGATGCAATAAAAGCAGAACTTGAAACTTTAAAAGCTCAAACTAACAAACCTATTAATCTGAACTTTTTCTGCCATACACCACCGACGCCAAATAAAGAAGCGGAAAAACAATGGAGAAATGCACTTCAACCCTTTTTCAGTGAGTATGATATTGACCCCAATAACATCCCGGAAGGTCCGGGACGCGAACCATTCAATCATGACATCGCAGATATTATTGAAGACTACAAACCCGCGATCATCAGCTTCCACTTTGGCTTACCAGATAAAAGCCTATTAGCAAGAGTAAAAGCCTGGGGCACAAAAATTATCAGCTCAGCCACTACCATTGAAGAGGCTCTATGGTTAGAAGCTAATGGGGTCGATGGGATTATTGCGCAAGGCCTTGAAGCCGGAGGACATCGTGGCATGTTCTTATCTGATGATTTAAACACCCAAATGGGAACATTTGCACTGTTACCACAAATTATAAAGCGGGTTAATGTCCCCGTCATTTCTGCAGGCGGAATTGCAGATGTGCATGGCGTAGCATCGGCATTAGAACTTGGCGCTACAGCTGTACAGGTTGGTACCGCTTATTTACTTTGCAACGAATCGAAAGTCACAGAGTTGCATCGAAATGCACTTAAAAATGAAAATTCACATTTAACCGCTGTCACCAACGTTTTCTCTGGTAGACCAGCGAGGGGCATAATTAATCGTGCTATTTCCGAGCTTGGTCCTTTGAGTAAATACACTCCAGATTTTCCATTAGCTGCAACTGCTATTACAGCCTTAAGAAGCAAGGCCGAAGCACAAGGCTCCTCTAGCTTTTCACCCTTATGGAGTGGACAGAATGCCAGCGGATGCAAAGAAATATCAGCTTTTGATTTAACAAAAGAATTAGTATTAGGCATTAAAAGGAAAAATAGTTAAAAGTCGGGGGGTGACTTTTCTAGTATCACCAAGAGCCCGAAAAGCTCATCGTAGATCAAACAAGGAATCGTTGATGTGCAAAGTTCAAACTGGGTTAGGAGTAATCATCTTTAGTGAAGTCACCCCCCTACTTTTAGCCATATTTCTGATATGAGAAATTTTCAGTTGGTACGTTTAATCTGAATTAACTACTAAACCAAACAATGACTGAGTAAAATTAAACACTATAAAAATAACAAAAAGCTACATAAAGGCCTCATGAGTCTAAGCACAGATTATTACTCGAATAGAACACAAGCATCTCGTTCTCCTAACCACCGAACTAAGCTGTTCTCAAAGCTATGGTTTCAGGTCCTGGCTGCTTTTTCTATCGGGGCATTGTTCGGTATCTGGCAATACATTCCAACCGACACACAGCAAATTTCTACAGAAAAATATTCAGCCGTTAAGTCACTAAGCAGCGCTGTTAAGTCTGAAATAAATCAATCGGCGCTTAAAGATACTGCTTTAATCGAGCCTTTACTTACACTTACAGCACCCAACAAAGATGCGTCTATTCAAGAATGGTATGAGTTTGCGTTGTCTTTTGATGATTTAAATCTGGGTAAACGCTATGGTAATTATGGGCAAACAACACCCATGCTGGCTTGGTACGCCTATATCGCAAAACACAAACCACAAGCGATTTATAAACTGCATAACCAAGGGAAACTACATTCCTCAAAATTTGAGCACCTAATTCGTTTTGGCTTTTTACGCTACTGGGATGAATACGTTAACAATGTTGATGAGCTTCTGATTAGTGATTCTCAGGCCGTGCTTAGCATGGCGTACACCCGTGGAGAAGAACACGCCAGAAAACGAGTAGCTCAAGCGTTCTTTAAACATGGTGAAAACTCATTAGGTGCTAGCTCTAAAGTAGATCTTGAGTTTGATAATTTACTATTCGCAATGAAGTCGATGTCAAATGACGATTTGCAACGTGTCTTACCCATTCTTCAAAGTGGCTCTTACGATATTGATCCTCGCGATATTATCCGTCTAAAACTTTCTCCAATATTTTCAGAGAAGGACGAAATACTTAGCGAGTTGATTGTGAAATACGCAGAGAAACCAGGTTATGGTAGTCGCATGATGTCAAGCTATATGGTTGATGCGGCCATTCTCGGAGAGCAAAAGTACATCAAGGCAATGATAAAAGATGTTGAACACAACGCAGAACAACCGACTAACTTTTATTGCGCGGCCTGTGGCTTAGCCTTATCTACTGATGGATTGATTGCCTTCCCTTTGGTCAATGCATCACGCAAGGGTAAAATTAAAATAAGTAATAACCCAGACAAAGGTATTATCTTGAGTCGTAAAAAGGGATGGTTATGAGATCTTACACCTTGTTACCAACTTCTTTCTTAAGTTCTGAAAACCCTAGATCAGGAAGTCATCAAAGAGAAGAGATCGAACCATTCCCGTTTTCAGCAGAACTATTGATTGGCTTATGCTTTGTTTTAGCGCTAGGTTTTTTCGGTACACAAAAACTCATCCATACCTTATTTAATCCAAGTTCTGCCTATAATTTTTACTCCATCAATGAATCAGCCTGCGAGAATGGTTTTCGCGTCCCTTTTCTAGCCTGTAAAAAACCCGAGTTAGCAAAACCAGAAAACCTGGATACAGTGCAGCAAGTACCAAAGAAAGTAGAAGACTCTACAGATACTTTGGATCAGACATCCTTGATAATAGGAATGAACGCAAGTACTGGAGCCCCAGACTTACGCACTCAATTTGCCTATCTACCTAATTTAAGCAGTGCCTTAAGTAAGCTCAGCTGGAATAACGGCGACGAACAAGATGCAGTGAGACTACTTACCATAATGAGTACCTTACAATATGGAAGACAGAGAGAAAGCCATCTAGTACAGTCTAGCTCAACAAAAATTCTTGGACCGGTATGGAATAAGTACCCCGAAATCGTTGCTGCATCATCATGCTTATACTGTGGGATGTTTTATAATAATGTGCTCAAACCTTATATGACTGAAGGCACTGAAAATACCGAACATTTAAATACACTGGCACTTGGGCATCCCAGATTTTTACAAGCGATTTATGCTTCAGGCCAATTGAATATTGATGAATTCACGAAGATTGGATTTCTTCAAGCAGAGCTTCTCCATCCGGGAGATTATAAGACAGCAAAATTCATCGGTGATTTATTATTAAAACATTCAAAAATAGATTTATTGCATACCTGGTCATCCAGAGGTGGTAATTCCAGTTACGCTATTAGTGAATATCAAAGTTTAATCCAACTACCACAAGCATTGATTATAGATTCCTGGCAAGCAGGAGTTGCCAGGGGTTCTGATAATTCGGTGTTAACGCGCTATTTAATTTCTACAGGCTACCGCCCTGCTCTTCGTTGGTTATTGTGGCTACATGCAGGAAATTTAAGCTATCTGCAAGATCGACAATACAAGCTTCAACGTGATCGATATAACGATTTCTTAGTCGATGAGTATTTAGATTTCCCCAAAGAAAGCCACGATGATCTCACTGGTTTTTACAGTAAGAACTGGCAGAACATTACTTGGCGTGCCGAACAAAAGAAGTGGGTATATATTAAGCCTTAAGAATAGCTGTAAAAACCTATTCAAATTAGTGGATTCCTTGTTCAAGCAACCACAAAAGTCGTGTTTAATCTTTCTCTGAATCTACGCTTTGCATAAGTTCCTTGGTATATCGTGTGCCACTGACTGTTTCATCATTGATTAGTTGATCAAGCTCTTCGACGTCATCTTCTGATAATTTGATATCACCTGCCTCTGCATTTTCCAGCATATGATTGATATTACTGGTACCTGGAATAGGGATAATATCCTCGCCCTTGGCAAGCAACCAGGCAAGAGATAATTGAGCCATGCTGCAACCGACACGATCAGCAATCTCAGCATAAGGAACGAGTAACTTGGAATTTTTTGAAAAGTTTTCAGGTTCAAAACGAGGACGAGCAATTGTTGCACGAAAGTTATCGTCGCCTAATGAAGAAGCATCTGTACTCTGCCCCGTTAAGAATTGGCGGCCCAAAGGAGAAAAAGCAACAAAAGTCACACCTAGCTCTCTACAGGTATCCAGTATTTTTCTTTCTGGTGTTCGTGACCATAAAGAATATTCAGATTGTAGCGCAGTGATAGGATATTCTTTATGCGCCCGGATTAAGCTATCAGAGCTAACTTCAGACAATCCTATACTCCGCAGCTTACCTTGTTCGACTAATCGCGCTAAAGCGCCTACGCTCTCTTCTACAGGAATACTTGGGTCGATACGATGTAGATAGTAAAGATCGATTACATCAGTGTTTAAACGCTTTAAACTATCTTCACACGTTTGATATAAAACTTCAGGTCGCCCATTCGTTTCTGTCTGACCTTCAGCATTCTTATAGATGCCACATTTACTTGCCAGTGTATATTCAGATCGGCGATGAGAAAGTGCTTTACCAATCTGCTCTTCACTATGACCCATGCCGTACATGGCAGCCGTATCAAGGAATGTATAACCACAGTCAAGCGCTTCATTTAAAAGTTTATGAGAGTATTCTTCTGAAGGTCTAGGGCCGTAGCCCATTGATATATTCATGCAGCCCAATCCGAGAGCTGAGACTGAGAACGAACCTAGTTTACGTGAATGCATAGTTATCTACTTCTGTTATTTTATGTGTTGAGTTACTGTAATTATATTTATATAAAATCAAAGGTCACCCCCCTACTTTAGGTGGGTTTTCTATTAATTTCACGCAAAAAAAAGCCAGCTTTTAAGCTGGCTTTTTTTGAATCTTTTAGATCTTACATTGCTTGAAGCTTAGCATTCAAACGGCTTTTAGATCTTGCAGCTTTATTCTTATGAATAATGCCTTTGCTAACACTAGAATCGATAGCAGGTACAGCTTCTTTAAAAGCGGCTACTGCCTTATCTTTATCACCAGCTTCTATAGCGTATAGTACGTTCTTAACGGTTGTGCGCATACCTGAACGAATGTGTTTATTATGCTGACGTCTGTTTTCTGATTGACGTGCGCGTTTCTTAGCTGATGTAATATTTGGCAATGTACTTCTCCCACATGGGCATTTAAAAACAAGGGACGCATTATGCCGATTTTTATTTACAACTTCAACAGTCTTTACGGCATAATTTCACTAAAAACGAAAATAAATTAACTAGGCTCTTAACTACTCTAAGCTAGTTGTTTTTCAGGCATGTTTTCTTGTACTACTTCTGCCCCTTTTTCAGGATTAATATCTAAACGGGCAAATAGCTGCTGGTCATGACTTTCTTCGGGATTATCAGTGGTTAATAATCTCTCGCCGTAAAACATTGAGTTTGCTCCAGCGAAGAAACACCAGGCCTGCATTTCGTCATTCATTTCAGTACGACCTGCTGATAAACGAACATAGGATCTAGGCATTATGATACGAGCAACAGCAATGGTGCGAATAAATTCGAATGGATCAAGCTTATCGATACCATCAAGTGGTGTACCTTTAACCTGCACTAAATCATTGATTGGCACTGACTCAGGATGCTGTGGAAGATTAGCTAGCTCCTGAAGCAACCTTGCACGATCTCGACGTGTCTCGCCCATTCCCAAGATACCACCAGAACAAACATTGATACCTGCATTACGTACATGCTCTAGTGTATCCAAACGATCTTGATATGTACGTGTTGAAATAACACTACCGTAGAATTCAGGAGATGTATCAAGATTATGATTATAATAATCTAAACCCACTTCTTTCAACTTTAGGGCCTGCTGTTCTTTTAACATGCCAAGTGTTACACAGGTTTCCATTCCCATGTCCTTGACTGTTTTTATCATCTCGATTACATGATCAAGACTTTTGTCTGTAGGATTACGCCACGCTGCACCCATGCAAAAACGAGTAGCACCATTATTTTTAGCTTCAGTTGCGGCCTCAACTACCTCAGAAATAGGTAATAACCTTTCGCGTTCCAGACCTGTATCATTGCGGGCACTTTGCGAGCAATACGAACAGTCTTCAGGACAGGCGCCGGTCTTAATACTCAATAAAGTACTGATCTGAACTTCATTGGGATTAAAATTTTCTCTATGGATTGAATGTGATTTGAACATCAAATCATTAAACGGTAAGTCGAATAATGCTTCTATTTCTTCAGTTTTCCAGTTGTTACGTACTTCGACCATCATTTATTACCTGTTTATCCCTGTACTATCCGTTGTACTCAATATCTTGCCACTGTTCGCGGTTAATCTGTATTATCTCTTTAATAGACAGAGGAATCAAAACTAATGCACATAATCCCCACAATAATAAAGCATAACGAATGTCTTCGAAAAGTACTCTTGGTGCAAAAGTAAGTATTACGACCAGAAATCCCGCTAATGAATAAAAGTAATAGGCACCTTTTTGGGTATAGTAACCGACTCTAACATTAGGGTGATGCCTATACATAGCATACACAAACATTGATGCACCAAACCAGAAGATAAATAATGGAAATGGAATTGCAATAGATAGAATATTCCCATAATGAAATAATCGTGCATTCTTCTTAGACTGATCGGCTGTAACGGTCTTGGTGTTGCCTAATGACATTAGTTTATACTTGTTTGTTATGAGGCGCTTAGTGTAGCTCTAAATCTAAGCCAGTCAATGACGAAAATCAAACAGCAAGAAGTATTCAACATGGCTAATACTACTCCAAATAAAGAAAGCATCAGGCGTATCTGCATTCTACATGGAGGTAGTTATTGTATTTTACATGTTGATACAGGCGCTGAGCATGTTGAAGTTTTAACCGATATTACAGATGAAAGGTTGCCAATCTGTGAAAAAGAATTAGAAGCCTGGTGTGGTATGAAATTCAAGCTTTTTAATGAAGGGTCCAAGGATAAGATAGTGAAACATATAAGAATATCGGGTGAAAAAATATTACCCATAAAAATGACATAAAAAAAGCCGAGTTAAACTCGGCTTTTTGGTGATCTTTGTTCTGCTTTTATTCTGCGACTTCTGGACGATCAACGAACTCTATGTAAGCCATAGGAGCGTTATCGCCTGCACGATATCCACATTTAATAATGCGTGTATATCCACCTGGGCGCTCTTTATAACGTGGACCTAACTCATTAAACAAGATACCTACACACTCATCGTCACGTAACCTTGCAAATGCAGTACGACGATTATGAACAGAATCTTCTTTCGCACGTGTAACTAATGGCTCAGCCACACGACGTAATTCTTTAGCTTTTGCAACTGTAGTTTTAATGGCTCCATGCTTAATTAGAGCTGTAGATAAACTCTGCAATGTTGCTTTACGGTGACTACTGTTACGGCTAAGTTGTCTGCCTATTTTATGATGACGCATTTCGTAAACCTTAAATTTTTGTTTCTAATCAGCTAGTAATTCGATGAATCGAATTAACCAACTCTTACATCCTTAGTCTCAATTGAAGCTGGAGGCCAGTTTTCTAAACGAGCGCCAAGCGTCAAACCATGAGATGCAAGGATATCCTTAATTTCTGTTAAAGACTTCTTACCTAAATTAGGAGTTTTAAGAAGTTCAACTTCAGTCTTCTGAACTAGATCACCTATATAGTAAACCTGCTCTGCTTTAAGACAGTTTGCAGATCTTACAGTTAGCTCTAAATCATCAACTGGACGAAGAAGCACTGGATCTATTTCAGGCTCTGGTTCAACTTCTGGCTCTGGCTCGATAATAGTAAGATCGAAGAATACTGCTAATTGTTCATGCAATATAGTAGCTGCATCACTAATGGTTTCTTCCGCATCGATAGATCCATCAGACTGCAACTCAATAATTAATTTATCAAGGTCAGTTCTGTTTTCTACACGAGCGCTATCTACATCATATGAAACACGTACTACTGGGCTGAAAGAAGCATCAAGAACCAACGTTCCCAAAGGCAACTCAGGAGAATCAGGACCACGACGAACAGGAGCAGGCTGATAGCCTCTTCCTTTTTCGACTTTAATGGTCATCTCAAGTTCTCTATCAGTTGTTAGAGTCGCAATTACAGCATCTGGATCAACAATTTCAACATCGTGATCTAATTGAATATCACCAGCAGTAATTACACCAGGACCTTGCTTTCTTAGGTCTAGCGAAACTTCTTCTTTAGTATTCAATCGAAAGGCTAATTTCTTCATATTAAGAAGAATATCGACTACATCTTCCTGAACACCATCAAGAGCCGTGTATTCGTGATCGACACCTGTGATTTTAACTTCCGTTACAGCGCAACCAGGTACAGACGACAAAAGTATTCTACGTAGGGCATTACCTAACGTATGACCAAACCCTCTTTCAAGTGGTTCAAGAACAATTTTAGACGTATGATTACCCAGATCTTTGACCTGAATATTACGTGGCTTCAGTAAATCTGTTGTTTTAGACAAAATTTAAACCTCAATAATTCTGAGACAATCTTTAGAAGCTTACTTAGAGTAAAGTTCCACGATGAGAGATTCATTAATCTCTGCGGGCAATTCTTCACGTTCAGGGTTTGCCTTGTAAGTACCTTCAAGCTTTTTAACATCAACTTCAAGCCATTCTGGAATACCAATTTGATCAGCAACAGATACAGAATCCTGAATTCTTGTCTGCTTTTTGGATTTTTCTCTAACAGAGACAACATCACCAGCTTTAACCTGATAAGAAGGTATGTTTACTGCTTTACCATTCACTAGTATAGATTTATGACTAACTAACTGACGAGCTTCTGCACGAGTAGACCCATAACCCATTCTATAGGTTACATTATCTAATCTGCTTTCTAAAAGCTGAAGAAGATTTTCACCAGTTGAACCTTTTAGGCGAACCGCTTCTTTAAAATAGTTTCTGAATTGCTTTTCCAACACACCATAGATGCGACGAACTTTTTGCTTTTCACGTAACTGTAATCCGTAGTCTGATAAACGTGTGCGTCTTTCACCATGAACACCTGGAACTTTTTCTAAGTTACATTTGTTCTCTAGTGCTCGTCCACGTCCTTTCAAGTAAAGGTCTGTACCTTCACGACGCATTAACTTACATTTAGGTCCGATATATCTGGCCATTACTTTTCTCCGACTACACTCTACGCTTTTTAGGTGGACGACAACCATTATGAGGAATAGGTGTCACATCAATAATATTCGTGATTTTATAACCAATGTTATTAAGAGCACGTACAGCTGATTCACGTCCAGGACCTGGTCCTTTAACATGAACATCCAGGTTTTTTAAGCCAAATTGTTTAGCATTTTCACCTGCTGTTTCGGCTGCAACCTGAGCCGCAAAAGGAGTACTTTTACGAGACCCACGGAAACCAGAGCCACCAGCAGTTGCCCACGCCAATGCGTTTCCTTGACGATCGGTTATAGTAATGATCGTATTATTAAATGAAGCATGCACATGTGCAATCCCATCGCTAACCGACTTTTTAACTTTTTTACGTGATTTGGTGGCTGTTGCCATCTTTAATTACCCACAAAAATAAATATATATATAGACAAGTCTATATAGTTAAAATTACTTACGAATTGGCTTTCTTGGGCCTTTTCGTGTTCTAGCATTAGTTTTAGTTCTTTGTCCACGTAGTGGTAATCCACGACGATGACGAACTCCTCTAAAACAACCTAGATCCATAAGACTTTTGATGTTCATAGAAACTTCACGTCTCAAATCACCTTCTACAGTGAATTTTGCGACCTCTTTTCTAATACGTTCAACTTCGTCTTCAGAAAGTGCACTAATCTTAGTTGCTGGAGCTACTTTAGCTTCAGTACAGATATTAGCTGCACGTGTTCTACCAATACCGTAAATAGAAGTTAATGCTATTACAGTATGCTTATTAACAGGGATATTAATACCCGCGATACGAGCCATCAAAACTCTCCTGACTGCTTGGAAAAGCGGGCAACAATACCCGAATTCACAGTGTTAATCAATAAAAAAAACATATTAACCCTGACGTTGTTTATGACGTGGATCAGTACATATAACACGCACAATACCTTTACGTTTTACAGTACGACAATTACGGCACATTTTTTTAACAGATGCACGAACCTTCATGAGTTAAACCTCTAATTAAATCCTATACCAAGAAATACTTATTATGTCTTCTTGGGCTTTTTCCCACCAGCTTTGAAGTTAGCTTTTTTCATCAAACCTTCATACTGATGCGACATCATATGTGATTGAACTTGAGCAATAAAGTCCATAACAACAACCACAATAATTAATAGCGAAGTACCACCAAAGTAAAATGGTACATTCCAACCTAAAATCAAAAACTCTGGCAGTAAACATACCAAAGTAATGTAGATTGCACCGACAGTAGTTAGACGAGTCATAACACCATCAATATATTTAGCAGTCTCTCTACCAGGTCTAATACCAGGAATAAAAGCACCTGCCTTTTTCAAATTATCTGCAGTCTCTCTGGAATTAAATACCAAAGCAGTATAGAAAAAGGTAAAGAATATGATAGCTAAAGCATAAAACAGAACATAAAGCGGTTGTCCTGGTTGAACCATAGTAACAAAATCTTGTAACCACTCTGCTCCATTTGCATCAGATATCCAACGCCCTAAACTTGAAGGGAATAAAATAATACTTGAAGCAAATATAGGAGGAATAACACCTGCCATATTTAATTTTAAAGGTAGATGGCTTGATTGCCCCATAGCCATTTTTCTACCTTGTTGTCTATTTGCATAGTTTACAGTAATTCGTCTTTGCCCTCTTTCAACAAAAACAATGAAATGCTGTAACCAAAACTGCAAGAGCTAACAATATAATAACAAAAGCAGGTGATAGCTCACCATTACGAGCAAGTTCTAATGTACCACCTATTGCTGTAGGTAAACCTGCAACAATTCCTGCAAATATGATTAGTGATATACCATTACCTATACCACGTTCGGTAATTTGCTCACCTAACCACATCAAAAACAATGTTCCAGTGACTAAAGATACAACAGTAGTAATAGTAAAACCTAAACCAGGATTTAATGCGATAGTTTGACCACCACCTAAATCCTGACCACCTAGAGCCATTGAAATACCAATACTTTGGAAAAGCGCTAAGCCAACAGTTCCATATCTCGTGTACTGTGTAATCTTTCGTTTACCTGCCTCACCTTCATTCTTTAACTGCTTTAATGTAGGCACGACATGAGTCATTAACTGCACGATGATCGATGCTGATATATAGGGCATGATACCTAGCGCAAAAACACTTAAACGCTCTAATGCACCACCAGAAAACATATTGAATACACCCAATATAGTTCCTGAGTTCTGATCAAAGAATGACTGCAACGCTGCTGGATTTACTCCTGGAATTGGTATAAACGTACCAATTCTATATACAATCAAAGCGAAAAAAACAAAGGCAAGCCTTTGTTTTATTTCTGCTATATTGCCAATACCCGAAAGCATTCCTGTAGCGTTTTTTGTTGCCACTTTATAAACCCCTGTTAGTCTTCGACCTTTCCGCCTGCAGCTTCGATAGCTTTTAAGGCACCTTTACTAACTTTAATACCTTTTAAAGTAACCGGTTTGTCTAGTTCACCAGACAACATAACTTTCACATGAAGTGTGCTTTTATTTATGAGGTTAGCTTCTTTTAGTGAATCAAGATCAATTACATCAGCTTCGACAGCAGCCAATTCATGTAATCGAATTTCAGCAGACACACGACCTACTCTTGACGTAAAACCAACTTTAGGCAAACGTCTCTGCAGTGGCATCTGACCACCTTCAAAACCTACTTTATGAAATCCGCCAGAACGTGATTTTTGACCTTTATGGCCACGTCCACAGGTTTTACCCCAGCCACTACCAATACCACGTCCACACGCTTTCGGTTTGAAACACTACCTTCAGCAGGTTTAATTGTATTCAGTTTCATTTAAACTTCCTCTACATGTAACATGTAAGAAATTTTATTTATCATTCCACGATTTTCAGGGGTATCAGAAACAATCACGCTATTATGCATTTTTCTAATCCCTAAACCTCGAGCACAAGATTTATGAGCTTTCAATCGACCGTTCATACTACGATACATAGTTAGCTTTAATTCTTTAGTCGCAGCCATTTTTAACCTCTAATTTCTTCTACTGTCTTGCCACGTTTTGCTGCAACTAATTCAGGCGAATTCATATTAGCCAATCCTTTAATAGTTGCTCGAACAACATTTATAGGATTTCTAGATCCTACACATTTTGCTAAAACGTTTTTAACACCAACTACTTCAAATACCGCTCTCATTGCTCCACCAGCAATGATTCCAGTTCCATCAGAAGCAGGCTTCATGAAAACATGTGCAGCACCGTGCCTTGCATTTACTTCGTATTGCAATGTGTCATCTACAAGCGCCACATTTACGATGTTCTTACGAGCCTTTTCCATAGCTTTTTGGATAGCTACCGGAACTTCACGAGCTTTACCGTAACCGAAACCAATTCTACCGTTTCCATCACCAACTACTGCTAATGCAGTGAAACCGAAAACTCGTCCACCCTTAACAACTTTAGCAACACGGTTAACGTGTACTAATTTTTCTTGAAGGCCATCTGTTGCCTTTTCTGTATTGTCTGATCTAGCCATTGTCTTAACCTTTAGAACTGTAGTCCTGCTTCACGCGCCGCTTCCGCTAACGCCTTTACACGACCATGATATTTAAAACCTGAACGATCAAACGCTACAGACTCTACACCTTTTTCTTTCGCACGTTCTGCAACTAATTTACCAATTGCAGCAGCTGCGTCTGCATTTCCGGTATAGTCAAGTGCATCACGCATAGACTTTTCTACAGTTGATGCAGAAGCAATAACTTTATTTTCATCACCTGAAATAATTTGCGCATAGATATGACGAGAACTTCTATAAATAGAAAGACGTGTAACACCTAGCTCACGCATCTTCATTCTAGAACGTTTGCCACGACGAATTCTGGCTTCTCTTTTATTCATCTTACAATTACCTTAGGTTTTCTTAGCTTCTTTACGAATAATTCTTTCATCGGCATACTTAACACCTTTACCTTTATAAGGCTCAGGTGGGCGATAAGATCTAATTTCCGCCGCAGTTTGACCAATAACTTGTTTATCTATACCACGCAATACTATTTCTGTCTGACTAGGTGTCTCAACAGTTATGCCTTCTGGTATATCGTGAACAACAGGATGTGAAAAACCAAGTGTAAGGTTTAATTTATTACCTTGTGCCTGCGCTCTATAACCAACACCTACTAACTCAAGCTTTTTTTCAAAACCATCACTAACACCTGTCACCATATTGAAAGTTATTGCTCTCATGGTTCCAGCCATTGCCCAATGTTTTTTATTACTTTCGTTTTTAGGTTTAACTAAAAGCTGACTACCTTCTTGAGTAATTTCGACATCATTATTCAACGTATAATCAAAAGCACCTTTACCACCTTTGATATTTATATTCTGACCGTTAATTTTTGCCTCAACACCTGAGGGTAATTCAATCGGCATTTTTGCTATTCTTGACATAATTTAGTACCGCTTATTCAACTATACAAAGAACTTCGCCACCATGACCAACAGCTCTTGCTGCACGATCACTCATAACACCTTTTGACGTAGATACAATTGCAACACCCAACCCAGACATAACATTTGGCAAATCTTCTTTACCTTTAAATATTCTAAGTCCTGGTCGACTAATTCTTTTTAATGTATTAATTACTGGCTCACCTTGAAAGTATTTTAAAGCTACAGTAGTAACAGGCTTTCCTTCTACTTCTGCAGTTTCATAACCACCGATGTAACCTTCATCTTTCAATACATCTAATATTGCTGATTTCTTACTAGAAGCAGAGAATTTAACATCTACTTTATTTGCACGTTGTCCGTTTCTAATACGTGTCAACATATCCGCTATAGGATCACTCATACTCATGATACGTACTCCTTACCAACTAGCTTTGGTCAAGCCAGGAATATCACCTTCCATAGCAGACTCTCTTAATTTATTTCTACAAAGACCAAACTTACTATAAACACCATGTGGTCTGCCTGTAATCACACAACGGTTTCGCTGTCTAACTTTCGCACTATTTCTTGGTAGCTTCTGAAGAGAATCAGTTGCTGCCATTACCTCTTCAAAACTACTCTTAGGTGAACGGATAATCTCTTTTAATTCAGCTCTTCTCTTAGCATATTTAGCAACTAACTTAGTACGTTTTGCTTCACGTGCTATCATTGATTTCTTAGCCATTGTTTAAACTATCCTGTATTTACTTTTTCTTAAACGGGAAGTTAAAAGCTTCTAATAATGCCTTTCCTTCCTCATCGGTTTTAGCTGTAGTAGTGATTGCAATATCCAATCCACGTAGCTTATCAATTTTATCGTAGTCAATTTCAGGGAAAATAATTTGCTCATTGAATCCCATACTATAATTCCCAAGACCGTCGAATGATTTAGGGTTCATTCCACGAAAATCTCTTACACGAGGAATTGATATATTGATCAAACGATCTAAAAATTCATACATATGATGTCTTCGTAGATTAACTTTACAACCTATAGGCCAATTATCACGAATCTTAAATCCAGCAATAGATTTTCTAGAAACAGTTACAACTGGTTTTTGGCCGCTGATTTTAGTCATATCAGAAACAGCATGCTCAACTATTTTCTTATCACCTACAGCATCACCCAAACCCATATTTAACGAGATCATTGTAATCTTAGGGACTTCCATTACATTTTTATAAGAAAACTTTTCAGTTAGCTCTTTGACTACTGTTTCCTGATAAAAATCCTGCAATCTAGACATCTTAATACCTTTAAATTCTATTCGTTAATAATTCAAACTACTGAATTAACTAACAACTTCACCATTAGACTTGAAGCAACGTACTTTCTTTCCATCTTCAAGTATTTTAAAACCCACACGATCACCCTTATCAGTTGCAGGATTCACAAGCATCACATTAGATGCATCAACTGGCATTTCCTTTTCAACTATGCCACCAGGTATTCCAGCTTGTGGATTTCCTTTTTGGTGTTTTTTAGCAAGGTTTAGACCCTGTATCAGTAACTTTCCATTATCAAGAACTTGAGTTACGTTACCACGCCTACCCTTGTCCTTACCTGAAACTATCACTATCTGGTCGTTTTTAACTATCTTATTCATGAGGTAACCCTTATAAAACTTCAGGAGCCAACGAGATGATTTTCATGAAATTTTTATCACGAAGCTCACGCGTAACTGGACCGAAGATTCTAGTTCCAATAGGCTCTAGTTTTGTATTTAACAACACTGCAGAATTATTATCAAAACGGATTGTAGAACCATCCTTTCTTCTAACACCCTTTGCAGTTCTTACAACTACAGCCGTATAAACATCGCCTTTTTTTACCTTGCCACGTGGAATAGCTTCTTTAATACTTACTTTAATAATATCGCCGATACCTGCATACCTACGATGTGACCCACCAAGTACTTTTATACACTGCACTCTTCTGGCACCACTATTATCTGCGATATCTAAATTTGTTTGCATTTGAATCATTGTAATATACCGATATATACTTGCTTAAGAAGCAGTTTTTTGTAGCACTTTTACTAAAGTCCAAGATTTAGTCTTAGACATAGGACGACACTCTTTAATTTCAACAGTGTCACCAATATTGCACTCATTATTTGCATCATGCGCATGGTATTTAGTTGATCTTCTTATGAACTTACCGTAAAGAGGATGCTTAACCTTTCTTTCACCCATTACGACAATACTTTTGTCCATTTTATTGCTAACGACTTTACCAGTTACGCTATGCTCAACTTTAGCTGTTTCCGACATACTACTCACCTGCACCTGTTGACTGCATCTCATTCATAATTGTTTTAATTCTAGCAATTTTTCGTCGTACTTTTTTCATCTCAGATGGACGATTAAGTTGACCACTCGCTCTCTGCATTCTTAAAACAAACTGCTCTTTAAGACTCTCTAAAAGTTCTGTAGAAAGTTCTTCTGTATTTTTCTTTCGAATTTCATTCGCTTTCATCACATCACCGTCCTAGTGACAAACACTGTTTTGATAGGTAACTTTGCAGCAGCTAAGGCAAAAGCCTCTCTTGCTAACTCTTCAGATACACCTTCCATCTCATAAAGCACTCTACCTGGCTGAATAAGACACACCCAGTACTCTACATTACCCTTACCCTTACCCATTCGAACTTCTAATGGCTTACTTGTAATAGGCTTATCTGGGAAGACGCGTATCCAAATTTTACCACCACGCTTAATATGACGTGTCATAGCACGACGAGCAGCTTCAATTTGCCTTGCCGTTAGACGACCACGACCTACTGCTTTCAGACCGTACTCTCCAAAGCTTACTTTACTTCCAACAGTTGCAAGGCCACGATTTCTACCTTTAAACTGCTTTCGAAATTTTGTTCTCTTAGGCTGTAACATCTCAGACCTCTATCTCTTCTTTTTGCCAGCTGGGGCAGCAGAATTTGATTGTTTTTGCTCTAGATCGAAAACATCACCTTTATAGATCCAGACCTTAATACCAATAACACCATAAGTTGTATGTGCTTTAGCCGTTGAATAGTCAATATCAGCTCTCATAGTATGTAAAGGCACTCGACCTTCTCTATACCATTCTGTTCTTGCGATATCTGCACCGTTTAATCGACCACCACAACTAATCTTTATACCTAGTGCTCCTAAGCGCATAGCATTACCAACCGCTCTCTTCATAGCGCGGCGGAACATAATACGTCTTTCCAGCTGATTAGCAATACTTTCCGCAACTAATTTTGCATCCAATTCTGGCTTGCGGATTTCTTCGATATTAACTTTTACGTTATTTGGATGAAGACCCATCATTTTAGCTGTATCAGTTCTAAGACGTTCAATATCTTCACCTTTTTTACCAATCACAACACCTGGTCTAGCAGTATGAATAGTTACAAAAGCAGATTTAGCAGGACGCTCAATCTGAATACGACTAACAGAAGCATGCTTCAAGATTCTTTTCAATAGAAGCTCGTACCTCAAGATCTTTATGCAAAAACTCTGCATACTCTTTACCTTCTGCATACCACTTTGAACGCCAGTCAGCAGCTATACCAAGACGAAACCCAATTGGATGTATTTTTTGTCCCATTACTTAACCTCACCATCACCAACAAACAAAGTAATGTGACTTGTTCGCTTTAGAATTCTATTAGCACGACCTTTTGCTCTAGGACGTATACGTTTCATTGTAGGACGCTTGATCGACCATAACCTGAGTAATAGTCAAATCGTCTATATCCGCCCCTTCATTATGCTCTGCATTAGCGATTGCAGAATCAAGAATTTTCTTAACCATAGCAGCCGCTTTCTTTTGACTAAAAGACAAAACCTCGAGAGCGCTTTCTACAGGCATTCCACGTACTTGATCTGCTACTAATCTTGCCTTTTGAGGTGAGATTCGTGCGAACTTTAACTTTGCTTTAACTTCCATTATAAAATCCTAACGCCTGTTATCTTGACGATTTATCGGCAACATGACCACGGAACATTCGTGTAGGTGAGAACTCACCTAACTTATGCCCAACCATATGCTCATTAACCAATACTGGCACATGTTGACGACCATTATGTATAGCAATAGTCAAACCAACCATATCTGGAACAATCATTGAACGCCTAGACCATGTCTTTATTGGCTTACGATCACCCGCATCGACTGCTTTCATTACTTTAGTCATCAAATGATGATCTATAAATGGGCCTTTTTTTAATGAACGTGGCACTTCAATTACCTCTTATTTCTACGACGTACGATAAGATTATCTGTACGTTTATTTTTACGTGTTTTAAAGCCTTTTGTTGGCGTACCCCAAGGAGATACTGGATGCCTACCACCAGAGGTTTTACCTTCACCACCACCATGTGGATGATCTACCGGATTCATAACAACACCACGAACCGTTGGACGAACACCACGATGTCGACTAGCACCTGCCTTACCTAGCTTAACCAAGCTATGCTCAGAATTACTTACCTCACCTACTGTTGCACGACAAACTGATAAAACTTTTCTCATTTCACCAGAACGCAATCTTAAAGTTGAATATCTTCCTTCACGAGCAACTAACTGAGCAGATGTACCAGCACTACGAGCAATTTGAGCACCTTTACCAGGCTTCAATTCAATACAATGTATAACTGTACCTACAGGAATATCATTTAATTCCAAAGTATTACCGGGAGCGATGCTTGCATCAGAGCCAGACATTACAGAACCACCAGCACGCAATCCTTTAGGTGCAATGATGTATCTTCTCTCTCCATCTGCATATTTAAGCAATGCTATGTTAGCCGTTCTATTAGGATCATACTCAATTGTTTCAACTTGAGCAGAAATACCATCCTTGTTGCGCTTAAAATCAATTACACGATAATGCTGCTTGTGACCACCACCAATATGACGTGTTGTAATACGACCATTATTGTTACGACCACCGGACTTACTTTTTTTCTCAAGAAGAGCCTTACAAGGACTCCCCTTATGTAATTCATTATTTATAACTCTAACCTGGTGACGACGACCAGGAGAAGTTGGTTTCATTTTCAAGATAGCCATGATGTTAACCCTCAGCTTCAACATTAAGAGTAGAACCTTCTGCCAATCTGACATAGGCTTTTTTCCAATCTTTTCGAGAACCTTTTCTCTTACCGAAGTTTTTGCTCTTTCCTTTAACATTCACAGAACGAACATCAACGACTTTAACCTCAAAAAGAGTCTCAACAGCAGTCTTTATCTCGACCTTTAGTTGCAGTAGTAGCAACTTTAAAAACATGTGTATTTGACTCATTACCAGAAACTGCTTTTTCTGTAACATGAGGACCAAAAAGAACTTGGTATAATCTTTCTTCTACTTTACTAATCATGATAACCACTCCTGAACTTTTGAAACAGCCGAAGAAGTCATAACAACATTATCATGAGAAACTAAACTTACTGGATTCAACTTAGCAAGATCAATATATTCACAATTAGGAATATTACGAGAAGAAAGACTTACATTATCTTCATTCTCAACACCAACCAATAATGAATCAGCACCAACTTTCCAACCAGCCAAAGCATCAACCATGCTTTTAGTCTTAGGTTCCGCTATTGAAAAATCATCAACAATTATTAATGACTCCGAGCGAACCAATTCAGAAAAAATAGATCTCATCGCAGCCCTATACATCTTCTTATTAAGTTTCTTTGAATGATCTCTAGGTCTTGCAGCAAAAGTAGCACCACCGCCACGCCAAATAGGCCCACGAGATGTACCCGCTCTAGCACGACCAGTACCTTTTTGACGCCATGGCTTAGCTCCACCACCACTGACATCAGAACGTGTTTTTTGCGCTTTCGTACCAGCACGCCCAGTACTCATATACGCTACAACAGCCTGATGAACCAAAGTCTCATTATACTCGCTTGCAAATACAGAATCATCTAACTCAACTGCCTTGCCTTCTATACTTTTTAATTTCATAAGAACTAAACCTTAACAGCTGGTTTCACAAGCACATTACCACCACGAGAACCTGGGACTGCACCTTTAACCAACATCAAATTACTTTCTAAATCAATACTTACAACAGTAAGATTTTGAGTTGTCTGCTTTACAGCACCCATGTGACCAGACATCTTCTTGCCTTTAAATACACGACCTGGAGTCTGGTTTTGACCAATAGAACCAGGAGTTCTATGATTGATGGAGTTACCATGAGTAGCATCTTTACCAGCAAAGTTATACCGCTTTAAGAACACCAGCAAAACCTTTACCGATCGTAGTACCAGTAACATCTACCTTCTGACCTTCTTCAAACAATTCAAGAGTTAATTCAGAACCAAGCTCATACCCTTCAACTGAATCCACACGTGACTCACGAGTCAAAAGACCAGATTCAACAGAAGCTTTAGCAAAATGCCCAGAACCAGGCTTATTTACTTTTGAAGCTTTTTTAACACCTGCAGTTAATTGAACAGCGTTATAACCATCAGTTTCAACTGTCTTCAGCTGAGAGATTCGGTTTGGTGTCATCTGCAAAACCGTTACTGGTGTTGCAGTACCATCTTCATTGTATATCCGGGTCATTCCTACTTTAGAACCCAGTAGACTGATTGCCATTTGGCCACCTCATTAAAACTTAAAACTGACATATGTATCTATACATTATCAGAAGATATTTTTTGGAAAAAATCGGCCCGAAACTATAAGTATCGAGCCGAAGAAAGCCGCGCATTATGCCAGATAAATCTGAGATAGGGAACTCTAAAAACTATCTTTTAATTATATTTTTTAAACTATAAAAAAAAGCAGCCAAAGAACCTAGATAAACCCATTAATGCACTATAGAAGTTTAATCTGAACATCCACACCAGTTGCAAGATCCAGCTTCATTAGAGCGTCAACTGTTCGATCAGTTGGATCAACTATATCCATTAAACGTTTATGTGTTCGAATCTCATACTGATCTCTAGCATCTTTATTAACATGCGGAGAAACAAGAATAGTAAATCGTTCTTTTCTTGTTGGCAGCGGAATAGGACCCTTTACTCGAGCACCAGTACGTTTTGCAGTTTCTACAATTTCTCCAGCAGAACGATCAATTAACTTATGATCAAACGACTTAAGACGGATTCGGATTTTTTGACCTGACATATTTATATACTCAATTAAGTATTATTCGATAATTTTAGCAACAACACCAGCACCAACTGTACGACCACCTTCACGGATAGCGAAACGTAGACCTTCTTCCATTGCAATTGGGTTGATTAAAGTTACTACCATCTTGACGTTATCACCTGGCATAACCATTTCTGTACCTTCTGGAAGATCACATGCACCTGTTACGTCTGTTGTTCGGAAGTAGAACTGTGGACGATAACCTTTGAAGAATGGAGTATGACGACCACCTTCATCTTTAGATAAAACATACACTTCTGCTTCAAATTTTGTGTGAGGAGTAATTGACCTGGCTTACAAAGTACTTGACCACGCTCAACATCTTCACGCTTAGTACCACGAAGCAAAACACCACGTTATCACCTGCTTGACCTTGATCAAGAAGCTTACGGAACATTTCAACACCAGTACAAGTAGTTTTTGTAGTATCTCTGATACCAACAATTTCAATTTCTTCACCAACTTTAACAATACCACGCTCGATACGACCAGTAACAACTGTACCACGACCTGAGATTGAGAATACATCCTCAACTGGCATTAAGAAGTCACCATCAATTGCACGCTCTGGCTCTGGAATATAAGTATCAAGTGCCTCAACCAATTCTAACGATCTTAGCCGTGTAAGCTTCATCACCTTCCAATGCTTTAAGCGCAGAACCAGTAATGATTGGAGTATCATCACCTGGGAATTCGTACATATCCAGAAGTTCACGAATTTCCATTTCAACTAATTCAAGTAATTCTTCGTCATCAACCATATCTGCTTTGTTCATGAATACAACGATGTATGGAACACCAACCTGACGTGACAAGAAGATATGCTCACGTGTTTGTGGCATTGGACCATCAGCTGCAGAAACAACAAGAATAGCACCATCCATTTGTGCAGCACCAGTAATCATGTTCTTTACATAATCAGCATGACCTGGACAATCAACGTGTGCATAGTGACGTGTATCTGTTTCATACTCAACGTGAGAAGTAGCGATAGTAATACCACGCTCTTTTTCTTCTGGTGCATTATCGATTTCATCAAATGCTTTAACTTCACCACCATCTTTTCTGCCATTACTGTTGTTAGTCGCAGCTGTTAATGTTGTTTTACCGTGGTCAACGTGACCAATTGTACCGACGTTTACATGCGGTTTATTACGTTCAAATTTTTCTTTGGACATGATTACTCACCTTTCAATTATCATTGCTTCGGCTACCGATTTAGGCACCTCCGCATACTTCGCAAACTCCATTGAATAGTTGCTCGACCTTGCGACACTGATCGTAAAGCAGTGGCATAACCAAACATCTCAGCCAATGGAACTTCCGCACGAATGATTTTACCCGAGGGTGCCTCATCCATGCCCTGAACAATGCCTCGACGACGATTTAAGTCACCCATGACATCACCCATATTTTCTTCTGGTGTCACAACCTCAACTTTCATAATAGGCTCTAGCAATTCTGGCCCAGCTGATCTAACACCATCACGAATCGCCATTGACCCCGCAACTTTAAATGACATTTCACTAGAATCAACATCATGAAATGAACCATCATACAAAGTAACTTTTATATCAACGACCGGATAACCAGCCAACACACCATTCTGCATTTGTTCTTGAATTCCTTTATTAACTGCAGGTATATATTCCTTTGGAATTGAGCCTCCAACAATCTCATCTACAAACTCATAACCAGCACCTTCTTCCAAAGGCTCCAGCTTAACTAATACATGACCATAATGGCCCTTACCACCAGACTGACGAATAAACTTACCTTCAGCATTCACTGATTGGCTTATTGTTTCACGATATGCAACCTGGGGATTACCCACATTAGCATCAACACTAAATTCACGTTTCATACGATCAACAATAATATCGAGATGTAACTCACCCATTCCAGATATTATTGTTTGTCCTGATTCTTCATCAGTATGCACTCTAAATGAAGGATCTTCTTGCGCCAACTTAGCTAAAGCCTGCGCCATTTTCTCCTGATCAACCGTTGTCTTTGGCTCTACTGCAACCGAAATAACTGGCTCAGGAAAATCCATTCTCTCTAAAGTTATTGGGTGAGTCTTATCACAAAGTGTATCACCTGTAGTAACATCTTTTAGCCCTACTGCAGCAGCAATATCTCCCGCATAGACCTCTTTAACTTCTTCTCTAGAATTTGAATGCATCTGCAAGATACGACCAATTCTTTCTTTTTTCCCTTTAAGTGGATTTAAAACCATATCACCAGTTTTGAGTATTCCAGAATAAACCCTGAAAAACGTCAATGTACCCACAAAAGGATCAGTAGCTATCTTAAACGCCAATGAAGCAAACGGTTCATCATCCGACGCTTTACGTTTTGCTTCTTTACCATCTTCAGTACCATCGTCTACGATACCCGTAATTGAAGGTACATCCAATGGAGACGGCATATAACGAACTACCGCATCCAACATTGCCTGAACACCTTTATTCTTGAAAGATGAACCACACATAGCTGGAACTATCTCACCAGCCAGTGTTCGGATTCGTAACCCTTGATGAATTTGATCTTCCGTCAGATCTCCATCATTAAGATACACATCCATTAACTCTTCATTTGCTTCAGCAGCAGCCTCAATCAATTTTTCTCGCCATGACTCAGCTTCAGCAACCAGGTTTTCAGGAATATCTTCTAAAATATAGGTCAGTCCCATATCTTCATCATTCCATTTAATTGATTTCATCTTTATGAGATCAATTACACCTTTAAAACCTTCTTCTTCACCATTGGAAATCTGCAGAGGAACAGGACTTGCACCTAAGCGCTCTTCAATCTGACCAACTACACGCAAGAAGTCAGCCCCAATACGATCCATTTTATTAACAAAGACCATACGTGGAACATTATATTTATTCGCCTGTCGCCACACTGTTTCTGACTGTGGCTCAACACCACCAACTGCACAAAAAACAGCTACTGCACCATCAAGCACTCTTAAGGAACGCTCCACTTCAATTGTAAAATCAACATGACCCGGGGTATCGATAATATTGATTCTATGCGCACTAAACTGCTTTTCCATGCCAGACCAAAAACAAGTCGTAGCTGCAGAGGTTATTGTAATACCTCTTTCTTGCTCCTGCTCCATCCAATCCATGGTTGCAGCACCATCATGCACCTCACCAATCTTGTGAGACACACCCGTATAGAACAAGATTCTTTCTGTAGTAGTCGTCTTACCTGCATCAATATGCGCCATAATTCCTATATTGCGATATCGATCAAGAGGAGTTGTACGAGCCACTTTAATTACCTTATAAAAATTTCCTGCCGGACAGCCAACAATAAATTATTATTCCAAATTACCAACGGAAGTGAGCAAACGCTTTATTTGCATCAGCCATTTTATGCGTATCTTCTCGCTTCTTAACAGCAGAACCGCGCTTCTCAGCCGCATCCATCAATTCGCCAGCAAGCTTTAACGCCATTGATTTTTCACCACGACGACGTGACGCATCAACCAACCAACGCATAGCCAATGCATTTTGACGAGAAGACCTAACTTCAACAGGAACTTGATAAGTTGCACCACCTACTCTTCGTGACTTAACCTCTACAGAAGGACGTACATTTTCCAGAGCTGCTTCAAGCACCTCCATTCCATCATTACCTTTTTTAGCAGCAATTTGATCTAATGCCACATATACAACTTTCTCAGCAATAGATTTTTTACCATCTTTCATAATGGTATTAATAAACTTTGCCAAAACCAGACTACCAAACTTTGGATCTGGAAGGATAATGCGTTTTGGTACTTCTCTTCTTCTTGGCATATAAAACTCGCTACTCTATTTTGTTTACTATTATTCAACAACTCACTGACATAAAATCAGCAAGCAAAAAATTATTGCTTACAATTACTACTACTAAGACTTAGGACGCTTTGCACCATACTTCGAACGACCCTGTCTACGCTCTTGAACACCCTGGGTATCCAATGAACCACGTACTACGTGATAACGCACACCTGGTAAATCTTTTACACGACCACCACGAATCAGTACAACCGAGTGCTCTTGTAAGTTATGACCTTCACCACCAATATAACTACTCACTTCAAAACCATTCGTCAAACGTACACGAGCTACTTTTCTCATTGCTGAGTTAGGCTTCTTAGGTGTTGTTGTATATACCCTTGTACATACTCCACGACGTTGCGGACAAGCTTCCAAAGCTGGAACATTGCTCTTTTCCATCTTGCGCTTTCGAGGTTTGCGCACCAACTGATTAACAGTAGACATTAAATCTATTTCTCCAACTTTATTACCCTGCACCATTAAAAGTAGGCACAAGAAAAATCAACAATCGTCTTAACGATAAAGGCGCGGAATTCTATTACCCCTACGTCTACATGTCAAGACAGGTTTCTATTTTTAAAACGTATTTTTCAGGTAATCA
Organism: uncultured Gammaproteobacteria bacterium; assembly: GCA_963807855.1. Lineage (GTDB taxonomy): Bacteria > Pseudomonadota > Gammaproteobacteria > Thiotrichales > Thiotrichaceae > Cocleimonas. Next base: position 23,854 of record CAWEEB010000042.1, on the reverse strand, counting down.
ATAAATCACTTACTATTCACCCCCCTACTTATAAAAACAAAAAAGTGGCTATAAGTAGGGGGGTGCTATTTAGAAATTCCTAACGTATTTATATTACTCTTCTGTAGCTTCTTCTATCTCTATCGCTACTGGCTCTTCAGCGTCTCCATCTGGAAGCTCTGCCATTAATGATGAAAGTTGCTGCTGAATCTCTTCTTGCTTTTTACGTCGCGCAAGATGATGAGTCAAACCAGTACCGGCAGGAATTAAACGACCCACAATTACATTTTCTTTAAGACCACGTAGATCATCGCGAGCACCTTTAACAGAAGCTTCTGTTAGAACTCGAGTAGTTTCCTGGAATGAAGCAGCAGAAATAAACGAATCAGTTACAAGAGACGCTTTGGTAATACCAAGCAATACTCTATCGTATTTAGCGGGTAACTTACCTTCAGCAACAAACTTCTCGTTTTCTTCATCGATCTGCCAGTAATCAAGCTGCTCACCTTTTAACATGCGAGTATCACCTGACTCAGTAATTACAGCTTTACGCATCATCTGACGGGAAATTATCTCAACGTGCTTATCATTAATTTTAACACCTTGCAAACGATAAACTTCCTGAACCTCTTTCACCAAATGCTCTGCAAGCGCCACCGGACCTAATAAGCGTAAGATATCATGAGAGCTAGCCTCACCATCAGCAATCATCTCACCTTTGGCAACTTTCTCACCTTCAAATACATCAAGGTTACGCCACTTAGGAATAAGAATTTCATAATGCTCACCCTTATCAGGCGTAATTACTAAACGTTTCTTACCCTTAGTTTCTTTACCCCATGAGAACGTACCAGAAATCTCTGCGAGTATTGCTGGCTGCTTAGGCTTTCTAGCCTCAAACATATCCGCTACTCGAGGAAGACCACCGGTAATATCACGAGTCTTCGAAGACTCCTGAGTCAAACGAGCAAGTACATCACCAACTGCTACTTTTACACCATTGGTCAAACCTACAACCGCACCACCTGCCAATGGATACTGAACTGGTATTTCAGAATTCTCAAAGAATAATGAATTACCCTTGTCGTCCAATAATCTAATCATTGGATTAAGATCTTTAGAACCAGAACCACGAGCACGCAGGGTCTGTAACAATAGTAGAACTCAAGCCCAGTCACTTCATCGATATGTGTATTGATTGTTGAACCATCAACGAAATCAACAAAATCAACAGTACCAGCAACCTCAGTTACGATTGGATGCGTATGCGGATCCCATGTAGCCACTTCTTGACCCATCTCGACCGGTTCATCATCTTTGATTGTGACAACCGCACCATAAGGCAATTTATAACGCTCACGCTCACGACCTTGATCATCAACCACACTGATTTCACCAGAACGAGACACTGTAACAAGGTTGCCGTCTTTATTCTCAACCGTCTTAACGTTAGATAAGCGCGCAGTACCTGAAGACTTAACAAGAATATTATTATCAGCAGCAGCACGACTTGCAGCACCACCGATATGGAAAGTACGCATAGTTAACTGAGTACCTGGCTCACCAATAGACTGAGCAGCAATTACACCCACTGCCTCACCCATATTAACTAAATGACCACGACCCAAATCACGACCATAACATTGAGCACAAACACCTTTTCGTGAAGCACAAGTAATTGCAGAACGCACTTGTATCTCATCTACACCTAGATCATCAAGCTTTGACACCCATTCTTCATCTAGTAATGTTTTAGCAGGTATCACAAGTTCACCTTTGTGATCCATTACATCCACTGCCACCACACGACCAAGAACACGTTCACCAAGTGGCTCAACAACATCACCACCTTCAATGATTGGCTTCATGGATAAACCATTTTCAGTACCACAATCATCCAGTGTAACAACCATATCTTGCGATACATCAACAAGACGTCTAGTTAAATAACCTGAGTTAGCTGTTTTCAATGCCGTATCTGCAAGACCTTTACGAGCACCGTGAGTAGAGATAAAGTACTGAAGTACATTAAGACCTTCACGGAAGTTAGATGTAATAGGAGTTTCGATGATTGAGCCATCTGGCTTAGCCATCAAACCACGCATACCAGCTAACTGACGAATCTGAGCTGCAGAACCACGAGCACCAGAATCAGCCATCATGTAGATAGAGTTAAATGAGTCCTGAGAAACAGTATTACCTTCTGCATCCTCAACATCTTCTTTACCCATACCATCCATCATGGCTTTAGCAACTTGCTCATTAGTACGAGCCCAAATATCTACAACCTTGTTGTAGCGCTCACCCTGTGTAACAAGACCTGATGAGTATTGATCTTCAATTTCTTTTACATCGTCTTCTGAACGACCAATAATTGTCAGCCTTCTCATCCGGAATCATCATGTCATTTGCGCAGAACGAAACACCTGATAATGTTGCATATTTATAACCCGTATACATCAACTGATCAGCCAGTATAACAGTATCCTTGAGACCTATTCTTCTGTAACCCTCATTAATAAGGTTAGAGATATTCTTTTTCTTCATCACGGTGTTGATCTGCTCAAACGGAATACCATCTGGCAAAACATCAGAAAGAATAGCTCGACCTACCGTAGTATCAACACGACGCGTAGTTACTACTAATTCGCCATTGTCATCATATTCACTATCTGTAATACGAACCTGAACTTTTGCATGAAGCGACACTTGATCAGTCTCATAAGCACGCTTAGCTTCTTTTGCATCAGCGAATACCATTCCTTCGCCTTTTGCATTAATGCTTTCACGAGTCATGTAATAAAGACCCAATACAATATCCTGCGAAGGCACAATAATCGGCTCACCATTAGCAGGTGAAAGTACGTTATTGGTTGCCATCATTAAGACACGAGCTTCGGTTTGTGCTTCTAAGGACAATGGAACGTGAACAGCCATCTGATCACCGTCGAAGTCAGCGTTGAACGCAGAACATACCAAAGGATGAAGCTGGATCGCTTTACCTTCGATCAAAACAGGCTCAAATGCCTGAATACCTAATCGGTGAAGTGTTGGAGCACGGTTTAACAATATAGGATGCTGACGAATAATTTCAGCCAGGATATCCCATACTTCTGGAGTCTCTCTTTCTACTAATTTTTTAGCAGCCTTAATTGTTGTAGCTAAGCCACGTCTTTGTAATTTACCAAAAATAAATGGTTTGAATAACTCAAGAGCCATTTTCTTAGGCAAACCACACTGGTGCAATCTTAAAGAAGGACCAACTACGATTACAGAACGGCCAGAGTAATCTACACGCTTACCTAGTAGGTTTTGACGGAATCGACCTTGCTTACCCTTGATCATATCGGCCAAAGATTTGAGCTGACGCCTATTTGATCCGGTAATTGCACGACCACGACGACCATTATCTAATAGAGCATCAACAGACTCTTGTAGCATACGCTTTTCGTTACGCACGATAATATCCGGTGCATTTAAATCCAATAAACGTCTTAGTCGATTATTACGATTAATCACACGACGATACAAATCATTCAGATCAGATGTAGCAAATCGACCACCCTCAAGGGGAACAAGCGGACGTAAATCAGGCGGCAAAACTGGTAGAATCGTCATAATCATCCAGTCTGGTTTATTACCAGACCCGAGGAATGATTCCATTAGCTTCATACGCTTACTTATACGTTTAAGTTTTGTTTCTGACTTAGTAGCATCAGCCTGCTCATTTAAATCTTCGATAGCTTCTTTAATATCAACCGTCTTAAGCATCTTAAGCACGGCTTCAGCACCCATACCAGCATCAAATTCATCACCGAATTCTTCAACTGCTTCGAGGTAAGCCTCATCGCTTAATAATTGACCTCTTTCAAGAGTTGTCATACCAGGCTCAACAACAACAAACGCCTCAAAGTACAATACACGCTCAATATCGCGCAAAGTCATATCCAGGAACAAACCAATTCGAGAAGGAAGAGATTTTAAAAACCATATATGTGCAACTGGACAAGCCAAATCAATATGACCCATACGATCACGACGTACTTTTGTATTGGTTACCTCTACACCACATTTTTCACAAACTACACCCCGGTGCTTGAGACGCTTATATTTTCCACATAAACACTCATAGTCTTTAACCGGACCAAAAATCTTGGCACAGAAAAGACCATCACGCTCTGGCTTAAATGTTCGATAGTTAATTGTCTCTGGCTTTTTAACTTCACCATATGACCATGAACGTATTACTTCAGGTGATGCTAAACCAATACGAATTGCATCGAATTCTTCTGTATCTGCTTGCTGCTTAAAAATATTCAGCAAGTCTCCCATACCTTTATTCATCATAACGTCACCTATTAACTATCTTTTTCAAGTTCAATATTAAGAGCCAAAGATCGAATCTCTTTCATCAATACATTAAAGGATTCTGGCATACCAGCTTCCATATGAAGATTTCCATCAACAATGTTCTTATACATCTTATTTCTACCCTGAACATCGTCAGACTTAACAGTAAGTACTTCTTGTAAGGTGTAAGCAGCACCATATGCCTCTAATGCCCAGACCTCCATTTCACCGAAGCGCTGACCACCAAACATGGCTTTACCACCGAGTGGTTGCTGTGTTACCAGACTGTAAGGTCCAGTTGAGCGGGCATGCATTTTATCGTCAACCAAATGATTCAGTTTCAACATATGCATATAACCAACAGTGATCTTTCTTTCGAAAGCTTTACCTGTACGACCATCATACAAAGTTGTTTGACCTGACTCAGGCAGGTCTGCCAACTTAAGCATATTCTTTATCTCAGTTTCTGCAGCACCATCGAATACCTGAGTAGCCATTGGAACACCACGACGAAGATTACTTGCCATCTCAATAACTTCTTCATCTGTCATCTCGGTGATATCACCTTGATGAGGATTACCATCAGTACTGTAAATTTCAGTTAGAAACTTTCGTAGTTCATCTACCTTGGCTTTAGCATCGATCATACGACCAATTTTTTCACCAAGACCTTTAGCAGCCCAACCTAGATGCATTTCAAGAACCTGACCAACATTCATTCGAGAAGGTACACCAAGAGGATTCAAAGCAATATCTACTGGAACTCCAGACTCGTCATACGGCATATCTTCGACAGGAACAATACGCGAAACAACACCCTTGTTACCATGACGACCCGCCATCTTGTCACCTGGTTGCATGCGACGACGAACAGCCACATATACCTTAACAACCTTTAGTACACCTGGAGCCAAATCATCACCTGCAGTGATTTTATCTTTCTGCTTCTGCAAACGCTCTTCGTAACGTTTCTTCTGCTCATCTAAAAGTACTGATAATTTTTCAAGTTGTGCATTAGCTTCCTCATTACGCATGCGCAATGAGAACCATTCTTTTTGATCAAGCTCTGTTAAATAAGCTTTAGTGACTTTACCACCAGCTTTTATTCCAGCCGGACCTCCATCTACTACTTTATTTAACACTAACTTCTCTACACGAGCATAGATATCTTCTTCGAAGACAAATAATTCATCGCGCAAGTCATTCCTGACTTTAGACAGAGCTTCTTCTTCAAGGGCAATTGCACGAGCGTCTTTTTCAACACCATCACGAGTAAATACTCTTACATCAATAACAGTACCAAACATGCTTGATTTAACTCGAGAAGAAGTATCTTTAACATCAGATGCCTTCTCTCCAAAAATAGCACGTAGAAGCTTCTCTTCCGGGGTTAGCTGGGTTTCACCTTTAGGAGTAACTTTTCCAACCAAAATATCCCCTGGTTTTACTTCAGCTCCAACATGGACAATACCCGACTCATCAAGCTTAGAGAGCAAGTGCTCACTAACATTTGGAATATCAGCAGTTATCTCTTCAGCACCTAATTTGGTATCACGAGCAAGACAAGTAACTTCTTCGATATGAATAGAGGTAAACCGATCCTCTTCTACTACTCTCTCAGAAACAAGAATTGAATCTTCAAAGTTATATCCATTCCATGGCATAAATGCGATTTTTATATTTTGCCCTAAAGCCAACTCGCCAAGATCGGTTGAAGAGCCATCAGCCAATACATCACCACGCTCAACCTTATCACCAATTCTCACAATAGGTTTCTGATTAACACACGTATTCTGATTTGAGCGGGTGTACTTGATAAGGTTATAAATATCTACACCACCATCTTGTGCTTCATCATCATTTACCCGGACTACTATACGAGCAGCATCAGCAGCAATAATTTCACCACCACGCCTGGAAACCACAGTAGTTCCAGAATCAACTGCCACAACTCGCTCCATACCAGTTCCGCTTACAGGAGTTTCGGCACGCAAACAAGGAACAGCTTGACGTTGCATGTTCGAACCCATCAAGGCACGGTTAGCATCATCATGCTCCAAGAAAGGAATTAATGAAGCCGCTACAGAAACAATCTGCTTAGGAGATACATCCATGTATTGGATATCTTCAGGAACAGACATCGCAAATTCGTTTTGATAACGACAAGAAATCATGTCATTGGTAAATTTATTGTTCTTATCCAGAACCGCATTTGCCTGAGCAATTACAAAGCGCGACTCTTCTATAGCAGACAAATAATCAATTTCATCAAGAACCTTACCATCAACTACTTTTCTATATGGAGTCTCCAAGAACCCATAATCATTAGTTTTTGCAAAAACAGCCAATGAGTTTATTAGTCCAATGTTTGGTCCTTCAGGCGTTTCGATAGGACATACACGACCATAATGAGTTGGATGAACATCTCGAACTTCAAAACCAGCTCTTTCACGGGTAAGACCACCCGGACCAAGAGCAGATATTCTTCTCTTATGAGTAATTTCTGACAATGGATTATTCTGATCCATGAACTGAGATAACTGACTTGAACCAAAGAATTCTTTAACAGCAGCAGATACTGGCTTAGCATTAACCATATCCTGCGGCATAAGCCCTTCACTCTCGGCTACTGTCAAACGTTCTTTAACAGCTCTTTCAACCCTAACGAGACCGATACGGAAAGCATTTTCCGCCATTTCACCAACACTTCGAATACGTCTATTACCAAGATGGTCTATATCATCTATAACACCAAAACCGTCACGTATATCTATCAAAGTCTTTAGAACATTTACAATATCAGAATCAGTCTTACCAGACTTTTTAAGCTCTTCATATTGGGGACCGAACTCCTCTACCAATGCCTTAGAAGCAGCGTCTGTTCTATTGGATAAATAACCAAGATCAAAAAGAATTGAAGGACCAGTCTCAATAGTGTATTCAAGACGACGATTAAACTTCATACGTCCTACAGCAGAGAGGTCATAACGATCCTCTGAGAAGAATAAATTATGGAAAAGATTTTCAGCAGCTTCTTTTGTTGGTGGTTCACCAGGACGCATCATGCGATAAATTTCAATCATCGCTTCAAGCTGAGTTTGAGTTGCATCCACTTTCAATGTATTAGAAATAAATGGACCTCGATCCAACTCATTTGTATAGATTACATCAAACTTTTTAATATCATTTTCGCGCAAAAGCTCAATTAACTCTTCAGTTAGCTCACTATTGGCTTCAGCAATAAACTCACCAGTAGACTCATCTACAATATTATGAGCTATCATCTTGCCATGCATATACTCATTAGGCACTTCCAGCTTACTAACTTTTGCTTTTTCCAATTCACGAACATGTTTTGCTGTAATTCGACGACCAGACTCTACAATTTTATTTCCACCGACCACAATGTCAAATGAAGCAAGCTCGCCCCTTAATCTAATGGGGTCTATAGCTAATTGAATTTTAGCTTTTTGAAGTGTTACCTCTAACTTTTCATAGAAGCAATCAAGAATCTCCTCAGTTTCCATCCCAAGAGCTCTAAGTAAAATTGTTGCAGGAAGCTTTCTGCGACGATCAATACGAACAAAAACAGCATCTTTAGGATCAAACTCAAAATCAAGCCATGAACCACGATAAGGAATTACACGAGCATTGTGCAATAATTTTCGTGCTGTATTTGTTTTACCTTTGTCGTGATCAAAGAAAACACCTGGAGAACGATGCAGCTGTGAAACAATTACTCGCTCAGTACCATTGATAACAAAAGTACCTTTTTCTGTCATTAATGGCATTTCACCAAGATATACATCTTGTTCTTTAATATCTTTTACAACTTTTGTTTTCTTAGGCGCATCTTTATCATAAATAACCAATCTTAAAGTTGCACGAAGTGATGTAGCATACGTAAGACCACGCTGCTGACATTCACGCACATCAAATACCGGCTCAGCCAAGTTATAGTCAACATACTCGAGCATAACAAAACCGGAGTAACTAACTATTGGAAAAACAGACGTAAATGCACCATGTAATCCTGCATCCTTACGATCTTCTACAGAAACATCAGTCTGCAAATATTGACGATATGACTCCAGTTGAATAGCTAAAAGATACGGTATATCCAATACCTGTGGGCGTTTACCAAAATCCTTACGGATACGTTTTTTCTCAGTAAAAGTCAGAGCCATCTTAATTCCTCTTCTGAAACCAGTTCAGTAACCTAATAACAAAGATCACACACACCTTTGTCGAATACTTATTGCAGCTTCTACAACAGCTACAACAAAAAAATTTCTAACAACATTTTAGATCAGAGACAATTTTCTGATCACCGTAAGACCATAAATATCTTACAGTTAATTAAGCGACAAAAGGCCGACAGCAATTATTCACTGTCAGCCTTATGTATCATGAATGAGTACAAGACCCGTTCATGCAAAGAAGAAATTACTTCAACTCTACTGTAGCGCCAGCTTCTTCAAGTTGCTTCTTAACATCTTCAGCTTCTTCTTTAGAAGCGCCTTCTTTAACAGTAGCAGGAACGCCTTCTACCATTTCTTTTGCTTCTTTAAGACCAAGACCTGTAATACCACGCACAGCTTTAATTGCACTAATCTTGTTATCACCGAAACTTGTCATTACAACATCAAACTCAGTCTGAGCTTCAGCAGCAGCTCCACCAGCGTCTCCACCAGCAGCAGGAGCAGCAGCTACAGCAGCAGCAGCAGAAACTCCAAATTTTTCTTCCATATCAGAGATTAATTCTACGATCTCCATTACACTCATGCTTGATATTGCTTCTAGAATATCATCTTTAGAAACAGCCATTGTATTTCTCCTAAACCTAAATCAATCGTCGCAAAATGCGACTAGTAAATAAAATAAAATTAATTGCCTGAGAACAAAGATTGCTTTATTAAGCAGCCTTTGAATCACGAACAGCAGCAACAGTACGAACAAGTTTTCCAGGAACTTCGTTAAGCGTACGGGCAAGCTTCTCAACAGGAGCTCTAAACGTACCGGCCAAAATAGCCAACGCCTGATCTCTAGTAGGCAACTTAGCCAAACGATCGATATCTGAAGCAGGGAGCAACTCACCACCAACAGATAACATCTTCACTTCCAACTTGTTATGCTCTTTAGCGAAATCCTTCAGGACACGAGCCGCAGCACCAGGATCTTCTTGCGAAAATGCCAACACTAACGGACCAACAAAACCTTCACTCATACAAGAAAAATCTGTATCAGCCAAGGCAAGTTTTGCCAGATTATTTTTCACTACGCGCAGATAAACACCACCTTCACGCGCTTTTACACGCAATTCGGTCATCTCTCCTACACTTAATCCGTGGTACTCTGCAGCAACCGCGGAATGAGCCTCTGTAGCAACTGCAGCGACCTCAGAGACAATCTTCTTTTTGTCTTCAAAAGTTAATGCCACAACATCTACCTCTTTAATTCGGCAGCATAACCACCGTTTAATCAAAACAATTGATTTTCACAAACCAAAAGTCCTAAACGACGTGCCCCGAATCGACTGATTCAGGTTACGCCATCTACGTAGGAAATTAAGTATTAGCACTTAAAAACACTAAAACACCTACGGTCTTTGACGACATACACCAGGTATATCTATCAAAACCCTTTGCAATAAATTTAGACCTAAGCCAAAACAACCACAAAGAGCCATGCACAAACTACGTGCAAATTTCTTTATAACTTAATGCTTAAACGAAGAAGTATCCACACTTACACCAGCACCCATAGTGCTTGATACTGATATTTTCTTTAAGTAAATACCTTTAGCAGAGCTAGGCTTAGCTTTTACCAAGTCAGCCACCAATGCATTTAGGTTTTCAGATAGAGCATTACTATCAAAATCCAGATTTCCGATACGACACTGAATGATTCCAGCCTTATCAGTTCTATATCGAACCTGACCACCTTTGGCATTCTTAACCGCAGTAGCAACATCAGCACTTACGGTACCGACTTTAGGGTTAGGCATAAGACCACGAGGACCTAAAACCTGACCTAACTGACCAACAACTCTCATTGCATCAGGACTAGCAATAACAACATCAAAATCCATATTGCCTTTTTTGACTTCTTCAGCCAAATCATCCATACCAACAACGTCTGCACCAGCAGCTTTTGCCGCCTCAACATTATCACCTTGAGTAAACACAGCAACACGAACTGTTTTACCTGTACCATTTGGCAATACTGTAGAACCACGAACAGCCTGATCTGATTTTTTTGCATCAACACCAAGATTGATACTCACATCAACACTTTCAGTGAATTTAGCAGGAGGAAGCTCTTTCAATAGACCAAAAGCTTCAACCGCATCGTACAGCTTATCAACATCAACTTTTTCACTAATTAGCTTCTGGCGCTTAGTTAACTTAGCCATTACTTAACACCCTCCGTCTCAAGACCCATACTACGAGCACTACCAGCAATAGTTCTAACAGCCGCATCCAAATCAGCAGCAGTTAAATCAGGCTCTTTTGCCTTAGCAATTTCTTCAAGCTGAGCTCTAGTGACCTTGCCGACTTTATTAATATTTGGAACCGCACTACCTTTTTGAATACCAGCAGCCTTTCTCAACAAAATTGATGCAGGTGGAGTTTTTACATCAAACGTAAAACTCTTATCACTATAAACAGTTATAACCACTGGTAAAGGCATACCTTGCTCTGCACTTTGTGTAGCAGCATTAAACGCCTTACAGAATTCCATGATATTCAATCCAACCTGACCCAAAGCTGGACCAACAGGTGGACTTGGATTTGCCTGACCAGCAGGCACTTGTAACTTGAGATATCTCTCAACTTTCTTAGCCATTATCTAACTCTCCACGAGTTCAAACGTTATTTGCGAACCACCCAAAAAGGCAGCCCCATCAAACTCCTCGAATAAATATTAAAATTTAAGTTTTTTCTACCTGAAAAAACTCAAGCTCTACTGGTGTCGAACGCCCAAAAATTTGAACAGCAACACGCATAGTACTTTTTTCGTAGTTAACTTCTTCAACCACACCATTGAAATCATTAAAAGGCCCATCATTAACACGAACCACTTCACCAACCTCAAATAACACTCTTGGACGAGGAGCATCAACACCCTCTTCCATACGATTCATGATCGCATTTGCTTCTTTTTCTGTTATTGGCGCTGGCCTATCACTAGTACCACCAATAAACCCTAATACTCGTGGCGTATCTTTTACCAAATGCCAGCTATCATCATTGAGATCCATCTCAACCAAAACGTATCCAGGAAAGAATTTTCGGGTACTTTTTTTCTTCTGACCCTCACGCATCTCAACAACTTCTTCGGTAGGAATCAATATCTCACCAAAAGAATCCTGCAGACCAAAACGCTCTATTCGTTCTTTCAACGCTTCTTTTACACGCATCTCATAATTTGAATATGCATGAACAACAAACCATTGCTTAGACATTTTAGCTTCCCACCGATAACAACGCCTTGACACCCGCGCCAAGTAACATATCAACAAACCAGAGGAATATAGCCAAAATAACCACCATGATGAAAACCATCAATGTAGTTTGCATGGTCTCGGCACGCGTTGGCCAAACCATCTTTCTAACTTCTGAACGAGCCAAACCAAGAAAGCTCAATAGCCCCTTACCTTTGACCGTAGTAGCAGATATACCAACAGCAACACCTACCGCCGCCAATATACCGAGAACCTTATAAAGAAGTGGCTGCTCTGCAAAATAGTAGAACCCCACTATCCCAGCAATTAAAAATACCAAAGCCAGCAATAACTTAATAGTATCAAATACCGAACCTTGAGCTTCTGAATTAGTTGCCATAGTTTGATTTATCAGCTTTTCTCAGCCTATCCATATTTAGAGTACTTACTTAAAAATCCTTTAGATCAGAAATGGCAGGCCAGGAGGGACTCGAACCCCCAACAATCGGTTTTGGAAACCGGTGCTCTACCAATTGGAGCTACTGGCCTAGCTTGAAAACACAGTCAAAAACCAGGTTTCTGAAACAACAAAAGAACGAAGAATAATCACTTTGTAATTACCCTTCGTTCTCTAAAAGGACGCGGAAGTATAACAGAAAGATCTATTTACTCAATCTATTCCGCATTCTAATTATTCGATAATTTTAGCAACAACACCGGCACCAACTGTACGACCACCTTCACGGATTGCGAAACGTAGACCTTCGTCCATTGCGATCGGGTTGATTAAAGTTACTACCATCTTGACATTATCACCTGGCATAACCATTTCTGTACCTTCAGGAAGATCACATGCACCTGTTACGTCTGTTGTTCTAAAGTAGAACTGTGGACGATAACCGTTGAAGAATGGAGTATGACGACCACCCTCATCTTTTGTTAAAACATAGACTTCTGCTTCAAATTTTGTATGTGGCGTAATTGACTTAGGCTTACAAAGTACCTGACCACGCTCAACATCTTCACGCTTGGTACCACGTAGCAATACACCTACGTTATCACCAGCCTGACCTTGATCAAGAAGCTTACGGAACATTTCAACACCGGTACATGTAGTAGTCGTAGTGTCTCTGATTCCAACGATTTCGATTTCATCACCTACGTTAACGATACCGCGTTCGATACGACCAGTAACAACCGTACCACGACCAGAGATTGAGAATACATCCTCTACTGGCATTAGGAAGTCACCATCTATAGCACGCTCTGGCTCTGGAATATAAGTATCTAGCGCCTCAACCAATTCTACGATCTTAGCCGTGTAAGCTTCATCGCCTTCCAACGCTTTAAGCGCAGAACCAGTAATGATTGGCGTATCATCACCCGGGAACTCATACATATCCAGAAGCTCACGCACTTCCATTTCAACAAGCTCAAGTAGCTCTTCGTCATCTACCATATCTGCTTTGTTCAGGAATACAACGATGTATGGAACACCAACCTGACGTGACAACAAGATGTGCTCACGTGTTTGTGGCATTGGGCCGTCTGCTGCCGAAACAACAAGAATTGCACCATCCATCTGTGCCGCACCAGTAATCATGTTCTTTACATAGTCAGCATGACCAGGACAATCAACGTGTGCATAGTGACGCGCATCTGATTCATACTCAACATGAGAAGTCGCGATGGTTATACCACGCGCTTTTTCTTCTGGTGCATTATCGATTTCATCAAATGCTTTAACTTCACCACCCATCTTTTCTGCCATTACTTTTGTTAGCGCAGCAGTTAGCGTGGTTTTACCGTGGTCTACGTGACCAATTGTGCCCACGTTTACATGGGGCTTATTACGTTCAAATTTTTCTTTGGACATGGTGAATCACCCTTCTCTAAAATCTAATAATATTAAAAATCTTCTACCATCATTACATACAACTAACAACAGCAATATACTGGAGCTCATAACCGGAATTGAACCGGTGACCTCGTCCTTACCAAGGACGCGCTCTACCGACTGAGCTATATGAGCACATCAACGAACTACAGCAACTTGTGCAATTATAGCTCACAACACTGCAACTCATTTAACTCAATGTGGAGCGGATGGCGGGAATCGAACCCGCAGCTTCAGCTTGGAAGGCTGAGGTATTACCACTATACGACATCCGCGTCTTTCAACTTACTCAAAGACATAAAAAGATATACTTCTCACAAACGACTTTGAGCTAAAAACTAATGGTGGAGGGGGGTGGATTCGAACCACCGAAGCTTACGCGTCAGATTTACAATCTGATCCCTTTGGCCGCTCGGGAACCCCTCCAAAATCAAGCGGGCAATTCTGAGGCAAACCCAAGGCAGTGTCAACCTTCAAAATCGATATTTTTTGATGTTTTTCATGTTTAGTTTACACTGTTTCTATATTTAAACAGTACCCATTAACCAAGCCTTATAAAACCTTAAATCAATATCGACTTTGTCTATTCATTCAAGTCTGCCCGATAAGATAAAATTTTATTCGTACAACACAATATATAATCTATTCTCATCTTGTACTTATGATAATGACTCTTATTTTAATCAACCTTGCTTTTTATAGAAAAAATCCTGCAATAAGGTATATTAATCAGATTAATTCAAAACAATCTCTTACAAGGCAAATTTAACCTAAATATGAAAATAACAATCTATGGCGCTGGATATGTTGGCTTGATAACAGGAGCTTGTATGGCTCAAGTTGGCAACGATGTTTTGTGTGTCGATATTGACGAAGAGAAAGTGAATAGGCTTTCAAAAGGCAAAACCAATATTCACGAACCTGGTTTAAACAAAATAGTTGAAGAAAATATCAAGGCTGGCAGACTAAAATTTACCACCTCTGCATCTGAAGGTGTTAAACACGGCTTATATTTATTCATTGCTGTCAATGTACCCTCTGATGACAATGGTAGCTGCGACACCCAGCATATCTTAAGTGTTGCAAAATCCATTGCAGATAACATGAATGGCTACCGTATCATAATCGGTAAATCTACCGTTCCTGTAGGGACGTCTGACAAAATCAGGGAAGTCATTAGCAAGATAATTCGTAAAAGAGGCGAAAAGCACGAATTCGACATGATCTCGAACCCTGAGTTCTTAAAAAATGGCGTGGCCATCGATGACTTTATGAAACCCGATAGAATTATTATTGGCTCAGACAACCCACGCACAACCGAACTGATGCGTGAACTCTACTCTCCCTTTAATCACAACCGCGATCGAATTGTAGCCATGGACATTCGTTCAGCCGAATTGACCAAATATGCAGCCAATGCCTTATTAGCCACCAAAGTTAGTTTCATGAATGAGCTTTCAAATATTTCTGAGATTTTAGGCGCAGATATCGAACAAGTGCGAATTGGTATCGGCTCAGACCCTCGTATTGGTTATCACTTTATTTACCCGGGTTGTGGTTATGGCGGCTCACGCTTTCCTAAAGATGTAAGAGCGCTAGCACACTGCACCGAAGATCAAGGCTATACTGCAGAATTACTAAATGCCGTTGAAGCAGTTAACTATCGACAGAAAGAAAAACTCTTTGAAAAACTCACCAAGTACTACGGTGAATCATTAAAAGATAAAACCATTGCACTCTGGGGCTTGTCATTCAAACCTGATTCTTCGGATATGCGAGGCTCCGCGAGTCGAGTACTAATGAGATTACTCTGGGATATTGGAGCGAAAGTTAGGGCTTATGACCCAGCCGCCAATCAAGTTTGTGCAAGTCTTTACGGAGATCAAGAAGGCTTAACCATTTGCAACACCGCAAATGAAGCACTTGAAGGCTCAGATGCACTTGTCATTCCAACCGAATGGCAGGAATTTCGCTCCCCTAATTTCGAAAAAATCATTGAAACACTCAATGACCCAGTGATCGTTGATGGCAGAAATCTATACAAACCAGATCAAATGAAAGATCTTGGAATTACTTATTACGGAATTGGCAGAGGAGAATAGATTCTTCTTTAAGTCAAAAAAATATGCCCTACAATTACAGAATATTTTTATTTACATAGTTATTTTAAAACTTGATCAATTTCTTGAATAGCTAGTTTACCAAATTCTGTTTTATAATTATGCTTTATATAATTCTCTAAGGAAACACAAAACAATATCTATTCTTGTATGAGTTATAAACATAGGGAACAGTTTTTTAAACTGTAAGCATCAATACAGGAGATGCTTATACCTTGGAAAGAGTTATCATCTATTGATCAAAAAGTCTTTTTCATTAGTGATTGGTTTCGCCAAGAATCCTTGCCCTTAACCCACCTTTGTCAGCGCTACAGTATTAGCCGTAAAACAGGCTATAAGTGGTCAAAGCGTTATCAAGAGTTAGGATTTGAAGGTCTACATGAACAAAGTTGTAAGCCACATGATTGTCCTACTCAAGTACCTTTTGGAATACGTAAAAAGATTATAGAGCTTCGAACCCAGTAATCTATTACCCCAAGTGCCAAGATAATTCAAGCCAGATTAAAAACACTCTATCCAGAAATTACCCCACCCTCAATATCCAGTATTTACAATATCCTTCATGGAGAAGGTTTGGTGAACATCCGTAAACGTCTTATACGCTATTGATCGATACTCAAAACCATTACAATAATCCACTCAGCCTAATCAATTGTGGTCAGAGGATTTCAAGGGTCAGTTCTAATTAGCGAACAGTCAATGGTGCTACACTTTAACAGTTATGGATGATCACAGTCGTTACATATTAGGCTGTGAATGCCAAAACACCTTAGGGACAGCAGTTACTATTAAGAGTTTTGAATATGTTTTCAGGCAATATTGGTTACCAGAACGCATCCGCAGTGACAATGGTGTACCTTTTGGTTAAGGAGCTGCAGGAGGTATTTCCCGTTTGTCTGCCTGGTGTATCAAACTGGGTATTAAACCCGAGCGTATTGAGCCTGGCAAACCTCAGCAGAATGCTAAACACGAAAGGATGCATCGTACGTTAAAGAAATACACAATCATTCCTCCTGCCCAGTCTTTCAAAGTACAACAAGCACATTTTGATGAGTTCAAACGAGCCTTTAATGAAGAGCGTCCACATGAGTCACTAAAATTTATAGCACCATTCAACTGTTATCAGGCTTCAGGCAAAAAGTTTCCGGATAATATCGAACCACCTTACTATCCAGGCTTCTTTGATGTCAGGAAAATTATTTAAACGGCTTAATATATTGAAAACGTTATTATGTATATATGCAATTAGCTTGAAGGTAAATATATAGGATTAGAGGAAATTGATGACGGATTGTTCGCTGTCTATTTCTATTTGTATAAGCTTGGAAGGCTAGATGTGAGAGAAGTGACGACTAAATCTGTGAACTACTTAATTATAAAAGTGTAACCCATGTGTTTGGACAAAAGTGTTACCTATGTCCTTGACTTGTACATTCTGTTTATATTGATTAGTGAAACAACAATTATTAGGAAAGTATTCCTTTCCAATATAACTGAGGTTAACCATAAGGGCTGAATCACCCCTATACTATCAAAGCATCTTTGATTATCTCTGTTAGATATATATTAAATAATTGACGGGTTATTCGATTTCAATATTTAAAAATAATTAAACGGCATTTCCACTAATTTTTTTCATATAATTCAATAAGTTAAATGCCTGTCATTAAATTAATTCTGTTATCCTTCATAAATTTAATTATGATACAGAATAAAAAAAGGGGAGTACATTGAAACTAACATATATTCATTATTAATATATGAATTCACAGAACATTATTAAGAACCACTCAACGAGAGGAAGCAATAATGATACAAGCAGAAAGAGGTATTCACCCAAAACAGCTACCTAATGTAGTGAGTTTAATTTCGCCAGATTCTGATGGAAAGAAATTAGTTACTGAGAACGATCCCGCGATAAAAGTCATGACCGACTTGAAAGTTGTCGAACCTTATACCATTGGATCCAGTGCATCTATTGAAGCCATTAACAACAAGATGATTGCATGCGGCGTTAGACTATTATTCGTCAATGATCCTATGGGCAATTTGGCAGGGTTGATTACTACAACCGATATAAACGGTAAAAAGCCTTTACTCTATGTTAATCAGAATGGCTGTAGCAGAGATGACATTACGGCGTCTGACCTAATGACTCCCATTAGCCGACTTGAAGCAATTCCAATCAAAGAAGTGTTGAAATCACACGTCTCGGATATTGTCTATGCACTTGAGCACTGCCGCAGAAATCACATGCTGGTTCTGGAAAGTAATCAAGACGGCAAATTCATTCGTGGTATTTTTTCAGTTTCACAGGTGAGTAAGCAACTTGGTACTCAAATTACTCCAAGTATCCAAGCCAATAGCTTTGCTGAACTTAATAAAGCCTTAGCCTGAAAGTAAGCTTTAAATAACGAACACGACACTTGTTAGCAAAACAGTATAAATAATTACTTTATGCTGTTTTGCTTCAATTCGATCGTGTTGCCTAACAAATATAGTCAACTAAACACACCCCCCTACTTTTAGCCACTTTTCCTATTTAATAACGCATATACTAATAAAAACACAGATATACACTGCAGGATAATCAATATGACAACCACGCTAGCTGTTTCAATTAGACAAGAGATAACAAACTTCTTTTTTTATGGCATAGCGATTCTGATTCTGATTATGATGTGGATGATGAGTAGTCATGCAGTGGCAGCGAATAGTATCAATATCGACTCAAGCAATGGTTTAGCAATTCACGGGTATGATCCTGTTGCCTATTTCACTGAAAGTAAAGCTGTCGAAGGCAAACCTGAATTTACTATTGAACACCAGGGGAATAAATGGGCTTTTGCCAATGAGAAAAATAAGCAATCCTTTCTAACAACCCCTGATGCATTTATCCCTCAATATGGAGGGCATTGTGCTTATGCAACCGGTAAAAATGCGATAGCAAATACCGATCCATTCGCTTGGAGTATTCACAACAAAAAACTGTATTTAAACTACAGTATAGGGACACGAGAATTATGGTTGAAAGAAAAAGACACCAATATTGTCGCTGCGGATGGCTATTGGCCAACGTTATCTAAACAAGTTCCTTAGGAGACACAATGAAATTTTTTAAAACACTACTTAGTCCAATTCTAGCTTTTATATTTATATTGGGGTTAGTTAGCACAGCTAGCGCAGAAGGCGCGAAACACAAGGTTGTTATTCAGGTAAGCACCGATGATCCTCGTACCCAGACTATTGCGATGAATAACGCAGTGAATTTACAAAAGCTATATGGTCTTGATAATGTTGATATTGAAATCGTAGCTTATGGCCCTGGCCTTGGTATGTTAACAAAAAAGAGTAAAAATGCAGATCGTGTTAAAAGCCTTGCTGTACAGGATATTACTTTTAGCGCTTGTCAAAACACCATGAGTAAAGTCCATAAAAAAACCGGAAAAATGCCGATGCTAACCGAAGGTGTAGGAGAAGTTAAAGCAGGTGTCGCGCGTATCATTGAATTACAAGAAGAAGGATATTCTTATATAAGGCCCTAATTCTATTTAAATTATCTACCGATTTTAAGATAAACAAAAAAAGGGCAACCAATGGTTGCCCTTTTTTTATTTTCTAAAACTACATTTTAACGTTGTTGAAATGCTTGAAATTTAGCAAATTGCTCATCCGTTAGAATCGATTTCATTTTTGCAGTCATAGCTTCTTTACGCTGCGCTCGAAACTCCTCACGTAGCTCTTTTCGCGCACCTTTCATTTGAGTTTTTTGCTCTGCAGTCAGGTTCAAACTCTTCATTTGCTCACGCTTCATTCCACGACGTTGCTTACGCTCGCCACGTTGTGCTTTAATTTGCTCGAGTTTAGCGTTTTGCTCTGCAGTCAAAATACCTGCCATTTCGCTTTTGAAACTCTCTCGGGTAAGATTTCCATCACGTTTTTGTTTACGTAGCTCTTTTAGCTGCGTTTTTTGAGCATCACTTAAATCAAGCTGTGCAAACACTTTTTTAAAGCCTCTGTGATGACCTCCATGTCCTCGATGACCCCCTTTTTTGTACGACTCACTTTTAGAGTCACCATAATTAGTGTAAGTTTCCTTATCACCGTCTGCAAAAGCTGATAGAGAAGCTAGAGTTACTGCACTAGCAATTGTAGATGCGATTAATACTGATTTGATTTTCATAATTGTTTCCTGTTAATTCCTATTAAGTTTTAAGTTCACAGCCGTTGTGTGACTGATGGGGAAATTGTGCAGGTATCCGATGTAAATGTGGGTGGTAAACAAGTAAGAAAGTGTAAAGAATAGTTATTAGTTGCTTACATTTAACTTTTATCTAATTTAACTGTTGTTAGTATTAGCGTATCAATATACCTTTGATAAAAATAATTTCTTATTAAATTCTGTGTAAGCATCTGTTTTTACAATAATTACTGCCGCACAACGTTAACAACTTAGCTTATTAGTGACATCGAATATTCTGTATTCCATAACAATTAATAAACGATAGACTAGAGGTCTATAATCTTAAGAGACAACTTCCTTGACCATTAGAGAATATAAGCCCGGTGAGCATAAAGCTGGTTTCAAAGGCCTTCGTGTCGTAGTGAAAGTAGGCGATGATTATCGCCAAAAATATTTCGCTTTTCGTGGTATCACGAATAAAAAAGAGCTGAATAAAATAAAAAAAGAAGCCGAAGCTTTAAATTCCGAATGGAATATGGAACGCCAGCTTATCCAGTCGAAAAAAGATCTGGAATGTAAAGAGCATCGGCGCATTTCGTCTGCTTATACAACGGGTGTCTCTGGTATTAAAATGAAATTTGCTCGCGGCAAAAAAGTGCGAGCTGGTGTAACTAAATATTATTACTCCCCACTTTTTATTATTTCAGGTTCAACCGATGGCGTGCGTTTTGATAAAAACATCAATATCAGTAAACATGGTTTTGATATGGCATGGCTAAAGTCAGTAATGTTCTATGCGGATAAGAAAGGTATTACTAATTACACCCACCTTCTCGATCGCAAACCACCTGTGGAACAATTTATAGTTATTTATAAACACCAAAAATCATTGGGGCATGATATTCCGCCGCACCGCATCCCTAAAGAAATTGATGAAAAACTTGTTGCTAAACTTTAAGCCAAGTTTGTAAGAATTTTTATTGATTATGAACATTGCCGTTGACGAGAGTTTTCGTTGATGAAAGTAGATGAGAATCAGAGCGTTATTCTTCCGAATATCCTCTCATCTTTCGGCTTCTTCTATCCCATGTATCATAGGCATCCTGACATTCAGAAATATTGTGGAACATGCGCTGTATGTAAAAGCCCCGTGAGTTCATTCCACCATTACCAAAATCTTCATTAATTTCCTCACAATGATCTCGAGTAACGACGAGTCATGCTGTGTTTCATTTTCATACAGGAATGAACAGCTTCCTGCCTGAGTGGTGCAATTAGCTCTTCTCGGGCATCTTCACAGCGTTGATTATATTCAGCTATTGTATATTCGGGTTTGTGCCTGGTGTTACGACGAGTATTTCTAGACTTCCTTTGTATATACGATTTGGGTGAATTAAGTTGATCTAGAATAATTCTATTAACTTCAGGGTCCTCAATCGTCAAATACATTAATTGATTCTCTGTCCTTATTGTATGAAACACTATCATTAGTTACAGCATTATCAGATGTGTTGATTAAACTATTTTCATCAAGGGAGGAATTGCTTTCAGATTTATTAGCTGTTTGATCATTAACTTTTGAAGACTGGTATTCAACAAATTTAATAACCTTGCCTTTATTTCTTGATAGCTTTTTTTCTTTATTGGAATAATGGGTAATGCCGTTTTCATCTATCCACTTCAAGACATCAGCTTGGGTATTAAAGCTGAAAGTTGTGACAATTATCATAAGTATGATAAAGCTAAAGCGCATAAGAGATTCTTTGTCTTAGATAAAACCTATTTGGATATTAGAATAAACTATTACTACTCTACAAGAAACCAATTAGTAACAAATTCCTAAACGCAATGATGCAAGCACAAAAGTATCGTTACTCAATCCGATATTGCATTAATACCAGAGCAAGAATAAACAACAACATCGCAGGAAATGCCGCGCTAACCCCCAGAGGTATAAGTGCAATAAAAAATACAATCCCGCCTATAACACCCAGGTGAACCCAGCGACCTCCAGCGCTTAGCAGGACTGCGACTATTATCTGGCCCAAACCAATAAAACCCACAACTTGTTGAATATGTTGGCTAAAGTAACCACTGATAAAACTTTTATAAATATCCAGAAAAGCCTTATCTGCATAATGATTAAAAAACTCAGGCTTTGTCAGAATCGTATAAATATTAAAAAGTCCTGCTAACAAGAATATGAATATGAAAATTAATCGAGTTAAGCGATGACGTTTAAATGCAAGAAAAACCAAAGCTAATGCAGTTGCATTAGTTAGTATATAAGGAATGAGAGAATCATATTCGATCATAAATAGGTCGTACTCTTTCTCTATAGTGAAATTTACAGTTTATTCTATTTAGCTCGTGAAATGTTCAAATATACTTGATATGTGTCTTAACTAAATGAATTATGAACAAGTTCTTTGCGCTTGATGTCGGTTACACAATAGAGAGACCACAATTCATATCTGTTGATTGAAAAATGTGTTGTCTTACAAATAAATCATTCAAAAAAATTCTGACAAAAAAACTAACAAAAATAATTGATCAACTTGATCATAAAAAACCATCGATTTATTATGGTTTTCTTTAATCGCTTTTGCAAATAAACTTTATAATTTAAGTAATAGATAATCAAAATACTTAAAGCTGTTAAGCCATTTAATTATTTAAGGGCGTTTAAGTATTTACTGTTATCTGGCTTTTCCTATCAGGTGAAAAAATGAAAAAATCAGTAGCTACATATTCATTGGTATTTATCCTCAGTACATGTTTACAACGGCATGGGCACAAACTGAGGAACAGACCGCTTCAGCAGAAGAAGCACAAATTGTTGATGAAAACCTGGCTGAAACAGAATGTGTACCACAAGCTCAGATAGATTTAATGTCAGATGACAATCTAGAAAAACTGGAATTACCTGTGTGTGATGAAGGTGAGGCCGCTAATGAGAGTGATGTGAACCGCACCTGAAGATGGGATACCAGAAACTCAGAAC
This sequence comes from uncultured Gammaproteobacteria bacterium, assembly GCA_963807855.1. Classification (GTDB taxonomy): domain Bacteria; phylum Pseudomonadota; class Gammaproteobacteria; order Thiotrichales; family Thiotrichaceae; genus Cocleimonas. The sequence continues at coordinate 874 of CAWEEB010000042.1, read as the reverse complement.
GAAGTCATAACAACTGAAAATGAAGTCATGACTAGCGAGAACGAAATTGCCGTAGAAGAAAGCTCATTTCCTGATCCAAACGAAACACTTTATGAAGATCAGAAACCTTCAGACTAATTTTTTGAATTTTAAGACAATTTATCAACCTATCTATAGAAAGTCTCTTATAGCCAAAATACCATTACCCACAAATGACTCTTGTTCGCCAACAGGCGATACATAAGCTAAAGCATTTTCTGCAGCCTCAATACCTGCGAGCTTAGCAATTACCCAGGTTGCCAGGTACTGAGATGACATACAGCCGCCTGCGGTAGCAACATTATCTTTAGCGACGAAGGATTGATTCAAGACCTCAACACCCGCATCAATCACCCAGGGTTTTGTGGTTAGGTCGGTACACGCAGGTAAACCGTTGAGCAGATTAAGTTTTGCCATGAGTAAAGCGCCAGAACACTGTGAACCTACTAACTGTTTTTCAGTATTCAGGTTTATGCGATTCAAAATTGATTTATCATTCGCCACATCGCGGGTGTAAATACCACTACCAAAAAGTACCACATCAGCATCATCGCAATACTCCAGGGCTTGTTGTGCTGAGATAGTTACGCTATTCATTGAGGTGACTGAATTAGTAGGGCTTGTGATTTGCACTTCCCAGCCTGCTCCTTTCATTCGATTCAAGATACCTAATGCAATGAATGAATCGAGCTCATTGAACCCTTCGAATGTAACAATCGCTATTTTCATTTATTCATACCTTGATGTTTTTTTATTAAACAACGTATTTTATATCAAGCAATGTATAACTATAGCGAATACAATTTTAGAACCAAAGACAGATTATTTTTGGATACAGAGTAAGCAAAGTCACCCC
>CAWEEB010000041.1:0-9200 GCA_963807855.1 uncultured Gammaproteobacteria bacterium | reverse complement strand
CTATTTACGTTTTAAAAAAACAAAAACGAGCCGAACAGAGTGAGACAACAACTTTGTTTTTTAAAGTTGATCCGAAGGAAAGGTGTAGCCGCATAAATATCATTCAGCCGAGGCGCAGCCGAGACAACGTTGGAATGCAATGACAACGACCCGAAGGGTAAGGTTTTCATTATTTAAAGAAAAAACCTTATAAAAGTAGGGGGGTGACTAAAGCCTTCAGGCGTTTCTAGCTACTGGCTACTATCTTCCATTCGCATTTTTCACCAGCGCGTAACGGTACAAGCTTTTCTTCGCCCATCGTTAGCGAATTGGGTACTTCCCAACTATCCTGTTTTAACTCGATAGTTCCTGAGTTTCTAGGTAATCCGTAGAAATCAGGACCGTGAAAACTGGCAAATGCTTCCAGTTTATCCAGCGCATCTGCTTTATCAAAGACTTCTGCATAAAGCTCCATTGCATGCAGTGCGGTATACACACCCGCGCAACCACAGGCATTTTCCTTGGCTGATTGCATATGTGGGGCACTGTCAGTCCCGAGGAAGAATTTTGGATTGCCGCTAGTAGCAGCTTTGACTAATGCCTGGCGATGCTCTTCGCGTTTTAAAATAGGAAGGCAATAATGGTGCGGGCGAATACCGCCATTAAAAATATCATTACGATTCATTAATAAGTGGTGCGCAGTAATTGTAGCGCCGATATTCGCAGGTGCATTACTCACAAATTCAACTGCATTGCTGGTGGTAATGTGTTCCAGCACAACTTTAAGTTTTGGGAATTTTTCCAGTAAGGGTTTTAAAATGGTCTCGATAAATACCTGCTCACGGTCAAACACATCAATCGCTGGGTCAGTCACTTCACCGTGTACCAATAACAAAATCCCAGCTTCCTGCATCGCTTCCAGAGCAGGGTAGATGTTCATAATATCACTAACACCCTTGTCAGAGTTGGTCGTCGCGCCTGCTGGATAAAGTTTCAGGGCATGAATAAAACCACTTTCTTTAGCTTTACGAATGGTCTCGGCGGTGGTGTTATCGGTGAGATACAGCGTCATTAAAGGCTCAAAATCCGAATCAGGTACTGCTGCCAGAATTTCTTCACGATAGGCATTGGCGTGCGCCACTGTAGTTACAGGGTCTGCCAGATTAGGCATGATAATGGCACGTTTGAATTGCCTGGCAGTATCTGGGACAACACTTTTAAGCGCCTCACCTTCGCGCACATGGAGATGCCAATCGTCTGGTTGAGTAATGATCATTGAGTAACCGCCGGTTTAATTTATGTAAGTATGAATAGGTGATTTTAGTTTAAGCGTTTCAATTATAGAAGTGAGATTTGATTTCATATTCCTCTTAATTGAGAAACTATTGTATACAGGAAGAAAGTTGTAGCCTAAAGTATATTTTGAAAGTCACCCCCCTACTTTTGAGCCCTTTTTTAAAAAGGGCTCAAAAGTAGGGGGGTGATAATTAATTACTATTTACCCAGCGCTTTACCCACACGGCGCGGGTCTGCACCACCTTCTAATCCATCTTCCGTTCGAACAATACCGTGCAATCCGGAATTTAAATCGCGTACCGTAACTTTGTGTCCTTTGGCTTCGAGGCCTGCTTTCAACGCTGCAGCATCGGTGTCTTGCTCAAGATCGGTCGCGCCATTGCGATTTACAAAATGCGGTAGGCTAATCGCTTCCTGGATGTCCAGATTCCACTCGAGCACACCCAGCATGGTTTTTGCCACATAGTTAATAATGCGGCTTCCTCCTGGCGAACCAATCACCATCACCAGCTGATCGTTTTCATCGAATACCATAAAGGGAGACATGGAACTGCGCGGACGTTTACCCGGTTGCACCCGGTTGGCAATTTTGTTTCCATCCTTTTGTTCACTGAAAGAAAAGTCAGTGAGCTGGTTGTTTAGCAGAAAACCGCGCACCATCACCGTTGAGCCAAACGCCATCTCGATACTGGATGTCATCGAGAAACCATTGCCTTCCTTGTCGATAATACTGAAATGCGTGGTACTGGGTTGCTCGGGCGATTTGGATACCTTCCAGTTTGCATCAGCATTCGGTGGCGTACCTGCTTCCGCCTCGCCCATATCGCTTTCACCAATCAGTTTGGCGCGTTCCTGCAAATAGCTAGCATCAATCAACCCTTCGACAGGCACATTGACGAAGTCAGCATCTGCCATGTATTTGCCACGGTCTGCGTAAGCGAGTTTTCCGGCTTGTGTAAAGAAATGCGCTGTTTCAACGGAAAGGGGCTGATATTGCGCGAGGTTTTTATCTTCCAGTAGTTTTAACATCTGGATAACCGTCATTCCGCCAGAAGTAGGCGGGCCCATGCCGCACACCTTGTAGGCTTTGTAATCGGCGCAAACCGGTGGGCGTTCGATTGCCTCGTAATTCGCCATATCGGCAACGGTCATAAGTCCGGGGTTATCAGCCACTGCGTTTACCACAATCACGATGTCCATCGCAATCTGACCTTTGTAAAAGCCCTTTGCTCCCAGAAATGCGATGCGTCTAAGTGTCATCGCAAACTCGGGGTTTTTCTTGATGGTTCCAGCGGCTAGTGGCTTGCCATCAGGAAAGAAATAACGCCAGGTTTCTTCATAACGACCCAGCGCAGGATTGGTTTTATTCAGAATCGATTGGCCTAATTTCGGCGAAATCTCAAAGCCATCTTCTGCGAGTTTGATTGCATCTTCAAATAAATCTGCCCACGGTAATTTGCCGTGTTGTTTATGCACTTTCTCCAGCATCGCCACAACGCCGGGTACACCTACCGCTCTGCCGCCAGCGAGAGCTTCCCACCAGTTCATATTTTTGCCGTTTTCCTGAAATAGCTTTTCAGTGGCGAGCATCGGCGCTTTTTCGCGGCCGTCATAGCTGGATAGCTTTTTATTCGCATTGTCCCAGTACAACGAAAATGCACCGCCACCAATGCCGCTGGATTCTGGCTCAACCAGATTCAACACCAGTTGCACGGTAATCGCCGCATCAATCGCGCTACCGCCTTTTTCCAGAATGCGTAAACCCGCTTCGGTGGCATATGGGTTGGCAGATGAAACCATGTATTCATTGGCTTTGGCGAGTACCTGTGGAATTCGGCCATTGCCAAATTCTGGGTAGCGCGCTTCTTTGGCTGAAAGGCTGCTGGTGAAAAAAGATAAACTAAGAAGTGTTAACAGCAAGATACGTGATTTATTCATATTTATTTGGGTATTAATTATTAGAGTTTTAAGCTTAGCTCAATAAGGTAGAAATTTTCCTTAAGCTGTTAAAAAAATTACTTAGCTCTAGTAGTTAAATGTATTCCTTGCGCTAGCCCTGTACATCGACAGATTCCTTGCGGAATCTACGATGGACTTTAGTGAACTTACCGTTTTGTTGTTTGAAACGGATAATTCAATTATTTGACTTGTCATTTCTGGCTCTTGGTGAGCCTAGAAAAGCCACCCCCCTAGTTATAGGCACTTTTTTCTTTGTTTTTTACATATAATGAAGCAATGGTAGAGAGACTCAAACAATTCATGGCTGAACCCGCATTACTGACTGGTGTAGTCATCATCGCGTATCTTGTCGATTTCATTATCCCGATAGATTTTAATCGTTTTGGTATTCATCCGCGTTCAATTATTGGTTTATTCGGTATTCCGTTATCGCCTTTTTTGCATGGTGGATTTGGTCATCTATTCAGTAATATTCTGCCGTTATTTATATTGGGCGTGTTGTTGCGAAGCTTTGGGCGTCATCTATTTATTCGCTCGACCATTGCGATGGTTTTACTCAGCGGATTATTAACATGGGTGTTAAGTTCCAGCATTGTGGTGGGTGCTTCAGGTTTGGTATTCGCGTACTGGACTTATTTGATTACTACAGCAATTTACCAGAAAACCACTCGCACTATTATTATCGCTGGGCTTACGCTATTTCTTTATGGCGGACTTATTCTGGGCTTAGCCAGTTTTCGTGAAGGTATCAGCTGGGCAGGGCATTTCAGTGGCGCTATTGCAGGGGTCGCTGTGGCAATATTGATGCCTGCCGATAAGCAGCCGACTTAGGTTTAATGGTTGTGATTATCGCGAGGATTGTTGTGCCTATCATGATGAGGATGGCGACGATGACTGTTTAACCACAACTGACGATCAAGCATCCTTTCTCTCAACTCTTCCAGTTCAAGATAGATATCACGGCCAACACGATAGCCAGTGTAAAACGGCTGCTGCAATTCGGGGGCGGTGCAAACTCCTCTAGGGATGTCACCACTTCTGCCGAAGCTAACGCCGTTCTCAAACGTACAAAACACTCTGGATCCTGCATTGTGTCCGGCAAAATAAGCATTTTTATTCGGCACGACACCCGCCTTGGTACAGGCCTTGGTGTGTCCTTCAAGCCAGACACTGCGTCCTTTTAATGCATCACTATAACCTTTATCGCGCCAGTTGGTACCCACACAATCTTTAGGGTTCATGGTGGCACAGGCACTGAGTAAAGTTGTAATGACAAGTAGGGCAAACTTTTTCATGATGAGTCCTTAATAACAATAAACGCTATCGAGATAACCAGCTGACGAGATTGACTAAAACCGTCAGCACTATCGAGCCAATCAACATAGCTTTCCATGGAAGAAAACCTTTACTCTGGGCTGGTTATCATCTTGATGCTGTTCTATGTTGCGTCGGGCATTTTTTTCGATTTTTTTCTGTAGTTTATCCGCCGCATTAGGAAATAAAAGCGGCAGTATGTTCAACAATACCGTGATTATTACCGAACCAATGATTGAGTAGAGGATAAAGTCATTCATAGTTATTTAGTTGTTTTTCAAGTAATTAAGTTCAAGAGCGTGCTTTTGAAAGGTCAGATGAAAATATAAGGACTGAACTGATTTCAACGTTATTAAGCATCAAGTTTACTGATTCAGTCAAAGATGAAATCAACAATAGAATCAAACCTCTTAAGTCTAGAAAAGTAACTCTACGGCTAGTGATCTCATGTGGATTTAACATATGTTAATGTAATAAACATCACTCTTAGCTCTCACTGCTTGACTCGGAATTTAAAAAGTATTACTTTAGGGATATGCATAAACAATATTATGCACTCCATAAGAAATACTAATATTTAAGATCAAAAACTCTGAGGAGGGTTAGTATATGATGTTTACCGGCGTTACAATGGATGAAATGTTTCCGAGAGCTGAACCTGTATTCGAACCAGCATTGCCAGTACTTAAAACTGACAAAATTTATGCGGGCATAAACCAGAAAGCAGCTGAACTAGGGCTAAAATTAAACGAAAAACAGTGGGAAATTTATCAATTTTGTGATGGATTTTTACGAGATCTGTGATGATTGTAAAAATGCCAGAAAGCTAGCCGATATCATGCAGGAAGAATATGCAGTGCAGGGCGGCCGAAAATACCTATACCAGTTATTTCCAGACGGTCCAATAAATACCATTCATGATCTGGTAGATTTACCAAATCTTAGAAATGAAACCGATAAAAGTTTTGGTACGCGTTGGTAGTCAGCTAAAAACAACTCGCTTTTAAAAAAATGGTCAGTATTTACTGACCATTTTTGTTTGGGGTAACTTAAAAACACGTCAAAAGTATGAGGGGTGATCTAAATAAAGCCACCTCCCACCTTTTAAGCTGTTTTTATCTCATAAAATAGATAATCCCTTCTCAAGGCCAGCAAGCAGATCCCAACGATTATTATAAATAAAATACTCATTGAATGATGCAGTCACCGAACTACATTAATAGTAAACTATGATTCATTAACATTGGGAATATTAGCATCATGAAAAAAACCATCATTGGTTTGCTTATGTTACTAAGCAGCAGTCTTTTTGCTACATCTGATCATTACAGTTTTGTTTACATTCCAATCGCTGATCCGCAGGAAGGCGGAGAGATCAAACTGCACAAAGCGATTTTCTTAAGCTGGTATGCTGAGCCAGATTTTTCACTGTCAGCAGTGACACTCCCATTTATTGTTAATACGCCACACAGCAACGCGCAAGCTGATAATCAGTACAATAATATGAATATAAATCTGGCGCATATTGACGGTTTAAACATTGACTTATCCAGGCTTTACTCAAAAAAATGTGCGGTAAATATTGATACAAGCAAGGTAAAAATTCAAACTTCAGACAGGGATGAGACAGAAACAGGATCGGTTGCACAGGAGCACCTGGATAATGTGGTAAAGGCTGTTGCTGATGCAACCCGGCTAAACTTGAAATCCAGCAAGCTCAGTTGTGATGTCACTATTAACCAGAAGTGAAATAGCACACATATGTATTAATCATGCTAAGCACATCCTAAATTATTAGATAAAGTTTTTATAGAAAAAACCTGAATCCCCTCTCCCTCAGGGAGAAGGCTAGGGTGAGGGGATTGAAGGACTTTTTCCGAAGTCACTTAAGACTCCCCGACACGACGCCTATTTCAAATATCCCAACGCCTGTTCCAGATCAGCGAGTAAATCCTCAACATCTTCAATACCGGTTGAGTATCTAACCAGGCCTTCAGGTATGCCAGCGGCCGCACGTTCTTCTGCAGTACATTCTACGTGGCTGGTTGTTACTGGTGGGCCAACGACCGTTTCTACACAACCTAAGTTAGCAGCCATGTGCGCGTATTTAAGTTTTGGCAAAAAGGTTTTGATTGCATCTAAACCGCCCTTAACCGAAAAACTCAACATACCGCCGTAGCCTTTCATTTGTGCTTTGGCTACATCGTGATGTGGGTGAGATTCTAGTCCAGGGTAGTTAATTTGCTCGACTGCAGGATGGTTTTGTAACCAGCTGGCGATAGTCATTGCACTTTGGTTCTGGCGTTCAACACGTAAGCTAAGCGTTTTCATGCCCCGAATAAAGCTATAAGCATCCATTGGCGAAAGCGTTGCACCATTGATTTCACGATAGTGGTAAACCATTTTGATCAAGTCTTTATTGCCACAAGCAACGCCACCCAAAGCATCTGCATGTCCACCTAGATATTTTGATGCAGAGTGCAAAACCAGGTCAGCACCTAAGGCAAGCGGGTTCTGGTTGATAGGGGTTGCGAAGGTATTATCAACCACCACCAAAGCGCCGACCTTTTTCGCCGCAGCCGCAAGTCGCTTGATATCGATGATTTTTACCGTGGGATTAGTCGGTGATTCCAGATAAAGCATAGTGCAGCCTTTCGCGACTTCTGCTTCTATCTCTTCGTAATTGATGGTATCGCAAAGGGTTACATCGACATTCAGTGGTGGTAAAAACTCGGTGAATATTTTATTGGTTCCACCGTAACTGTCTTTGATCGAAACAACGCGATCGCCCGGGCGTAAAAACGTGCCGAAAATATTGCTGATAGCAGCCATCCCGCTAGAAAAACTGGTTGCCGCTTCTGCGCCTTCCAGCTCTTTGACCTTATCTTCAAATGCTCTAACAGTCGGGTTGGTATTGCGCGAATAGATATGTCCCGGCTCTTCTTCTAAAGCCACTTTGTGCCAGGTGTCGATATCTTTATAGGCAAAAGAAACGCTGTGAACAACAGGAACCTGGGTCGAACGCTCGTAGAGTTCGTGTTCCTGTTCGCCGCCCCAGATGCTGAGGGTAGATTGGCCGGGAGTGTGGGATTTGTCAGTCATAAAAGTTACCTCTTAAGTAAGTGCAACTGATTGATAAAAAGACGGACTAATTATTTATAAAAAATCCGAGTTAATTTCAAGGCAGCGCTTCGAGAGCCTTTATCTTGATGGGGTCATCATACTGATGATGGGAGTTTTGTAAAGGGGCTGAGATTTGAGTGGGTTGTTTCGTAGCTTTGTGGCTTTTTATTTCTCCTCGGATAGCTGGTTATTTGCTACGAGTTCATTTATTTTGCGCAGTTAAAATCTAAAAAAGTGCAGACTAAAAACTAATTTGTTTCTGGACGGGTCTGGACGAATAATAGTCTTTTCAGTAGCACAGGCCTTTTGTCACCGGGTTACTCCTCTGATGACACTGTCTTTTCAGAAATTCCTGATGATAATATTTCTTTGATTCCATGGCTGTCGACCCTGGAAGGTTCATTCTCTTTGTGTCCGATGCCTTTGAAAAGCCGTCCCAATATATCGGCACCGGTAATAATCCGTTTTTCGTTTTCATTCCAGACTAGCACAACATCACGTTCGATTTCTCCATCATGGTGCTCATCTTCTAAGGTTGCTGCTTTAAGATAGGGAATGATATCGCCGACGGGTGTTGAGCTGTCGCGGACAATCAGTGGCCGGTGACAGAATTGATAAGGGTCTAAATCATGGTTTTTATCAAACAAGGCAGCACGTAAAAAACCATCGGCATCCAGAATCAGGCGTGGCTCGTCCTCCATATCGGTTAAAATTACCCAATTATGTCCGGACTCATTCAGCTTTTGCAGGAAAGGATCTTCCGCTATCCGTTCAAATTCTGGCATGATCGGTAAATCAAGTGAAATCGGAAGTTTAATGATCGATTTAGGATTATGATCTCGCCTTCCTGAGAAACGCTCATATCATCAATAGCCAGAAAATTTAATGCTCCTATACCTTCTATATGATCGACTTCGGCTTCTTCAGCTTCGATATGTTTGGTGATATACGAGCGCAAGTCTTTTTCCCGAAGGTAATCAATGCCTTCCCGCCCCAACCATAAATCCAGCAAAATAGCAGATGTTTTGGCAACCGGATACAGTAACAATTGGTAAAAACGTAATACAGGTGACAACAATGATGCCATTTTCAGGGCATGACGGGAAAAGTAAGCCTGTGGAACTATTTCGCCAACCAGCGTTATCACGATGGTAGAGAATAGAAAAGCACTCATTCCGGCCAGTAGCGAATTGGAAAGCAAGGTCAGTAATACATTAATGCCTACATTTCCCCAGAGGATGGTAGTCAGCAGAAAATTGGAATCCCGGCGCATCCTGAGAATCTTCTCTGCGGAGCTATTGCCATGAGTGACTTCCACTTCGAGCTGCAGCCGGCTTAAGGAAAAGAAGGCGAGGTTCAGTCCAGAGAACATGGCTGATTGAGAAATACAAAAAACAATCCCAATCCATTGTAAGGTGGCCATATTAATATAAGGTGAAATAAAAGTTTCGGACATAATTACCTGACTCGAGTTTTACGAAAAAATAAAACAGGAATCATATCTACAATTTGCAAAAAACACACGTTCT
>CAWEEB010000040.1:0-94655 GCA_963807855.1 uncultured Gammaproteobacteria bacterium | reverse complement strand
CCTCCAAGTTATAATCTCGCTTATTCGGCATTAGGCTCAAAAATCACCGTGGTTGAAATGCTGCCTAATCTGGTTGCAGGTGCTGATAAGGATATTGTTAAGCCCTATACCAATCGCATCAAAAAGAAATATGAAGCTATTTTGATGGAAACCAGAGTGACTGCTGTTGAAGCAACTAAGTCAGGTATGAAAGTGACTTTTGAAGGCAAGCAAGCGCCCGAAAAACCTCAAGTTTATGATCGTGTTTTAGTAGCTGTGGGTCGTACACCAAATGGAAAATTAATTGGTGCAGAGAATGCGGGTGTTGCAGTAGATAAAAGTGGTTTTGTTCAAGTCGTGGATAGTCAGATGCGAACCACTCAGCCGCATATATTTGCGATTGGAGATATTATTGGTCAGCCTATGCTCGCGCATAAAGCAGTTCATGAAGGCAAGACCGCTGCTGAAGCGGCATCAGGTTTACCGAGCCATTTCGATGCTCGAGTTATTCCATCAGTTGCATACACTGATCCTGAAATTGCGTGGGTAGGTGTTACCGAAGAGGAAGCTAAAGCCCAAGGTCTCAAATACGGTAAAGGTGTTTTCCCATGGGCGGCCAGTGGTCGTGCATTATCAATGGGTCGTGAAGAAGGCATGACTAAACTCATTTTTGATGAAAAAAATGAGCGAGTTATAGGTGCTGGAATTGTTGGGATTAATGCAGGTGAACTAATCGCAGAAGTAGCGCATGCGATAGAAATGGGTTCAAATGCTGCGGATATCGGTTTGACTGTGCATCCACATCCTACCTTGTCTGAGACTGTAGCAATGGCAGCGGAAATGTTTGAAGGGACGATTACAGACCTTTACGCGCCAAAAAAGAAGAAGTAAAACTATGGCATATACAAAACCAGAACCTGGAGTTCCATTAAGGCGGGCAGATAAAGTTGCCCGCATTCCGATTAAAGTAGTTCCCAAAGATGAGCCGTTGAAGAAACCTGCTTGGTTGAAAATTAAATTGCCATCAGCATCTCAAGCGGCGCATGTGCGTGGAATGTTACGCAATAAAAAGCTGTATACGGTTTGTGAAGAAGCCTCTTGTCCAAATCTGCCTGAATGTTTTGGCAATGGTACGGCAACCTTTATGATTCTGGGTCAGGTGTGTACGCGCCGTTGTCCATTTTGCGAAGTAGGGCATGGTCGTCCGTTGCCGGTTGATGAAGATGAGCCGCGTCACTTAGCGGAAGCGATTCAGCAGATGGGTCTAAAGTATGTGGTAATCACTTCTGTAGATCGCGATGATTTAAGAGATGGTGGTGCTAAACATTTTGCCGATTGTGTTCGCGCAGCGCGTGAAGCCCAGCCGGGTATTAGTGTTGAAGTTCTTACGCCTGATTTTAGGGGGCGAATGGATATTGCGATTGCAGAAATGTCCGTAGAGCCGCCTGATGTCTTCAATCACAATATTGAAACCGTACCGAGACTGTATAAGCAAGCTCGACCTGGTGCAGATTATCAGTGGTCTCTGGATTTACTCAAAAAATTCGGAGAACGTCATCAAAACATCCCGACTAAATCCGGATTAATGGTGGGCTTGGGTGAAACTATGGATGAGATAAAAGAAACGGCGAAGGATTTGTATGATCACGGCTGCCGAATGTTGACGGTGGGTCAATATCTCGCGCCTTCTGATTCTCATCTACCGGTAGAGCGTTATTATTCGCCGGATGAGTTTGAAGAAATAAGAATCTATGCGGAAGACCTAGGGTTCAAGCATGTTGCAAGTGGTCCATTGGTGCGTTCTTCTTACCATGCGGATCTGCAAGCAAAAACAGTGATTGGCAATACAGGCACTTAAGAATACTAAAAAAGTGCCTCAAAGTAGGGGGGTGACCTATATGATCTATAAAGTCATCTCCCTAATTGTTTAATCATCTCCCCAAACCAATTCGCCGCAGGAAGTTAAATCGTATCCTGTTAGTGCCTCGGCCATTTGCTGGCTAGGTAATGATTTCAGTTCATTAATGAACTCTTGAAACAAATGCCTGAACCAGATATTTCTCGGTAGCGCTAAATCAAAAGATTCCCAGCCTAAACTGATAAACCCTAAACCAAATTCTGTCGCAACTGAGCGTGCGCCTGGTGCAATATCTGCCAGATCCATTGCTATTGCTGCTGCGGCTTCGCGTTCTGAATTTGCTTCTATTTCGCAATTCAGAAGATCCGTGGTTTTGTGATAATGGCTGAGGATTTCAAGTAAGAAGCGTTGTGCACCTGAACCTTTCTGGCGCATCGCCCAGCGATATTGTGTGTCAAAAAAAGCATCGGGGCTTTCGGATAACTGTAAAAGTTTAGGGCTGACTATTAGACCTTGTTCACGTTGAAAGGCTCTAATCAATACCCAGTTTTTGTATTGAGCGTGCTGTTGTAGCAGTGCAGGATGGCGCATTCTGCTTTCTGCAGTTGGGCCCCAATGCATACCACAAACATCAATACGTTGAGATTGTAAAAGTTTTAAGCCGATGCCTGTTCCAGTCGGTGAATAGCTAACTAGAGCGTGCGAACCCATTTGAGCGGCGTAGTTATTAACCACGCGATACAGTAATGGGTCATCGCTGCCTGCGATTATAAGTCGTCTTTTAATAGTCCACTGTGCGATGAGTCAAGCATCCAACGATCGATAAGCTCTCTGGGAAACATCCATTTTCCCGTTACCTTAGTAGCTGGAATGTGACCTTCATTAGCAAGCGAATAAACCTTCTTCTCGTTTAATTGCAGGTACTCTGCAACTTGTTTAACGCTAAGGAATGGGGTGTTGATATCGAGTGAGTCAGGTTTGCTCATGAAGCTCTTCTTGTAGCTTTTGGTATTTTTGTGGGGATCGCGTCAAACTCGATATTTTCAGCGCCGTTATAAACCAGGAAATGCTTCCCTTTCGCGCGAGAAATCAACACCACGCCGAGTTGTTTGGCAATTTCATAGCCCATCTGTGTCGCGCCAGAACGAGATAAGAGAACGGGAATACCCATTTGCGCGACTTTAATAACCATTTCAGAAGTCAGTCGGCCGGTAGTATAGAAAATCTTATCATCGCCTGAAATATCGTGTAGCCACATAAACCCAGCAATTGCATCTACTGCATTATGGCGCCCAACATCTTCTACAAAACGCTGGTTTTCCGTATCGCGACACAGTGCACAACCGTGAACAGCACCCGCTTTTTTATAAATCTCATTGTGCTTGTTAAGTGTGTTTAGAAGCTCGTAAATTTTTGATTGAAGTAGCGAGACTTTGGGTAATTTAATCTGGCTTAAGCCATCCATCATATCGCCATATACCGTTCCTTGGCCGCAACCAGTAGTGACTGTTTTCTTGCTGAGTTTTTCATCGATGCCTTCAAGAGCTTGATGCGTTGTGACAGCTACAGACTCTGTTTCCCAGTCTACCTGAATGGCTTGTATTTCTTCCGCGCTTTTTACTAATCGTTGGTTGCGTAACCAGCCGAGTACCAATAACTCTGGCTGCGTTCCCAAAGTCATTAAAGTGACTATTTCGCGTTTATTGAGGTAAATAGTGAGAGCGCGTTCGGCGGCGATGTGGCCATCGATAGTTTCACCATATTCATTAATACCGTTTACGGCGAATGCCGCTCCGAGTCCGGCATCTGTTAATTCTGGTTTTTTTGAGTTTGCCGATGTACTTGAGGGCGTTTTTGGAGACATGGAGGACAAATTATTATCCTCCAGTAGCACTCATGTGGCGCATAATGATGGGTTGTCCATTGAGATTGAAATCATGCCCTTTGGGTTTTAACTGCATGGATTCAATAATCGCTGATCGCAAAGCTTCGTCGTTATCAGGGTTGGCTCTAACTACCTTACGTAAATCCATTGAGTGTTCCTGACCAAGGCAAAGTAACAGCATGCCTTCTGCTGTGACACGTACACGATTACAATCTTCACAGAAGTTGTGGCTGTGTGGAGAGATAAAGCCAATGCGGCTTTCGTTTTTACTGCCGTCACTTTCTACGTCATCGAAACGGAAATATTTAGCAGGGCCGCCCGTAGTTTCTGTGGTTGCTGATAGAGAATATTTTTCTTGTAACTTCTCGAGAATCTTATCGCTTGAAAAATAAGTCTCAGCGCGATCGTGATCGCCGATTTCGCCCAATGGCATTTCTTCGATAAAACTAATGTCCATACCGCGATCGCGAACATATTCTACTAAAGAAATTATTTCGTCATCGTTATAGCCTTTCATGATTACGCTATTCAGCTTAACTTTTTGGAAGCCTACTTTTAATGCGGCATCTATACCCGCCAAGGTTTTATCAAGTTTGCCAATGCGCGTTATCTTTTTAAAACGATCCTGATCTAAGGTATCTAGGCTGACATTGATTCGAGTAACGCCTGCATCTTTTAAAGGTTGGGCATATTTTTCTAATAAAGTGGCGTTGGTTGTGAGAGTAAGATCTTTGAGATCATCAAGCTCACCAAGTGATTCAAATACGCTCAAGATATTACGCCGTGTTAGCGGCTCACCGCCTGAAATGCGAATTTTATTCACTCCCAAATCGACAAACGCTTTACCAATACGACTCATTTCTTCGAGTGTGAGTAATTGTTCGCGCGGCACAAATGTCATGTCTTCAGACATGCAATAAACACAACGAAGGTCACAACGATCAGTTACAGAAAGGCGAACATAAGTTACCTCTCGACCAAATCGATCAACCAATTGAGGCTGTTTGTTTATCGGGGTTTGTTTTTCTTCAGATTGATCAGTCATTGGGGCCTGTGGTTTCTGTTGCTCTATCTGTTGCGCTATATGTAATGCAGATTCTGAGCAATTATTCGATAATTGTAAACTAACTATAGTCTATAGGAGTTGTATTATCACATGTAGCAATTTTCATACCATTTCCATGAGAAGTAAGTGGAATAAGACTTATGTCATATTCTTTTAATGAGTTTGGTGTTTAATGTCTTTGAGTGTTTGCTCTGTTGGTACAAATTATACCGTTGTTGTTTTATTGATTTGTTATCAAGCAAAACTACTCGGTATAAAAAAGTGCCTGAAAGTAGGGGGGTGACTTTTATCTAAGTTAAATACAGTCGAATGGCATGTAACTTGCAAAAACAGGCAAATGTGCCGACGAATAAATGTGCCAACGAATAAAAGTGTGCGAACTAAAACGAACGCGAAAAATTAAACTACAATTATCAATATGAATACATCGAGTAATGGGTCTGATAACGGATCTGAGAGTAAGTAACAGTACCGCACGAATTCCCACAACCACTTCTGTCAAATTACCTGATAGTTTCAAGATATCGGTAATTATGGAGAGTCGGCCTACCGAAAATAAATGGGTGGATGAAGTATGGGACGCAGTAGGCTTAGTTGCTCTATCCAATAAAGACACTGATGCCGGTGTTGTTGAGGAAGCTAAGCTGGTGGAGCAGGGTGGTGTAAAGCAGCTTATTTATAGTGGTTTAACTATCCGACTTTTTCTGGACGAATGTGAAAGCTATTATCATAATCTGATGTCTCCTGAGCCTGGCTGTTTCATTGTGGCTCGTGAAGAGGATGAAGAAGGTGAGCCTTCAGATGTGCCTATTCCAGTATTAGTAACACTGAGCTTTGATGAGGCGCATGCATATCTCGAGGGAGATGATACGGTTTATGCTGTACCCATTCCATCAGAGTTGTATCAATGGGTGGAAGCTTATGTTCTTGAAAACTATGAGGCCGAAAAACGTATCAAACGTAAAAGAAAAAATTGGAAAAAAGGAGAAGGCGATGCTGATAATACCAACGTTAAGTAATGTAATCTCCAAAACTCACATGGTAGGAATGGCATGGTAGGTGATAATGAAAGTTTTGCTTCACGCTGGTCGCGTCGAAAACGTCTGGTCGCTGAAGAAGAGATAAGGGCGAAAGAGTCTGAGAAAGTTGTCGACTTAAAAGATAAGGAAGAGCTTGACCCTGACCTTCCTGAAGAGTTAACAGCAGAGGAAAAGCTGGCAGAGCTGAATAAATTGACCGATGAAGATATGCCAGATGTCGAAACTCTCGATGAGGAGTCCGATTACTCTGGGTTTATGTCTGCAAATGTTAGTGAAAGCTTGCGAATGATGGCTTTGAATAAGCTGTTTCATGGGAAGTCATACAATATTCGTGATGGTCTGGATGAATACGATGGCGATTACACTTTCTTTGAGAAGCTTGATCCGAATACGATTACCTCTGACATGCATCACATGATTGAAGTTGAAGCCAAAAGAGCGCTAGCTAAAAAAGAGGAAGAGGAGCAAAAGGCAGAGGAAGAAAGACTTCTTGCCGACGCTGATGAAATTGATACATTTGAAGAGTTCGATGAGTTTGAGGATGAGGTTGAAACTGAAGTCGAAACTGAAGTATCAGACCTAGGGCATGATGCAGATATCGAAAAAAATAAAGAAAATACAAGTGATAACAGTAATAACGAGGAAGTTGCATGACGGATCTATTTGTCTCAGAAAGTAAATTACAAGCTAAAGAGGCAGCGTACGCAGCTGTTGAAAAACTAAAACCACAGCCTACGTCTTTGGTGGAATACCAATCACGTGGTCATGTTGTGATTATCGCTAATTCAGAAGTTCTAGGTAAAATAGGCGATTTTCCCGAGCCTTTAACCAGTGAGGTTGTCGAGTATCAAGGCTTATCCCCCAATAATGAGATTGTGATCGCTGGAGCGTTGGGGCAATTTCTCGTTACTGTTAGTAGTCAAACGATAAAAGCCGATCTGATTTTAGATTTAACTCCTTCTCCAATTTTAACCATGGGGTTAAAACCACCCGGCTATATTATTGGTAGAAGTGATTTGGCTGATCTGGATAATGCTAAAGCTGAGCTTCGAGAATTAGTGGGTACTTTCGAAAAACCACGATATTTTGATTATAACGAGAGCTTGTGCGCTCATGGACGATCAGGAAAAGCAGGATGTACTCGCTGCATTGATGCTTGTCCTGCAGAAGCGATTACCTCTTTAGTTGAAAAGATAAAAGTAGATCCTTTCCGCTGTCAGGGTGGGGGGATTTGTACTACTGTCTGCCCATCGAGTGCTTTAACCTATGCTTTTCCCAAGCCTCGTGATTTATTGACGCATATCCGCACTTTGGTTTTAACTTACCTGCAACAAGCAGAAGATCGTCCTGATCTTGTTTTTGTTAAAGAAGAAGAGCAACAAAGAGTAGAGCAAATGCTTCCAGCTGCATTGGTAGTCACCGTGGAAGAAGCTGCAAGTGTGGGTCCAGAAATATGGCTTTCTGCTTTGGCCTGGGGAGCTAGATCTGTCCGCTTATTCGATTTGGATGGTATGCCGGAAACCTCAGCTAGTGCATTGAACCTTCATTTGAGAATGGCGCAAGATATATTGTTGGCTATGTCATTCCCCAAAAATTGTATATCAGTAATTAATGATCAAAACGAATTAATCAGTAGTGAAAATTTGCCAAAAATACAATCCGCTACACATGCGCCACTGGGAGAAAAGCGTCAGGCTTTTTACATGGCATTGGATCACCTTGTTGCTCAGTCAGAAAAAGTTGAGTCGTCTACATTATTACCAGAAGGATCCATTTTTGGTGACGTTACGATAGACCAGAGTAAATGTACTTTATGTATGTCTTGTGTAAGTGCCTGTCCGGGAAATGCCTTGCAAGATGGAAGAGAAATGCCTCAAGTAAGTTTGATTGAGGAGAAATGTTTGCAATGTAATGTCTGTGTAAACACATGTCCTGAAGAGGCAATGTCAATCACGCCAAGATTATTATTTGATCGTGAGCTTCGTAAAAAAGCACGTGTATTGCATCAGGATGAGCCATTTTGTTGTACCAAGTGTGGCAAACCCTTTGCTACCACATCAGGCATTGCAATGATTATCACCAAATTGGCAGGGCATTCGATGTTCGCAGATGAGCGATCCAGAAGCCGTTTGAAGATGTGTGATGATTGTAGAGTCGTCGATATGATGGAGGATCCAGATACTGATTACTAAAACGCAATAGCAAGTTTCATTGCGCCAAAAGTTGGCTTGCTCATATTGCACTTCATTTGAAACAGGGCGCGATGGAGAAAGTCATGAGTAAGATAGTTGAGGAGGTAATGAGTGCCAATGCTGGTTATGCTGCCGACTTTGGTGATAAGAGTGAGTTAACGATCCCGCCTGCTAGAAGTTTTGCAATTCTAACTTGTATGGATGCTCGACTTGATCCTGCCAAGTATGCAGGTCTTGCAGAAGGTGACGCGCATATTATAAGAAATGCGGGAGGTAGAGCCAGTGATGATGCGATTCGATCATTGGTTATTTCTTACAAGCTTTTGGGAACCAAAGAATGGTTTGTAATTCAGCATACCGATTGTGGAATGGGTATGTTTAACAATGAAATTATGGGAGATTTACTTGAGAGTAGTCTTGAGACAGCCAGTGTTGATGCGAGTGGTTGGCATGATAATGGAGCAGGCCCAGGAACCTCCGATGGTAAGTATATCCAGTGGTTAACTTTTACTAACCAAGAGCAGAGTCTTATTGAGGATGTCAAAAGGATAAAGAATAGCTCGATGGTGCCTTCAAACATACCTGTTTATGGTTACATTTATGATTGTAAATCAGGAAAGTTGGTAGAAGTGCCTGAAGCTACTTCTGCGGGTAAAGCGAGTTGATGTATGAGTCAATATGGAGTGGTATATTTTGTACTTGGGGTCATTAGTTGAGTAGTTTCGACATGATTCTAAGATTTGCTTGGGTAAATCACTCCATTATTGTTATTTATTTCTCCCGACAAGTGGCACGTTCATTGCATTACTAATTAAATATAAGGAATTTATGTCTGAAGGAAAGATGTTACAACAAACCCAATCGTCACAACTTAATGAAAATTTACAGCAGGCAGTTTCTATAAAAGTGCAGAGTGATGATATGAGTCAACTAGACAGCGTTAGCCAACAAGACAGCTCAAGCCAAAAAGAAGAACAGCAGTATCGAGCTTCTGCTTACAGTGTTTTGGCTGCTCTTCTCAGAGGAGTTCCTGAGCAGCAAGTTTTAGATCATGTGGCTGAATTCGCTAAAGTTGATGTTGGTGAAGATGAGTTATTGCTCTCTATGTCGACACTAGGTTTAACAGCGCAATCGTCCCGGATTATGGATGTGGATGATGAATATCATGTGCTGTTTGTTGGTTTGGGGCGTGGTGAATTGGTTCCTTATGGTTCTTGGTACTTAACAGGTTTTTTGATGGAGCAACCTCTAAGTATTTTAAGAGATGATCTGAAAGCGTTGGGGTACGAGCGTGATGAAAGTGTTGTAGAGCCCGAAGATCACGTGGCTGCATTATGCGAGATGATGGCATTGCTAATTACCGAAAGTGCATCGGATAGTGCGGCATCAAATGAAATATCTGACCAACAGATTGGAAAAAATGAAACACAGTTAATCTTTTTCGAAAAGCACATCGAACCTTGGATGGGTCGTTTCTTTAAGGATTTGTCAGAAGCAGACTCAGCTGTTTTTTATCGTGCAGTAGGACGGTTTGGAACAGCCTTTATCAATTTTGAAAAGCTTTATTTACAGGTTTAGTTTACAAGTTTAATTCACTGGTTGGCCCTGGAGGGGTAAGAAGATGAAAAAATATGCAGAAGCAAAAATCAGTCGTCGCCAATTTATTAGTAGTGGAATCGTTTTGGGGGCTGGAGCAATAACTGCTGTGGCAATGCCAAATGCGGCTCTGGCTGCACAGGAAATCCCGGAAGCCGATAATAAAAAGAAGGAAGAAGGCTATCGACTCACGCAACATATTGCTGATTACTATAAATCAGCCGCGCTATAAGGAGATAGTGGAATGAAACTCACAAAAAAGTCTGATTACGTTGCCGATACGGTAATCGATAGTTCTTTAATTGATAAGTCTGGCGCATCAAAGAAAGCCGCAGGTAATGCAATTTCTCGTCGCCAATTTTTACGCACTTCTGGTTTGATGGCTGGTGGTGCAGCACTAGGTACTGCACTTTCTCCTGGAATGATGAAAAAAGCCGAAGCTGCAGGTAACATAAGTGGAGATATCAAGCGTGTTAAAACGGTTTGTACTCACTGTTCAGTAGGTTGTGGTGTTATCGCTGAAGTACAAAATGGTGTTTGGACCGGGCAAGAGCCTGCATTAGATCATCCTTTTAATAAAGGAGCTCACTGCGCGAAAGGTGCAGCCATTCGTGAACATGGACACGGCGAGCGTCGTCTTAAATACCCTACCAAACTAGTTGATGGTAAATGGAAGAAAATTTCATGGGATCAGGCAATTAATGAAATTGGCGATAAAATGCTGAGTATCCGCAAGGAGTCTGGACCAGATTCGGTTTATTGGTTGGGTTCAGCAAAGCATAATAATGAACAAGCTTATTTGTTTAGAAAAATGGCTGGTATGTGGGGCACAAACAACGTAGACCATCAGGCGCGTATTTGTCACTCAACTACAGTAGCGGGTGTTGCTAATACATGGGGTTATGGGGCAATGACCAACTCCTATAATGATATTCATAACTCCAAAGCTATATTAATGATAGGTTCTAACCCGTCAGAAGCACATCCAGTATCAATGCTGCATATTTTGAAGGCAAAAGAAGAAAATAATGCACCGATTGTAGTAATTGATCCACGCTTTACACGTACTGCAGCTCATGCAGATCATTTCTTGCAAATTCGTCCTGGTACTGACGTCCCAATTATTTGGGGTATGCTTTACCACATCTTTAAGAATGGTTGGGAAGATAAAGGCTTTATCCGTCAGCGCGTTTACGGAATGGAAGAAGTCATGCAAGAAGTGGCTAAATGGGATCCGGCAGAAGTTGAGCGTGTTACCGGTGTTAAAGAGCATCGAGTGAAAGCCGCAGCAAAAGCAATGGCTGATAATCGCCCTGGAACCTTTATTTGGTGTATGGGTGGAACTCAACATACAGTTGGTAATAACAATACACGTGCATATTGTACATTCCAGTTAGCTCTTGGAAACATGGGTGTGTCGGGTGGTGGTGCAAACATCTTCCGTGGCCATGACAATGTTCAGGGTGCTACGGACTTAGGCGTACTTGCTAATACTCTTCCGGGTTATTACGGTTTAGCGGCTGGTTCATGGAAACATTGGTCTAGAGTTTGGGATCTTGATTACGATTGGATAAAAGGCCAATTCGATGACGGAAGCTATGAGAAGAAGGGTGATAAAGACCTGCATGTAATGAATACCAAAGGTATCCCAGTGTCACGTTGGATAGATGGTGTTCTGGAAGAAAAAGATAATATTGCTCAAAAAGACAATTTGAAAGCCATGTTCTTCTGGGGACACGCTCCAAACAGTCAAACTCGTGGTACTGAGCAAAAGAAAGCGATGGAAAAGCTGGAAATGATGGTTGTAGTAGACCCGTATCCAACAGTTTCAGCAGTTATGCATGATCGTAAAGATGGCGTTTACCTGTTACCAGCAGCAACGCAGATGGAAACATACGGTTCGGTAACAGCATCTAATCGTTCATTCCAGTGGCGCTCGAAAGTGATGGAACCTTTATTTGAATCACTTCCTGATCACGTAATTATGTATAAATTAGCGAAAAAAGTGGGTATTGCTGAACAGATGTTTAAGAACATCAAAGTTGAGAATGATGAGCCAGTGATCGAAGATGTACTTCGTGAAATTAATCGTGGAATGTGGACGATTGGTTACACCGGTCAAAGCCCAGAGCGTTTGAAGAAACAGCAAGAAAACTGGGGTGACTTTGATTTCACTAGTCTGAAAGCTGAAGGCGGCGCTTGTGATGGTGAGTTTTACGGATTACCTTGGCCATGTTGGGGTACACCAGAGATGAAGCATCCAGGTACACCTAATCTATATGATGGAAGTAAATCAGTCGCTGATGGAGGCTTAACATTCCGAGCAAGATTTGGTGTTGAGCGTAATGGTACAAACTTATTGGCAGAAGGTTTCTATTCGGTAGGTTCAGAAATCAAAGATGGTTATCCTGAATTTAAAGCTGATATGCTGAAGAAACTAGGCTGGTGGGATGATCTTACTGACACTGAGAAAGTTGCAGCAGAAGGTAAAAACTGGAAGACCGATCTGTCTGGTGGTATTCAAAGAGTTGCTATTAAACACGGTTGTGCGCCATTTGGAAATGCAAAGGCACGTGTAAATGTTTGGACGTTCCCTGATCCAATTCCAATTCATCGTGAACCATTGTACACAAGTCGTAGAGATTTGGTGTCAAAATACCCAACTTATGAAGATCGTAAGTCTTTCTGGAGGTTGCCAACACGTTATGGCTCGATACAGGCTAAAGATTACTCGAAAGACTTCCCTATCATACTTTCATCCTTCCGTTTGGTTGAATATGAAGGCGGTGGTGATGAGACTCGATCTAATCCTTGGTTAGCTGAACTACAGCAAGATATGTTTGTAGAGATCAATCCAAGGGATGCTAATAATATTGGTGTCAGAGATGGAAATATGGTCTGGATTGAGACTCCAGAAGGAGCAAAGATAAAAGTTAAAGCGATGGTTACACGTCGTGTCGCTTCTGGAGTTGCTTCTGCACCATATCATTTTGGTGGGCATTTCCAGGGTGAGGATTTACGAGAAAAATACCCAAAAGGAGCAGATCCTGTTGTTTTAGGTGAAGCCTTAAATACCGCCATGACCTATGGTTATGACTCTGTAACACAGATGCAGGAAAGTAAGTGTAGCCTGTGTAAAATAACTAAAGCTTAGGAGGTAACATATAATGGCTGCTAATGTAAAATTTTATTGCGATTCAGAACGTTGTATCGAATGTAACGCTTGTGTTACCGCATGTAAGAATGAAAACGAAGTCCCTTGGGGTATTAATCGTCGTCGTGTTGTAACCATTAAAGATGGTCAGCCTGGTGAGCGCTCCTTGTCAGTTGCTTGTATGCATTGTACTGATGCTCCTTGTGCTGCAGTTTGTCCCGTAGATTGTTTCTATACGACAGATAACGGCATTGTGCTACATGATAAAGATATCTGTATTGGTTGTGGTTACTGTTCATATGCTTGTCCATTTGGTGCTCCACAATTTCCGACATCTGGCGCATTCGCATCACGCGGGAAAATGGATAAATGTACATTCTGTGCTGGTGGTCCTGAAGAATCTGGAAGTGTTGATGAACATAAGAAGTACGGTTCTAATAGACTTGCTGAAGGTAAATTACCACTATGTGCTGAGATGTGCTCGACCAAAGCACTGTTGGCTGGAGACGCTAACATGGTTTCAGATATTTACCGTAAGCGTGTTATTAGTAGAAGTATGTCTACACTGGCGTCAAGCGGCAGTATTCAGCAGAAAGGTTTTGACCCAGACTTTTCCGGTAAAGTAACAGAGTAATCTTTAGCTCCTAGTCAGGATATTTGTGCACCCCCTTCCGCTTGGAGGAGGGGGGTATATTTTATACAAATATATCAGAGTTACCCTTAGGAGATTATTATGGAAATGGCCTCTAGGGCATTGCTTTTCACTTTAGTGTTGCTGTTACTAAATCTAACAGTGCCTTCTACAGTACTAGCAGATGAAACAGCAAGTACTGTAGGAAATAACAACGCTAGTATTGACCAAAAAATCGGTGTTAAAAATCCGGCTACTGATTTGTGGCGGGCTGTTAGACAAAGAAATGCCGACATCTCTGGAGTATCACAAGTAAAGGGACCTACCTCAGACACTTTGATTGATGTAAGTGGTCAGGAATGGCGAGATTTTCGTCGCTCTAAGTTAATCCCTTATAGTGCATACGCTTTGGGTGGAGTGTTACTAGTAATTGCACTGTTTCGTTTGATTCGTGGAAAAATAAAAATTAAAGAAGGTCGTTCTGGAAAGAAACTTCATCGTTTTACCGGTTTTCAACGATTTGTACATTGGTCGGTTGCGATTTTGTTTATAGTTTTAGGGCTTACAGGAGTAATTCTTACTCTTGGGAGATTTGGTTTGCTTCCATTAATCGGTAAAGAAACTTTTGCTACACTCGCTGTTTTAGGGAGAACGGTGCATAACTATTTAGGACCAGTTTTTTCTGTAATGCTGGTTATTATGTTATTTACTTTCATAAAAGGTAATTTTGGAAACTGGACAGATCTCAAATGGTTTGCCAAAGGTGGTGGTTTGTTTGGAGGTCATGCAAGTGCAGGGCGCTATAACGGTGGTGAGAAGGCCTGGTATTGGATCGCGATGGTTGTCGGTGCAGTAGTTGTTATCAGCGGATTGCTAATGGGTTTTCCATTTTTTGGTGTTTCACAAGACGACATTAAGTTATCTCAGGTAATACATGCTATCGCTGCAATTGGTTTATTAGCTGCTTCCTTTGGTCATATTTATATGGGTACCTTTGCCATGGAAGGTGCATATGAAGCAATGCGAACAGGTTACTGTGATGAAAACTGGGCTAAAGAACATCATGATTTGTGGTATCAAGAGTTAAAGAGTGATGGGACTATAGATACAGGTGGTCCAAGTAGTACTAGTTTGAATACAGATGTATCAAGTTTTGCGGATACTCAATCATCAAATCCAAATGAATCATTATCATCTTCGTCTGCACAAGTCTTAGATTCAAAATCATCCACAAGTGCTGTTGTAACTTCAGCCGCAACTGCTGCAAGTCTGGCAAGCTCATCAAATCCTTCATTAAAAGAAAATATCGCTAGTTCAGCTGATTCGAACGGTTTTGATAATTTAAAAAAGATTGAAGGTATTGGTCCCAAAATCGAAGAAGTACTAAATACGGCAGGTTTTACACGATACGAAGATATTCAGAATTCGAATCGTGATGCTCTTAAAAAAGTACTCCAGGCTGCAGGATCTCGTTACAAAATGCATGAGCCTGAAAGCTGGCCCGCACAGGCTGAACTCGCCGCGAAAGGCGCCTGGGATGATTTAAGCAAATTTCAAAACGATATATTGAATAATTCCTAGAATTCTTTCCAGGAATTTCAGGAAAAGTTTAAATTTTTAACTATAGTTATATTCAAAGGGTTTAATCCCAGTGGTTAATACTAATCAAAATAAAGTGTAAATAAACAGCTTAAAGGAGATATTAATGCAAAAGTCGTTACATCTTGATCCGGCTAAATGTACCGGGTGCTTACAGTGCGAAATGGCATGTTCTTATGAAAAACTAGGTGTCTTTAATCCTTCGCGATCTGTCATTAAAGTATTTACCTTCCATGAAGAAGGGCGTTTCGCCCCTTATACCTGCACTCAATGTGATGAGGCATGGTGTTTAAGAGCCTGTCCTGTTGATGCAATTACTATGGATATGACCTCAGGTGCTAAAATTGTCATAGATGATAAATGTGTTGGATGTAAAGTCTGTACGATTTCTTGCCCTTTTGGCACCATTAATTATGTACAGGAAACAGGTAAGGTTGCCAAATGTGATCTTTGTGGTGGTGATCCGGAATGTGCGAAAGCTTGCCCGACAGAGGCAATCACATATATCGACGCGAACGCGACTGGATATGATCGAATGAAGGCCTTTGCAGAAAAAAGTCTTCCTAGCGCAAACACATCAGCATAGAGGTTAATAGATATGTCTTGGACAAGAAAAGTATTACGCGTCAACCTCACTGAAGGGACGTGTACCCCCGAACCACTTAATATGGAGTGGGCAACTAAATATTTAGGCCAACGTGGTCTAGCAACAAAATATCTGGTGGAAGAAACAGATCCTAATGTTGATCCATTGAGCCCAGAAAATATTTTCATAATGGCTACTGGTCCATTAACTGGCACCATGGCTTCAACAGGTGGACGATATTCAGTTATAACCAAAAGCCCATTAACAGGGGCAATAGCATGTTCAAATTCGGGAGGATTCATTGGTAATGAATTCAAGAATGCCGGTTGGGATATGATTATTTTTGAAGGTAAAGCGGCTAGTCCGGTATATTTGTACATAGAGAATGATTTGGCCGAGCTAAGACCTGCCGATGATCTATGGGGTAAGTCTGCCTGGGAAGCTGATGAGATGATTCATGCAAAGCACCAGGATCCTAGTTTAAAAATAGCTGTTGTTGGGCGTCCTGCGGAAGCGGGCTGTTTGTATGCAGCAGTTATAAATGATTTACATCGTGCTGCTGGACGTTCAGGCGTTGGCACGGTTATGGCATCTAAAAACTTGAAAGCTGTAGCTGTTAGAGGTACCAAAGGTGTCAAGGGAATTGAAAATCCTAAAGCTTTCTTTGAAGCAGTAAGTGATGGTAAGCAAGTGCTCGCAGATAATGCGGTTACTGGCCAAGGTCTTCCAGCGTATGGAACACAGGTATTGATGAATGTAATCAATGGAGTTGGTGCGTTACCAGCAAGAAATATGCGTGATGTTGGTTTTGAAGGCGCTGAAAACATCTCTGGTGAAGCAATGCATGAGCCAAGAGCAAGTGACGGAAAACCAAATCTCACAACCAATGGGGCCTGTTTTGGTTGCACTATCGCGTGTGGAAGAATTTCTACAGTAGATAAAACTCATTTTTCTGTAAAAGATAAGCCTCAGTATCATGGTGCATCAGGTGGTTTGGAATATGAAGCTGCCTGGTCATTAGGTGCGGATACAGGCGTTGATGACTTAGATGCGTTAACTTATGTGAACTTTGTCTGTAATGAAGATGGTATGGATCCTATAAGCTTTGGTTGTACAGTAGCTGCTGCCATGGAATTGTTCGAAGATGGTAAAATGACAACGGCTGATACCGATGGGGTTGAGCTACGCTTTGGCTCTGCAGAAGCCTTAGTAGCTTCGGTTGAAGCAGTTGCTTCTGGCACTGAATTTGGTCAACTACTTGGTCTTGGTTCTAAACGACTTTGTGAAAAATATGGTGCGCCTGAATTATCAATGTCGGTTAAAGGACAAGAATTCCCAGCATATGACCCACGTGGTATTCAAGGCATTGGTCTTGCGTATGCCACTTCAAATCGTGGAGCATGTCATTTACGTGGCTACACCATTGCCTCTGAGATTTTAGGAATTCCAGTTAAAACTGAGCAAACTGAGTCAGATGGAAAGCCTGAGTTGGTTAAAGCATTCCAGGATGCAACTGCACTAGTTGACTCTGCTGGTCTTTGTATTTTTACAACTTTCGCTTGGGGTATGGAAAATATCGCACCGCAGATAGATGCTGCCTGTGAAGGTGATTGGAGTGTCGATAAGTGTCTAGAAGCCGGTGAGCGCATCTGGAATATGGAACGCCAGTATAACAATGCGGCTGGTTTCACCAGTGACGATGATACCTTGCCTAAGCGTCTACTTAAAGAAGCGATCAAATCTGGTCCAACTGAAGGACAAGTTAATAGATTGGGTGAAATGCTTCCAATTTATTACGAGGTTCGTGGCTGGACACCTGAAGGAATACCAACTCCGGAGACCCTTGAACGCTTAAGCTTGTCATAAAGAGTGTTCCATAATTGATTAGCTAGTAAATCACTGCCTTTGAAGGCTGTAACAAAAGAGCCTGGAATTTTCCAGGCTCTTTCTAGCTAACATCCCAAATACTAAGTGCTTGATTAGATGTTTACATTAAACTTGAACAAGCAACCTTAATTTATTAGGAGTATCTATGCGACATGTGATTATTGGCGCAGGTCCCTGTGGTGTTGTAGCAGCAGAGACATTACGTAAAGAAGACCCTGATTCAACCATTATTTTAATTGGAAATGAGCCTATACCTCCTTATTCGAGAATGGCGATTCCTTATTTTTTGATGAAAGATATCGATGAGCAAGGCACACATCTTCGCTCTGACGATTACTACGATAGCTCATAATATCCAGTACTTAGGTCATGCGGTTACAAACGTTGATACTGATTTAAAAGAACTGACTACCGATGACGGCACTAAAATTTCCTACGATAAATTACTTATTGCTGCCGGTTCAAAACCACTACTGCCTCCGATTGAGGGAGCGGATCTACCCAATGTACACAATTGCTGGACGATAGAAGATGCAAGGCAAATTGCTGAGCGCTCCCATAGTTGTTTGGAAGTGGTGCTAATGGGTGCCGGATTTATCGGTTGTATCATTCTTGAATCATTAGCTAAAATGGGTGTAAACCTGACAGTTATCGAGATGGGTGATCGAATGGTACCACGCATGCTCGATGATAAAGCAGGTGGGCTTCTTGAAAAATGGTGTATAGCAAAAGGCGTTAATATTCGCACATCGACTCGCGTAAATTCCATCAAGGAAGAAGAAGGAGCTATGATCGTCGAGCTAGATAATGGCGAATCTATCCGGGCTTGTACGGTAATCAGCGCCACTGGTGTTAAACCGAATACCGAATTTCTAAAGGATTCGGGTATTGAAATTGACCATGGCGTGGTGATCAATACCAATATGCAGACGAGTGTAGCCAATGTTTATGCTGCGGGTGATGTCGCTCAAGGTAAAGACTTCTCAACTGGTGAATACATGGTGCAGGCAATTCAACCGACTGCGACGGATCATGGTCGAATTGCTGCATTAAATATGGCAGGTCATTTGGTCGAGCATAATGGTTCGGTGAATATGAATGTTCTGGATACACTTGGTTTGATATCTCATTCATTCGGTTTATGGATGGGTGTTGAAGGCGGAGACAGTGTTGATATCTATAATGCCGACGCTTATAAATACATGAATCTAAGGTTTGGCGTGGATAATGAGGAAGATGTATTAATTGGTGCAAGTACTTTGGGTGTGACTCAACATATCGGTGTTATTCGTGGACTAATTGAAAGTAAAACGCATCTAGGTATTTGGAAGAGTCGATTATTAAAGGATCCTACTCGTCTAATGGAAGCATATTTATCTTGTACTCAAGAGCTTGATAATGTTGTTTAAAATGCCTATTTACCTTTTGTTTGATTATTTAACAGCAGAGTAATCTATGACTCATAAAAGTCACCCCCCACTTTAGAGCCTTTTTTTAAATTAAACGTTATTCTATGGAAAATACGCACATTAAAATGCACCTGGAATTATTTGCATCGCTTATGCACTTATTACCCCCGGGTACATCACGACATAAACGTGAAATAAAGGTAACTCAAGGCACATCTGTGCAAGATGTTATCGATGAATATCGTATTCCATTAGAGCTTGCCCATATCGTTTTAGTAAATGGTGTTTTTGTCTGTGAGGATCGTAGCTCGCATATCCTCGAAGCGGGTGATATTTTATCGATATGGCCACCGGTTGCTGGTGGCTAAAAATATGTCGGTATTTGTATGTTGGTAAAAATCGTTGGATAAGAAGCGTTACGAGATGGCTTTTTCTATTGCAGAATTCTCTAAAACACTGCACGGTCAATTTGTTACTGAAGAAGACAGCTATATTTGTAGTGACTTGTCCGCATCTCGGTGGAATATTTATACCGAAGATAGCTTGTTAAATGTCTCGATTGATATTGAACAAGCACCTCCACGAGTCATCGCTATGTTAAGACTTCCGGTACTCAATGTTGTTTTTAGTTTTAAAGACACAAGTGAAGAACAACAAGCTAAATTTCTCAAACGCTTTTTTAAATACTTCCACAAAGGTGGTGGTTAAACTATAAAAACCCTTCAAAAGTAGGGGGGTGAGTAATAAGTTTTTTAGACAGTCTAAATTTATGAATAATAAAGAAAAAAGCCGCTATGCTCGTCAAATTCGCTTAAATAAAATTGGTGAAGCAGGTCAGCAGAAACTTTTAGACTCAACTGTATTAATTATTGGTATGGGAGGCTTAGGTTCGCCTGCCGCTATGTATTTGGCAGCAGCAGGAATAGGGCGATTGATTGTCAGTGACTTTGATCAAGTTGAAGATTCGAATCTTCAGCGTCAGATTATTCATCGAACTCAGGATATTGGAGAGCTAAAAGCTATCTCGGCTAAACGTACAATCGCAGAATTAAATCCAGATTGTGTGGTTCAAGCCTTGGATTGGCAGTTAGATGATGACGAATTGGATAGCTATATTCAACAAGCCGATATTGTCCTGGACTGTACCGATAATTTCCCGACACGCTTTGCCATCAATCGGGCTTGTGTAAAGCAATCGACTCCTCTGGTTTCAGGAGCTGCAATACGCATGGAAGGGCAAATCACGAGTTACATTCCAGGTTCTGGAGGACCATGCTATCAGTGTTTATATAAACCTGATTTTGAGAGTACCGAAACCTGTGATATGGAAGGAGTACTATCACCTGTTGTTGGAGTGATAGGAACCATGCAGGCCCTTCAGGCAATACTTGTTTTGATTGGTGAAACAGAAAATATTAATGGAAAATTGTTACTGTTTGATGCTTTAAGTATGGAATGGCAGAAAGTCAGTATTCCTAAAAACCCTAATTGCGCTGTATGTTCCTAGTGAATGTTAGCACTGCTCCCAAGGTAAACCATTGAAGCGCCAACCATTCAACGTGCCTCGTTGGTGATTTTCATCAAGGTCGCCTTCAAAGCCATCCGTGATGTGATAGATATTTTCCATGCCTTCTTCAATCAGTTCTAACCCTGCTTTTTCTGAACGATTACCGCTTCTGCAAATCAATATAATGGGGCAGTTGTTGTTCGTGCTCGCTTTTTGAATCTGATTAATTTCTTTATAGAAATTTGGGTTGATATCCCAGTCGGGATCTTCCATCCAAGCTATGTGGATGCTTTCTTTAGGGTGTCCTATAAATAGAAACTCCATAGAAGATCGTATGTCTATTAGTTTAGCTTCATAATTTTTTTGTAAAAGTTCTGATGCTTCAAGTGAGCTTAAGTGCCCTAAGGTATTGGTATTCATTAGCTGAGTGTAGTTAGTTATAAAAACATTGCCTGATTTTTTTAAGTTTAGTCTTTAAAGAGTTTTAATTTTTACTATTGCTTATCTCTGGCACTAATTAATCAATTACTTCAAACAAAACAAGAATTGTCTTCTGAAATAGACTGTTATTATCATCAGAAACCATAAAATACTGCTTGTCTTTATAGTGAGCTAAACCCTCAAAGTTATCTAGTGACCAGCCATCAGAAGCATCGAATCTTGCGATGGTTTCAGTGGTGCATAATTGTTTTTTATTGCATTGGTCTAGTTTTAACCGTCGTAGGTTTATAACAACGGGTACCAAAAGGTTTTTGTAAGCACGTTCAAGAACCAGTACATCATTATTATCTAGTATTTCTAAACCTGTAATGGCGCTATTGGGTGCTTTTGATCGCTCAAAATTCCATTCTTTGCCAGAACTAGAAAACACTGTTTGTATCGTTTTATTGCGAAACTTAAGCGGGTATTCTGCGGCAGTAATAACACCGTATTTAGGGTGATAGCTTACACTTTCGAGGGCTTTATTCTTATTGCTGAAATTTCTTTTTTTGTTGATTTTTTTAGGTAGTTTAATTGTCGAAATCATTCTGCCTTTGGTAGAGAATTTTACTATCCTTGGTTTATTCTCGAATGAGATTAACAGTTGTGTATCACCTTGCTTACCATTATTCGTTTTCAGCGTGGATAGACCTTCAGAATCCCTATATTTTCCCTTTAATGGATTGCCACTGCTGTCGGCAAGCTTTGCTGCAAATATTACCTTTAAGCCTTCGAGCTTATTATTTTTTATTGTGACACTCAAATGATATAAATAGCCTTCATCTGAAACTGCATATAGAATTTTTTCATCATTATCCCAGGCAATTCCTGAAATTTCTTTGACTGGAATTGAGTTAAAAGTACTCGACTTTAAAACAACACTTCCATTGAGATTCAGTTGCATGAAGCGAGTATCAATATTATCTGGTGCAATAGTGTAGCTATACGCGTTTGTTTGCCCTGAGCTGCATGAAAACAGGATTAGTGAGGAAAGAGTTATAAAGCATGAAAAAAGCCACTGAGGAGAAAATTTCAGTGGCTTTAGATTTATGTTGTTAGTCGTCTGGAGATCAGGTAATAACTTAATTATTTTACGCATTGAGCGATCATATCTTGATTAGCCAGCAGAACTCAACTGTCCTTTAAGAATGATTTTACCCTTAGGTTTATTGGCAGTATTTTCACCTTTATGCTCCACGCTTATTGCGAGTAAACCTATGTTTTTCATATTTTGCCATTCTTCTTTACTGATCTTTATTTCAGTTTTACCTTTCTTGGAAATCGTACCCATTTTCATTGGCATTCCACCTTTTTTAGGGTGGCACCATAATGTCAATTCCATGTCATCCGCGACTTCAACATCCTTCATGATATCGATTTTTAACATCATGTCCGATTTTTCAATTTTAGTGAAAGCCATTGGGCCGTTTGTATCTGATTCGAGCATCGCACTATACGAAACAGGATTGTGATTAGTCATCGGGTTGTAAAGCATCACTGCAGTTACAATCAATGCCATTGCCGCCATCGCAAAGCCCTGTTTAAAAAAGTTCGCTTTCCACCATGGTGTCTTGTCTTCTTGTGGAGCGCTTGCTTTTATATGTGCTTCAATGCCGTCCCAAACACTTTCAGGTGCTTTGGCATCTGGGAGTAACTCAACAAGATTCGCGAATTTATTTTCATAAGCTTCAACAGTTGCTTTTAGATAGAAATGGGTTTCCATTAATACTTCAAAACGTTTTCTTGCGCGCCCTTGCATCGAGCCAACCGCGTATTCAATCGCGAGTTGCTCAAATACTTCAGGGTTCTGGTATCGCTTAGCACCCTGACTGTTAGTATTATTGTTTAATTTAGGCATGGTCTAATATCCTCTAAGCCTCTGCGTATCCAGGCTTTAATTGTACCCAAGGGTTTGCCAAGTTTCTCTGACAATTCCTGGTGTGTGTGTCCATAGTAGTAGGACAATAAAATACATTCTCGTTGAGCCGGTTTTAACGTATCCAGGCAAGCCATCAAGCCTTGCATTTCCTGGCTCATGTTTTCTTGTGAATCAGGGGTTAGATCAGAAGACGTAAACTCTAAACCTTCGAACTGAACTTCAGTTTCAATAGGTCTGGTTTTTAAGCTTCTTAGTTTATCTAAACCTTTGTTTCTGATCACCGTCGACATCCAGGTCATTGCTTTACCTTTTCCCGGGGTATAGCTATCGGCCTTATCCCAGATTTTAATAAAACCTTCTTGTAAAACATCTTCTGCCAAGGCCTCAGTCTGCATTAGGCGTAAGCAAAGACTCATTAATTTAGGAGAGCACTTCTCGTATAGCTCTTTAAAAGCTAACTGGTCTCCTGCTGCAGTTTTCTGCAGTAGTTCTGCATAAATGTCTTCCATCGTCTCTTTCTTTTGTTGTTTTATCGGTACACTTTTTATCTGTTTCTTTCGTGCTTATTGTCATATACGCATTGTATGATTTTTAGATGCAAAAAAGGCTCCATATAAGGAGCCTTTTATCAGATTGTAATTACATTACAATTCGAATAGTTAACAGTCTTGCAACCAAATTACTCTGCATCAACTTCTTTCATACTAAGACGCATACGGCCCTGACGATCGATTTCTAGCAATTTAACACGAACTTCATCGCCTTCTTTCAAGTGATCGCTTACTTTTTCAACTCTGTCATTACTGATCTGTGAAATGTGAACTAGACCATCTTTGCCAGGTAGAATCGTTACAAAAGCACCGAATTCCATGATCTTGGCAACTTTACCGTTGTAGATAGTACCTACTTCAGCTTCAGCAGTAATATCTTCGATGATTTTCTTGGCTGCGTTTGCAGCAGCTCCGTCAACCGCAGATATTTTGATTGCACCAGTATCATCGATATCAACCTGTGCGCCAGTCTGTTCAGTAATACCACGAATAGTCTCGCCACCTTTACCAATAACTTCACGAATCTTATCAGGGTTGATTTTCATCGTTACATAACGTGGCGCAAAGTCTGAAATCTCCTCACGAGACTTATCGATAACTTTATTCATTTCATCAAGGATATGTAGACGTGCAGTTTGAGCTTGCTCAAGTGCAATTTCCATAATCTCTCTGGTGATACCGTCAATTTTGATATCCATTTGAAGTGCGTTGATACCATCTTTAGTACCCGCTACTTTAAAGTCCATATCACCGAGGTGATCTTCATCACCCAAGATATCTGTAAGAACAGCAAACTTCTCGCCTTCTTTAACAAGACCCATTGCGATACCAGCAACAGGTGCTTTAATTGGAACACCAGCATCCATCAAAGATAGTGAAGTACCACAAACAGAAGCCATTGAGCTTGAACCGTTAGATTCTGTAATTTCAGAAACAACACGGATTGTGTAAGGGAAAGCATCTTGATCTGGCATAACTGCTAGAACACCACGCTTAGCCAAACGACCGTGACCAATCTCACGTCGTCCAGGGCTACCAGTACGACCTGTCTCACCTACAGAGTAAGGAGGGAAGTTGTAGTGAAGCATGAAAGCATCTTTGTAAGAGCCTTGTAAAGCGTCAACGATTTGCGCGTCACGTGTAGTACCGAGTGTAGTTATTACCAATGCTTGAGTCTCACCACGAGTAAATAGCGCAGAACCGTGTGTACGAGGTAATACACCCACACGAGATTCGATACCACGAACTGTTGTGCTATCACGACCATCAATACGAGGCTCACCTGCAATGATTCGGCTACGAACGATGCTCTTCTCAAGGTCTTTGAATGCATTAGCAATATCACCATCGCTAGGTGCATCTTCTTCACCTGTAGCCAGTGCTTCCATAAGCTTAGCTTTAGCTGCAGCTACTTTGTCCTGACGATCCATCTTGTCGGCGGTTGAGAATGCTTCCTTAAGGTCTGCCTCACAGATATCAGCAACAGACTTTGCTAGTGCTGTATCTTTTTCTGCAGCTGTCCATTCCCAGGTTTCGTTGCCAACTTCAGCCGCAAATTCCTTAATCGCAGAGATAGCAGGTTTCATATGGTCATGTCCAAAAACAACTGCACCCAACATTATTTCTTCTGAAAGCTCTTTTGCTTCAGACTCGACCATTAATACCGCATGCTCGGTACCTGCGACCATTAGGTCAAGATCAGACTCTTCAAGTTGAGCAACGCTAGGATTTAATATGTATTCACCATCTTTATAACCAACCTGTGCAGCTCCGATTGGGCCAGCAAAAGGAATGCCAGAAGCTGCTAGTGCAGCTGATGTACCAAGCATTGCAGGAATGTCAGGTAGAATTTCCGGATTTAAAGAGACAACAGTGATGATAACCTGAACTTCGTTCATGTAACCATTTGGAAATAGTGGACGAATAGGGCGGTCAATCAGACGCGCTAATAAAGTTTCGCCTTCACTTGGGCGTCCTTCGCGACGGAAGAAACCACCAGGGATTTTACCCGCAGCGTAAGTTTTTTCCTGGTAGTTAACAGTGAGTGGGAAAAAGTCCTGTCCTGGCTTTGCTTCTTTTCTTCCAACAACTGATACAAATACTACAGTTCCACCCATATCTACTTTAACAGCAGCATGAGCTTGGCGAGCGATTTCACCCATTTCTAGTTCTACAGTATGATCACCGTAGGGGAAAGTTGTAGTTACAACATCAAACATATTTTTTGTTCCTTTTATGTAATCTTGCGTGTTCTTGCGTTTTAAAGTGTTTACTTAAAGTATCAGTGTCATGAAGGATGTTTATAAAAATTAACAGCATTTCTTTTGTTTATTACTTTTTTGGTATTAGTTAGGTAAAAACACGTTAAAAGTAGGGGGGTGATATTAATTTTTGTAAACAGCCTTAAATCATGGCACTCATATAAAAACACCGCACGAATGCGGTGTTTAAAACTGTCTAGCGACGAATACCGAGACGTTTGATAAGGTCTTGATAACGAGCTGAATCTTTTCGATTTAAATAATCGAGTAAGCTACGGCGCTGGTTAACCATTCTCAATAGACCACGACGTGAGTGATGATCATGCTTGTGAATTTTAAAGTGCTCCGTAAGATGCTTGATATTCGCTGTTAAAAGCGCAACCTGCACCTCCGAAGACCCGGTGTCAGTGTCTGACAAGCGATAATCAGCAACGATTTTCGCTTTAGTTTCTGCGTTCAGAGACATAGTTCCTAAGTTCCAGATAAGTACCTACAACGTATATTTATTGTAATTACAACAATATATCAGGGTAGATTGGGTTGAAAAAAGTAGTCAAATTGCTGCTAACATCGTAATTTCTAGTTAGTTACAAAATGGCTACCCTAAAAGCGGCGCATTGTAACATGCAGTAAGCGCCAAAGTAAGCCTTTTAGCACCATACTTTTAGTTAAATACTTGTTGAAAAAGTGGTTAAAAGTAGGGGGGTGACTTAAATTAGTTATTAACGGTGCTTGAGTCTGGTTAATCAGCTAATGGGCTCTTGTGTATTCATCATTCTACGAGGCGCAATTAGAGCTTCATCTTTATCGTTCTTTGAGTATTTGCCAATGCCAATGAATGTATCATTCTGATTGTAGAGTCGAATCATGTCGGAATTTGGAGTATCCGATCTTTTGACCTTAATGCCATTACACATCAACTGGGTTTCTTCTTCGGTAAGTTTTAGTGCAGGTAGTTCTTTAAGAGCGGAATCAATCGGTAAAAGCGCTTCTTCGAGTGTTCCGGATTCTGCGAGCTTTTCTATATCTTCAATCGTGTAGAGTTTGTCACAATTAAAGGGAGATACTTTGGTTCTTCTAAGCATGCTTAAATGTGCACCGAAACCCAATGCTTCGCCTATGTCTTGAGCGAGTGTACGTATATAGGTACCTTTACTACACCTCACATCAAGGGTAATGGTGTCTTCTGATTTCTCGATTAATATTAGTTTGTGAATGGTCACATCACGCGGTTTGCGTTTGATGTCGATTCCTTGTCGCGCTAATTTGTATAGGGGTTGGCCATTATGTTTTAACGCGGAATACATCGGGGGAATTTGTTGAATGTCACCTCTGAATGTTTTTAGTACTGCTTCAACATCCTTTTCACTGAATGATGAGACTTCGCGCTCTTTTAAAACTTCGCCCTCTTTATCTCCAGTCGTAGTTGTTGTTCCAAGTTGAGCTGTACAGCGATAGCTTTTATCAGCGTCTAAAAGATAGGGGGTGACTTTGCTGGCCTGACCAAAACAAATCGGTAAAACGCCAGTAGCCAGAGGGTCTAGACTGCCAGTATGTCCGGCTTTTTTTGCTTTAAAAAGATAGCGCACCTTTTGCAGTGCGGCGTTAGAACTTATACCGAGAGGTTTGTCGAGTAACAGAATACCGTCGACATCATTACCTTTACGTCTAGCCAAGCCTAGTCTTTGTTATCTGATGACTTTTTATCAGAAGACTTTTTGTCTGATGAAACTGCTTTATCTATCAAAATTGAGAGATCATTAGCTTTTTGTTCTGTGTCATCATAGATAAACGTCAGGGAAGGGGTGTTGCGAAGCTTAATCGCATGCCCTAATTCCCTTCGTAGAAAGCCTGCTGCATTGTTTAAACCCTTTTCACAAGCTTCGTGCTCATCCTGGTTTAATGCATCAAAATAGACTTTGGCTTTAGACAGGTCTTTGGTGATTTCAACATCAAGAATGCTCACCATGCTAACGCGTGGATCTTTGATCTCATTGCGAATTAGCATGGAAAGCTCTCGTTTGATTTGCTCACCAATACGGTCTGTGCGTGAATAATCGTAAGGCATGTCAGTTTCTCTAGCTGGTCTAGCTAGACTCTAGTTTTCTCTCGATTTCAGTACGAGTAAAGACTTCGATTTGGTCGCCCGGCTGAACGTCATCGTAGTTTTTAACACCGATACCACATTCAGTTCCCATCGCAACTTCTTTCACATCATCTTGATGGCGGCGAAGTGATTCAAGGTAACCTTCATAAATAACGACGTCTTTACGTAATACACGAATAGGTAAATCTTTCTTGATCTTACCTTCGATGACCAAACAACCAGCGATATTACCAAAGCCAGAACCCGTAAACACATCCTTAACTTCTGCAATACCGACTAGCTCTTCACGCAATTCGGGCTTAAGCAGGCCACTCATTGCATCTCGAACATCATCGATTAATTCATAAATAATACTGTAGTAACGAATTTCAGTGTCAGACTCTTGTGCGAATCTTCTGGCTGATGCGTCGGCACGTACGTTAAAGCCGATGATAACTGCCTCTGAAGACTGGGCTAAACTGATGTCAGTTTCACTTAACCCACCTACGCCCGATGAAATAATATTAACCACAACTTCATCAGTAGAAAGTGCGTTTAGGGAGCTCTTGATAGCTTCTAAAGAACCTTGAACGTCAGCCTTGAGCAATACATTTAAGCGCACTCTTCTCACCATCCTGCATTTTCTCAAACATCGCATCTAACTTGGCTGCTTGTTGAGCTGCAAAACGGGTTTCACGTTCTTTCTCGTGACGTTTTGTAGCAAGTTCACGCGCTCTACGCTCATTCTTAAGTACAACGAGATCGTCACCTGCGGATGGAGTTCCTGATAAACCAAGAATCTCTATTGGTGTTGATGGCCCAGCTTCTGAGATAGGCTTTCCTAAATCGTCGCTCATGGCACGAATGCGTCCAAACTCTGACCCCGCCAGAACCACATCACCTTTTTTAAGTGTGCCTTCCTGTACAAGGACTGTAGCAACTGCACCGCGTCCTTTTACAACGCTAGACTCTATAATAGTGCCTTTGGCTGGCCCATCTCTACGTGCTTTTAGTTCTCTTACTTCAGCAACTAAAAGAATGGATTCTAGAAGTCCATCAATGCCTTCACCTGTTTTAGCAGATACGTTGGCAAAAACATCTTCACCGCCCCATTCTTCAGCGACAACTTCAAATTTAGCTAACTCACTTTTAACTCTTTCTGGGTCGGCTGATTCCTTGTCTATTTTGTTGATAGCAACAATTAATGGTACTCCCGCTTCACGAGTATGTTTGATTGCTTCTTCAGTTTGAGGCATCACCCCATCGTCAGCTGCAACTACTAATATCACTATATCAGTCGCCTTGGCACCACGTGCACGCATCTGTGTAAACGCCGCATGGCCCGGTGTATCCAGGAAAGAGATAACTCCGTTATGAGTTGAAACCTGGTAAGCGCCGATATGCTGCGTAATTCCACCTGCTTCACCCGAAGCCACTCGGCTTTCTCGAATGTAGTCGAGTAAAGATGTTTTACCATGGTCAACATGACCCATTATGGTAACAACTGGTGCGCGAGGTAATAGTTCGTATTGGCTAGTATCTTCCAGTAAATTTTCAGTGGATGATTGTTCTTCCTCTGACTTTGCTGCTTTAGCTTCATGACCCATTTCTTCAACAATTAGTATTGCCGTATCCTGGTCAACCACTTGATTGATAGTGGCCATTACACCCATATCCATCATCGCTCTAATAACATCGCCACCTTTAACGGATAGCATTTGAGCAAGTTCCGAAACTACAATAGTCTCAGGGACTTCGATGCTACGTACAACTGGTTCTGTTGGGGCTACGAATCCATGCTCGGTTGATTGATCTATTTTTACATTTCTGGTGCGTTTGCCTTTTTTCTTACGACGACCGCTTAAGCCTTCTTTAACATGTAATTGGCCACCAGGTGTTCCGCCACGACCTTGGAATGGTTTCTTCTTTCCTTTATTCGCGTTTGCATTAGGTGACGGTACAGCAGCAGGAGCAGGACTCGCTGGTTTTGCAGGAGTTGCGGTAGGAGACAGGTTTAACACGAGAAGGGCGCTTCTTAAATTTAGCAGCGGCTTCATCTCGTGCACGTTTCGCGAGGAATTCTCTCCTTTCTCTTGGGTCTGTTGGTAGCACAAGCTTTTCTTGAACAGGTGACTTTGCTTCAGCAACTTCTTCAACAGTTTGTTCAGGAGTAGTTTCGGTCTCCACAGATATATCTGTGGTTTCTTCTTTTGCTACTGTTTTTTCAGCTTCTGCGGCCTCTTTTGCTGAATCGCGTTCTATTTTTTCTCCTGCTTTGCGCTCGCTCGTTGCCTGGCGTTCTGCTTTGGACTTATCCATGGCTTCTTCGCGCGCTTTTCTTTCATTTGTAAGCTGCTCGGCTAGATCGTTTGTGCGGTTTGCTGATGCGTTTAAATCTTCTATGTCTGCGCTTGATGTTACACTTTCAACATCCGTTTCAGTGGCTGCACGACTAAAGTTTTTCTTACGTCTTACTTCAACAGAGACGTTAGTCTTTCCTTGAGCACCTGATACATTAATCTCACTGCTTGAGCGTCTTTTAAGAGAGATCTTGCCACCAGGCTTTTTCGCTGTAGCTTCTTGGTGCAGCTTGTTGACCTGTGCGAATAAACTCAAGTAGCTTTAACTTTTGCGCATCCGTAATGCTGTCATCAGCGCCTGAAACACTGATTCCTGCGTCGTTAAGTTGTTGTAATAAACTTTCGACTGGAGCGCCAATTAATTCGGCGAGTTGTTTTACTATTATGTCTGACATTTATTAACCCTCTATTTGGTTTACACATTTGAAGCAGATTCATCAGATTCCTCTGACTTTTCTTCCGCTTCAGCTTCGGCAAACCATGGTGCACGTGCGGTCATGATTAACTTAGCAGCTTGCTCTTCATCTATACCTTCAATTTCAACTAACTCATCAGTTGCTTGTTCTGCAAGGTCTTCCATGGTGCAAATACCTTTACTGGCGAGTAGTTGTGCGAGTGCATTATTCATGCCTTTCATTTCTAGAAGATCTTGAGCTGGTTTTCCACCTTCTCCTGTAATCGCAAGTGCGAGTAGGGCATTACGCGCTCTACTTCTTAACTCTTCGATAATTTCTTCGTCAAATTCTTCGATCTTCAAGAACTCTTCCATAGGCACGTAAGCAACTTCATCAAGGCTTGAGAAGCCTTCATCTACAAGTATGCTAGCCACTTCTTCATCCACATCCAATTTTTCTGCAAATAGTGAAACCATAATGCTCTGTTCACTACGGCTCTTACTTTCGGCTTCTTCTTCACTCATAACATTGAGTGTCCAGCCTGTTAGTTTGCTTGCTAAACGAACATTTTGTCCGCCTTTACCAATGGCTTGAGCAAGCATTTCATCATCAACACCGATGTCCATGCTTTTTTTGTCTTCATCAATAACAATTGATAAAACTTCAGCAGGCTGCATTGCATTAATAACGAAACGTGCAATATCGTCATCCCAAGGGATGATATCAACACGCTCGTTGTTCATTTCATTTGTTACAGTTTGTATTCTAGACCCTCTCATGCCAACACAAGCACCTACTGGGTCAAGATTTGGTACATTAGCTCTTACTGCAATCTTGGAGCGAGATCCTGGATCACGGGCTGCACCCATGATGTCGATAAGTTCCTGACCAATTTCAGGTACTTCCAAGTTTTACCAGCTCTACCAGGAAATCATCATCGATACGGCTAACGATCAATTTTGGTCCGCCACGTCCTTCTTCATCAATTTCCTGAAGAATACCGCGCATGCGATCACCCATTCGAGCCATTTCGCGCGGAATCATCATTTCGCGAGGAATAATAGCTTCACTATTTTCGCCAAGGTCTAGCACGATACCGCGTCTATCAACACGCTTTACTGTTCCTAATACTAATTTACCCACGCTTTCCTGGAAGGCGTCAGCAACTTTTTGGCGTTCTGCCTGACGAACTTTCTGCATAATAACTTGCTTCGCTATTTGTGCAGTAATGCGTCCAAACTCGATAGACTCAACAGGCTCTTCAAGGTATTCGCCAATTTCCAGACCAAGCTTTCTGTCATCTGCGTAGCTTTTTAAGATGTGTCTTTCTGGTGACTCAAATTCTGGGTCTTCATCATCCATTATCTGCCAGCGACGGAAGGTTTCGTAATCTCCAGTTTCGCGGTCAATATCTACACGGAAATCTTGTTCTGCTCCATATCGTTTACGTGTGGCAGTTGCGATTGCAATTTCCACCGCCTCAAAAATATCTTCTGCTTCGAGGTTTTTTTCGTTTGATACAGCATCAACAACGTATAGTATTTCTTTGCTCATAGTTTATTTTTCAACCTTTAGTCCAGAACCAATCTGGCTCTATCAATGGATTCAAACGGAATTTCAAATTCTGTATTATCTACTTTGATTGTTACTAAGTTCTCATCGGCACTGACCAATGAACCTTTAAAATTTCTTCTTTCTTCAATCGGTGTTCTGGTTCGGATTTTTAACGAATCACCAATATAGTCTTGATACTGATCTGCAGTAAACAAAACTCTATCCATCCCTGGAGAAGATATCTCCAGAATATAAGCGACAGGGATAATATTCTCAACATCAAGCACTGCGCCAAGTTGCCTGCTTACAGTTGCGCAATCATCTACGCTAATACCATCTTCTTTTTCTATAAAAACTCTCAGAAGTGCGCTTTCACTGTGAGGGCGATACTCATATCCCCAAAGTATATAGCCTAAGCCTTCAACAGTGTTTTTGACCAAATTGTTTAACGCTGTTTGCACAATGATTCCTTTGTTCGCTCGAGCTTGGTTAGTATGAAAATAATTTCTTGAATTTTCAAATAGTGTAAATAATAAAAAAGCCCCGTTAAAACGGGGCTTTTTTATTATGAAAGTAACGTCGAAATGATTACTTTCTTGAATCTTGGTAGCGGGGGCAGGATTCGAACCTACGACCTTCGGGTTATGAGCCCGACGAGCTGCCAGACTGCTCCACCCCGCATCAGAGGGAGCAAATTATAGGGATACTTATTTGCAATATCAAGCAATAACTTAACTAAACTCTTAATTAATCCAAACTAGATGTTAATTAGCTTTACTAGCCCTCATAGGTAGCCATCTAGCATTATTATCAATTTTTACTCAAAGCTTATTTACTAATATTTTGGGTA
The DNA here is from genome assembly GCA_963807855.1 of uncultured Gammaproteobacteria bacterium. GTDB lineage: Bacteria > Pseudomonadota > Gammaproteobacteria > Thiotrichales > Thiotrichaceae > Cocleimonas. Next base: position 61,850 of record CAWEEB010000040.1, on the reverse strand, counting down.
ATTAATTCTTCGAGTTTATCTTCACTCAAAAATCCAGAAAATACATGTAAAATCTTTTGTTCAGGACTAATCAATACACTATATGGCAGAGCACCATCAGGATTGCCATAACTACTAACTACATTATAAGCATCTTCTGTCCCATAAGTGATGGGGTAGTTGACTCCAATTTCTTTGGCGTAGGCTAAAACGTCTTTTTTATCTTCTATTGCAACCCCGATAAAGGTAAATGGCTTATCTTTATATTTTTCCTGGGTTTTAATAAACCCTGGCATTTCTGCACGGCAAGGTGGGCACCATGAAGCCCAGAAGTTAAGAAGTATTAGCTTACCCTTATAATCATCTAATTTTAGTGTTCCGTTTTCACTGCTTAAGGCAAAAGCAGTTGCAGTTTTGCCGACCATGCCTTTGGTAAAACCTGGAGGGTTATGACCTAATGTCTTTTCAATAAATACTACAATCGAAGAATGTTCACCCAAAATTCTCTTATGTATATCATGTTTAACTGCATAGGCACTGGCAAAACCTAATAGCAGAAACGTAGCAATGATTATGGGTAGTTTTTTCATAAATGATTATTTGATTGCCTTAAGAAATTCTTGGACGTGATTATGGAAAGGTTCAGCCTTCATCTCCCCTACAATACGGTAAGGTAAGTTTTCTTTGCTGTTCTTGTCAAAGAATAGAATTCCGGGAGGCCCAAACAATCCGAATTTCTTCAATAACGCTTTATCCAGATCATCATTTGGTGTGACATCCGCCTGAAGTAATACCGTGTCTTTTAAAGACTCAATAACGTTCTTGTCCGTAAAAGTACCGTGCTCCATTTCCTTACAGGAAATACACCAGTCAGCATAGAAATCCAGCATCACAGTTTGACCTTGTTGTTTCGCCAGGCTCAATGCCTGATCAAGACCTTCGATACCTTTGATTTGTCTGAAGTTGAGCTTTTGCTCAACCGCTGCGACTTGTGAGCCACCAGTAACAAAACTACCTTTTAATGGCTGGATTAGGCTGCCGCTACCGCTAGCTGCTCCGATTAATAGCATCGCTCCATAAAGCAGAGTTACTAAACCGGAAGCTTTAAAGAAGCGCTTCCAGCCGGTACTGGCTTCATTAAGTGCATCGAGTCCACCCATGTAAATACCCGTGAAGATCGCTAGAATTCCAGACAATAGAACAATTGCAGACATCGGGAGGATCCGCTCTAACATCCAGATTGCGAGTGCCAACATCATAATACCGAAGCCAGCTTTTACCTTATCCATCCAGGCACCAGCTCTGGGTAGAATCTTACCCGCAGATGTACCTATAATGAGTAGTGGAACACCCATGCCTAAACCAAGTGAGAACAATGACAAGCCACCCAGTACAACATCTTTAGTTTGGGCGATATAAATTAAAGCGCCTATAAGTGGGGCGGTGACACAAGGTCCAACAATCAGAGCAGATAACAAACCCATAATTCCGGCATTCAACATGCTGCCGCCTGATTGGCTATTACTGATATTGGTCAGTTTGCTCTGAATACTCGCTGGCATTTGTAATTCGTAGAAACCGAACATCGCTAATGAAAGCAATACAAACAAACCAGCGAATGCACCAATAACCCAAGGGTTTTGTAATGCTACTTGTAGGTTTTCACCGCTTAACGCCGCAATTACCCCAACAATGGCGTACGTTGATGCCATGGCTAAAACATATGAAAGCGACAAGAAAAAAGATTTGCGCGTGCTGTTGTCACTGCCTTGACCCGCAATAATGCCAGATAAAATCGGGATCATCGGGAACACACAAGGTGTAAACGTCAATGCAATACCTGCAAGGAAAAAAGTAAATAAAACCACTAAGAAACTATCGGTAAGTAGCTTATTTACAAAGCTATCTTGTTCAGAAACCTTAGTCGTAGAAGAGTCAGTTGAAGCAATTGCTGCTTGCTCAGTATTGGCTATAACAGCATTCTGAGTCGATGCAGAAACATTGTTTCCGGAATCAGTGTTTGCTGATGTTCCAGTTGATGCAATAGCAGCAGGTGCATTAGCAAGATTCACCTTCTGCGTTTTATGCTGTGGTGGATAACAAATACCCGTCAGCTTGGAACAACCCTGATAAGTAGTCTTGATCGTGACTTCATCGGCGCCAGGTGTTGCGCTAGCTAATAATAAAGGTACTTTTACATCAAATGGCTCGTTATAAATAACGATATCACCAAAGTATTGATCGTGTTCTTCTTTGCCTTTTGGTAATGCGGCTTGTCCTAAAGTAACTCCCGTTGCAGGGTCAATTACCTGAAATTTGATTTTGTGTTGATAAAGGTAATGACCTTCACGAATATCCCAGCGTGCATTTAAGGTTTGTTTGTCGCTTGCAGTAATATCAAAGGCAAATGCTTCATCAGGGTGAAGAGGTTCATTTGGCGCATCAATCCCAGTAATGCCTAATTCATCTGCAAGACTTAAACCTTTAGCCGGTGCTTTATGAGAAAGGGGAATTGGAACCGCAGCAACCGTTGGAGCTGTTGTTGAAGGCAGGGCCGCGAGTTTCAAAGCTAATGTCTTCTTTTGCGGAGGGTAACAAACACCAATATCCGCACACCCTTGAGATTTAGTCTTTAGCGATAATTCTATTGCAGAAGCCACAGATGCATCACGAATCAATGGAATCTGCACATCAATTTTTGTGCGATAAGTTTCTACTTTACCAAAACCCGGGTCGTCTTTTATTTTCCCCTTTGGGTAGGTTGGTTCGCCTAAGGTAATGCCCGGAGTGGCGCTTTCAAAGGAAAAACGCTTCCGATACATATAGTAACCATCAGCGATATTCCAGGTAGCCGTTAGGCTGTCAGGAGAATTGCTAGATAATGATGGACTGAAAGCCTCATCAGGCGGTAGCAAATCTTCCGGGTTCGCCGCATTCGCTTTTAAGGAAACAAATAGCAACGATACAAACAGAAGTATAATTGAGGTTAGTGACTTTAGTGAAAATGCACTATGAAAAATTTTCTTTAACATAAAAGCGTTATCTTGTTTATTTAAGATTTATTCGAGATTGTATAGTTACTTATAAAATCTGGTTTAATGTTCAAAACGGATCATAATCAGTAACTTAACTCTATGAACTTATTTGGTTTATAAAGTTTCAAATTAGTCGATTATTCTAGCAATAGCTGTATCTGATTTTTAACACAGTTAGAGATCCCAGTTTAATACGTTTTATAACAGAGTCGCGGATGCAATAAAAGTATGCGAACTAGTAATACCTCTTAAGGAAAACCTGAATTACAACTTTCATATAATTAATCAAAAGCCATATGCAATGTAAACGCATTGATGGTGTATACAAGCTGAATAAAACCGCCTAGCTCTGCATAAATTCCAAAACAGTTTTTAAACAACAAAAACTAATTGTCATTCAAGTAGGGGGGTGTCATTTTAAAACAATAAATCAAAGAATAATCAACAAATCCTCTAATTTCCCATCATCCTTAATAAATTCCTCAACCCATGCAGGTTTCTCTCCTCGACCACTCCAGGTCTGGTTGAAATCATTCGGGTTTCTGTACTTGGCTTTTACAAAACCAATTTGTGTTTTGTTTTTATTGTTTACAATTTCATCCAGACTAAAACCCGCTTCAGCTGCCATAGCTTCCATTTGTTCTTTTAACGCAAGCTTTTCGGCCTTTCTCGCCTTACTAATAAATTTGGGTAATTCACTGTGCAGAAAGAGTAATTCTTCGAGATTTAATTCACTTAAATCAATGGTTTTCATTATTTATATCCAAATGCTCTTAAAAGTCACACAAAGTTTTCCAGCATATTACTATTGAAGTAACGCTATTAATAACTATATTAAATGGATGGTACTAAATAAAGTAACCCTTCAACGTCGGAGTATACCAATGCGTTCGTACACCATTTTTGCTGTTCTGTTTTTGATAATCCCCATTATCGAAATCTACTTTCTGATTAAAGTGGGGGAAGTAATTGGTGCGTTACCAACCATTATACTGGTGGTGTTGACGGCAGTTATCGGTGCTGGCTTGTTGCGCCAACAGGGTTTATCAACACTGGCTCGATTACAGCAAAACATCTCCCAGGGCAAAATTCCTGCACAGGAAATGGTCGAAGGCGTACTGCTGGCCGTTGGAGGAGCGCTACTCATGACACCGGGTTTTGTCACAGACACCATCGGCTTTTTATGTCTACTTCCCTTTAGCCGTCAGTTTATTGCAGCGAATATTATGAAGCGATCAGCAATGACTATGAGCGCTTCGATGGGTGGCTTTGGTGGTCAGCAAGGTTCGCCATTTGCATCAGATGCCGAGAGAGGCGATATAGTGGAAGGTGAATATACCGTGGTAAAAGAGGGCGAGGTTCATCAAGAAACAATCGTAATCAGTAACAAGAATAAGCCTGATAGTGACCTTTGAATGAGCATATGCGGACAAAAAAATTGCATCATAACTTTTTATGTAATGCCCTCAAAAAATAATTAAATAAAAATATCACTTGAAATACTAAAAACTGACCCTATCATTAGCAGTCCCTGATCGAGAGTGCTAAAACACTGTGAAAACAGAGTCATGCACCTCGATGAGCCAAATTAAACATTTAGTTAATATTATTTACATTAAAGGAGTTACACATGACGATTCGTCCTCTACACGACCGTGTTCTAGTACGTCCGACTGAAGAAGAGCGTACATCAGCTGGCGGAATTATCATCCCTGATAGCGCAAGCGCAGAAAAGCCAAACACTGGCGAAATCATTGCAGCAGGCAACGGCAGAATCACAGATTCTGGTGACATTCGCGCAATGGATGTAAAAGTTGGCGACAAGATTCTGTTCGGCCAATACTCAGGTCAGGCTGTTAAAGTCGAAGGTGAAGATTTAATAATGATGAAAGAAGAAGACATCCTGGGTGTGGTTGAGTAATTACTCATAAAACTCAAACTTTCATTTTAAGCAAAAACAAATTTAGAGGTATTTAACATGGCTGCAAAAGAAGTATTATTTGGAGATGACGCACGTTCACTCATGGTGGAAGGCGTAAACATTCTTGCAAACGCAGTAAAAGTAACATTAGGTCCAAAAGGACGTAACGTTGTATTAGAGAAGTCTTTCGGCGCTCCAACCATCACTAAAGATGGTGTATCAGTAGCGAAAGAAATCGAATTAGAAGACAAGTTCCAGAACATGGGCGCACAGATGGTGAAAGAAGTATCTTCACAAACATCTGACATCGCTGGTGACGGTACAACTACTGCAACAGTATTGGCACAGGCAATCGTTCGCGAAGGCATGAAGTCAGTAGCAGCGGGCATGAACCCAATGGACCTAAAGCGTGGTATCGACCAGGCAACTAAAGCTGCTGTAGAAAAACTGCAGGAAATGTCAAAGCCTTGCACAGACAACGATGCAATCGCACAGGTTGGAACAATCTCTGCAAACTCTGATGAAAACATCGGTGGCATTATCGCTGAGTCAATGGACAAAGTTGGCAAAGAAGGCGTAATCACAGTTGAAGAAGGCACAGCACTAGAGAACGAACTAGACGTCGTAGAAGGCATGCAGTTTGATCGCGGTTACCTATCTCCTTACTTCGTAACCAACCAGCAAAACATGTCAGCAGAGCTTGAAGAGCCATTGGTACTGCTTCACGACAAGAAAATTACAAACATCCGTGATTTACTACCAACACTAGAAGGCGCTGCAAAAGCAGGTCGTCCACTACTCATCGTAGCGGAAGACATCGAAGGCGAAGCATTAGCAACATTAGTTGTAAACAATATGCGCGGCATCGTAAAAGTAACAGCAGTAAAAGCACCTGGTTTCGGCGACCGTCGTAAAGCAATGCTAGAAGACCTTGCGATCCTAACAGGTGGTAAAGTGATTTCTGAAGAAGTTGGCCTAAGCCTTGAAGCAATAACGATTGAAGACCTAGGTTCTGCAAAGCGCATCGTTGTTGACAAAGAAAATACAATAATCGTAGACGGCGCTGGTTCACATGACGAAATCAAAGGACGTGTTGACCAAATCCGTGCACAAATGGAATCAACAACATCGGACTACGATCGTGAAAAACTTCAAGAGCGTGTAGCAAAACTAGCTGGCGGCGTAGCTGTAATCAAGGTTGGCGCAGCAACAGAAGTTGAAATGAAAGAAAAGAAAGCTCGCGTAGAAGACGCACTTCACGCAACACGCGCAGCAGTAGAAGAAGGCGTAGTAGCAGGTGGTGGTGTTGCACTAGTTCGTGCACTACAGGAAATCTCTGATCTTTCAGGTGACAACCACGACCAGGACATGGGTATCAAAATCCTGCTTCGCTCATTGGAAGAGCCACTACGTCAAATCTGTACTAACGCAGGTGACGAAGCATCAGTAGTACTTAACGCTGTTAAAAACGGCGCAGGTAGTTTCGGCTTCAACGCACGTACTAGCGAGTACGGCGATATGATCGAAATGGGCATCCTGGATCCAACAAAAGTAACCCGTACAGCGCTACAAAACGCAGCATCTGTAGCTGGTTTGATTATCACCACCGAAGCAATGGTAGCGGATAAGCCAGAGCCTGCTGGAGCTGGCGGCGGTATGCCGGATATGGGTGGAATGGGTGGAATGGGCGGCATGATGTTAAGTTGTATTCTGAAAATGATAACCATGAGAATCGTGTTGATGCATTTAGCGCTACTCTTGAAGATATTGTGATAACTCAGCTTTACCTAGAAATGGATGGTATTCAAAATGTCTTTGAAGCGACAACTGCTGTGGAAGATAGCGAAATTTATATTCACTTGTTAGAGCTCGATCTCGAATTTGGAGATTCTGAATCTGCTGCCACGCTCGACTTGTACGGTGAGCATGGGTTTATTAGTCTGAGTGCTAATCACACTCCATTCTTAGGAGTGGTGGATAAAGGTATCTTCGGCGGGCTTAGAAAAATGCTGAAACGCCTCATCAAAAAAGTTTCTCGCTTCGTTGAAAATTCCGGAGACTTTTTAGACTTTGCTCTTACTATGACTAGAGGCGAGAAAAAGATCCTTAATCGCTTAGAAGATTACTACGCTGAACAGAATATAAATTTTTTACTGGTTCACTACATGATGGATATGGAATATCCATTTGACGGTGATGTTATATGGCACATAGACCAAACTATCTTGATAGATAATATAGCAAAGCAAGTTAATAGATTTAAAAAAGAATCGACATATTTCAAACTAGGTACTTTTTTTGGGTTTTTCATCTTAATAAAACTTTTCATGGTTAATAATCTATGTGTCCTAGGATAACTTGACACAGTTATCTTGATAAACTAAATATATAGTGTGACAGTCTTTTTATTGCAAATATGAGGTATACAATTTAGCTCTATCTCAATGAGTTTGATGAAAATGAGGCATTAGTTAAGTTGATAGATAAAAAACGAATGAAACTATAGAGAATAGATGCTGATACATGGATATACCAGAAACTGTAGTCAATCCAAACAAGAGGTTTAATAATTGGCAGGAGTTAGATTAGGGACGGTTGAAGAATAAGCGTTGACCAAGGATTATAACAAAAATAGATTCCAAAACTAAAGGTGATTGGTATGTTTAAATATGTCTCAACTGTGGCAATACTGTTGTTTATTGTTGTGTCAATTGGGTGTTCTTATGAACCTACGTATACTATTGATGAAGATATTGATGAAGATAGTATCGGTACATTTAAGAAATTCAATGGGTTAAAGCAAATATTTTCTACAGAGGGAATTAGCAAGAAGCAGGATATAGTTGTTTACTATGTTCATGGCATGGGGAACCACACATCGGCTGAAGAGGCAATCGTAAACTTCTTTAACAAAATTGCACTTGAGATGGGATTTAATAAGAATAAGAAAGAACAATTCAGACACATATCCTTTAAGGATGCTTGTCAATGAAGAAAGGATAAAATTCGGTGAAGTAACACTTTTTACTTACCCTGGAGAAAAATCAAACTTTGTACTGGTCTCTATATCCTGGAGCCAATTTATTGATTATATAGAAGATATCCTACACGTCTCCACCAACCCTTTTGGTGGTCGCATAGCCCCATGGAACAAGCGTATTAAGGAATTCATGAATGATGGGTTTGCAGATGCGGTACTTTATCTAAACCCACAATACAAAAGTGCTATACATTCTGTCATAAAAAAGGGAATCGAAAAGGCTTACGTCATTAGGCCAGAGCTAAATGGTAATGCTAATGTTCTTATCTCGACAAGCCTGGGAAGCAAAATAGTGTTTGACATGATAAACGATAAAGATCAAATCAATGCTTACAGTGACTTTAGAAATAACATGAAGCAAATCTTTATGACTAGCAATCAAATACCCCTTTTGGATCTTTACAGAAAGCATCTAAACAGAACAGATTATAACCTTAGGAATCTGATGGATGGAGTAGGGGTGGAAGAAAAAGATAAAAAACCATCACCAACACTAACAGAAATGAATGAAGCGCTAAAAACTAACAGCATAAACATAACTAAAGGAGAAGGTAGTAAGCTTCCTATTATAGCTTTTACAGATCCTAATGATGCTCTAAGTTATTACATTAAGCTTGAAATGGAAAAAATCGAGTTTATTAACGTTACAATAAGCCATGCAAAATGGTGGTGGCTCGTGATGTAAATTAATTGTTATTTCACCGAATCTACTGCGTTGGTTGGTGAATCTCAGACTCTCACGTACTTAATGTACGCTACGATCCTGATATTCACCGCCCGCCTTGATCTTCGGCGAAATCACTGCTTAATTTAGCATGTCGGATACATTCAGTTATCCATTAAAAAAGGGACGCAAATTGCGTCCCTTTCTTTTTGAAAATTTTAAAATCTACTATGATCGAATTAGTAGTTTTTTAGCTTGATGATTCATAGTTCAAGATTTTATTTTTTATAAAACTAAAGGTAATTATGGAAAAACTTAAAAATACTGAAAATTTGGCCATCTCTATGGCATTTATAGCTATTGTGATCTCTTTAATCTCTTTGTGGCAATCAAGCGTTCAATTTAAAGAACAGGATCAATCAGATCTATTAGCAAACTGTGGTTTTAATCGAGAATCTGAAGCGTTTTTTGTAAATGAAACTGCTGAGGCTTCCACGTTAAAAGTTAAAACAAAATGCCTTATACAAAATAACGGTAGGAAAGTAGCATCAATTATTAAAGTAAGGTCAATAGAAACCTTTGATGGGAAACCAGCTGGAAGAAGAATAGAACCTATTGCTTTATATAAAAATGATTTAATTGATTCATTCAAAACTCCAATTGCTAGTATTCCTGGAGAAACCCTAGAAATCGATGTCTGGTTAAGAATATATCTTGACCCTCTCAATAAAGGTAAGAAATATAAAAGCGTGATAAATGATTGTAATTCACAATCATCGGCCTTGAAAACATATGGTGATATAGATAGTTGTTTAAATTCTGGTGGTTTTTTTATTTCTGACTTTATGCATTCTGAACCATATCCATTAGCAAATATAGGTCATGGTTCCCAATATAATGGCGCAGGTGTGCAGCTATTCACCAATGATAATATGGCGGCAACATATGAAGTCAATATTCAACGAGTTTCCAGTTACTTAATAGGTAATGAGGACTCTAAAGATCCCCATGAAAAAAGTAGTCCCTTTTCTAGTTTTGGTCTTTATTTAGAGGAAGGATTTCGTGAAAAACTAGGAGAATGGAATTAGTTTAATGAAATCCATTTAGCGCGGTAGGTCGGATAAGGTAAGCCATCCGACATTCGTCTCATATTTAACAATCAATGCCGGATGGCACTGCGTTTATCCTACCTAAAGACCATTTGTGATTAAAGAGCTTAGGCCCCCATTTAATAAAAAACCGCCTAAAAGTAGGGGGGTGTCTAAAATCCTAATCTATTTCCGATAATCAGATCCATCACGATCGAGTAGAGTTTTCAAATCATCAAAATGGCGTTCGGCTTGGCCGCCGTATTCGTCTAATTCTCGTGCTGTTTTTTCAGCTATTTCGTGGCTTAGTACTCGTAGTTTTTTGCCTGTTTGAAGGGCATGGATGTAAGTCATCGCGGCGCGTTCAAAGTAGTATAGGCGATTAAAAGTATCTGCTACGTTATCGCCTAATACTAATAAGCCGTGGTTACTCATTATGAGTATTTTAATTTTTGGATCAGAGAGCAATCGTGAACAGCGTTCTCCTTCGGCTTCTAATGCGAGTCCGCCGTAGTGGGTGTCAATCGCATAGCGTTGATAAAACATCGCGCTGTTTTGATCAACGGGTGGCAGTGAGCTGTCTTTTAAGCATGCGAGTGCCGTGGCGTAAACGCGGTAACCCGTATATGTAGGTTAGATAAGCTTGCGCCATCTAACGAATGATTATTGGCACTTAATTAAACCTTTACTATTGATTGTGAACTCTCGAAACCCAGATGGCGCTATCGCTTATCTAGGCTACATGTATTGATATATTTGGAACAATGAGATTAACAAAGAAAAACCGCCCTAGCCGAACGCAGTGAGACAACGTTGGAGCTCTGCGACGACGGCCCGAAGGGTGTGGTTTTCATTATTATTGAGTGAAAAACCACATAAAAGTAGGGGGGTGTGAATTTGATCTACATTATTCTAGTTGCCCCAGATACTCTATTGGAAGATCCAATCTGTTCTGTAAACTCGGCGCGAATCAATGAACGTGCGCCCATATCTTCACCTTGGATAATATTAATTTCGCCCTTGTTTTCAATATAGTTTGGCCATTTTAAATCTCGTAAGTAACCAGCAAACGCTGCGGTTGCCGCACCTGTGGCGGGATCTTCAAAGACACCACCTGATGCAAATGGATTTCGTGTATGAAATAGTTGAGGTGTTTCTGCATACGCGAACATTACCGTCACTAAACCTTCTTTGTTCATAAAGATTCGTCCAGCATCTAAATCATAATCCATTGCACTTAACGCTTCTCTGGAATTCAATCCGATAATTAAATGGTTTGCCCCGCCATTGGCAAATGCCGGTGGTATCTTTGGATTAAGGTCACCTTGGCTGTAACCAAATAATGCTAAAGCCTCGTTTATCATTGATGGATCTGCGGGTTCAGAACGTGTATTTGGCGATTGCAATGCGGCTGAATAAGTGTCTACAACGGAATTAGTGTCTACAACGGAATCAGTGTCTACAACGGAATTAGAATCACCGTCCACGAACCCTTCGACAGTGATATTGGTTTCATTGAGTTGTAGCGGATATATACCTACGCCATTTTGCATCGCTAATGCCGCACCGAGTGCGATGGTCGCATGTCCACAAAAGGGGACTTCAGATTCAGGTGAAAAATAGCGAACTCGCCAGCCTTCGGAACTATCTTTTGATAGTGGTTTGGCGAATACAGTTTCGGAGTAACCAACTTCAGCTGCAATTTTTTGCATTTCCGCAGTTGAAGGGTGTTCATCACTGATATGGACACCTGCTGGGTTGCCTCCGATATCACCATCTGAAAATGCTGCAATTCTGATTAAACTCATAGTAAAACTCGTTTGATTGATTTATTTCTATAAACCTTATTATTATATTACGAGTTTAGCTAATCACTATATCCAAGACCTACTATCAGATATTCAAATACAGGAGGAATTTTACTGGCTTCCCTAAAAGTGCTTAAAAGAGGGGGTGTCATTTTAATCATCTATTAGCCTGATATAGTTTAACTAATTAGTATCAAGATTGATTTGATTTTAAGGTTTTGTTTTATCCATTTAAAGAATAGTTCAACCTGCCAACGTGATTTGTAATTATCGGCAATGGTTTTGCGGATAACTCAACATTGTTTATTGTTTATGCTACAACTTATCAGCATTGCATATATAATAAAATTATTGGACTTGATTAGAAGTTCATTGACATGGGTGCTGGTAATTCCAGCATAGAATCGATATAACAACATAAAAACAAGTTTCGTTTATATTGCGAATCACATCTTCGTTTCAATTTAGTTATTAGCATATATGGCCCAAATTCGTAGACTAGCTGCAATCATGTTCACCGACATCGTCGGCTTTACCTCTCTTATGGGTATCGATGAAGATAATGCCATCAAAATTCTTGATAAAAACCGGAAATTTCATCGTTCTTTCGTCAATAAGTACCATGGAGAATGGCTCAATGAAATGGGAGATGGAATACTAGCCAGTTTCTCTACCCCAACAGATGCTGTTCGCTGCGCTTGTGAAATCCAAAGAGAAGCAAAAAAAGCAGGTATCGGGCTACGTATAGGCATACATCAAGGGGAAGTCATTTTTGAAAACAGTGTTGTCCTTGGCGATGGCGTCAATGTGGCTTCAAGATTGCAAGATCTCGCTGAAGAAGGCAGTGTCAATATCTCTGGAGCAGTCTACGATGATGTCAAAAACAAAACAGGCATTAAGGTTGAGTTTATCGGCAAGAAATCATTTAAAAATATCGTTGAACCAATCAAAGTGTACAAGGCTAGTTGCGAACTCAGTCTGCCCGAGGAGAGCAGACAAGAATATTCACAAGACACGAGACCCTCTGTTGCCGTGCTTCCATTTGTCAATATGAGCAATGATCCTGAACAGGAATATTTTTGTGATGGGATTACGGAGGATGTCCTCAATGACCTTACACAATTGAAAGATATTCGGGTGGTTGCACGAACTTCAAGTTTCGCCTACAAAGACAAGAATCAGGACATTCGTGATATCGGTTTGCGCTTGAGTGTTGAGACAATCGTCGAGGGTAGTGTCAGGAAAGCAGGCAATCAATTGCGTATCACAGCTCAGCTAATTAATGTTACGGATGGTTTTCATCTTTGGTCAGATCGTTATGATCGTGAGTTAGCCGATGTTTTTGCTATTCAAAATGAAATTTCAAAGAGTATTGTTGAATCTCTGAAAATTGAGTTAAGTTCTAAGGACCGTCATAAGATAGAAAAGACCAAAACCCAAAATGTTAAGGCCTATGATCATTACATTAAAGGTCGCTCCTATTTGCATAGGATTCACAGGAATACCACCAATTACGCAATACAATTGTTTACCCAGGCTATTGATATAGATAAGGACTATGCATTGGCTTATTCCGGTCTTGCAGATAGTTTTGCACAGTATTACATGTATTTTGAGAGGAACAAATCGACGCTAAAAAAAGCACTCGATTTAAGCCAACAAGCCCTCCAACTCGATCCTGATTTGGCAGAAGCACATTCTTCCCGGGGAATAGCTTTGTCCCAGAATGGCGATTACCAGGAAGCTGAACAGGAATTTGAAAAAGCACTACAAATTAACCCCAATCTTTTTGTTGCAAATTATCAGTATGCACGTGCCAGCCGCGCACAAGGTAAATTTTCTAAGGCTGTCCATTTATTTGAAGCGGCATCAAAAACAAGACCTGATGACTATGAATCGTCGGTTTTTTTAGTCGCCGCTTATGATGATTTAGACGAATCGGAAAAACTTGAGAAAGAAATTAAGCGATGCATAACAGTGGTCAAGAATCATCTTGAATTGAATCCTGGTGATTCGCGTGCACTGTATCTCGGGGCCCAAGTTCTTATCAGGGCGGGTGAAAAGCAAGAGGCTGTAAAATGGATGGAAAAATCACTGACGATTGATCCGGACGAGCCGTCTGTATATTACAATGCTGCTTGTCTCAGCGCATTGATGGGTAACATCGAGGATGCTATCAATTACTTTGAGTTCGCCATTGGCGCTGGATATGTCTCAAAAGAATGGATAGATAATGACTCTGATCTGGATCTCATTCGCGATCACCCAAAATTCATTGAAATATCACAAATGCTTGATGTCTAAATTATTGTAATTTGGTAATAATCAAGGTCAGAGCGCGGTAGGTCGTATAAGGTACGCCATCCGACATTTGTATGATATTTAAAAATTCATGTCGGATGGCACTGCGTTTATCGGACCTACAGAGCTTTGGTGTTTGTAGCGCTAGACTCCAGTTAATAAAAGAGTGACTAATGAGTAGGGAGGTGTGATTAAAAGTACTTTTAAGCCGCTAAAGCCTCCCTTGCATGCCAAATATCAAACACGCTCTGTCATGGTTTGTATTTTTCCAAACCTAGCTCTTCCCAAACCCAGGTGAAATCATAGTTCGGTTGCGGTGCTTTGGCTGACTGGTTTTCCATGTATTTCAGCCATTGAACAACCTCTTTGTGTAACTTGGGATCAGAGGCGCATTCACGCGGTGTTTTGTCATTTAGCATTGGGACTGTCTCATCCAATGTTTCCTGGTAGTGTTTGTGCATATATGACGCTATTATTGCTTGCCCTTCTTCGCTATTGTCGAGATCTATATCTGAGTTAGTGGGGGGAGTATTCTCTAGTAGATCATTCATGTTCTCATGGACTAACAGCGGTTTACCAACCAGTTTTCCTAATTTTTCAGCAAGCCATTGACTGCCGCTTTCTGCTCGATCTTTTGAATTGACTTCGAGTTCCAACGTTTTATCTTTTAAAAAAATATATCCCAGTATGCTGGCATAGTCACCTTCCTCTATCTTATCAGCACTACGAGGAAGGCATATCCAGGCTGACTCATCTGTTTTTCTATCCAGTTGTGGTATTTCATCTAAAGCTTGCGAGATTTTTTTAGGGGGAGCTTTTAGTGGAAAACGCACTGTGATGAATTGAAATGCTTCACCCTCGGTATTTTGTATTGATGGCATGCCTTGGTTAATCGTTGTATACAGATAAACTATCCAAATCCTAAGCAGGATTTCTGGAAATTCTGTATTGGCATCATCTTCAGCTTCCTGCTCAAGGTTATCTGGCAATGCGTCTATTTTACCATCTTCTAGTAATTGTTTAAAAATTGCTCGGGTTTCTGCTTTAGTATTCTCAATGGCTTGTTGAATAGGCTCAATTTCAGTCAGTGGTATTGGCAGTAATGCACCAGTGAAAAGGTTGACCTTGTCTAATTGGATGACGCGTGCTGCTAGGCAATCCCATTGCTGCAGTGCTTCGGTAGCAGATTTTTCAATCACCCTAATCGGTTTTTCATCACTTCCATATTTGCATACATCTGCATAAAAGCCAGGTTTAACAGCCGTTATTTCCCATAATTCGACTTCAGAATCGTTGATGGCTTTCAGGTATCGGCGGCCAATAGGCGCTTCACGCCAACCGCGTCGCTTGAGGTACTCATCAATAAAGCTATGCTCTTCATCATTCCAGATGGCACACGCAAAATCTTCGAAAATATAACCAAAGATGATATCCCAGTAACCATACTCTTGGCTTTCTTCGACTAACATAGACTCATCTATACCTAATTCCTGAGTTGCGGGTAAAAGCATTTGCTCAAATGCATCTTCCAGTCGAAGTTGCCATTTAGCTTGCTGTTCAGCATAGTTGATAAGATTTTTTACAGCCTTATCGATGTCTTTGCGTTGTTTATTGTTACTCATTTTTCATGCTCATTAATTTGTGCTTGTCAGTTTATTATTATATTTTTATTGGACTAAGTTTAGCAGAGACATTTACAGAGATAATCAAAAAAACAATCTGAATCGAATTGATGAGTAGGATATAGAAATAAGTGTGTTAGGTCGGATAAGGTACGCCATCCGACATTCGTATGATATTTAACAACTCATGTCGGATGGCACTGCGTTTATCCGTACTACAGATCTTTTGTGATTAAAGCGCCTAGATCCCATTTAATAAAAAAACCGTCTAGCCGAACTCAGTGAGACAACGTTGGAGCACCGCGACGACGACCCTAAGGGCATGGTTTTCATTATTTATAAAGGAAAAACCATGTAAAAGTAGGGGGTGTCGTTTTGAATGATTTCCCTGATTACGATTGAATTTTGATCTATTTATCTCAAAGTGTTTCTTCATTCCACAACATCCTATAGAATTCCAATTACTCAAACCCCAAGGTGATATTCAGACTATCTCCTTTCAAAATAATTAAAAAATCACCTTAAGTGATTAAATAAACTATAACAATTGAGCACGCGAGAGAGATGCATAAAATCACGTTAATGAATTCAAAAGGTGGTTGCGGTAAAACGACTATCGCTACTAATTTAGCCGCATATTATGCGACGAAGGGTTATTCCACCTGTTTGTTTGATTTTGACCCACAGGGTTCAAGCGCGCATTGGTTAAGTCGCCGTAGCGAAAATAGACCGCCAATATACGGGTTTGTTGCCAGCAATAAAAAAATGTCTCCGGTTAATTCTGATCAACAACAAGCTCCTTCGGATTCGCAGATTGCCATTATAGATACACCTGCTGGTGTTGCGTTAGATGATGCAACGCTAAAAGCATTGGTTAAAAATACCGATACGCTATTGATGCCGGTTTTACCGTCACCGATTGATATCCATGCCTGCGCTCACTTTATTGAGAAATTATTGATTCATGGCGGGGCGAAACAGAGTGGATTAAAAATGAGCAATATTGGTATTGTGGCAAATAGAGTGAAGACCAATACGGTTGCCTACCGCGCACTGCGTAAATTTTTAGACCGATTAGGGATTCCCTTTGTAGCAAGCCTGAATGACGCACAGAATTACGTATTCGCACATGATCATGGATTAGGTATTCACGAACTAAGCAAAAGCCGAAATGTAAAAGACCAGGAACAATGGGCTGAGTTATTAAACTGGCTTGATACTAAAGCGATGGAAAACTCAGTTACAAATAAACAGGCAGGTAATTTTTAATAAAAAGCGCTGTAGCTTGGATAAGGTACTCCATCCGACACTTGTATGATATTTAATAATTTATGTCGAATGGCACTGCGTATATCCG
Source organism: uncultured Gammaproteobacteria bacterium (assembly GCA_963807855.1). Taxonomy (GTDB): domain Bacteria; phylum Pseudomonadota; class Gammaproteobacteria; order Thiotrichales; family Thiotrichaceae; genus Cocleimonas. The sequence continues at coordinate 45,035 of CAWEEB010000040.1, read as the reverse complement.
ACCTGCTGAATTATTACCGATAGCAATCATTGAACTAACAATCACCTCCCGAAAAAACCACATAAAAGTAGGGGGGTGATATTAACAACCTAATACCCAACTACAATTGTAAATTCATAACAAGCTGGTCTTGAATGCTAGCAAGTTCATCAACTATATTTACTACATCGTACAACTACATCAACAACCTATTTAAAAGGATTATAAATGAAAAAACTAATTACTACGCTTACTAGGTTGTCAAAGCTAACTATGTTGGGTGGGTTGATAATCTCTCTATCTGTTTTCGCTGATACCACAACGAACAAAGACTTGGATGAAAAGCCCTTACCACCTAACGTACCTAGCAGCACTAAGGCAGATGATGTTAATGCGGTGTTTGTTTTTAATCGTGTTTGTTATGGTCAAATGCCAAACATAGACGGCATCCGTACCATGTCCGATGAATTGGGGTGGTCTCCGCTTGCTGCTGAAGAGCTTGCGCAACTCGCTACCATATCCGAATCTGATAAAGTGTTTGGTTGGGATACCCCCATCGGCGAACGCGCATTTCGTGTTACTTTGGTACAAGGAGCAATCGCACCTAAATTGATCGAAACCTTTCCGGATTTCAAAAAGGGTCAGTCAACATCTTGCACGCTTGTGTTAGACGGGCGAGACCAGGGCGAAGTACTTCTTCAACAACTCGGCAAACTCGCAGGTAAAGAGCCAGCAAAAAAAGAGGTTTTTAAAGATGGCCTATACACAACCACCTGGGCTGGCGGCAACGCAGATATCAAAGTATTTCTGATAGCCAAAACCGACGAAAAGAAATTTGGTACCCTTATCAATGTAGTGATGCTAACGAAATAGTAATGACGAAATAAGTGCTCGAAACCCCCAGCCGAGACAACGAAGGAGCGCAGCGACGCCGACCCGAAGCGCGAATAAAATGAGTCAAAAGTTGGGGGGAATGCTTATTAATGAATCACTCTTTACGGTCAAATACATCTTCAAATCTATTGTCTGATACGAGTATACCTTTACCTATAAATTTCATGGAATTCTATTCATATTCAGTTTTTTGATCTATATATAAGTAATGACTCATCGTATATTTCGATGGGATATTTCTATATCAGGAGGTATTTATCATGGCTATAGCAATAACAATGCAACAATATCTTGATGATAGCCATATTGATTATGAGTTACTAACACACCCATATAGTCAAAGTAGTAATGAAACAGCGAGAGTAGGTCAGATATCTGGCGAAGAGCTGGCAAAAGCTGTGTTACTGGCAAATTCTTATGGCAACTATGTTCTGGCGGTAATTCCTTCAACTCATCGTGTTGATTTTGAGCCTTTGAATAAGCAGATAAATATGCGTTTAGGTTTAGCTGCTGAAAGTGAATTGAAAAAAGTATTTAGTGATTGTCAACCTGGCGCAGTACCCATCTTGGCACAGGCTTACGGAGTACTTGTGATTGTGGATGACAGTTTGTCTGCTCAAGATGATATTTATTTTGAAGCTGGATCACATACGGATATTGTTCATATCGCAGGTAGTGAGTTTGATCAACTAATGGCGAACTCAATACATGGTAAAATTAGTCATCATGTTTGAAATGTAGCAGCATCTATACAGTTGAATTGAATGTCCAACTGTATAGATGGTTATCAGTATCCATTCATCTAAAGATTTCAAGTCGTTAGACACGATTGATTTAACAAAAGTGCTTAAAACTAGGAGAAACTCAGTGCCCTTTTAACACAACAACAGCTAAAAAGTAGTGGGGCTTTTATATTTAGCTAAATCAATAATTCATTGCGTTTATCCTAAAGAGCTATTCGATTTACTTCCTAGAAATCAAAATGTCGAGTTATTCATATTTATAAAAATCATTAAATAGATTATGGAATTAAAATAAAAATAAAGTATTTCTGATAGCCAAAACCGACCAAATAAAACTTGGTACACTCCTAAATGTAGTAATGATAACGAAATAAGTGTTCCAAACAAATTAGTGCAGCATTGGAGTTAATGGAAATAAAAATATCAGAACTCCCAAACTGAAAAGCAGTGAGGCAAGGTTGGAGCCTCACGACGACTAAACGAAAGGCATGGATTTCATTAGTTGAAAGTGAAAAACCATGTGAAAGTAGGGGGGTGTTATATAAAATCAGTTAACCAATGATTCAGTGAGATTCCCTTATAATTGATCAAAAATATAAGGTGTGTGAGGTTATAGATGAATCCTGTTGAGCGAACTTCGAATGCTAGTAATATTACTCGATCAATAATTATGTATGGCTGCTATCGATGCGATTGGTACAGCCTTGCTTGGCTTGGGTTTGTATGGCAAGTTTGGCGTCGATGATAATGCTTTTCACCCTTTATTAAACAATCCTACGGTTGTGAATGCGTTAATAGTTGTGGGCGCAATTTTAATGCCATTGGGTGGTTTTAAGTTGATTACACTAATAAACCAGAAAGCCCGGTTGAAAAAATCCCTTTAAAGTATATTTCTACGTTAATTAATCGCTAGTTAATACTGATCTACTCATTTTCTATCGTCTGTTTTAAACTAAAACCATGAATGCATTACTTTTTAAACATTTACTTGAGCAGTTAACCGATACAGATTGGCAGTCTGTTATCGATGGAAAGGATTTGCTAATCAAAGATGATAGTGAATTACTAATTGGCATTCCTGGTTCACCCAATGCGATTATCGTTAGTTCTGATTATTCCTTTACTGATATTAGTAATTTGAAAAATCAGATTTTTAATAAAGCAGACGAAATTTTAAGTGATTATTATCGCTCGAATCCTTTGAGCAAAACGGGTTTTAACCAGCAAGCTGAGAAGCTGATCAAAGAATTTGGCTTTGAAGCGTTTTGTGCGCCTCAGGGCAAAGTGGCGAAACGAACCTTTTTTGTTGAGGGAGGAGAATTAGTTTCAGAAACGCATGAAAGTCCAAGACATCGTTATGGGGTTTTCTTTGAATCTGGACAACAGGTTCCCGCGGAATCACTGAAAGGTAACTTTTATAAATGGCTTGCAAGCGGTGAAGCTTACTCGGAATATATTGGGATGAATGTTTGTCGTTATAGTTGCTGATTCTAAAAGGGTATATTTAAAAAGGCTTAGCTCTGCATAAATTCTATTTACGTTTTAAAAAACAAAAACGAGCCGAACGCAGTGAGACAACAACGTTGTTTTATTAACGTTGAGCCGAAGGAAAGGCGTAGCCGCATAAATATAATTCAAAAGTAGGGGGGGTACTGGTTACTTTCGAATCTGAACTTTTAACTTAATGTCAGGTGTTCTTTAAACAGTTGCATCTGGCTACTCTAGTTATTCGAAATTCCACGGCCACTATCAATAATTAACCCTGAGTCAATAACTGCTGTTGGTGTAGGAGTTGTTGGTGTTGTGTTTGTATTTCCTGTATAGGATGCTCCTCCGCCCCCACAAGCTGACAGCGCAGTAACTGCTAAAATAGCTACTCCCAATAATGTTAAATTTTTCATTTTTACCTCTTTAAAGTTATTCCAACTGCAATTCAAGTGGAATTAAACAAATGTGATTGTCCCTTAGGGTCTGTCTAGTTTAAGTGTTCTAGAAAGTTGCTCTAGACCCTAAGCTTCAAATTTATTCTGTTAACATATAGTTAAAGGAGCTTGTAATAAAATCATTTTGATAACCAAGACGATTCTCCCAATTAGCGTCCTTACTCAGAAATCCAATATAAATGTTTTGTCCCGTTAGATTGTTCGTCAATATAGATTTTGGTATTGAAATCTCTATAATTTCACCAGATCGAACAACAACGACTCCTTGCTGATTGAGGTTCCATGACCAAGATTCGCCATCACCTGTATATTGGTAAAAGTCATTGTTTTCAATCAATAAATCTGCCGCTAGTCTCTCAGGGGTTTTCAGCTCCCAAAAATGATAACCAGTTAAACTATCATTGTCGTCATCAATAAAGAACTGTGTATTGGCACCGAGTTCTTGTGCTTTCAACATAATATAAAGGTTATTTGTATCATCAGTGATCCACAGGGAAGTATTATTATTAGGGTCAATGGTCTGAGCAAAACCTGTCCAGTCACTGTCATCACCATCTATTGTGATATTTGCAGATGTGTCATTCACTGTGATATTTATATTGGCCCAGGCAGACTGACCTGTAGAGTCTGCTACCTGATACCAGAAAGACTCTATACCGTCATAATTTGTATTTGGGGTGTAAACTAGTCTGTTATTCTGGATACTAACCGTACCATTTGCTGGGTCGTCGACACTCGCGAGAGATAAATCTGTTCCGTTGTCATTGGCTAGTAAATCAACCGTTATCGATTGATTTTCATCTGTAGTAGTTGCATCAGCAACCACAATTAAGGGCATGGGCGCCACAAGTGATTGAACTGTCACTTCAACATAAGCCCACTTCAAATCAAGCTCTGGTGATCTTATGCCATACCAGAATCCATCTTTTCCACTAAACCCACGGTTAGGAGTATATTGTGCTTGACCATTAACTATCCTGACTTGACCATGATATGCATTATCAGTACTTTCCAGGGTCAGATTATCTCCTGTGTCGTTGGCTAATACATCAATAGTAACTGCTGAACCATCTGATGTTGCAGTATCATTATTAGCTGCGTAAACCACCCCAGGTGTATTGGATTTGATGTTATCTAAATCAATAAAAGTACCTTGAATCGGGATGCCACCTGTGTACAAGTGAATCCAGTAACCATATTTGGGTTACCGATTTTGTGTATTTGCAGCAATAGCCGCTAAATCCATTTTGTAGAAAACGCCACCATCAGTCCAGAAGTTATAGTAGAACTCCTCTTCTTCATCAATGTAACAGGTATGAGATTGGGTAGTACTAATTAGGCCTTCATTAGTGAATGGTAACGGAAGGTTTTGTGAACCATTTGGTCTATCCGTATTTATATTTCGAATCACTCGAGTAAAGCTCGCACCATGGTTGCTGGTAAGAGCCAGATTATGCTTTGCAGAAAAACAAGTATGACCTGGCCCTGATCCTACGCCAATATCTAGATTATTGACTATCTTCCAGCGATTTACATCAATGACACTCATTGCTCCACCTGCCATTCCAGCATAAATGTGTTTATTATTGGGAGCAAAATCAGCATTGTGTCCACCAGGAATTCCTGGATAAAAACATTCAATAGGGAAATCGAGCACCTGGATCTTGATCGGCGCTCAGTGCTATTCCTTCTGTTCTAAACAAATCAAGGTAAGCCTGGGTTAGACTGCGTCCTTGCCGATAATTATCTGTATTTCTAAAGTTAGCTATACAAGCATCAAGTATGCGTTGTGCTTTTGCCTGAGGTAAGTACCTCTGTGCGCTGTAAATCCATACGACTAACCAGTTGTAAACCGCTTAGTCGTTAACTTCATTTTAATTAATGCGTGGGCAATACCACCGCTTAAATCTGTTGTCGTCTGCATCGCTTGCCTTCTTCGACTGCATAAAAGTCAGCTTTCTGGCTACCTGGCAAATTAGAGCTATCACGTGGAATAATCTGATGAATAGCTGTTCTTGTTTCAAGATGATTCACCAATCTGCTTTTTAATTGGCTACCTTCTTGCCAAACATAATAAAGTGAAATCTGACGATTTGCACGATCTACTATTGCAGCATAATCAGCGGTTAACCAGTAAGGATGTCCACTGATTTGATCGCCACCATGATCTTCATGAGCGCATTGGTATTTTGTTGCCCCAGCAATTGTATTCGCATCTGAATGGCTTAACAGCAGTTGTACCATCCGTTAATGTACAGTCTACATCTTCACCAATGGTGCCAACCACTTCATCTGTTTCCATATTAATAAATGAACCCATTGGACGATTGCGGGCAACCATCAATACAACATTAAATTTTTTGTTATAAGCATCGCCTGAACGCGGCATGTGTATGAGGTCAATTTTCTTTGTGTTTTGCATTGAGGTAGTTCCGTTTTGATCTTTCCTCAACTCAATCACATTAACATAGCCAGAACCTTTAGGTACTCCGTATACCTTGCTATTAGGCCCGCCATCAACATGGTGACCTAAAATCCCTGGAACATCCAAAGAGTTGACTAATGTCATATTTTCTATATCAATTTCAAGAACTCTATTTCCTGTAGGTGTAGTTGGAGTCGTATTATGCTCATCCGCATAAAAAGCATGAACGGGACCTGCAAAAGCTGATTGTGATAAAAGGAAGTTTACTGTAACTGAAAGAATGAGAGTAGATAGCTTGTTACCCCTTAGGAGCTTTTGTACTGCATATTTCATTGGACGATTCCTTTATCCATGTATCATTTATATCCTGAAATAGTATTCTGAATATATGATTATTGTTATCCAGCTTAAGATAAGAGGGGGGTATAGGCAGATAGACAAGAAAAATGATGTGAATGCAGGTGTGCTATGTTGGATACGCTGTTGGTATCCATATTATTTTGGGACTTCAGCAAAAAACTGCCTAGCTCTGCATAAATTCCTAAATTTGTTTTTAAACAACAAAAACAAATTGTCATTCCGCAAAGCAGTAAGTTCCTTATAGTAAAGGCTATATTTACTCAGACTTTGGCATAAATGAGACGTCACTATAAAATCGTTATTTAGCACGACTTTATTCGCCATTTTTGTAGGTATTTCATAGGTACAGGCTGATGAAGTCTGCGATGCTCAGGCGATTTACGACAAACTGGCTGCTGAAACCACTGGTGATATTTCCCGTTGTGATATTAAAATTAAACAAGCAAAAATTAATGAGTGCCCGCTACCCAAAACTTTTAGTGGTGGGGAACGTCCAGCTTCGCATGTGGTTTTATTGATGGATGCTTCTGGCTCGATGGCTGGCAAGCTGGGTGGAAAGTCTAAGATGTCGATTGCAAAACGTGAATCGTTACGTTTTCTCGAAGCGCTACAAAAAGATGTGCCGGTTGGGATGATTGTTTATGGGCATAAAGGTAATAACAACAAAACAGGCAAAGCGGAATCTTGCAGTTCGGTTGAATGGGTGCATAAGCTGGGTTCCGGAAAATCTAAACTGCAGAAGAGTATCAACGCATTAAAGCCCGTTGGCTATACACCCATGGGTGATGCTTTGGATTATACCTTGGCTGAATTAAGCAAGGTTCGGATCTCGAAAAAGAATAAAGAATCAGTTCCCATTGTTTATCTATTATCAGACGGTAAAGAAACCTGTGGCGGTGACCCTGTGGCATCTGCCAAGGCATTACATGAGTCAGGTGTGAAAGCCATAGTGAATGTGATCGGGTTTGATGTCGGCAAGGAGACACGTGAGCAGTTAAAGGCTATTTCCGAGGCGGGTGGTGGTAAGTATTTTCCTGCAAAAGATGCCAAGGCATTACGTGACCAACTCAACGCGCGCACAATACCGAAATGTCTTTATTGCATTACGAACGCTGTCGCTTCTTTAACTTAGCTCATGTTGTAGGTGTGCATAACACAGCGCGTGGTAATGCTGTAGCATGTTATTCCCGTGAAGTGACACGCAACACCTATGAGGCTATTAGAAAAAATCTAAAAAACATGGTTGCAGCTGGTAGCATCGACAAAAAATGCTCAGAGAAAACCAGACTAATCGCGTATCGGGCAAATGTGAAAGCAGGCAAATGGCTTCAAGATACTAATAAAAGAATTTGTGCACATCAGGAGATCGAACTAGAAAAGATCGATGCTGATTCTATTTGGAATGCGTTAAAAAAGAAGTAAAATTTTATTAAGTTAAATGGTCATAATGATGGATGGTGACTTTTTCAAAAATCTCATAACCCTTTATAAACAAGTAATATGGTATGCAAGTTTCTGGTAATATTATCTCATAAATGCATCTACACTTTTATTCAAGTGCGGCATATAGCTAACTAATAAATAAGGATTTAATGTGATCAACCCAATAAAAAAAAGACCTGTCCTTGCTAGCACCAGATTTTTATTCATCTTTGTTACCAGTTTATTTTTGATTGCATGTGGCGGAGGTGGTTCGGAGACAGATCAGACTTCTCAAGAAATCTCTATCGACCCTAATAGAGGTGGCTTTCAATCAATCAGTAGCAAGACTGTAAATTCCATAGCGGATATTCAAGCGGCAATTAATGTAGCGGGTGGGCAGAATATTACGGTTCAATATGCAGTCGATACTTACAAAATAGAGTATATGACGGTTGATTCTTCAAATGCCTTGGTTAAGGTGTCTGGTTTGATTGCGATTCCAGAAAAGTCGACACCTAGCCCTATCATCAGTTATCAACACGCAACGACGTTTACTAATGATGAAGCACCCAGCAATCAGTTGACAGCTAGCGAAAAGAGCATCGAAATTGCACTGGCTTCATTAGGCTATATTGTTTTCTCTGCTGATTATGTTGGCTTTGGTTCTTCCTTAGGGAGAGACCATCCTTATTTACAGAAATTGCCATCCGCGTATGTTGTGAATGATATGCTCAAGGCATCTAAAACCTGGATAGATTTTAGCGATATTAAAACCAACGGCCAGTTGTTCATGACAGGTTATTCGCAGGGTGGCTATGTCACGATGGCGGCACTTCAGGAATATCAGAATAATCCTCAACAAGGCATGAATGTTGTCACAGCAGTGATGGGAGCCGGGCCGTATAATTTGAGTTTGGCACTGAATGAATTGGTTGAGGAAAATCTGGGTTTCTCGATCCCAAGAATTGATATACCTGGTGATCTAGCAGATGCCGTTATCAAAATCATCGAGCTGGCATTTATCCCGGACGATGCAGATGTAACCTATGAAACAGACTTCCTGGATCACTTTCTGACAGATGATCGTCAGGATGACGTATTTGAATGGAAACCTTTAGTTCCTATTACTTTATTCCATGGTGAAGATGACGAGACTGTTCCAATCATTAGCTCAGAAAGTACCTTAAATACCATGCTGGCCTTGGGAGCAGATATTGAATTAATCAAATGTACAGAGGTTCCATCTGGTCACAAGGATTGCGTACCAGAGTATGTAAATCTGGTGGTTGAGATTTTTCAATCATTGCGTAGTGACTAATATGGAAGGGTGAATATGGCAACGTGATTCTATTGGGTACTGTTAATTAATCTTGAAAAAAAACTGCCCCGCTCTGCATAAATTCTATTTACGTTTTTAAAAAACAAAAACGTAATATCATTCAAAAGTAGGGGGTGACTCTAGAATGTAATCATGATTATTTTCTGATTATATTCCAATGAACCCATTACTTTAAGGGCAGTTTATACTAGCTATTCGCCAATTTTGTGTCGGCGGCCTTTTGCGGCTTTTTTCTCGGCCTTGGCAACCTTCTTTTCTTTTGCTGTCATTAAAGGTTCTTTCTTGGTTGCTTTTTTACTATTTAGTCCTTTACTCATTCTGTGTACTCCTGGACTTTTATTGTGCGTTATTAAAATTGTTGTTGATGTCAATATGGGCAGCCTCTGTACTGTTTGAGATGTGTGTTATACCTACGAAAATCAAAAGGAATGATCAAAAGTAGTCCGGCTTCAGAGTGTTGTGGCAAGAACGCCATTCGGCAAGAAGTTGCGGAGGAGGGATGAGATACCAATATACCCTATATATAAATCAGGTGTCGGATTAAAGGAAATAAAGTCAATATCGCTCTTTTGAGTATAAATCGGTTTAATTGCCGATAAACCTATATACTACTAGCCGCAGAATCCTGCGATCAATTAATATAAAAGAGTAAAATATGAGTAAAGGTACAGTTAAGTGGTTCGACGCGGCTAAAGGTTTTGGTTTCATTACACCTGAAGATGGTAGTAAAGATCTTTTCGTTCATCATTCAGAAATCCAGGCAGGCGGCGAATACGCAACACTAGCTGATGGACAAGCAAGTAGAATATGAACTTGGCCAAGGCCAGAAAGGTCCTTGTGCAAATAAAGTGACTGCAGTTTAAGTTGTAACATACAAAAGTGCTTTTGGGGCGCCTCTAAGGGCCTCAAAAGAATATTGTTGTGTAAGTCCCAGCAACAATATAAATTCTAGTTTAATCAAATTCCTCAATTTTCTACATATAGTTTCGCGCAAATCCTAATAATAAAAAATTCTCTTATGCAAAATATAAAACCCGGAAAATACAAACATTTTAAAGGCGGGGAATATCAGGTATTGGGTGTCGCGAAACATTCTGAAACTTTGGCAGTGATGGTTATTTATAAACCACTCTATCCTTTGAAAGACGGAGAATTAGATACTTGGGTAAGACCAATTGAAATGTTTTTTGATACCGGGGAAATTAACGGTAAGATATTTCAAAGGTTTACCTATATTGGAGATTAGCGTTAAATTTTAGCCTACTAGTAGTTGTTCGTTGTGTTTCTAAACACATAACGATGCTTGTCCCGTTAACTCTACTATCCTTCTATTAAAACAAACCGTTTTATGATTGTTTTAGGAGAACCTCATGAGTGCCTTTCTTATTGTTGATAGCAGAATTAAAAATCCTGAGATGTACGAAAAATACAAAGCTTTGGCAAAGCCCATTGCTGAGAAATTTGGGGGTGTGTATCGAGCCAGAGGCGGACATATTGATCTGGTTGAGGATACGCTGTGGACACCAACGCGTGTTGTTATCATAGAATTCCCAGATTCTAAAAGCGCGCGTGCATTTGTGGATTCTGAAGAATATGCGCCTGTTAAGCCGTTACGCACGGAGAATGCAGATTGCACCTTGTTTATTCTGGATGGAGACTAATTTAAAACTATGTGAAAGTACGGGATTGCCATTATCTGGTTGTGAATCGATACAAATTAGCTATTTAAATTTTCTTAATGTAAAAACAAGAATGCCTACTTTCGTAGGCATTCTGTTGTATTGCTCAGTTGTAGTGCTAAAAAACTATTCACTACCTTCGCAGCGTTCATCAATCTTCTTTTCTTTGTCTTCAACTGACAATGCTCTAAATGTTTCTTCTGGTATGCAGTTCATCTTAGATTCGTCAGTCTCAGGTTCTTTTGCTTCTTCTTTAGCCGCTTTAGGTGCTGATCCTTCTTCTGCTTTTGTAGCTGAATCTGAATCTTTTGAGGTATCTTCACCTTCATCGCCTTCACAAACATCAGCAGACTTTGCTTCTTTATCTTCTGCTGACATTTCACTATAGACTTTTTGAGGAATACATTCTTCCTCGGCTTCTACAGTTTTTGGATCATGAGAGCCTGCCCAGCTGTTTGCTGTGATTAAAGGGCTTGCTGCCAAAACGATCGTACTTACAAAAAGTAATGTTTTGTTAATCATTTCATTGTCCTGTTGATAAAATTAAAAAATTAAAACAGTAACTTAAGCTTATGCTGACGGTATCTTCCGTACATTTAAATCGGTGCACTAAGTATCGGATTACTATTGAGTTAGACTTGAAAATTAATAGAAAAGTCACATTTTTGTATAAAATAATCGAATTTATTTAATTATTTCGACATCTCAGAACAAGAAAGTAATCTTCAGCTTAATGAAAACTCTCAAATGTACTTAAAAAAAGGGGGAGGGAGTCTCATCACATTCTCAAGCTTATCCAACCGAATCGAATTCCCCATAGTAAAAGCGCACGGGCGTTTGACGGATCAGAAAAAATGCGCCAGTTAATCCGTTATGCACTGAAAATGTAGTTTGCAGTTTTTATTCTGGAAGGTGATTAATTAATAATATTCATCACAAATCCAAGACCTTATTCAAGGCTATTTGTGATTGAAAATCTGGCTGGTTAGAATTGACGTTCAGTTAGTGATTAAAAGGTATTGGGATGTTTTTTAAAAATATCAGCTTGGGTTACTTAGGCCATTTTTAATGAAAGCAACAAAAGCATTATTTGTTTTATTAACTGTTTTAATATTTTTAGTTATTGCGGGTTGTTCATCGATGAAATCAACTGATCTGCTAAATTTTGTGTTACCTGCTAGTGGCTATGAAAAAACACAATTGAATTATGGAAAAAATCCTCGGCAGTCTTTAGATCTATATATCCCTAAAACTGAACAGCACAAGATACCCATTATTTTTGTGTACGGTGGCGCCTGGCGAGAAGGGAGTAAAGAAGATTATGAGTTTGTCGCACATGCTCTTACTGGCCTAGGCCATACTGTAATCGTTCCCGATTATCGGCTTTACCCTGATGCTCAATTTCCTGAATTTGTAAACGATGTTGCTGATGCGATCAGTTTTGTGGAACAGCACGCAGATTCATTGATGGGAAGGTCACTTAATAAGGCGATTCTGATGGGACATTCATCCGGTGCTCACACCGCCTGCATTGCTAGCGATTGATCCGAAATATTTGAGTAGCCGCAATATTAAAACCAAAATATCTGGTTTAATCGCAATGTCAGGTCCTTATGATTTACCTCTGGATGATCCAGAAGTTGCACCTGTATTTAAAAAAATGAATAAAACAGAAGCTAATCCAATTTTTAATATTCGATCAGGAATGCCACCGGTTTTATTACTGCACGGAAAGGATGATGAGCGGGTTTTACTCTTTCCATACCAAGCGCTTTGAAACTGCCTTAGCAAAATCCGGTGCTTCAGTAACCACACATTTATACGCAGGCGTAAACCATACCAGCATCATAGGCAGTCTTGCCGCTCCGTTACGTTTTTTAAACAATAGTTACAGCGATATTGAAACGTTTTTATCACGCTTCTAATGTGTTTCTAATAATTAATGTATCGTGTTTATATACAGGAGATGTAAACATCAAATATAAACAGAAAATAATCAAAAGAGAGATTTATGCCTGAACTATTAGCGTTATTCGAAGATTTTTCTCAGATTGGTAATATCAAAGAATTGATGATTGCGTTTATTATTGCGTTACCGATTGGCTGGAACCGTGAAAAAGAAAGCCGCAGTATGGGGTTACGCACTTTTCCTCTGGTTGCCATAGCGTCTTGTGGCTATATGCTGATTGGTAGTTCGATAGTTTCTGGAGATCCAGATGCACTTTCAAAATTACTTTATGGCTTGATGACAGGCATTGGTTTTATTGGCGGTGGTGCAATCTTAAAGATGGCGCTAGCGTTCACGGTACAGCAACGGCTGCGAGTATCTGGAATACAGGCGCGGTTGGCGCAGCCGTGGCATTTCAGCGCTATGAGATTGCAATCGTGCTGGCGGTGATCAGCTTTCTGATTTTATCCCTGGCAAAACCTATTAAAAATACATTGTCAGATTAATCAATCTAATCTAATTAAAAACTGCATAAAAGTAGGGGGGTGCATTAGCCCCCTACTTAATCCTTTTCAGTATGACAAATACTTTGGATAACTTACCTAAGATTAGTTTTCCGTTAGAGTCTTTTAATAATTATCTGCTGGTGATTTTTGTACCGTATAGATTTCCATTATTGAAACTGTGCCTGCATGAAAAGCGTTCACTTTTTTAGCTAACATTCCTGCTTTATTGATATAAATATCACGTTTCTGTGCAGTCTTTATTTTTAACTCCCGTGCCAACAAATTTCGGCCAGTTGAGATATTTAGCGGGTACAGAAATGTCACCGTCATTTTTGACAATCATTGGTTCTATCTTATAAAGCCGGAGCTAGAGCTAATTGTTATAGCGCTAGGGGTTGCAACTATGGTAATTGTGAGTGTTTTGTGATCTTGGTGGTATTTATTTTTGATAATTAACTCAAATTTAAAACGAAAGCATGGTTAAGGCTCAATGAGGAAAAACTTAGAAACGTTTAGGAGCGAGATTTAAAAAATCTTATGTATTATTGATCAGCTCATGCAGGATTTGTAGTGCCTGTTGATGTACATTTGTTTCCTTGTTATTTTCATTATCAGTTACCTTCTGGGTATCCATATAGTCAGGGTAAACCGCGTAAGCTGGTAGCTTAAATTCTGGACTATTGGGTATCAAAGACAATTTTCCTGAGGCAACCAACGGTTCTGCCATACGTTTTGGTAAAAAACAGGAACCACCATTTTGAATAACCAATTGCACTGCCAGCCAACCGATATTTGCGAGTAGCGCGGGTCGCTCTAGTTGTGGAAAATTATTGCTGTGCTCAGCATAAAAACCGGGTCCCCAATCGACATAGACATAATTTTCATCTGGCCATGGTTTGTCTGGTTCTGTACCAACTAAAATCAGTGTTTCATCAAATAAGATGTTCAATTTTTAAACCATGGCTGTGTTGTGGTGTGTACATCAGTGCAATATCAAGGGTTCCTTCTGTCATCCTGCGCATCAAGTCTTCTTCGAAACCTATTTCGCTATTGATCGATACATCGGGCATATAGCCTGCGCATTTCTCCTACCCATCGCGGTAGTAAATCAGCATCCCATAAAGCGATGCGTGCGCCAATAATCAAACTGGAATTGTACCGATTGGGTAATCCAACATCGTGGCGAGCTTGCTCCATGGTAAGCATCAGTGACTTGGCGTGGCGTAAAAACCGTTTTCCTGAGGAAGTGAGGGTCGCACCGGAGCGATTACGAATAAATAATTTAGTTTGTAAATTATTTTCCAGATTCTGGATTCGTGCACTCACCGTCGATTGAGTGATATAGAGTCGTGAAGCGGCTTCAATAAAGCTGCCATTGGCAGTTACCGCGAGAAAGGTACGTATTTGTTCGATATCCATATTATTGCTTATGATCTGATTGCTGATGTTGTTGCTTATCTATGGCTGAATCAAATCCTGCTAAATAACTTAGCCCAACCTTGCTGGGGGTTTTGCACGGTTTCGCACCCAGTATTTTCGCAATGGGAGAGCAAGCTGGCGAAAAATAAACCATCACCTCACAATGTAATCGAGCTTCTGCTTCGTGCCGATAAAATAAAGTCATGCCTTTTCGACAATCCCATTATTTGGAAGTGATTATTGAAATCATCTTTCAGTTGGTAGAGTGCTTCTGTAGCCAGCATGGCATCCCCGAGATTGATATAAAACCACTGATTCATATCACAGATTTCATCTGATTATTTGCATAAGTATTCAGAGTATAACATTTTTAATATCGATATTTTCGATATTAACTACATAAAAATATCGTTATACAGATGCAATAAGCTCCCGATAAACTTGGAGTACACCTATTAAAATTAGCTAAGGAGTAAATGATGACAATCTTATCAATGCGACAAGAGATGCGTCAGACAATGAAACAATCATTAGCAGTATCAAGTGTTGAACGGGATGTAGAAGGCTATTTGGTTCATCCGGAAGACTGGACACCGGAAATTGCAGCTGAGCTTGCGGCAGAGGAAAATATTGTACTAAACGATGATTATTGGCCAATTCTGAATTTTGTTAGGGATTACTGGAAAGACAATAAAATAACTCCAGATGTCCGTCATGTCGCAGATCATCTTACACAGCTATACAGTATTGATAAGAAGGCTGGGAAAAAGCATATTTTCGATTTATTTCCTTATGGTTATGTTAAACAGACTTGCAAAATAGCCGGCATGCAACGTCCTCGCGCCTGGAGTACTGGTTAGATTTTTTGAGTTATAATTAAAAATGCCTACTTTCGTAGGCATTTTTTTGATCAGTTTGACTGATCCGAAAATAACCAGAACTCGAGATTAATCGGCTTGTGGTTTTTCTTCATCTTTCTCTTTCTCTTCGTCTTCAGCTTTATCTTCGTCTTCACACACAGGTGTTGTCAAAGCTTCTCTGGCTTCTTCTGACATTGCTTCCAATGCTTCTTCTGTTACACATTCCATTTCTTCAGCTTTTTTCTCATGCGATTCAGCATAACTAACTGTTGCAAAAGCCGAGCTCATAGCTAAAACAAGAGTGCTTACGAATAATGTTGTTTTGTTCATTTTTTTATCCTGAAAAAGTTAAATGATTGGTTAAACGAAGTAATCGAACCGGGTCTCTTAATTGAGTATCCTAATTAGTGAAATACCAATACCGACTCATTTACTTATAACTTAGACAAGGTGATTGCTTCAAAAGTTACATTTTTAAGCGTCATAATGGCGACAAATAGTGATCAGATTAATGAAAAAATATTGTTAATGAATTGTTTGAATCCATGCTAAGTAACTAAAAGATGGATTTGGTAACTGTGGTTAAACTGAAACTTAAAAAATAAGCGTGTCATTCTAAAAGCTTCGTGTGAAAAACCGTTTAGCCCATAGTGTCTGAAGACAAGGTTGTAATACGGTTGTGACGTCTCAGTATGGTGAGGTTCTGATTAATCAGAATAAGAAACGCCGCATAAAATTAAGGGGGTGACAGCTTTCCTCTTTTATAAAAGACGAAAAAATCATTCCTTTATGTACCGAATATCGTAATTATTTTTTAAAACTCTAATAATTTGCATACAATCAAAGAAACTAAAAATTATATAACGATAAAAAACTATGAAGCCACCTAGAATTTCACATGTAGTTGCAGATATTTCTTATAAAGACAGTTTGGATAGTTTGTATCAATTAAAAGTATTTGTTGGAAAAGAATATGAAGACAAGATACCTGAACAATCCAAGAAAATTTAAAGAAGTAGAACTTGCTTCTATAGATAGTGATTTTTATGTAAGAAGCATTGATGAGTTAAGAGGAATGATGAGGGCAACTCCTGCCTATAATTTTGTGATAAGGTCTTATGTTGTTTATTCGTTCTATCAGAAATCTACTAACGAAGTTTATATCAGTTCTTTTGGTGGTAATAAAATCAATACATCAAACATCAAGAATTACTTGGTGACATAGTATTTTAAATACCAAAGATAATGGATTGTTGTCTCATCTTATAGAGATGATTTCTGGTTTTCAGAATGATTATGATGTTCAAAAGAATGCATTTATACTTTCTGATCATGTTCATAATTATTGCAGAAAGCAGCGTATCGACGATAATGTTATTATAGAATCCGTGTTCTTGAATGGAAAGAACACGCACTTATCAAATAAAGATGTTATTACACTAATGAGGGATCAAAACAAGATACCTGATGGGATGATTCTAAGAGACGAATTTGTCGCATTAGAGCCCTCTCAAATCGTTACACTTGCCAGTCTGTTAATAGATAATCATGAAGCGGTAGCAGCGTAAGATTCTATACCATACCTCAAACTGGGCTTAACAACAGTCCTATTAATAAACTCTCTATTTCAAATTCAATGATTAGTTGCTTAAATCGTCACTTAAAACCCCGACATATTCATAAGGTGCTAACGTGTTCAATTTGAGTAATACGCCATCACCAGATGCGACATTTTGACCTGATATGGCTTCAATGGTTACATGATGGGTGACCATGATAATCAATTTTTTATTAGTGGATTGTGAGGCAATAAATTTCTTTAGAGCGCGAAGACTTGGCTCGCGGTTTTGTGGCATCTGGAAAAAAGAATTTAATGCAGGTAACTCTTTAACCATCCCTACGTGAAGTAATTGGGCTGTATCCAGACACCGACACCACTGGCTGGAATAAACAGCGTTTACTTCGATTTTATTACTACGTAACCAGTCCCCAATTTTAGTAGCTTGTATCCGCCCATTTTGATCTAGATTACGTTGTGTACCACAGTCTCCAATTTTAATATTATCCGGATCGCCAAACCCTGGCGCTTTTGCATGACGTATCATTAGAACATGGCCACCTTTTTGCATTGCAGTTATCAGGGCAGCATTTTTCTGCGTTATATTGTTGTTATCGGCTAATGCACTTGAATCAAAAGAAAACAAGATAAGCAGGTTTAAAAGGGCAATAATTGAAAAACGCATCATTTCCTCTCTCTATTATTTAATGTTGATTTTTTGGTTTAAATATTAGGGCCGAT
The DNA here is from genome assembly GCA_963807855.1 of uncultured Gammaproteobacteria bacterium. GTDB lineage: Bacteria > Pseudomonadota > Gammaproteobacteria > Thiotrichales > Thiotrichaceae > Cocleimonas. The sequence goes on along the minus strand of CAWEEB010000040.1, from coordinate 27,219 downwards.
ATCTAGAGTACTACCATCGGTAAAACGCGAGAAGCGAAAGCGCTTTAGATCGTGTTCGCTGCTTTCTTTATTCGCAATCTCCGCAATAATTTTACCGAAGGCAGGGCCGATACCAAAACCATGACCACTCATTCCTGTGGCTACAATCAGTCCTTCTAAACCGGGGACTCTATCAACAATCGGCACAATGTCAGGCATCGCATCAATCATTCCCGCCCACGCATCAAGTATTTCAGGTTCGCCAATTTGTGGAAACCTTTTTGCGAAGCGCTGTTGCATCACTTTAACTTTACCCTTGGCAGGCTTAGGGCTAAGTACGCGTGTGATTTCAAACGGGCTTATCTCATCTTCATTCCAATTACGTGGCGTTCTCCATGCATCTGGGGAGCTACTCACTTCATTAATCCAGGGTCTGATTTCATGAATGTTTTGCAGTCCCGTTTTTATCCATTTGGGGAGTAGACGAAACGAATCAGGCCCAATAAAGTGATCGTGAGAATCAGTCAATGCAATCGAATAACCGCCATCATCACGCTGACGTATTGCTAATTCCGAGTCGGCAAAACTGGTTGATGTCACACTTTTAATGGGAGCCGTTCTCGCTACCGAGGCGCGCACCGATAGCTGTGGAATATTTATCCCATGCCGACGTAAGAATAATGATGACCATGCGCCACCTGCGACCAATACTTGTGATGCTGTTATTCGACCAGATTCTGTGACAACACCCGTAATTTGACCAGCTTGAATATCCAGGACTCGCACAGCACAGTTTTCTGTGATTAATACGCCTTTACTATGTGCTAACTCCGCCACTGCAGGAACAGCTTGCCATGGCTCTGCACGTGCATCACTGGCAGTGTAAGTACCGCCAATCCATTTGTTTGATGTGGGTGTATCGAATGCTATGTGTTTATCTAATTGCGGGGCTGACAGAGCTACCGTATCCAAACCATGTGCTTTAGCGGTAGTTAACCATTGTTCACGTTTCGCCTGGTCTTTTTCTGTTTTCGAAAGATACATTACACCGCAGCGATTAAACCCAGTACGGCCTTTGACCTCTTTATCGATATCTTCCCAGAGTCTTGACGCTTCCATCATTATTGGTAGCTCTGCGGGATCACGACCATGTTGACGAATCCAGCCCCAATTACGAGATGATTGTTCTCCTGCAATTCGGCCTTTTTCAATAATAATCACCTTAAAACCTTTATGCGCCATATTCAGTGCCGAGAAAACCCCAATCACACCGCCACCAATAATCACAACATCGACCTCCTTGGGTAATGCGTCATTGAAAGTGATGGGAGTGTTAATTGTGATCATAGTTTGATGAGTATAGTCATCAATTTATGATGAGTGAAAAATAAATATAAAAAAGTGCTCAAAAGTAGGGGGGTGTGTTTTTGATTTCAAATGATTAAGCTCGCATTTTCCTTAATCTATATTTTACTGATAATTATCAATCAGTAATTGACTATTTTAATGATAAGATCTAAATTTACATAGGGCGTGTTGCTGGGTTTAGCAAAAGTTGTTTTATAAATTGTGCAATAGCATTTGGAAAGTGAGGAAAATATAAACCTAAAGTCCAAATAGAGCTCTTTTTTTTGGGGAAAGTGTTTCAGTAAACACGAAATGATTGGTCGCAAGCTAAAGTTTAGAAAATCAATACACCATAAGATAATTAAGGAGATGAATATGAAAATACGAAACATATCAAAACATGTCGCTAAAGCATTTGGCGTATTATTGTTAACTACTGGAAGCCTGGCTTTCGCGCTAGAAGATATGGGTACCCAGAGCATAGGTAAAATGGAATTCCAGAAAAACTGTGCATCCTGTCATGGAATGGGAGGTAAAGGTGATGGACCATTTGTAGAATTCTTGAAGCAAGCACCCTCAGATTTGACTTTGTTGAGTAAAAAGAATGGTGGTGTCTACCCGCAAGAGAATATCTACGATTGGATTAGAGATGCCGAAAAAATAAGGGCTCATGGCTCGCAGGACATGCCAGTTTGGGGTGAAAGGTACAGTAAAGAAATTATTGAGCATTTTGGCCCAATGTACACAGGACCGGGTAGCTCAGTCCGCCAGCGCATACTTGAACTGGTTTTCTATATTGCGACGCTTCAGCAAAAACCATAACAAGTGTAACTAAAACATTGGAGCACATCATTAGTCGGTAGAGCCTGGTTACGTAGGCTTTATTCAATTTGTCTTGTCACTAAATTCTTTTAGTGCGGCTAATGCCTGATCTGTCTTTTCTGATTGCACAAAAATATGATCGTGATAATACGCAGCAACAACATTGGCGCTAATGTTATAAGAAGTTAGTTTTGCTGATACGGCTGCAGTTAAACCCACAGCTTCAAGGCTAGAGTGTACTGTTAGCGTGATCTGTTTGTATGTGCCTTCATAGGAAATTCCAGCCTTTTCGGCAGTTTCTACAGCAAGGATAAGGGTTATACCCTCAGCTTCGATATAGGTAGCCAACGGGTTTAAATGGATATAGTCGGATAACTCACCATCGACGCTACAAAACACATAATCACCACCTCTGATTTCTGGTGACATGGACTTTAAAAGATCTTCGATTTCGACGATTCCTGTCATGGATTTTCCTTAATATTGTAAATAGCACTTAATTATGCCTGCTTTAGCTTAACCAAAAAACTCGGATCATCTTCTAAAAGTGCAGGCGCGAGTGTCGTTTCATAATCGGGAAATGTTTTGGTGCACCAATTTAAGATCGCTGTTTTTGTAAAAAATGCGCGGCGGGTTTCGTAGGAGAAATCTACATCGCCGGCATCATCGCTAACAATATTTTTAATAAAATAGCTGACATCGATATTGGCTATTTGTATAGATGGGTTGTTGCTTTGGCTCTCATCAAACTGTTTGAAATCCCAGTCTCCTGATTGTTGTTGTTTTTCTATTTCTTTTTCTACTTCTACTACTTTCTCATTTACATCAGCTTTTTCTTTATTATCAGCAACAGCTGTTTCGGTTTCTGTATGGTAATAAATATGCATACCTTCATACACCGCATCACGATCAAAGAAGTCGATAAGTATTTGATCTCTTGGATGAGCGAGAATAGCACTGGCTAGATCTTCAAAGGCTTGCTGGGTTTGCCAAAATGCTGAAAGACGACAAGAGATGACGATATTTCTGGTGCGGTTTTCTTTGAGGACTTCGCTTATTTCACCTTCGGTGATGTGTTGTATATCTGGATAACGTTCGTGTGTGCGTGCAGTGATTACCGATGACACATCGACAAATACCACTTTAGCCTCTGTTGCGAGATATGCGGCTACTTCTGGGGAACCACAGAAAACCATGGGTGCTTTCAATGTTTCCAATTCAAATAAAATGCGTTCAGCAATCTCTTTGGGGTTGTGGAAGGTGTTGTAGATAATGTCCCAGTCTATTTTTTCTGAATAGTCTTCTTGTTGATAATCTATTGGTTTTTTTGTTTGATCGCTGTTGGTCATTATATATGAATCAAAAAAGTGCCTAAAAGTAGGGGGGACTAAAAACTCTCTCAATACACGCTAAGGTCTAGATTCGTCTTGCAGACGAGCTAGTCCTTAGCTCTGGCATACATGAATTGTCCATTTCAAAAAGACAAAATTGCAAGCTCATGGTAAATGGTAGAGTGTTCTATAATTATTAACCAATCATAGATGAGGTTTTAACATGATACTGGGTTTGATCATTATAAATGTACGAAATGACTATTCTCTTGGTGGAATAGAATAAGTGCCCGTAGCATGAGCCACGAGGCTTTTTTCTTCGCCCGCATAAATACTGACTTCCATAATCGCTAAACGCTTGCCCATTTTTATGATGGTACCTTCAGCGATTAAGTCGCTTTCGATCGGTTTTCTCAGAAAGTTGATATTAAAGTTGGTGGTTACCGCCAACTTCACTTTTCCAATCATGCCGAGCACAACGGCATACATACAGGCATCAGCCAGCATCATCATATGAGGGCCGGAGATACTGCCACCTGGCCGAATAGAGCGGTGGTGATAAGGTAGCCTCATTATTGCTAAACCATCTTCGATTTTCTCTAAGGTCATCCCTGAGTCAGCTGCCCAAGGTAATTCTTCAACTAGAATATTGTTAAATTCTTCTACAGAGATTTTTGATGGTTTTTTTGACATTGAGCTGGTTCCTACAGTTTCCTAATGTTGTCGTCAGTTTTCGTATGTTTTAAAAAATTCGTACAATTTAGTAAATTTAAAGCCCTAGCTCAGTCTCAAGTTCAAGCTCGAGTTCTAGCGCTAGTTCAGTAAAGTTAAAGGGTAATTTTGTCAGTGTTGCATTGGTTCTACCTGAGGTTGTATCAACAGAGAACGCTGTCTTTCCTTCAATATCAGAAAGCTGGCACATGGCAAATGCTAAATGGACTTGATATCGAGGAGACCAAGCTTGAGAACGTATTTCTCCAACTGTGTTCTTCTCTCCTTCAGCACCTTCATATAATGAATTTCCCAGACGAATTTCTGGGTCGCTATGGACAATGACTCCCATTAATTGCTGTTTGATGCCTTCCTCATTTTTCTGTTTTCTTAAGGCATCAATACTCAGGCTCTCTATATCTGCATCCAGGCTAACATATTTATCAAGACCACATTCCAGGGGAGTATTGCTACAATCAACTTCGTTGCCACATGACAGTAAACTGCTTTCCATTCTCTCGATTTGATTCGGGCATCCTGGACCTACGTTGAGATCTTCTCCTTTGGTGAATAATTCATCCCATAATTTCTTTCCTAATTCAGCATCATTGACATAGATTTCAAATCCACCGCGCTTGCTCCAGCCCGAGCGAGCAACTAACATTTCTTTTCCACAATAGGGTAAGTTTTGGTAGCGGAAGAATTTGATATCTTTTACTTCTTCTCCAAAAACACGAGCTACCAATTCTTCAGCTTTTGGTCCTTGTATGGCAAGTGGCCACACATCTGGCTCTGTCACTTTAACATCTAAACCGTATCCGGTTGCCAACCCTTTAGCCCACAGAATCACGTCGCTATCTGCAATTGAAAGCCACCAGTGATTGTCATTATGTTTTATGGCGATTGGATCATTCAGTATTTTTCCGGTTTCATCGCATAAAGGCACATAAAAACACATGCCAAATTTGGCATGGCTTAAGTCACGTGGAGTCATTAATTGAATCAAACGAAATGCATCTGGGCCTTTAATTTCAACCTGTCGTTCGCAGGAAACATCCCAAACCTGTACATGCTCACACAAATGCCAATAGTCTTCCTCAAGTGATTTAAATACAGTAGGTAACAACATATGATTGTAAACCGTATAAGCGCTTACACCGCAAGCAGTTACTCGACTGGTAAATGGGGTAGAACGTAATCTACGGGAAATGGAAAGTTGTGGAGTTGGTGGTAAGGTAGTCATATTCTTTCTTCTTTACGTCAGTTGGTCATGGGTTCGATAGTCTTTGATTAAAGTGTTTTTGCTTTATTACGTAATTCATATTTTTGAATTTTACCTGTAGCCGTTTTTGGTAGTGATCCAAAAACGACCTTGCCAGGCTTTTTAAAACTGGCTAAATGCTGTTTACAGTGTTCGATTAACTCTGCTTCGCTGGTTTTTGCACCTTTCTTGAGTTCGACAAAAGCACAGGGTGTTTCACCCCATTTTTCATCATACATGGCGACTACGGCAGCTTCGCCAACCGCGTCATGCTTATAAAGTGCGTTTTCGATTTCGACGGAAGAGATATTTTCGCCACCTGAAACAATAATATCCTTGGCGCGATCTTTTACCTGAATATAACCATCTGGATTGATGACAGCTAAATCACCGCTCCAGAACCAGCCTTGACGAAATGCTTCGCGGGTTTCTTCCTGATTTTTCAGGTATCCCAGCATCACGGTATTTCCACGTGTGACAATCTCGCCCATTTCAACACCATCGTGTGCCACGGCTTTAAGTGTTACAGGGTCAACGACCTCGACTTCTTCGGTCATCGGGAAGCGTACACCCTGGCGCGACTTTAATTCTGCAATAGTGGCTGGATCTGAGCCTTCCCAGCTAAGTTGAGGTGTGCCTTGTAAAATATGGCCATAGGTTTCAGTTAAACCGTAAACATGCATGACCTCAAAACCCATTGATTCCATACGACCCAAAACAGCTGCTGGTGGCGGTGCGCCTGCTGTCATGCAATAGACGATGCGGTCTTCAGCAATTTTTTCCGGGCAATCTTCTGAGCTTGCTAGCATATTTAATACAATTGGCGCGCCACCGAAATGCGTTACGCGGTGGGTTTGAATGAGTTCGAAAATCTGTTTGGGCACGATGCTGCGGGTACAAATAACCGTTCCCGCCATAGCAGCCATGGTCCATGCATGACCCCAACCATTACAATGAAATAAAGGCACGGTATAAAGGTATACAGGATGCATTGGAATTGCCCAGCCCGCGATAGTACCTAATGCCATTAAGTAAGAGCCACGGTGATGGTAAACCACGCCTTTCGGTTTTCCCGAAGTGCCCGAGGTAAAGTTAATTGAAAATGGCTGTAATTCATTTTCGACTTGAGTTGGGAGATAATCCGATCGAGAAATTTGAGTATCTGCGAGTAAGTCTTCGTATTTGTAGATGGTTAAATCATCAGGAATTTCTGGCTGCGTTGCTGCTAATGGATCATCAATGAGGATAACTGGAAGTGTCTTTCCTGATGCTTGTACTTGACGAATTCCGGGAGTTGCAACAGCCAGTAACTCACGATCTACCATCAATACTTTGGCTTCTGCAAACTCCAGAATATAGCTAATGGTGGCTTCTTCGAGTCGCGTGTTTATGGTGTTTAATACGCCGCCTGCCATTGCTACAAAATAGTGTGCTTCGAAGGTTTCTGGTGTATTAAATGCAAATACCGATACAGTTTCGTGTTGTTGCAAGCCTAACTTTTTTAAAGCATGGGCCATCTGCTGACAACGGTATTCGGTTTGTGACCAGGTATATTGTTGATCACCGTATATTAGGCTAGGATGATCTGGATAAACATCTGCAGTACGTGATAAAAATGAAATGGGAGTGAGCGGCACATAGTTGGCCGCACTGCCGATGCTTTCTGCGAGAGAATCGTACATCGAAGGTAGTTTTAGATCAGTCTTCATTTCTTATCCTCTTCTTCATCCTTAGCTCCTCTTGGCTCCTAATCAATTCCTTAGGGTGACACCTAAATCCAGCATACTGTTGATACGTGCTTGCGTGGCTTCTGTTTTCACCAGCTTTAAAAACGCACGGCGTTCCGCATCGTATAAATCCTGCTCGGTCCATTGCGTTCCTGCTTCAACATCTTCACCACCAGTAACGATACTCGCAACCGCACGACCAACCACAGTATCGTGTGGAGTGAACATGCCTTTTGCATGACCTTTGTCCAGCCATTCAGCCATCTCTTGATAAACTTCTCGTCCCGGCATAGTTAGAGTAGGGCGATCGTAATGAGTTGCTTTAACACCTCTTGAGTCATTATTAATATAGTCTAAAGCGCCAGGAAGTAATCGATCTCTATTCATTAGGTAATCATCACTATCGCGCAACATGGCTAGTTGTTTGGCTAACACTGGAGAGCTTGCAGTTCGACCATAACCAATACACATGAAAGTCTTCCACGAGGCTTCATTGATGTTATCGGGAGTCAGATTCAGTTTTTCCATCCAGCGATAGAGCAATTCTTTACAACCACCACCGCTAGGAATAACGCCCACAAGGCTTTCAACCAAACCCATGACAGAATTCGAATGTGCGATCACATGCTGCGCATGGAGTACTACTTCAAATCCACCACCAATCGACATACCCGGAGTTGCGACAACGACTGGGAAATCAGCAACGGCCATTTTGTGCACGGTTTGTTGGAAGTGTGCTGAGAAAATCGTCGAGACCCTGATAATCTTCCTTATTGAAATAATCACGAACTCTTTCAAGGTTTACACCGCAGGAGAAATGCTGCGCATCGTTGTGCACAACTAATCCTTTCAAACCTCGCGGTTTCACATTTTCGAGTGCTTCATCAAGAATAGCCATGGAGTCGCCATCAAGCGCGTTAGCTTTGGTATGAAATTCAACCAATGCCACACCTTGATACTCATACCAACTGGCGGAGTCATTAGTATTAACAGGCGGTAGTGTGTGACGTGTTTCCATAAAGCGGTTGACGCCTTCGCCGTGATTTATGGTATGCCATATTTCCGGCTTATTTGAATTGTTATTATCTTGCCAGAAACGGCGCTGATAATCGTCTCCATCGACACGATAAAAACTTGGGTTAGTTGAATCTTGTTGAGTCTGGATCAGGAAAGCAGGGACGTCACGACCTTCATCTTGTAAACGCGTAACCAGATAATCCACACCAATTTCATCGATTAACTCAAAAGGGCCAGAAACCCAGTTGTAGCCAAGCTTCATTGCATCATCAATCGCCGCAGGGTCATTTCCGACTTCAGGAATGAGAGATGCAGCATAAACCAGTGTGCTGGATAACACTGACCATGCATATTGACCGTATTCACTGTCATCATCAATCAGACATTTAACGCCTTGTTGTTCTGCTTGCAGTGCAATTTCAATATTGGGTCTATCAAAATCCTGATACTCATTGCTGTCGAAATCAAGAACCTGCTTAGTCCCAGACTCTGTTTGCAAATAGAAACCCTTGCCGCCTTTATTACCAGTTTGTCCGTTGGCGATCATTGCTGTCATCAAAGGAATAGGTTTAGCGACGGCATGGAATGCGTCATTTTCTGGCAGAATACTTTCAAGACTCTTTGCCACATCAGACATCAAGTCGATGCCGATCAAGTCATATAAACCAAACACGCCAGTCTTTGGAATTCCCATAGGTCGACCAAATAGTGAGTCTGCAATTTGCGGTTTAAGCCCTCTATTGAATGCTTCATGTAAAGCAAACTGAATCGCAAAACAACCTACTCGATTTGCCAGGAAGCCCGGTGTGTCTGCGCAATGCACAACTCCTTTGCCGAGTTGCTGTTCTGAGAAGTGACTCAAGCGTTGCATAATTTCTGGACTGGTTTCTTCGCCACGAACAAGTTCTAACAAACGCATGAAACGCACAGGGTTAAAAAAGTGTGTGATGGCAAAACGTTGTTTCAAATCATCAGTCATGCCTTCAGTTAAAAGGCGAATAGGGATGGAAGATGTGTTTGATGTCAGTATTGCATCATCTTGCATATGTTCTGCGAGATCTCGGTATAAATCATGTTTGATATTGAGTCTTTCGACAACGGCTTCTGCAATCCAGTCACACTCAGAAACGCGATGTAAATCATCACGAATGTTGCCTAATTCAATGCGTTCCGCGACAGTTTCATCCATAAGTCCTGGAGAATCCGGGTTGTTCAGGCGATCTAATCCACGGCGAGCGACTGCATTTACATCATCTCCATCACTGGGTAAGTCGAGTAGTAATACTTCGATTCCTGCATTGGCAACCTGTCCGGCAATTCCGGCTCCCATAGTCCCTGCGCCGATCACGGCAACCTTTTTGAATGTGCTCATCTTAGATTAAAGTCCTGTTATAAATTTTTGTAGCTCAGCTAAACATTTTTCTGGGGCTTCTATAGGAAGCATGTGACCGACTTTTTCGAGTTCGACCTGCGAAGTGGTATTGGGTAATAACGCAGCCAATTCGCGACCGAATTTCATCGGTGTCATACGATCGTTATGTGCCAGAATCAATTGCGCAGGAGCTGTAATCTGTTTCGCGGCATTTGCTCCGTTTGTGTATTGCTGACAAGCTGTTAAGTCTGCATGTAGAGGGTTACTACACATAATCTGTCTGCCGATACCGAGAGGTGCTTGCCCTGGTACATGTGATTTTCCAAAATGGTAGGCTTCGCCAAATCCCCAGGTCAGCATGGCATCAACTGCAGAAGGTTGATCAGTTTCAGCTAAGCCTAATAAATGTTCATTTACCGCAATGGCAGCAGCACAACCAATTAAGCTAATTGAGCTTACCCGATCAGGTTTGTTTGCAGCTGCTTCAAGAGCCACAAGCCCACCTTGTGAGTGCCCAACAAGGCTACAGGTCTTAACCTGCATTGCATCTAGTAATTGCCATAACCAATCGGACATGGCTTCGATGCTATCCAGTGCTTCACCTTTTGAAAGGCTGTGCCCGGGAAAATCTGGAGCGATTACGCTATAACCATGAAACGCAAACCAGCGTGTTTGTAAAGCCCAGCTACGATGATCCAATCCACTGCCGTGAAGGAATACTACGGTTGGCAGTGTGTTATCGAATTCCATCCCGCCGGTGGCTACATACGCTTGTTGATTATTGATTTCCAGGTACATGGTTTATTGCCTCCCGTGCTACTTTTTGTGCGGCTTTCAAACCACGAGAAAAATCGGCTTTGATATCCCGTAAAGATTCAATGCCTACCGATACTCGAATCAAATCTTCACTGATACCCGCAGCTTTCATCGCATCAGCATCCATTCGTGAGTGGGTCGTTGATCCGGGGTGTAAAACCAGTGTTCGCGAGTCGCCAACATTGGCAAGATTTGTAGCAAGTTGAAGTGCATCCATAAATGCAGCTCCTGCTTCTCGACCACCTTTGACGCCAAAACTTAGAATTGAACCTGCGCCATGGGGGAGTAATTCTTCGGCGAGTGCTTTATTAGGATGGCTATCCAGACTAGGATGATTTACCCAGTTGACGGCTTCGTGGTCTGATAACCACTGCACTAGGCTTATGGCATTCTCGACATGTTTCGGCATGCGCAACGCCAGACTTTCCAGTCCTTGAAGTATATAGAATGCGTTTTGTGGGCTTAAAGTTGCTCCAAAATCTCGCATTGATTCAGCGCGGATACGCATGGATAAGGCGCTTGGGCCGAATTCCTCGTAGAAGTTGATTCCGTGGAATGGCGTATAGGGTTCACAAACTGTTGGGAATTGACGATCTTTATCTGGATCACCCCAGTTAAAGTTACCGCCATCAACAATGGCTCCCGCAACTGAGTTACCACTTCCACCCATCCATTTAGTCAATGAATGCACAACGACATTCGCACCCTGTGAAATTGGATTCTGTAATACGGGCGTTGAGAAAGTCGCATCGACGACCAGAGGTAAATGAAATTTCTTTCCAATCTCAGCGAGCTTTGGAATATTCGCAATATCTAGACCAGGATTACCGATGGTTTCACAGAATAGTAATTTGGTATTATCTTGAATCGCATCTTCAATAGCAGCGTGATCATTCACATCAACGAAGCTGGTTTCTATGCCGAAACGTTTTAAGGTTGAGCTGAGTAAAGTCGCTGTGGATCCATAAATCTGCGCCGCAGAAACAATATGATCTCCAGCAGAACACAAACTGGCGAAAGTCGTGAATAACGCGCTCATTCCGGAAGCGGTACAAACACAGGCAACGCCACCTTCTAAAGCAGCCACTCTTTGTTCGAGAACCGCAACCGTCGGGTTAGTCATTCGGCTATAGATATGACCGCCACGTTCAACATTGAATAGGGCAGCTCCATGCGAGACATCCTGAAATGCGTAGCTGGTTGTTTGATAGATCGGAACTGCACGAGCACCATATTCAGAATCAGGTTGATAACCTGAGTGTAGCGCAATTGTTTGTGGGTCAAAAAAAGAAGATTTACTCATTAAATATTACTCTAGACATTCAGGATATGGATTTAAAGTTAGCATTGATTGTAGTTTAATAAAATGACATCTATTTATATAAAATTACATTCATTAGATTAATCATCAATTTTTGATTATCACTATGATTTAATCAGAGATCCCTTAACTTACGTTTACGTAAACGTAATTCTAGGGTAGGATTCCCTTTAGTCAAGAATATATCGGTTTATAAACAATGATGATGTATAAAAATAAGAGGTTTTGGCATAGACCATGATATTAAAAGGTGCCAAGCCTGCATGAATTTTATTAAACGTTCTTAAACCACTAAAACGAGCCGAACACAGTGAGACAACACTTTGTTTTTTAAAGTTAATTCGAAGGAAAGGCGTAGCCGCATAAATATCATTCAAAAGTAGGGGGGTGACTTTTTAAATATTGATAGTCTTCAATAAATACTATGTATCTGAACAATACCAATCGGGAAAGGTGAGTAGATGAATAATGACTTCGAGCAAGTAAGACAGAAAGTTACTGATAGCTTTCTAAAGCAAACAATTATGTCTACGATTGGCGCAACCATTGAAAGTATAGAACCCGGAGAAGTAACTATTTCAATGCCATTTAAAGAAGGTTTGAGTCAGCAAGATGGCTTTATTCATGCCGGGGTAATAACTACGATTGTGGATAGTGCGTGCGGTTATGCAGCAATGACTTTAATGCCTGAAGATGCGAGAGTTTTAACTATCGAATTTAAGAGTAATTTTGCTTCTCCAGCAATTGGCGATATATTTATCGCAAAGGGAAAAGTTTTAAAGCCGGGTCGCAGTATTATGATTACCAGTGGTGAGGTACACGCTGTTAAAAACGATGAAGAGGAAACTAAACTGGTTTCATTAATGCAGGCCACCATGATGGTGTTAAAACCTGAGGAAAGCTAAGAAAGGCTGAGTAAATAAAATTATAGAATTTAATTGGAGTAACTATGAGTTTCAAAAATATCATCAGTGAACAAAAGAATAATGTGGGTCTAATCACTTTAAATCGACCCTCTCACTACAATGCGTTATGCCAGGCGTTGGCAGATGAATTAACGATAGCTTTGGATGATTTCGAGAGTAATCCTGATATTGGTGCAATAGTAATCACTGGAAGCGATAAGGTGTTTTCAGCAGGAGCGGACCTCACTGAAATCAAGGATCATGATTTTGAAGCTATTTATAGAGAGCAGTTTATTACTGATGGTTGGGAGCGAATTACAACCTGTCGAAAACCTGTGATAGCTGCTGTAGCTGGGTATGCGTTGGGTGGCGGTTGTGAGGTTTCGATGATGTGTGACTTTATAATCGCAGCTGATAATGCGCAATTTGGGCAACCAGAAATTAAAGTAGGCACAATACCCGGAGCTGGTGGTACACAACGTTTAACGCGCCTGGTAGGAAAATCCAAAGCAATGGAAATGTGTTTAACTGGACGCATGATGGGTGCTGAAGAAGCGGAGCGCTCAGGTCTGGTGGCTCGTGTAGTTCCCGTAGATAACTATCTGGAAGATGCGCTTGAAACAGCACAAACAATCGCTTCGTTTTCCCAGCCTGTGGTTTGTTTAGCTAAAGAAGCGGTCAATGTAGCATTAGAAACAACACTATCTCAAGGCGTTAAAACGGAGAGAAACTTATTCTATTCAACGTTTGCTTTGGAAGACCGAAAAGAAGGAATGACAGCATTCGCTGAAAAGAGAAAACCAGACTTTAAGAATAAATAAGAAGGCAATAAAAACCGTACATAAAAAATAAGAAACTATTCAGAAGTGTGCTCGGCAATCTCTCGCAATGAACTTTCATCAAAGCGCATTTTTCCGGGTCCACTTTTGTTTAAAATTTCCTGTCGTTTAAATTCAGAGAGAATTCGGCTTACTGATTCTCTAGTTACGCCTGTTAATGCAGCCATATCATCAATATGAATCATTTCAATTTCGACATGAGAATAAAGGTTGGCTTGTTCAATCAACATTAACAAAACACAAGCAATGCGTTGCTTTAACGTCCCTGTAGAAAACTCAACAATAACACGATTGCTTGCTTCCATTTGATTGTGCCACTCTTTCAACACAGATTTATAGAATTCTGGTTCCAATTTCAGAAGGCTTTTAACTACTTCATAAGGAATTCGGCAAAGCTCAGTTTCTTGCAGTGTGATAGCAGTTTGATCAAAACGTTGACCACTATCAAGAAAGGTTTCTAATCCTGCAGCGCTACCTTTTCTGACAACTCTTACAATTCTAGTACTACCATCACTGAGAGTTTCTTCTAGTTTTACTAGGCCTTTGCGAACAATATATAATGCATCGGCAGGTGAATTTTCGATAAAAACAACCGATTTTTTAGTAAAACGAAATTGTATGATTTTTCTAAGTAGTTGCTCGTATTCAGCAACTTCAACATTTGCAAGTAGATCATATTTGCGGATAGCACAATGCTGGCAATCAGCAATACCTTGTCTAGTAACATCCACGCATTTCACATGACTGGGTGTTTTAGTCATAAATTCTAACCTTGTAATTAATGTTTTTTATAATTTATTATATACATTCTATGTCTTTTCACTAATTGATATAGATAAATTTTTTTATAAGTAGTATGGCTAGACTCCTAATCAGAAGTAAATCTGACTAATTGTTCTCTTTAATAAAGGCCTTTATCTTCGGCCCAATTACTTCGCGGAAGCGATGCCCATTGAAGATACCGTAATAACCAACATCAGGTTGCTCATAGTGTTGTTTTTTGTTGTTAGGTATACTTACTTAAGATATCGTGTGCGGCTTTGGTCTGGCCTCTACCTGTTATATCGTCGTTTTCGCCTTCTATGGTAAATAGAGCTGTGTCAGTTACGGCTTTAGTGTCGATTTGTTTTTTCGAAGTGTACTTCTCCGAGTGGTAGTCGATGATCGATAAATACTTTTCGAATTGTCTCTAAATAGAAGTCAGCGTGTAAGTCCATAACGGCTAAATATTCATTGTAGAATTTTCGATGTGGATCAGCGCTATCCCCATCACCTTTGATTAAGTCGCCGAAGAATTTGTAATATTTCTGCACATGACTATTCATACTCATAAATTAGATAGCTGAATGAAGCCAGGATAAACCCTCTGTCCTGCACCTGGGAAATCTCTGGGTACGGTATTGATGACATAATTTTCGAACCAGTCGAGGTCTTTTCCTGTTGCAAAATCGTTGATCTCAGTGGGGCTTAAGCGGGTATCGATTGGGCCACCCATTAAGGTTAATGTTTTAGGAATATTAGGGTTGTTGCGTTCAGACATAACAGTAGTAGCCACAATCGCAGGAACACTCGGTTGGCAAACTGCTATTAAATGCGTTTCTGATCCGAGATGATCCAGAAACTCAATTAAGTATCGAACATAATCGTCAAATGTAAACCGACCTTTTTCTAATGGTACATCACGGGCATTTTTCCAGTCCGTAATATTAACTTCATGATCAGGAATAAACTGTTCCACCGTGCCTCTTAACAAAGTTGTATAATGACCCGACATAGGAGCAACGATAAAACTTTAGGATGGTTGTGTTTTCCTTCACGTTTAAAATGCAATAAATTGCAGAAGGGAAGTGCATTAACAACTTCTTCCGTTATCTTGGTTTTTTTGCCATTCACTTGAGTATAAGGAAGGTCAAACTCTGGTTCTATGTAATTGTTAGTACTGCGCTCTATCAATTCTAATCGTGCGATCGTAGGTCGCATAAAAAAATCTAAGTCATAAGGCAATGTCGATGTTAATGATAGCTGGGTTTTCCAAGCCTGAGCCCAAAAATTTAAAGGCTTCATTGATTGATTAAATTAGTGATGCTATTGATATAGCATAGTAAAAAATAGCCCTGGTTATTTTGAATTATTAAAATACGAATTGTGCGCCGCAGCAGGCAAAGTATTTAAACGTTAATATTCAATTAATGCAAGTTTTTCGTATAGTTAGGGGGTGTTTCGAATAATTTATATTCATAAATTGGATCGTGAAATTACTATGAAACTAATATTATAATAAAAGACACCCCCCCACTTTTTCACAGTTTTAACCATGCCCTAAGGTAGTCGTCGCTACGCTCCAACATCGTCTCGTTTCACTCGACTTAGCGCTTTTTTGTTTTTGGTGTAGTAAAACATATCTTAGAGTCATCACTTTATTACAACATCGTCTTGTCAATATTGCTAATAGCTCGATGAAGAGTTTAGATTTGTTTTCAATCATTAAGCCATGATTGTATATAAAAATATGAAATAAAAAGAAGTTCGCCAGTTAAATTATATAAAACAATGTTTCGTAATCTAGTATCGAAACATTGTTTTGCAATAGAGTAAAAGAAACTAGCTTATTTAATTTTTAACTAAATAAAAAATTACTACTAGTATATGAGAATGCAAGAAATCGACTAAGTTTATATTTATGTCTAAAAAATAGAGGAAAAAACATGACAACAACCTTAAAGATTGGAGACAGCGCTTCAATCACACGTGCTTTCACAGAACAGGATGTAATCGATTATTCAGAATTATCTGGAGATAAAAATCCAGCTCATCTAGATGCAGCCTATGCTGCAACAACTCAATTTAAACACAGGATTGTTCACGGAATGTTGGTGGGGAGTTTATTCTCAGCGTTACTGGGAACAACTTTACCAGGAGAGGGCTCCATCTATATGGGGCAAAACATACAATTTAAAGCGCCCGTGTATTTTGATACCAAAGTGGTTGCGAGTGTAGAAGTGATAAAAATACACGAATCCAAGCCGATTGTGACCTTAAAAACAAGTTGTGTAGATAGTGATGGAAATATACTGGTTGCTGGAGAAGCTGTTATATTTGTACCGTGGCTTACACGCGACTAATTAGTAATTTCTACTAAGTCAGGTATAACTAGCTGAATCGACCTTTTTAAGGGTTGACATTCTCTTTAAAATCTCTATTATTGATATTTGTGCAGTGCAGCAAATCAAGAATAGAGATTTGTTGTGCTAAAAATTAACTAACTTTACTAACATTGAGAATACTATTATGTCTACTAACAACCCATTTGATTTTTCTAAAGCATTTGAGCAATTTGATCCAAGCAAAATAGCAGAACAAATCCAAAGTGCTTTTAACATGGATGCCTTTAATATGGATGCATTCAACGACACACTTAAAGGTAAATTTGATTTTGACGCAATAAAAGCATCACAAGAAAAAAACTTAGCTTTATTAATGTCTACTAACCAAACTTTTGCAGATAGCTCTAAAGTATTACTTGAGCGTCAGGCAGATATGTTGAAGCAGGCGATGACAGAAGCTACTGAAGCTATACAAACACTTGCAAGTTCTGGCTCGCCACAAGAAGCTGCTAGCAAACAAGTTGAGTTAATCCAGCATGCTTATGAAAAAGCGTTAGCGAATTCGACCGAAATCAGCGAAATGGCTCAGAAGACACAAGAAGAGATTGCAGAAAAAGTAAGCAAGCGTCTTGAAGAAAGCATGGAAGAGTTCAAGAAAACATTATCTAACATTGCTTAATCAGCTTATATAAGCTTAATCAGTCACTTATTACGTACAATTACACATTATTGAATTCTGGAGGATGATATGTCCAATTCTAAACAAGAAGACTTAAACGCATTGGGGTTTGGGCCTGCAGCTGAAGAAATGAGAAATAACTTCAAGCACGTAGAAGATCTCATGAAAGTATTTTCAGAGGCTCACCAATCGAAAGATATGGATCCATTTAAGCTAAATGAAGCTTATTCAAAATGGTTTACTGAAGCTGCAAAGAACCCCGGCAAAGTAATGCAAGACAGCATGAATTTCTGGACTAAATCCATGCAGCTAGGTCAGCAAGCTTTAACGGGTGCATTCTCGCAAAATGATGAGAATAGCCCTAACCCTGTGATCTCTGAAGAAAAAGGTGATCGTCGCTTTAAGCACGATGATTGGACAGAAAAATCCGCATTCAATTTGATCAAACAATCTTATCTGCTGACATCGGAATACATGCGTAATTCTGTTACTGATGTAGATGGTTTGGATGACAAAACGGCTGAGAAAGTTCAATTTTTCACCGAGCGCTATCTCGATTCAATGTCTCCGACTAACTTTGCGGCAACAAATCCTGCGGTTCTCGAAAAAGTGATCGAAACAAAAGGCGCAAACCTTGTGCATGGATTAAAGAACATGCTTGAAGATTTGGAAGAGGGTGAAGGTCAACTTAAAATCCGCATGACGGATACCTCGGCATTTACTCTGGGTGAAAACGTAGCAACGACCCCGGGCAAAGTAGTTTTCCAGAATAAAATGTTCCAGTTGATTCAGTACACTCCTTCAACGGATACCGTATTGAAGCGTCCATTGCTGATTGTACCGCCGTGGATTAACAAGTTCTACATCATGGACTTGCAACCAAAGAACTCATTGCTTAAGTGGTTGGTAGATCAAGGCCATACGGTGTTTGTAGTTTCATGGATTAATCCTGATGAAAACTATAAGGACATCGGTTTTGATGACTACGTAACAGAAGGTATTGTTACAGCAGTTGATGCAGTAGAGCAGGCAACAGGTGAGAGCGAAATCAATGCCGTCGGATATTGTATTGGTGGTACTTTGCTATCTACTTCTATCGCTTACATGAGAGCCAATGGCGATAATCGTGTTAAATCTGCAACCTTCTTCACCACTATGATCGACTTTGCAGATCCCGGTGAATTAGGTGTATTTATTGATGAAGAGCAGATCGCAGGCTTGGAAAAAATGATGGAAGAAGAGGGCTGTCTTAAAGGCACTAAGATGTCTGGTGCGTTCAATATGCTTCGCGCTAACGATTTGATCTGGTCATTCTATGTAAATAACTACCTATTGGGTAACGATCCACGTCCATTCGATTTATTGTACTGGAACTCAGATTCAACGCGTATGACACCAAAAATGCATTCTTGGTATTTACGTAATATGTATAAAGACAACAAACTTTGTAAACCAAATGCACTAAGCATTAAAGGCACGCAGATTGATATCTCAAGTATTGATATTCCAGTATGCTTTGTTTCGGCAGTGGAAGATCATATTGCTCCCTGGTTGTCGACTTACTCAGGTGCGAAATTATTCTCAGGTGATACACGCTTTATCCTTGGTGGATCTGGCCATATTGCAGGCATTATCAATCCACCAGAAGCGAAAAAGTATGGCTACAGAGTGACTGATACACTACCTGATGATCCTCAGGCATGGGCTGATAAAGCTGAAATGAATGAAGGGTCTTGGTGGTCAAACTGGGATTCATGGGTTCGTCCTCTTGCAAGCGACACCGTTAAAGCACGTGTAGAAGGTAAAGGTGGTTTAAATATAATCGAAGCTGCACCAGGTACTTACGTTAAATGCAAAATTGATGATCCATCACCAGTCGTTGAATACACAAAGCTTGACCCGGCAAAAAAGCCAGCCGCAGCAAAAAAAGCTGAAGTTAAGAAACCAGTAGCAAAAAAAGCTGAGGTTAAAGAAAGCCGAAGTTACCAAGAAACCAGAAGCTAAGAAAGCAGAGGTTAAAAAACCAGTAGCCAAGCCAGTAGCAAAGAAGGCAGAAGTTAAAAAGCCACGTGGCAAAGAAAGCTGAGGTAAAGACAGCTGAAGTTAAAAAGGCGGAAGTTAAGAAACCTGTAGCTAAAAAAGCAGAAGTCAAAAAGCCTGCTGCAAAAAAAGCCACTCCGGCGGTAAAAGCTGCTCCAGCAACAAAAGCAAAACCTGCAGCTAATAAAGCTAAGCCACAAGAAAGTCAAGCTCAGTTAGATTTAAAAGCAGAAGAGCCTAAGAAGCAGACAATTAAAGCAACATCAACAGCTCCTGCTAAAAAAGCAGCATCCGTAGCAAAACCTGCCAAAGATGACTTAACAGTTATCAATGGAATTGGACCAAAAGTTTCTGAAATGCTTAATTCTTTAGGAATAACTAGTTACACCGATATAGCTGCAATGACACCAAAGCAAATCTTGGAAAAAATGGATACCTTAGATGCTAAAAACCGTCGTTTTGATACTAGTAGTTGGCCCGCACAAGCTAAGGACTTAGCGACTAAAAAGTAACTATTGAATTAACCCTGAAAACGTACTTAAGGCCATTCTTTGAATGGCCTTTTTGCTTTTTAAGGTACATTACAAACTGAAAAATATTCAACGAGGGTTAAATCAAGGGATCAATAGGTTATTAAGAAAAATCTCCCTCTACCTTTTACAGGGTTTTTGATATCAGATATATTTCAATTCTCATTGAAAAAAAATACAACCAGTGTCCCATGTATTTAACAGGTTTTATTCATATAGACTCTTAACAGTCCTAGATATTTTAATAAACAGATTAGCTTTAACCTCAGGCTCAGATTTTTTTACACATGTTACTTCCCAACGCTCTCTTCGTGCAGACATCCAATCTTGTTTGTAACGATCATTGCCGGTGAGGAAGTCGATTTCTTCAACGTTGTCGGTGTCAATAACATACTCCATCAGATAACTCATCAGGATTGATCCAGGCGAATATTGCTTCCAGTTTTGATCATAGACGAGCCTGAAGATACTGGCCTTACGATGTACTACAAACCACAAATGAGCAGCCACAGGTTTATCTTCAATATAAAGGACAGCGAGTCTTGTCCAGCCTAACTTAGAGGCTCTATCGGTAAATCCTTGTACGATTTCTTCGTATTGCTCATTCGCTTTCCAGCTCACTTTATATATGTCATGGTAATCTGCTAAAGCTTGTTCTATATCATCATCATTATTTATATGCAGACGAATTTCATAGTCATGCTCACGTTCAAGTTTGCGTTGTTTGCGAGCGATGGTGTTACGAACTTTCGATGGGCGCTCAGCCATATACTCAGCAAAAGTTTGACCTTTAGTTCGGTGAAACCAGTTATAAAAGCGAAAACGACGATGGCAAGAGAATCCTGAAGATTCGATCACTTGTTGAAAACTATTGATATTGCAATCATCTTCAGCAACAGGTTCTAAAGTCAGATAATGAAATGGTAACTCCTTCAGGCCATCACAAAGGCAGCTGAGTATCTTCTGTTGATCATTTTCAACCAGTGACAAGGAATACAGTGAACTATATGAATGACAAAGCGAAGACCACTCATTATTATCGCGGGATATCAGGGGGAGTATAGCTAAAATATTCCTTTCATTTTTTGTGTCTTGATCAACCACACAAGCAAGTAAAACATTCTGGTCATCATCGAGAGTAGTTGCAATAAGGTTTTCAAACCATTTATCAGAAAAAAACAGGCTGTCTTTCGCAGATTCTTCTAAAAGTGCAGTGCTACTTTTTGGTAGCTGATTCCAGTTGTTGTAACAGATAAATTTCATTGTAAACGGATAATCATAATAAATGATTAGATTTTAACTATAATTCTGGTTTCATTTACACATCATTCAAATTGCTTAGTAGTATAAATTTGAACGCTGATGAAAATCAACTAAGACTTCTGAACATTACTTACTCCTAAATACCGGCTACTAATATCATCGCTCAATTCTGCGGGTGTGCCGTGCCAAACTGATTGGCCTTTTTCCAGTATAAAACAGTGGTCGCAGACTGGGAGTAATTCTTTGAGGGTTTTATCGACAAGTAATATTGACTGACCGTTTTCTCTTAATCGATGAATAGCTGCCCAGATTTCTTGTCTAACGACAGGGGCGAGGCCTTCGGTTGCTTCATCTAAAAGCAGTAATTTGGGATTAGTCAAAAGTGCCCGGCCTATCGCTAACATCTGTTGTTCGCCACCAGATAAAGTGGCGGCATATTGTTTGCTGCGTTCTTCTAAACGGGGGAATAGTAGATGAATTTTCTCCATATCCCACTGTGCATTTCGACCCTTTCGTTCGGTCGCTAACAGATTTTCTTCTACGGTTAAATTAGAAAAACAACGACGTCCTTCAGGCACCAGCCCAATCCCTTTTTGTGCCACGGTGTGCGTCGGGAGTTTAGCCAGATTCTCCCCCGCTAATGAAATAGTGCCAGAAAGTGGGGGGGTGAGATTACAAATAGCGCGAATCGTGGTTGATTTTCCTACGCCATTGCGCCCCATTAAGGCAACCACTTCACCAGGATTTACCTCAAGGCTGACATCAAAAAGTGCTTGAGATTTACCGTAGAATACTTCGATATTGTGTACTTTGAGTAAGGACATTATTCCTCCCCCAAATAGGCTTTTCTGACTTCTGGGGAAGCTTTGATTTCATCGGGTGTTCCAGAAAAAATCAGTTTGCCGTAGACCAATACTGATATGCGATCTGAGAGTTGGAACACGGCATCCATATCGTGTTCGATGAGCAATATTGGAATTTCAGTTTTTAGCTTTTGTAAAAAATTGACTAAGTCTTGTGTGCTC
The DNA here is from genome assembly GCA_963807855.1 of uncultured Gammaproteobacteria bacterium. Taxonomy (GTDB): domain Bacteria; phylum Pseudomonadota; class Gammaproteobacteria; order Thiotrichales; family Thiotrichaceae; genus Cocleimonas. The sequence goes on along the minus strand of CAWEEB010000040.1, from coordinate 5,130 downwards.
GCTGGGTCTAACCCCGCCATCGGCTCATCCAGCAACAAAACTTTTGGTTGCAAGGCGAGCGCGCAGGCAACTTCTAATTCGCGGCGTTTACCGTGCGAAAGCTGTGACGCGATGGTATCTTTAAACTCCCTGATATGTAAGCGTTCCAGAATTTTATCGGCTTCATCGATCAGGCTTAGATCAGCAGCAGCCGGTTTCCAGAAATGATAGCTCGAGCCCTGTCGTGCTTGCACCGCCAGCATCACATTACGTTGAGCGGTTAATTCCATCGCAAGACATGAAACCTGAAAGCTACGTCCCAATCCTAAGCGGCTTCGTTTCGCCACATTCATTTTGGTGATATCGACGCCATTGAGATAAATTGACCCTGCATCGGGTTTTATCCAGCCTGCTATTTGCCCAACCAAGGTAGATTTTCCCGCGCCATTGGGTCCGATCAATGTATGAATTTCACCTTGTTTCAGGTCACATGTAATTGCATCACTCACTGTTAATGCGCCATAACGCTTGGTGAGGTTTTCTATTTTCAGTACTGTATTAGTTTTAGTCATGGCGTTTTTCTCCCACAACTAATTTCATCAATCCGCCATTGGCGTAAAGCACCACAATGAGTAATACCAAACCAAGAAATAGCTTCCAGTGTTCGGTGTAACCACCGATAAAGGTTTCAAGTAACACGAATAGGGTCGCACCTAGAATAGGCCCAGATAAGCGCCCAACACCACCTAATAGAATGAAGATAATAATCTCACCTGACATTTGCCAGCTGAGCATATCAGGGCTGACAAAACGATTTAAATCAGCAAACAAAGCACCGGCGATACCGGTTATCACGGCTGAGATTACAAAGGCGGTTAATTTAATCGGATAGGGTCTGATACCCACGGTAGCAAGACGCACATGATTCATTCTGGCAACTTGAAGCGCTGTACCAAAGCGCGAACGTACGATGCGCGAGATGAGGAATACAGTAAGCAGCAATACACCAAAACAGATAAGGAAGAACACAATTTCATTGTCGGTGTCGTAGCCAAGCATCTGGTTTCTATTAGAAATTAATAGACCGTCTTCACCACCGTAATCCGGCCATGAAATCGCAAAATAATACACCATCTGCGCAAACGCGAGAGTGATCATAATGAAATAGACACCTGTGGTACGTAGCGATATCAACCCTATAAATAATGCCAGAAGTGCACAGATTATGATTACAAGCAGCCAAATGGTGAGCATTTGATTGGTGCTTCCTAAACCAGCAATAAACGTTGAGTTTTCACTAAAGTGCAGCGCAGAGATGCCCGCGATATAACCACCAAAACCGAAGAAAGCTGCATGACCAAGGCTAACCATGCCGCCATAACCCAGTGCCAGATTAAGCCCGACACCAGCGATGGCGAAAATAACCACGCGCGAAATCAAATTGACGTAATAGCCCTGATCCATCCAATAAGTAATTAATGCAGCAACAAAGATTAATCCGAGAATAATCAGATTGAGCATTTTTTCAGTGAATACCTTACTAAGCATTGGCTGGGAATAATCCTTGTGGGCGAATTGCCAGAATCACAGCCATTAAGATATAAACCAGCACCGAGGCGAGTGATGCACTCAATGTGGCAACCTGACTATTTTCGATAAACAAAGCCAGTATATTGGGGAGGAATACACGACCCAAGGTATCAACCAGTCCAACCATTATTGAAGCGATCAATGCACCTTTGACAGAACCTATACCACCAATGACTATGACTACCAGGGCTAATATCAATACAGGTTCGCCCATTCCCACTTCTACCGAATACAGGGTGCTGACGAGTGAGCCAGCCAAGCCAGCCAAAGCAGCACCCAAAGCGAAAATTAGTGAATAAATCACACGAATATTTACACCCAATGCGGCAATCATTTCGCGGTCTGACTCACCTGCGCGAATACGCATTCCCAAGCGGGTTTTTGTAATTAACAGGTAGAGTGAATAAGCGATTATTAATCCAATTGCGATAATCAAAAGTCGATAGAGTGGATAGGAGCCGCCACCCCAGAGTTGTATCGAGCCAGACAGCCAGTCAGGAATGCTGAGATATAATGGTGATGAGCCAAATATCCAGCTAGTACCTTCTGAAATTATAAGAATCAGCGCAAAAGTCGCTAGGACTTGATCCAGATGATCTCGTACGTAGAGTTTACGAATTACAATCACTTCGATAATTAAACCTGCGATGGCCGCACCGACAAATCCGGCAAGTAAACCCAGCATGAAAGAGCCAGATAATTTGGTCACCGTGGCACAACAAAATGCACCTATCATGTATAGCGAACCATGCGCCAGATTGATCAAACCCATGACACCAAACACCAAGGTCAAGCCAGCCGACATTAAGAATAATGTCATGCCAAGTTGTAAGCCGTTTAAGAGTTGCTCAAGGAAGAGGGCAGCTGTCATGTTATTGGTATTTGCTTTCTATGTTTGTATTGAGTTAAACAAAAAGTCACCCCCCCACTTTTTTAGAAAAGGCCCTAAAAGTGGGGGGGTGACTAATTTAATGGTTATAACTGTAAAACGATCAATTACATTGCGCAGTCTTTAGCGTATGCATCTTGATGGTTTTCTAACCCTTTGCTAATGATTTTATTGGTTAATATATCTCCTTCTTTAACTACTTCACGGACGTAGATATCCTGAATTGGGAAGTTGTTGTTACCAAATTTAAAGTCACCACGAGGTGATGCAAAGTCAGCTTCTTTAAGCGCTTTACGGAATGCATCTTTATCGCTAACTGGAGACTTTTTAAGTGCAGATAAAATCAGGTTTGCCGCATCATAACCCTGGCTTGAATATAATGAAGGGAGCTTGTTGTACTCTTTCTGGTACGCTGCAACAAAGAATTTGTTGGCTTCGTTATCCAGGTCTTTATTCCACTGCGAAGAGTTTTTCACGCCAAGTGCTGCATCGCCAACCGCGCCAAGAATTCCCTGATCGAATGAGAACGCGGGGCCCATTACTGGAATATCAGAACCAGATTGCGAGTATTGCTTCATAAACGCGATACCCATGCCGCCAGGAAGGAAGAAGAATACTGAGTCAGCGCCAGAGGCTTTGATTTTAGAAATCTCAACCGCGTAATCTTTTTGTCCAAGTTTGGTGTAGATCTCACCCGCAACATCACCTTTGTAGAAACGCTTGTAGCCTGTTAACGCATCTTTACCTGCTGGGTAGTTAGGCGCCAGAATAAAGGTTTTTTTATGGCCAGCACCGTTTGCATAGTTACCCATCGCCTCATGCAAATTGTCATTCTGCCAAGCGACATTGAATGAATTCTCGTGACAACCTTTACCTGCCAATGCCGATGGACCGGCATTTGGACTAATATAGAAAACCCCTTTCTTAACTGCTGAAGGAATAACCGCCATCGCCAGATTTGAGAAAATAATACCTGTGAGGATATCGACTTTATCTTTTTGAATAAACTTGTCTGCAATTTGTACTGCTTTCGCTGGCTTACGACCATCGTCTTCAATAAGAAGCTCGATATCTTTATTGTCTGACATTTTTAATGCCAGTTGAAAGCCATCTCTCACGTCTTTACCCAAACTGGAACCACCACCAGAAAGCGTAGTGATCATGCCAATTTTGGTAGTATCTGCTTGAGCTAGCGTCGTTGCAGAAGTAAATATTAGCGCCAGACTGGTCATGGCGATTGTTTTTGCGGAAAGGTTTTTCAAAGATAAAGTTATAGATAGAGACATACGAATTCCTTAAGGGTTAAAGGGGTATTAGTATGAATAGTATAGAAAAGTTTTGTTGAAAACACCTAATTTGATCGGGTATTTAATTTTCAGCTTTTATATGGAATGAGTAATTGAAGGCTATCCATTGTATTTAGTCAATTTCTGTTTTTGATCTTTTAAAAGAAAACTCATACTTATAGATTATATTATCTTAACCTAATTCAACCCAAATCAGTCAAGTCGTTGAAGGCGATCTAAGATGTTTTGGTCTATCTTAATTCTTGCTCAAGATATCAATCAATGTTTTAGAGACATTTCAGGTTTATAAAACTGAATAGTCTGTTCTTGTTGGGTTTGTTCATAACTTCTATCGTACACAAACTCAATGGAGATTCCACCATCATCTCCTTCGCTACCTTCACATTTTATCTGTTGTAAGTCGGGCATACGTTTACCTAAAAACGTACACATCGCAACTGCTTGGTCATAGTTTTCTTTCAACAATGAATTTACCAAAGAGTTAGCAACAAATTGTGCACGTTGCAAAGGGTTAGGTTCATCAATGAAAGTATCGCCTAACTGAATACCTTGATTCATGCGCTCATCCATTCGGTCCAGATATTGTCTTTGTTGTCCGGGAATAGGCTTAGTTCTATCGTATTCTAGTACGGGCTCATTATTGAAAATGACGAGAAGCTTGCTGTCTTGCATAGTAGTATGGGTAAGTTGTTTGCTGTGTATTAATCAAAAAAGTGCTAAAAAGTGGGGGGTGTATAAATGTTTAATTTAATTCACTATAGTTAAGCTAAATCATCAAACCCAGCCGCTTTATACAATTCTTTTGCTTTTTCTAAATCCTGTTCAACCCCTTCGCCTTGTTCATACATCATAGCCAAGGTAGTCATTGAGCCTTGTAGACCTTGTTCAGCGGCTTTTTCAAACCACTCTACCGCTTTTTTCGAATCCTTTTCGACACACTCACCCATCATATACATAAACCCTAACCCATGTTGTGCTATTGGGTAGCCTTGTTCAGCAGAAGCTTTCATCATTTTTACTGCTTCAGTAGCATTCTCGACAGTCCCCAGTCCATTTTGATACATTATCGCTAACATGTGTTGGGCATGAGCATCACCTTTGTTAGCAAAAGGGGAGAGTAGTTGCATGGCACGAGAAAAATGTTTCGCTTCAAAAGCTCCTAAACCGCTTGAAAAATCCATTTCTTCGTTATCAGTACGTGTGTGTTCTGTCATATTAATTTTCACAAGTTTAAGTTAAAGAGGTGTATTGGGCAGATTTTAGCTTGAATATAGAAGATGTTAAATATCCCTAAATATACAAAACTTATAAATTGCAAAATATAGCGCTTTTAACTTTAGGCCATCATATATGTTCTTTTAAGTT
>CAWEEB010000039.1:0-14272 GCA_963807855.1 uncultured Gammaproteobacteria bacterium | reverse complement strand
ATTAAAGAGGAGGAGACCATTACATCTACTTTTAACTATTAAATGAGTACTTCTGAGATTATTTTAACAAGGAAGAATTTCAGATGTTAGAGCAATCACTTAAAATTTTAGTTATTTTCTTATTTGAAAGAAAAGTTTAGACGCGATAAAGAACGCTGATAGACCCTATGGAAAAATAGGACACCCACAATTTAATCAGTCATTTATAGCCGCTAATCACCAGCTTTTAGCAAAATTCTGCTTAAGAGACACAACAATGAGGGTCAGAGTGAAATAAAAATGACACCCCCCCTACTTTTAGCCCCTTTTTTATACGCCTACCCTTCGGACAAGCATTTAAAAACAATGCTGTTGTCTATGAAGTACATCTCTGTAATTCACCTCTTCGGGGCAGTTTCGTTACACTCAACTGTTCAAATTCATTCCAGATAAATTTGTCGGTTTCACTCGACTTACCACTTTTTACACTACAGCGATAATTTAATTCCCCCTTTCAAAAGCAACGAGTATCGCAAGAAATAATGGATCAGAATGAAGGTTGTTTGAGTGACGGTAGGAGCGAGTTCCCTTCATTCCCATTATTTCTGAGAAACGCAGTGAACCCGCAGGGTGCTTTTGTTAGGCGGCATTTCTTTGGTTACTTACTTGTTGCTGTAGACAAGAAAGTAACTCGTAGCTCCGCTACGAAACAACAAGAAATGAGTTATATATGTCTAAACAGATTCAGTAGTTAATTTTCCATTGTACGTCGACATTTCCTTACGGAAACTACGACGGACTTTCCTGGCTCCTGATGAGCCTAGAAAAGCCCCCCTACTTTTACGCGGTTTTTACCGCGCCCTTCGGGTAGTCGTCGCTACGCTCCAACATTGTCTCCGCTGCGCTCCGGCTGGGCACTTTTTTAAACAAAAAAAAGGGCTATCAAACTGATAGCCCTTTCCATTAAAACTTACAAACTTAAACTAACTAGGAAACGAGAACATCACACCTTCTCGTACACCACTTGAAGGCCAGCGCTGTGTAATCGTTTTACGTTGAGTATAAAATCTTACAGAATCTGGTCCATACGCATATAAATCGCCAAACAAAGAACGCTTCCAGCCACCAAAACTATGATAAGAAACAGGCACAGGTAGTGGCACATTGATACCGACCATTCCGACTTGAATATTATCTGAGAAGTATCGTGCTGCTTCACCATCACGGGTAAAGATACAGGTACCGTTACCGTATTCGTGATCATTGATCATTTGCATCGCTTCATCCATGGTCTCTGCACGGACAACCTGAAGCACAGGACCAAAGATCTCTTTCTGTAGCTCTCCATTTCAGGCGTGACATTATCAATTAAGGTCGCACCAACGAAGAAGCCATTCTCATAACCCTCTACATTTGGGTTGCGACCATCAACAACGACAGTCGCACCATCATTTTCAGCACTATCGATATAACCCACTACTTTCTTTTGGCTTTCGCGGGTAATCACTGGACCAAAGTCATTATTGCTATCTCGAGCTTCGCCTACGTTTAACGGCTGCATCGCAACTTTCATTTTTTCGACCAATGTATCTGCTGCCTCATCACCTACTGCAACCGCTACAGACAACGCCATGCAACGCTCACCAGATGAGCCAAAAGCTGCACCCAACAGTTGATTTACCGCATTATCCATGTCTGCATCCGGCATGACGATTGCGTGGTTTTTAGCGCCACCTAATGCCTGACAGCGTTTACCATTAGCGTTGGCCGTCGTGTAAATATATTCAGCAATGTCGGTTGAACCGACAAAACTAACCGCTTTAACACGTTCATCGGTCAACAGTGTATCAACCGCTTCTTTATCACCATTAACGACATTCATGACGCCATCAGGAAAACCGGCTTCTTTGTAAAGACGCAATAAACAAAGCCGAACTTGGATCACGTTCAGAAGGCTTTAAAACAAAGGTATTACCGCAGGCAATCGCCATTGGGTACATCCATAACGGCACCATGGCAGGGAAGTTAAACGGCGTAATACCTGCAACAACACCGAGTGGTTGAAACTCACTCCATGAATCGATATTTGGGCCGACATTTTTGCTGTGCTCGCCTTTAAGCAATTCACCTGCACCGCAGGCGTACTCAACAACTTCTATACCACGCTGTAACTCACCGGCTGCATCGTGACAAATTTTACCGTGCTCATCACCGATCATTTGGCAGATCTTATCGGCATTTTGCTCTAACAAGGCTTTAAACTTAAACATCACTGCAGTACGTTTGCCTACCGGAGTATTACGCCATGCCGGGAAAGCAGCTTGTGCAGCTGCATATTGCTTCTTCTACGGTTTCTTTAGAAGCCAGAGCAACCTGTTTGCTAACTTCGCCTGTTGCCGGGTTGAAAACGTCTTGAGTACGGCCGTTGTCGGACGTATGTTTCACCGTTTATAAAGTGTCCAATAATTGTCATTTTTCTGTCCTGTTAATTTTTTATTCCTAACCTAAATATAGTTTAGGAATGCTGATTTGAATTGAATTTTGTTTTCTTTTTCTGTGTTAAGAATTCCTGGTTAAATGCTCTCAACTAAAATATAGATTAATTCAACTCTCTAATTGATTCGCCAATCGCATTGATCAAGCTATCGATCTCTTCTTTCTCTACTGTAAAAGGTAGACCTAATTGGATTAGATCACCACCATATCTTACATAGAATCCTTTCTCCCAACATTTCATCGCGATTTGATACGGTCGTAACATCGGTTCGCCAGGAGCAGCTTCAATAGTTAATCCAGCTGCTAAACCATAGTTACGAATATCGTGAATATACTGTGTACCTTTAAGGCTATGCACACTCTCTTCAAAATATGGCGCCATAGATTTAACACGTGATACCAGTTGATCTTTTTCTAATAAATCCAAAGCTGCCAAGCCCGCGGCACATGCTACAGGATGACCTGAATAGGTATAACCGTGCGGAATTTCCAAAGCATACTCTGGGCCACCGTGTACCATAAAGGTATCGTAGATTTCTCTTTTGGCAATCATTGCTCCCATAGGCACTGTGCCATTAGTCACTTGTTTGGCGATGGTCATCATATCTGGCGTAACGCCGAATTCTTCCGAGCCTGTATTCGAACCAACGCGGCCGAAAGCTGTAATCACCTCATCAAAAATCAGCAGAATATTGTGCTTGGTACAGACTTCACGAAGACGTTTTAAATAACCCACAGGAGGTGGAATTACCCCCGCTGAACCTGCCATAGGCTCAACAATAACAGCTGCGATATTTGACGCATCGTACAGCGCAATCATCTCTTCAAGCTCATTGATTAAATGTGCACCCTCTTCTGGCATGCCTTTGCTGAATTTATTTTCTGGCAGCATGGTGTGCGGCATATGGCTAGCTTCAAGCGCTTGACCAAACAATGTTTTGTTTGCGCCAATACCACCTACGCTTATGCCACCCCAATTCACTCCGTGATAGCCTTTTATTCGTCCGATAAATCGGGTTTTGCTCGCTTGTCCTGTTTTACGCCAATAGGCACGAGCCACTTTCAATGCGGTTTCAACAGATTCTGAACCTGAATTTGTAAAAAATACGCGATCCAGACCTTCTGGCATAAAGTCAGTAATCCGGTGAGCCAATTCAAATGCCTTGGGATGGCCAAATTGAAATGCTGGTGAATAATCGAGCTCTTTGATTTGTTTACTCACCGCTTCAGTAATCTCAGGACGACTATGCCCAGCACCACATGTCCACAAACCAGAAAGACTATCGAATACCTTGCGCCCTCTGCATCGGTATAATATTTACCTTCTGCAGAAACGATCATGCGTGGGTTTTTTTTATATTCTCGATTCCCCGTGTAAGGCATCCAGTAGCTATCTAATTGCTCTTGCGTAAGATTACAACTTGCTAATACTTCTTCTTTGCTTTGCATATTTACCTCTGGATCGCCTTTAACCAGCGATATTCGTATAGTCTGATTGGCTATTATGGACTTTTTATTAGGTTATTAAATTTAAACATATTAAACTTAGTGTAAGTATTTACTTATCTATTTACTTGTCCAATGGCTAACTATCAAAATACAGGTTTTCATATGTCTAACAGTAGCCAGCACCAAAAGTTTATTACCGCACAAGATAGGTGATGCTCATATCCGTTTACTACGGATTTATAGAACTGTCATCGAATCAGGTGGTTTCGCTTCGGCTGAAGTCGAACTCAATATTAGTAGACCTGCAATAAGTATAGCCATCACTGAATTAGAAGCATTACTTAATATGCGACTTTGTAACCGTGGACGTGCGGGGTTTTCTGTAACCAATGAAGGTGAAACCGTTTACCAGGCAACATTACAGTTACTAGGTAGCCTTGAGACTTTCAAATCACAAGTGAATGCGATTAATAGAGAACTCAAGGGTGAGCTTAATATTGGCATCACCGACAATCTGGCAACGATTCCACAGATGCATATCACAGGGGCATTAACCGCTCTGAAAGATCGCGGCCCCGATGTCATCATCAATATACGCATGATTCCACCGAAAGATATTGAAACCGCAGTTATTGATGGGAAATTACATATTGGCGTAGTACCCGATTTACGCGCACTTTCGGGCTTGAATTACATGCCGCTTTACAAGGAAAAATCGTTACTCTACTGCAGCAAAGATCATCCCCTATTTTCATCGAGCCATTCGGATTTGAGTTTAACTGATCTGGCAGAATACGATGCCGTGTTACCCGCCTATCCACAGGCAGCTGAGATCAAACAGCAACAGAAGAAGTTGAAAGCATCTGCGACATCTACCGATAGAGAAGGCATTGTATTCTTAATACTCTCTGGTCGCTTCATCGGTTTCTTGCCCACCCACTTTGCCGAACGCTGGATTAAAGATGGGGTATTGAAAGCCATACAACCTGAACAGCACAATTTCATCACGCATTACTCAGCCATCGTGCGTAAAGGTGCCAGGACCAATCTGATTCTGGATACTTATCTGGAAGAACTGAGTAAGAATGCGCTATAAAAATGCCCTATAAAAATGCTGTATCTGTAAATGATTGGGTGGCTTTTGTACTATCCTTACATCCTAATAAACGTATAAATATGGAAAACAAACAATATGTCAGCACTTTTTTCAGAACTTAAAATAAAAGATATCACTTTTCGCAATCGCATAGGGATTTCCCCGATGTGCCAATACTCATCCGATAATGGCATGGCTAATGACTGGCACCTGGTTCACTTAGGTTCACGTGCAGCGGGAGGAGCTGGATTCATTATGGCAGAAGCCACTGCAGTAACCCCTGATGGACGCATCACCCCGAAATGCGCAGGTTTGTGGAATGATGAACAAATCGAACCACTGATTCGTGTTAATAACTTTGTTAAAGAACAAGGTGCTGTTATTGGACTTCAGATAGGTCATTCAGGCCGTAAAGGATCTGCCGCACCACCCTGGGATGGTGGTGCACACTTAAGTATTGAAGAAGGTGGCTGGGAAATAATGGCACCAACTGATCAGGCGTTTGATCAAGACGGCACACGTTTAATGAGAGCGCCGCATCAAATGAGTCTGGACGAAATCAAACATATCCAGAATGCTTTTGTTGATAGTGCCAAACGAGCCATAGCAGCGGGTTATCAATTACTCGAAATTCATGGCGCGCATGGCTACCTGTTACACAGCTTTTTCACCCCATCTGGTCAATAACCGAACTGATGCTTATGGTGGGGATATCAAAGGCAGGGCAAAAATGATGTTAGAAACGGTCGATGCGGTTCGCGCAGTCTGGCCGGAGAATTTACCGTTATCGGTTCGATTATCCGCAGTGGACTGGATTGAAGGTGGACTCACCATTGAAGATAATATTCAAATGGCAAAGTGGTTAAAAGAGCGCGGTGTCGATATTGTAGATTGTTCTGGTGGAGGAGCAACCCCGGAAGCCAGAGCATCTGTCGGTGAACGAACCGAGCAACAACCCAGTTTAGCAGGCCAATTACGCAAAGAAGCGGATATCATGACGATGGCGGTTGGTGCGATTACAAATGCTAGACAGGCAGAAGAAATCATTGCATCAGGGCAAGCCGATATCGCACTGATGGCTCGTCAAAGTTTGCGAGAACCATACTGGCCAGTTAATGCAGCAGTTGAATTGGGTGTACCTAGTAAACCGATGATGCCAATTCAAAATGGATTTTATTTCGGTACTTAAATATTTAAAAAACCAGTTATAAGTGGGGGGGGTGGCTTTTTAAAGACTAATGTTAATCAACAATAAAAAAAGCAGTCGTTATTACTAACGACCGCCTTTTTTACGTGACTAATAATACTAAGCATTTACTTAGCCATTAAACGATCTGGAACTGTCAAACCGATTTCCTTGTAGTACTTTACTGCACCTGGATGTAACGGTAGTGGTAAGCCTGCCATCGCTGAATCTTTATTCATCGCTTTGGTCGCTTTATGAATCGCTTGCAAGAATGGTAGGTTTTCATAAAGTGCTTTGGTTAAAAGATACACATGATTTTCATCAACACTTGCATTTACGGCTAGGAAGTTTGGTTGTGCAACCGTATTCACATCCGCATCTTGTCCCGGGTATGTGCCTGCTTTAATGGTGTAAGGAGTCCATAAATCACGCCCGCCATCCATTTTTTTAGCTTGTTCAGGAGTCGCATTAAGTAGCGTAAATTTACCCTGATTAGCAGCCATCAACTTGGTAATTGCACCAGTTGGTGGACCCGATGGAATGCCTGCTGCTGAAATTTGACCATTTGCCAAAGCATCAGCTGTTGGGCCATAACCTGAATAAACTAGAGTGAAGTCTTTTTCAATATCTATACCCAAGCCTTGAAGCAAAACCTTATTCGAACCCAATGTTCCTGAATTTTGCTTACCAAAACCTGCAGATTTGCCTTTCAGTGCTAGCATATCAGCCATTGTGCCTGTTTTAGCAGTCTTCTTTACTCACAATGAATTGCTCAACGTTTTGCCAAAGCATGGTTATAGAACGCATATTGGTTTGCTTTGCTGTGACAGGACCTGTACCCGTTGCAGCGTAAGAACCGTATAGTCCCTGAAGGATTGCAAAATCCGCAGTACCCGCACCCATGGCTTGAACATTCGCACCAGAACCGGCAGAGTTAACTGCAGTAAGGCTAAACTTCTCTTTAGGCAATAACTTAATTTTAGACAAGGTTGAAATTGCGGTACCAACCGGATGATAAGTTCCACCTGTTGATGCAGTATTTAGCACATAGTCTTTACTATCTGCAGCATTAACGCCGGCAACAGCCAAAGTCAGTGCACTCACTGATAATAATTTTATAAGTGTTTTCTTCATTGTTTCTCCTTTTAGTGATCTGAATTTTTTATATATATTTTAACGACTAAAAAACTATATTAGGTCTATATTAGAACTATGTAACTACTATGTAACAACTAATAAGATCCTATAAAAAACCTCTAAATTATTTTCGTCGTTATTAGTATAGGATAATAAAAACGTTCTACACTTAATTGTATGAAATAAATGAGGTCTTTATGATCTGTTGATGAAAAAAGGGGAACTATGGACTTAGGTATACTGAATAAAACAGCACTGGTTTTCGGCGGTGGTAGCGGTTTAGGGCAGGCAATTGCGATTCAATTAGCAGCAGAAGGTGCAAACGTAGTTGTGGCGGGGCGAAGTCTGGAATCTTTACAACGTACCACTAAAATTATTCATTCTGCAGGAAAGTTTTCGATACCTCTTATTTGGGATTTATCAGATTTGAGTGTGATTAAAACCAATCTTGAAGAAATCAAACAACAGTTTGGTGATGTCGACATCCTGATTAATAACACCGGTGGACCTCCACCGACAACTGCAGAAGGACAAGACCCTGAAGTGTGGATGGAAAATTTCAAAAGCATGGTGTTATCAGTCATCACAATTACAGACCATGTTTTACCCGGTATGCGAACAAAGGGCTGGGGTCGTATTATTACATCAACCTCCTCTGGTATTATTGAACCAATTCCCAGGCTTGCCATTTCCAATACCTTACGAAGTTCTCTGGTTGGCTGGTCTAAAACTCTTTCCAATGAAATCGCCAAAGATGGCATCACAGCCAATATCATTTTACCAGGTCGAATCGCGACGGATCGCATTGGCTTTCTTGATCAAAACCGTGCAGAAAAAGAAGGCAAAGAAATCGATGAAGTTGCCGCAGAGAGTATCGCTAAAATTCCCATGGGTCGTTATGGTGATCCGGAAGAATATGGCAATGTAGCTACTTTTCTCGCTAGCCAGAAAGCTTCTTATATAACAGGTTCAGTAATCCGTGTTGATGGTGGATTAATCAATAGTGTCTAGTTCCTCCTTAACTAACAAGTCGACCAACAAATTGTCTAACAATTCTATTAAAAGCGAATACGATTACGTGATTATCGGTGGTGGGATCGTAGGCCTCTCTACTGCCTGGCAACTAATCCAAAAAGCTCCGGATAAACGCATCCTGGTTTTAGAAAAAGAAAGCGAGGTTGCGCGCCACCAAACAGGTCACAATAGCGGTGTCATGCATGCCGGGGTTTATTATGACCCCAAAAGCCTCAAGGCAAAGTTTTGCCGTGAAGGCCATGCCGCAACCATTGCCTTTTGCCAGGAGCATGATATTCGCTACGAGCAATGCGGCAAGTTATTGGTCGCCACCAATGATGTCGAACACAAACGCATGGAAGCTTTATACCAACGCTGTATTGATAATCAGGTGGAAGTTGAATGGCTGGATGCCCAGCAACTCAAAGATACCGAGCCGAATATTCAAGGTACACGGGGCGATTCTTGTGGCTGATACGGGTATCGTCAATTACAGCGAAGTGTGTAAACAAATGGCAAAAACCTTCCAAAAGTGGGGGGGTGACCTTCATTTTGATAACGAAGTTATTGATCTGAATGAAACAGCAGACTACATCACCATAACAACCAGCAAACATCATTTCAAAACCAAATCACTGATTAGTTGCTCAGGACTCATGGCAGATAGAATCACCAGAATGCTGGGTATCAAAACCGACTTTCAGATCATTCCGTTTCGTGGGGAATATTATCAACTCCCCACTCATTTGAATCAGGTCGTGAAACATTTGATCTACCCTATTCCAGACCCTGCTTATCCTTTTCTGGGTGTCCATTTAACCCGTATGATAGATGGTTCGGTAACCGTTGGCCCCAATGCGGTTTTGGGTTGGAAACGCGAAGGTTATGATCGGTTAAACTTTAGTATCAAAGACAGTGCGGAAATGCTGAGCTTCCCGGGATTCTGGAAACTGATTAGCGCTAATATAAAAAGCGGCATCAAAGAAATGCGCGACTCATGGTGGAAACCCGCCTATTTAAGTCAGGTACAAAAGTATTGTCCTTCAGTAACACTCAAAGACTTAACTCCCTATCCTGCAGGCATTCGAGCGCAAGCGGTGGATAGCAAAGGTAATCTAATCGATGATTTTTTATTCGTAGAAAGCCCTCGATCACTTCATGTATGCAACGCCCCCTCACCCGCTGCAACTTCAGCCATTCCTATTGGGGCTCATATTGTAGAAAAATTACTTGAAAAGACTTTATAGAAAAAGACTTTTCAAATTAATCATGAATCATAACGCCGCAACTTGAATCACTTTTTAAGCGTTATCTGATTTTATAAACTATAGTAATAATAGTATTAGCTTAACTTAACAGGCCAAAATGTAAGCGATTACTTTTAGTTAGATTATGGGATCTCTGATTAAGTCCCATAAATAATAACCCGCTAGTCTCAATCCCCAAATTAATAGAAATGGAGTTTCATAATGTTCAGAAAAAAGCTCAATAAAATCTTTGTTACATCAATTAGCGCAATTACAATTTCCCTATTAACGACTTTTGCGATTACATCTAACGCTCAAGCTGAACTAACAGGACCTGTCTCATACGTAATTCCGTTTGGCCCGGGTGGAGAATCAGATATTTCTGCACGTTTTCAACAACCCTTCTTTAAAGAAAAATTCGGTCAGGATCTGGTAATTTCCTACAAGCCTGGTGGCGGTGGTGCTGTAGGCTGGGCATCTTTAAACAGTCTCAAGGGTGATGGTCAAACCATTATGGGTGTTAACTTACCGCATATTATTATCAAACCCGCACAAAAAGCCGTGGGATTCAAAACCGAAGAATTGAATAATTTTTATATGTTCCACTTCACACCGGATGCAATTGTTGTCAAAGCAGACAGTCCTTACAAAACACTTAAAGATTTAATCGAAGATGCCAAGGCTAACCCGGGTAAAGTTACATTCTCAGGTTCTGGTAAAGCTTCTGCAAATCATTTGGCGCAAATTAAATTTGATAAAATGGCGGGGATTAAAACTACATATGTGCCTTTTAAGGGCACCGGAGCAGCAGTTGCGGCACTCTTAGGCAGCCAGGTAAAGGCAGAATGGGGCTATACTACCGTTGGTGCAAAACAAGGGGATGCGGTAAGAATGTTAGCTGTATCCATGGACGAACGTCATCCCATATTCCCCGATGTACCGACCTTTAAGGAGTTAGGTTTTGATAAGGTGGGTGGTGCTTACCGAGGTATTGCATTACCCAATACCGCGAGCGCAGAAACGACTAAAATGTGGTCTGACATGATCGGAACCATTAATAAAGACCCTGCTTTTATCAAGAAAATGATAGACGGTGGCTTCGCCATGTTAGATATAGACTCTGAAGGAATGGCTGATTTTATGAAAGCCAGATCAGAAGAGTATATAGAAGATGCAAAAGAAGCGGGTTTAATTAAATAAGCCTGAAATAGCTTATTAGAAATAACTAAAATGGATATAGGTAATTTCCTCGCAGCTTTCACACTGCTTAATTTAGCGTTAGCGCTATTCGGTGTAGCTGCGGGGACTATTATTGGGTCAATTCCCGGATTAACTGCAACCATGGCAGTAGCCGTATTAGTGCCAATAACGTTTAGTATGCAACCGGCCTCTGCGTTGATATTACTTGGCGCTATTTATACAGGTGCCATCTATGGTGGTGCCTATGCTGCGATCTTATTAAATACACCCGGAACGCCATCTGCGATAGCCACTACTTTTGATGGCTATCCTATGGCAAAACGGGGAGATGGCGATTTAGCCGTGGCATTAGCCTGTTTCGCTTCTGTTTTTGGCGGGATGGTTGGCGCTTTGGCTTTATTATTTTTAGCACCACCACTTTCTAAAGTTGCACTCGCTTTTGGCCCTGTTGAATATTTCTGGCTATCTATTTTTGGTTTATCATTAATTGCATCCTTGTCTAAAGGCAATCTATTGAAAGGCCTTGCTGGCGGTGCTTTTGGCATGATTCTATCGACTGTGGGTGTCGCGGAAATCTCAGCTGATATTCGTTTAACCTTCGGCAGCCAGACAATGATCAGTGGTTTTGGCGTGGTTGGCGCGCTCATAGGACTTTATTGTATTCCGGTGCTGATTGACTTGGTCGCAGTGCCCGATCGCCATTTAAAAATCGAGAAAGATGTCAAAGCAGTGCGTATTGGAGAAGCTGCTCGTATTGCGTTCAAATCAAAATTTAATCTGGTGCGTTCATCCATCATAGGAACATTAATTGGCATCCTGCCTGGAGCAGGAGGTTCTGTAGCGGGACTGGTTGCTTATTCTGAAGCCAAGCGTACTGCCAAACCCGGTCAAAAATTTGGTGAAGGTGAACCCGATGGTTTAATTGCGACAGAATCAGCGAATAACGCTACTGTCGGCGGTGGCTTTATTCCCACGTTGGTACTGGGTATTCCAGGAACCCCTCCAGACGCGGTAATACTCGGGGCGCTATTAGTCCAGGGCGTTCGCACTGGCCCAACGCTATTTCAATCGGGTACTGGCTCCATTGCTTATACCTTTATCTATGGTCTGATTATAGCCACGATATTGATGCTGCCTGTTGGCCTATTTATTGGTCGATACGCCTATAAATCCATCGTTAATATACCTAAAGCAGTGCTCGTTCCTACGGTGGGTTTTATGACCATTATAGGAACCTACGCTATCCGCAATAGTATCTCTGATGTCATTATCATGATTTGCCTTGGCATTTTTGGCTGGATAGTTGGACGTTATGGATTTTCTGCATCGCCAATTGTTTTAGGACTTATTCTAGGACCGATTGCAGAGCAAGGATTTGTGCAAAGCTGGATTATTGGTTCAGCCACAGACAATTTACTCGGCATGTATTTTGGTCGCCCTATTTCTCAGGCCATTGTTGCCTTTACCTTGTTATCACTGCTTTATCCTTTATTCTTAAAACGTAAACAACGCATAAGCGAAGCGGCTTTTGATGAATAACTCAAATAAAAGTCCCAATGAATAAATGAATAATAAAATCAGCCAAAACAATATCGGTACTTTAGTGGTATCTGCACTATTTATCATCGCGGGTGCGATAACGTTATACGATACCCAGTCTTATAGCGATTTAGACTCTAAAGTCTTCCCTCGTGCGGCAGCTATCGTTTTAATCCTGTGTGCGTCGATGGTATTAATCATGAGTTTAATTCGTCCATCTAAAGATGAAGGCTTTGGTTCAGGGTCGTGGCGGCGACGTATCACATTGGTTGCAACGATGCTGCTGTGTTGCTTTGCAATGCCCTATATTGGCTTTTTATTAGCGGGAGCTATTGCTTTTGTCGGCGGCTTAATATCAGCCATGCATGACAAATGGACCAGCAGAAACATACTCATCTATTGGGGCTCTGGGGCATTCATTATGATTGGTTTTTATGCCTTGTTCCGCTATGCCTTAAATGTTCCGCTACCGTAGTTAGTCAGCCCTGAAGTATTCATAACCCTCTGATTGTGAAACACAAAGCCCAAAATAGGGTAAAATAATTTGCAAGAAAAAATCCTGCTTTCCACAAAACCTTGCAAATTATGAAACCAAAACACCCCAATAACGAACCTGACCTATTTCGTTCTCAGCTTTCACAGATCATCAATCTTTCTCATCCCCTTTGTCGGTTATCAGAGAAAATAAACTGGCAAGGATTGGAAGAAAAAATAAATATTTTGTACACCGAAGGTGTCGGTCAACCACCTCTTCCTACACGCTTGATGGTGGGCTTACATTACCTTAAATACACTTTTGATGAGAGCGATGAAACGGTTGTAGCACGCTGGGTAGAGAACCCTTACTGGCAATATTTTTGTGGCTATGAATTCTTACAACACGAACTTCCCTGTGATCCGACGTCACTCACGCGCTGGCGAAAACGTGTGGGTGATAAACTGGATGCCTTGCTTGAAGAAACGCTACGTGTGGCACAAGCAATCAAAGCGCTAAAACGAACGGCACTTAAGCATGTGAATGTTGATACCACGGTTCAGGAAAAAGCCATCACCTTCCCCACGGATGCAAAGCTGTATCAAAAAATGCGTGTAACTCTTGTACGAGAAGCACAAAAACAAGGAGTCAGTCTGAGACAAAGCTACCGCTTTGTAGGAAAGAAAGCGTTTATCATGCAAGGGCGCTACGCAACGGCTAGACAAATGAAGCGAGCGGCTAAACAAACGCGCAAACTCAAAACCTACCTAGGTCGAGTAGTACGAGACATTCAAAGAAAAGATCAGGTTAAATCACAGAAGATGACTACCTTGCTTTTACTTGCACAACGACTCTTAAAACAACAACGCAGTGACAGCAATAAGCTCTATAGCATCCATGAGCCAGAAGTAAACTGTATTGCCAAAGGTAAGATACACAAACCCTACGAATTTGGTCAAAAGGCCTCTTTCGTGAGTACTTCAAAAGGCAACTGGATTGTAGGCGCGCAATCACTCGCGGATAATCCTTACGATGGTCATACGCTCGGCAGCGCACTCAACCAAGTCGAAGAACTTACCCACATTACCCCTGAACATGCCTATGTCGATCAGGGCTATAGAGGGCATGGCGTAAAGGGGGAAACCAAAGTGCATATCGTTGGCCGCATACCTAAGCGGGCCAGTCGAAGAATGAGACAATGGATGAAGCGTCGTGCATCCATAGAACCGATCATTGGACACTTAAAAACAGACTACCGTTTAAGTAGAAATTACCTCAAAGGTGAGGTAGGAGATCGTGCTAATGTCATAATGGCGGCTTCTGCCTACAATATTGCTAAATTATTGAAGTGGTTTTATTGTGCCTTATGTTTTAGCCGGAAAAATACAAGTATTTTTATGCTATTGCCAGCCTACAGGCCATCTTTGTCTCTTAATCTTCAGGGCTGACTAGTT
>CAWEEB010000038.1:0-150514 GCA_963807855.1 uncultured Gammaproteobacteria bacterium | reverse complement strand
TACCCCAATGGGGATATTCAGAAACACTAATATACGGGTATACTTCTTGGATTAATTCTCGATCTAGAAGTTTTAAACATTTGAATAAAAACTTTTGGATTAACGTTACTTTATATAAATTTAAAAAGATTCAAGAGGAATAGCCAATGAACCAGGAATATTACGATGCAGTTGTTGCAATGGAAAAAGCAGGCGTGGATGCTGAGTATCTACAAGGCTGGCAGGGTGGATACCTTGTGAATCCTGAGCGTGAAGAGCAGCGTGTTACTGATGCATACGAAGCTGGTTATGCAGATGGTACAGAGAAGAATATGGATGGTTACAAAGAGTGGATTAAGTAATATTATTTAATCCATTTTAGTAATAAAAAAGCAGGCTTAGCCTGCTTTTTTATTGTCTGTAATGTTTTGAGAGCTATTCTTTAATAAAAAACACACCCCCACTTTGAATGATATTTATGCGGTTACGCCTTTACTTCGGATCAACGTTAAATACAACGTTGTTGTCTCAGAGCGTTCGGCTCGTTTTCGTCGTTTGAAAACGTAAATAGAATTTACATAGAGCTAGAGAGGTTTTTTATTAAAAATTTTAAGCGGGTTTATCTCTTAATAAAACATGTCGTGAATCCAGCTCTGCTCCACCGACATCTTTAATCTCTTCATCCACTAAGCCAACTGATTTGACTGTCTTTTTAAACAGACTATAGAATTCTGGCATTAGAACCTGCTGGATATAGTCTAATGCCCATTTTCGATCTTTGGGCCCGAGCACATCAGCGATATTAGTTCCAAATTCACGACCCATGGAAAAACCAGGCTGGTGTTTTTCTGCATCCCATTTTGTATCTGAGTAAGACTCAAAACGAGCATTTAACTTTTCGATAAAAGGCGTTCTGTAATCTCCAGGGCCACTAAAATCTCGCGCATTATCTTGTACATGATCCGCTATTTTTTGCGCGTACATACTGATCAGGGCAGCACGATCTTCATCGTTAATCGTTTCATGAACTATCCGATCTAAAGATTGAATCATGAAAGCCATGACCTCTTCTATAACTTCTATGCGTTGTATTTGAGAATCTACCTGGAAGTTTTCGTTTTCAATTTCCAGTAGCGTTTGCATGCCTATTTTCCAGCTATTAAAGGCAAGTACGCTAACGGCATCTTCGACAGATACTTCGCGTTCTTCTTTACTCCACTTTGTTTTAATCCGAATTCGCATATTGCCTTCAAATAATAGTTTTCAATTTATATATAACGGAATTATAGGTATCTCTTAAGGAAAAGCGAATACCTCTATAAAACCTTGTATTATGCCCTTATGGATAAGATGCTAAAAGATGTTATAGATACGGTGCAACACAACTGCCATATCGCCGATGCCAGACATGCAGGCGACTATACCTTATGCGTGTATTTACTCAAAATGCGTGAAATGTATCGTTGGGAGCAGGGAATTGATTTTGAAACCATGCTGACAACTGATGATGTTGGAGATTGGCTGACGAATCGGGAAGGTGTCTGGAACGAGCTTGAAGAACAAGATTATAAGCATCTGGAGGTCGACCAGCAACGCTTTGAACCTTTTGATAATGAGTTGATCAATGCTTTTCTTGATAAGAAAAATCTGGTGTATAACGCTGGCCTTGGTATTCGTTGCAGACCGCATTTCTTTATCGCTGAGTTGGAAAAGTCGATTCAACATGATGACTACACGATCTATATATCAAATAAAGAATATGCACGAGATATGGCTGCGCCTCCTGCAATGGCACAAGGTAAGAATATATTTGTCAGACGTGAATCACTAAGGCGTGTTATTTGGGAGATTCTGGATGATGCCAGAGTGGCAGGTTTGGATAATCCTCTGACTCGTGCCATGAGTTATTACGATTTCGATAATAATGCAGAATTAGCAATCAACCAAATGACCGAAGTTGAAATCGAATATGTGATAGAACATGAAATAGGCGAAGTTAAATCTGGTGAAATATTAAATGATAAAATCTGGAATGGCATGCTGGATAAGTATTCCCGCACTCATGCAGAAATCATGTTAAGGGCGATTCGTGATCATTTAGCAGATGCTATGACTACGTTACCTAAGTTATTAGAGAGTGATGCAGAAAATGCCAACAAAGACGCTTCACTGCATTTCTATTTTGGTAATTTGACCGCAATGCGAAAGCACCTGGCTCCCAATTTAATAGAGGCTTATAAGCACTGGAACGTTTCCGGAAAATCAGATCATTTACAACAGATAGTAGATCGATCAATGAGTCATTGGCTGGAATTGTCTAAACAACTAATTGAAAAGTATTTGGCTGGTGAAGATGCTACAGCTATTGAAAATACCGTGAATGAAAATAAATTGATATGAGTGCAATCGTAGAAGTTAAACCCGGCAGTTTTTTGTTTGAAATCAAGAACGCATTGCCCAATTTTTTATGTGATGACATGATTGCCCGTTTTGAAGAAAACCAGGACGATCAGTATCAGGGTCGTGTTGGCGCAGCGATGACAGATAACAGTCAGTTAAAGAAAACCACTGATCTTGTTGCCAGCGGAAAAGCGCACTGGAAAGACGTCGATAATAATTTATTTCGTTCATTATCGATGGCACTTAAAAGCTTTAAAGAAAAATACCCTTATTTTGCCGATATGAGTCGTTTCAAAGATATGGGTTACAATCTACAGCGCTATCAGCCAGGTGAATATTATCATTGGCATGTTGATGCGGACAATCTGGAATTGGCATCACGTCAGTTAGTAGCATTGTGGTATTTAAATGATGTGGAGCAGGGAGGAGAGACAGATTTTATCCATCAACAGGTTTCAATAACTCCAGAAAAAGGAAAACTGGTTTTATTTCCACCATTCTGGACACATGAACATCGTGCTGCAGTGGTTGAAAAAGGTACCAAATATATTGCAACTACGTGGATTACATTTAGGTAAATCTTTTAAAGTGCCAGGAATTCAGTAACCCAGAGCTTACCAACAACATACTATGAAGTGCTTTGCTCCTCTCTTCGAGATAATCTCTTATTTAAAGCCTGTCGAGTAATACCAAGAATACCCGAGGCTTTCTTCTGATTGTTATTGCAACGTTTTAAAGCCTCGTCGATCAGATTGTTTGTTGCTTCTTTGATTGAGGGTAACTTCTTCATCGTTATAAAATCACTCCACACTTCTCTGGCTTTAGTAGCGGTTCCTTCAGTTGAGGAAGTCAGAGCTAGATGTTTTCTAATGTGCTCCAGACTTAACTTATTACCAGTTGTGTGAATGGCTGCATCATAAAGCAACATTTCTAATTCGCGGACATTCCCAAGGAATAAATGGTTGTTAAATAAATCGAATAATTCCTCGGGAATTTCAGGTGTTTCTTGACCTAATTCGTCACATGCACGTTGAAGAAAAAATTCTGTTAATACGGGGATATCTTCACGTCTTTCCCTTAGAGGTGGGATTTTTATTGTATGTATTTGTAATCTAAAATATAAATCATTACGGAAACTACCCTCTGTAATTAAAGATTCCAGATTTTGATGTGTTGCTGAAATAATTCGTGCTGTATTAGTTTCTGAAATATCAGAGCCTAATGGATAGTACGTATTTTCCTGGATTAAACGCAAAAGCTTAATTTGTGATTGAGGCTTTAAATCTCCAATTTCGTCAAGAAAGATAGTGCCATTTTTAGCCTTTTTAATCAGACCTTCACGATTACTTAGCGCCCCTGTAAAGGCCCCTTTTTTATGCCCGAATAGGCTGTCAGAAAATGCGGTCTCATCGAGACCTGCTGCATTTACGGTGACCATCTTACCCATACTTTTTGAAACCTTATGAACTGCATGGGCAAACAGCTCTTTGCCTGTTCCGGTTTCACCTAAAATCAGCACTGGTCTATTTGATTGTGCGATGGCTTCAATATATTTAAAGAGGTTTTTCATTTCGGAATTTTCAGTCAGAATATTTGAAAAATATTCATGTGTAGCTACTTTAGTATCGAGAAGATGTTGTTGAATTTTGAGTGATTCTTCGTTGTTTTTTCTCTCTGTGATCGATTCGTCGATGATATGAACCAAACGACTATGATCAATTGGCTTAACAAAATAGTCAGCTGCACCTAGTTTCGTACATTTAATTGCAACATCAACGGTATCATCACCAGTAATCATAATGACAATGGTTTCAGGGAAATATTTTTTGATTTTCTCTAATAAAGTTAAACCACTAATATTAGGCATATGTAAATCAAGTAAAACGACATCAGGTTTGTCGTTGATTAATACCGGAATCACTCTCTCGGCATCAGTGATTAATGTTTGATTAGTAAAACCCTGCGTTTTCAATAGGGTAGATAAGCCCAGTACTGTTTTTCTATCATCATCTATCAGCATTAATGATATGTTTTTCTTCACTATAATTTCCTTATATTAACTTAAGCCTTTTATTCTTTTGACTTAGTGGCTGTTTTTGATTGTTTTATTTGATTCAATACTTCTATAAGTCTGATGTAGTCTAAAGGTTTAATGAAATAATCCATTGCCCCTAAGCTCTTACATTCTTCAATGGTGGCTTTATGATCCATTGCAGAAATAATGATGATGTAGATATCAGGATCTATAACCTTTAGTGGGCTGATTAAGTCCTTACCGGATAAGTGTGGAATATTCAGATCAAGCAACACCACATCAAATTTTCCAGGCGAGACTGTTTCTAAAACTTCGCGGCTATCCGTTAAGGTTGATATATTCATAAAACCTTTTGTTTTCAAGTAAGTAGAGGTACTCCTGGTTATCATCTCCTGGTCATCTACTATTAAAATATTCATCGCAACTCTCGCTTAGTGTTTGTTCTTATTTATTATTTTCTTATTATTGTTGTTACTGATATTGCCTTAAGGCATGTTTTTCTGGATGAAAAAGCCTATCTTTTTATTTTGGACAAATCACACTGTATTTTTATTAGTTTGCTAACTACTTATAAACTAGGCAATTTCTGTGCCAACAGAAAGAACCTTGATATATTGTAAAAGTAAGGGTTTTAGAGTGAATTTATAATTAAAAGCAGGAGAGCATGAGACAATAGTCTCGAAAAGGAGACAAATGTTTACAAGACATAGGAAGTTCTAAAGTATGTAAAAAGTGATTTTCGCATTCATAGCGTGAGCAGAGAAAATCTTGGAGCACAGAGACAAAAAATCCGGAGGGTATGTGTATTGAAAAAGTGCCTAGCCTAAGCGCAGATAATGTTAAAACATAGTGATGACAGACTTAAGGGTAAAATTTTCATTAAAAAAAATGAAAAACCTCTTATAAGTAGGGGGGTGACCTAATTATAATGATTAAGGCTCAGATCTATTGTGTTTCTAAATCATAGAGTGTCATATCACCTTCGGTATTGAGGTGTAAGCGCATAGGCGTTAGGAACGCGAGATAAAATATATCCAGCCATCAGTGTTCCTGTTTCTTTATTATCAGTTTCTAAAGCCGTTAGAATACGATCACCAACTATCTGGCAGCGTTGCATTAAGTCCGGGTTTGCGATCCACGAACGACTCATTTGATAGCCTTGATCCATATCCTTATCGATCATATCGAAATATTCTCTGGCATCAGTGATTATTTCATCAGGAACATGAATATCCTGCTCATTTTCATCAACAAAGATTTTAAGTATCATGAAGTCGCTTCCTGTAAAAAGGGTGTAAAGAATACTAGAAAATTAGCGTCATTAAAACGCTATTAAATATAAGGCAATTAATAGAACTATGTTACTCATTATTAAAGAAGTACTTAACGTAAATCAATTAAAAGTGATTTTGACATTACTTAAAAATGCAGATTTTGTTGATGGAAAATTATCCGCAGGGAAGGAAGCCGTAAAAGTAAAAAATAACGTTGAATTAGCCCAACAAAGTCCATTGCATGATCAGTTAAATCAAATGGTTATGCCATCTTTACTGCAACACGCCGAGTATCAGGCTAGCGTCTTCCCATTGAAAATAGCTACTCCTTTTTATGCACGTTACAAAAAAGGAATGGAATATGGCTTTCATGTCGATGATCCGGTGATGGGTCCTTTACAAAGTCGCTATCGATCAGATATTTCAACGACTATTTTTCTCAACGATGATTATGAAGGTGGGGAATTAATAATTAAAACCGCATTTGGTGAACAGAGCATAAAGTTATCCGCTGGTGATGCTGTTGTCTACCCATCCAGTAGTTTGCATAAAGTAACAGAGGTAACCAAAGGTGAACGCTTGGTCGCTGTTACCTGGGCACAGAGCATGGTTAAGGATAATACACAGCGTGAATTATTGTATGAATTAGGTCAGGCGAGAGAGTTACTGCTGGATAAGAATCCAAATCAGGATGAAACTTCAAAAGTCAGTAATGTATACGCTAATCTGGTACGACGATGGAGTGAGGTGTAATCCAAATTATTAACCCGTACGACCCTAAGGGCGAGTTTTTGTAAAAAATAGGTCAAAAGTAGGGGGGTGACCTTTAGTGTTGTTTACAAACTTTAATTAACAGAGAAGTTTGTTTAAGGCAGTTAGTTTACTCAAATAAGGCAAACGTTCCTGAGCTGTTTGAACGGCCTCGATGGTAATATCCGAATAAATGACTTCTTCATTTATTCCAGCTCGGACAGCATCAATTCCATCAGGTTTTACAATACAGCTTCCACCGTAATAGCTTAAACCGTTTTCAGTGCCCGAATGATTTGCATAAGCGACCCAGATACCATTCTCAAATGCCCTACTAGGCATTACTTTCTCTGACACCACTCCCCAGTTTTCAGCAAGTGCAGTGGGAATTATTACAACATGTGATCCGGCTAGTGCTGCTGCGCGTACTGACTCGGGAAATTCGGCGTCATAGCAAATCAAAATACAAAACTTGAATCCATTGATACTGAAATAAGTCATGCCATCACCAGAGGAAAAATGATCGGCCTCAAAGCCGGGGGGTAACAATAGTTTGCGGTGATTGGCAATAATCTTGCCGTGCATATCAATACACAAGGCAGAATTGTAAATAGTATCATCAGCTAATTCGGGGTAACCATAAACTATCGCTGTTTTATATTTTTTAGCCAACTCTGAGACACGAACTGCTATTTCTCCCGATTGTGATTCAGCATAGCTTTTGAGTCGCTCTCCGATATTGTAGCCAGAGCTAAAAAGCTCGGGGCAAACGAATAAATCTGTCTTTTGTTGCTCTTTTTGCTGCTCCAGTGCTTTCTCAAGTTTGGCGATACGTTCAGCAGGGGCTGATACATCGGCATCACTTTGAAATACGGCTACTCGCATGGTCATCAATCTAACGATCAGAAATTAGAATTTCACGGGAGAAATTCGTCAAGTATTCAGAACCTGAATCAGTTACCACGATTGAATCACCGATACGCCCACCGAGTTCGCCATCAACTGAAATTCCACCATCGACGGCAAAAGTCATTCCTGCCTTCAGTAGGGTTTTATCCCCCATTTTAAGTTCAGGTGTTTCAAGATAAGCCATACCGATGGATCGTCCGGTGCGATATCCTGTTTCATATCCATGCTTGTCATATACCGCATTGGCTGCTTCTGCTATAGATTCAGCTGTGACCCCGGGTCGTATTGCCGCGATTGCTGCTTGTTGCGCATCAATCGCTACCTGCTGTACTTTGGCGGCTTCATCAGACACTTCTTTGACAAAAAACATTCTATCGAAACCCAGTTTGTATTGTTTAAACTGCGCCATATTGCAAAAGCAAAAATACACGGGATCACCACGTTCCAATGCTTTAACGCTGGCCCGTCGATGCACCATCGAGGTGTCTTTGCCAGATTGCATGATTTGCAAGTTATAAATCATTGGTGAAATAAAGGCTTCCCAGCCTTTGTCGGTTAAAAATCCGGCTGCTTTGCGCGTGCCTGCATTGATTACAGCTAATGCAGACTCATATTCGGGTGCTCCTTCTGCCAAACTGTCCGATGCTGCTTGCATCATTGCGCCTGCGATGCTGCCTGCTTGTCGCATCACATCGATTTCTTCGATTGATTTAATCATTCGCATGTCACCGAGTAACGGGGAAACGTTAATAAGTCTATTATCAGGTAATGCTTCATCAAACCAGTTTCGTACTATTGGTGGAAGAGCGGCAGATTCGACGGCAATTTTCTGTTGTTTGCTTTGATCGCTATTTAAGCCAAGTGCTTTACTTAAGACATTTTCCCATCGATTAGGGCCGGAATCTTCCCAGGTCATAATGTTTTCTACCCATGTCATCGCAGAAACCATTTCACTTTCCATCAATGGTGTTATAACGATGGGTCTGGCATCTGGTCGAACAATCAAGAAAGTAGGGCGTCCAAATTCGACAGAAAGATAGCCCCAGAACCCTGCGAGGTACGCTATTGAGCTTTCATCAGTAATTATCGCGACATCGATATTTGCGTTAGCAAGACGTTTCTGAAATTCTTCGGTACGAAGTTTGGCCTGTTCTATCATGTTTGAATCCGGTGGTTTAGTACGCGTTAATTTAAAAATCACCTTAGAGATAGTTCAGCAAAGCGGGTAAGTCAATTAACAAACTGTATAATGTATTTTATAGGCATAAAAAAGCCGCTAAAAAGCGGCTTCTTAATAATCTAAACGTCGGAAAATTACTTCCAGAAGTTAACTTCCGTAGATGCAAGTTCACGAACTTCATTGGTTAATTCCTGGTAGCGCTCACGGTAAGCTTTCCACTCCCCAACGTAATAATCTTCGGCATCAAACTCGCCGCTTTGCTCGTATTTAATGAATTTAGCCTGCATATCAAGCATTTCTTGGATGAGTTCTGCTTTGTTGCTCATGTGTCGTCTCCAGATATATTTTGGATGAATAATTATGGTAAATAAATATACCTGTAGCGGGGTTTCAGGGGTATACCCATTAAAGGATATTAGAATTAGTTAATACTTATTTCCTTAGTATAGGAGGGGGTGACAATCGATTTCAGCTATGACATTGTATAGCTATATTAGAGAATGCTGAACTTATTTTTAACTCGTATTCTCATCTTTTGTTAATCTAAAATAAAGAGGAATTATTGCATGGCACTTGAAGTTAATGGCAAGTCAATAGCTACTACCGAAGCAGGTTATTTAGTTGACTTAAATGATTGGAATGAAGATGTTTGTAAAGCACTTGCAGAAGGGGAAGGTATAGAGCTTACAGACAAACATATGGATGTAGTTGCTTTTTTACGTGATGAATATATTAATAATGGCGGAAATCAACCTATGGAGCGTGCAATCACTAAGCACATGTCAGGTGTCTGGGGTGAAAAATTAAAAGGTAAAGACCTTTATAATCTGTTTCCTGGTGCACCTAGTAAGCAAGGCTTGAAAGTTTCTGGTTTGCCTGCTACTACGCGCAAAGGCGGTTACTAAAAGCTACTTGTAAAAAGCGTAATTTTTAAGAAACGATCGCTTATTCAATTGCCTGATAGCATAAACTATCAGGCAATTTCATTTTTTTTCGATTGAGAAAAATTATCAATCCACTTGGTCAATCTGTTGAGTGTTTCCAGAACTTTGTCGCTTTTTATTGGCTTAGTTAGATAAGTCATAGCCCACCTGAACTTCATCCAGTGGTGATGTTTTACCACTGAGCATAATCATTGGTGTCTTTTTGTATTCAGCCGTGGCTCGCATTTGTTTGAAGGTATCATAACCATCTATTTCTTTGTTATCATTAGTTAAACTCACTAAGTTTTCAGTTGTGGTCTTAACAATTTTTATATCGTTTATCGATTCATTTTGATCAGAGATGAGCTCATCACAATCCTGAGTCGATTTTTGATTATTTGTATTATCTTTATTGGAATGGCCATTAGTCGTTCGCTCACTAGTGGATGGTTGACTTCGAATTTCTAGGAGCAGGTTTTGTAGCTAATTCACATCGAATGTTTGAAGCCATTCTTCACGCATGATTTCTTTACTTAATAAGGCTAGATTTGATGGTTCATCGGGCATATTTAAACAAATACCAAGATGCTCAACCATACCCAGCATTCGCTTTTAGCGATAAATTGCTTATCACTATCAGACTGATTTTCTGCAAACTCAGTTAAGTTAGTTTGGCATCGTTGGCGTAAACATAATAATTCAAGGTTACCCAATATTTCAGCCAAAATATCAAAGCGATCTAATTCGGTATTATAACTATCAATATTTGTAAACACGTTTTCTGAGATTGCTGTAATACTCGCTAAAGTCATCATAATGCCATCGATTTCTAATGAGATCTCATGAGTGTGTTCGATGTTTTCAGTATTCTCTTTTGTGCCAATTTTCACTAGAGTTAGGGGTTTAATCTGGAAGGTTTATTTCTTCTAGAGTATTAGCGAAAGATGGAATTATCTCATTTATTTTATCCGTACTTTCTTCAACCAATGTCTTTTTACTTTCCAGTATTGCATCGTTTGGCTCTTCATTTAAGTCATGTTTCATCTCTCTAAAAATTTCCTTTTCTAATGAATCGCTTAATACTTTTTGCGATTGTATGAGATCGGGTAAAGATGAAGTAGGTATCTTCTCAAGTTCCTCTTGGTTATCGTTTTCCTGGTTCGTACTATCTTTCTGGTAATCTTCTAGATGATTAACATAATGAGACAATTTATTAAAGATGCCTAAAAATTCTCGAAGCTCTTGTTGTTTGCTTTGAACAGCTGTTAAAAGATTCTCTAATCAACTAGCTGATTCAGATAGTATTACTACAAGATCTTCGGGTAATTTGTTCTCAACAGAGAAATCAAGAAGCATTACTAGCTTGTGTGCGTACTCAGAGAGTACAGTGATACCAACCACAGCACTTCCAACCTTTATAGTTTATGCCATTCTAGCGGCAGTTTTTTTCATCGTTGTTAGCCGTATTGTGACTTATGGCTGAAAGATAAGGAGGCGAGTTTAGTGATTTTCACAGGTGTTTCTTCTAAGTAAACAGAGAGAAGTTCGGGGTGGTTATCATCATTCCAGGTGGTTCCTAATCCTGATGTTTCGTAAGTACTTTTAACGTAGTTATCTTGAGTTGAAACTTTAGTTATTACCTCACTTGATCCAAAATCAATACCTAGTAATTCGGGTATTACTATAAAAGGAATGTTGAAATCATTGTGTGGTTCTAATGGTTCAAAATCATCCATTTCTAGATTAGGATCTGTTTCAAAATTGTTATCAGAATTTAGTTTTAATTCTAATAGTAGCCTTTGTAAGGCTTCATCTTCAAAGGGTTCTAGCCATTCTTCTCGTTT
Organism: uncultured Gammaproteobacteria bacterium; assembly: GCA_963807855.1. Taxonomy (GTDB): domain Bacteria; phylum Pseudomonadota; class Gammaproteobacteria; order Thiotrichales; family Thiotrichaceae; genus Cocleimonas. The sequence continues at coordinate 139,220 of CAWEEB010000038.1, read as the reverse complement.
CAACTCATTAGTCAAACATTTTAGATGAACAACTTCTTCTGAATCTTCCACGCAGATATTAAGTAGTTCTATCCATGACCAACATTCACCTGTTTTAACAAAATGTTCTATAGCCTCATTTTGATTTTCATTGAATAGTTTTACATTTCTTTGGCACCAATCTGCAGCATTTGAAACACCCTCATAATTTGAAATTTCTGCAAGTTGAGTGAGACGTGATAATTCTTTTAGATAAGTATTAATATCTTCTAAAGGTTTTATCGAAGAAGTACTACTTGCAGAAAGTATCATTGCAATATCATCCACTTCTATTGCAAAATCTGATTGTTTATACTCGTTTAGAACGTCTACATCATTCTTATTTTCACATGCTAAATCAGACGCGTCATCGTTATTGCTAGAGTTATTGATATGGTCATTAATGTCGTTGCTGAAATAGTCTTCAGGATCAGTCAGGCCTGTCTTGTCTACTTCAATTAAGGAGACTTTAAAATCAGGATGTTCTTTTAATTCCTTAAGAATTGCCGCAGTGCAATAGTTATAATCCTTAGTTAAAATTGTAGGATCAATTTCTTCAAATACATGTTTTGGTTTAAATTCATCTTCCTGGTCATTAGATAAACTTTTTTCTAAAACCTGTTTATTGGAAGCGTTTTCTATAGGATTGTTTTCCTCTGAAGGATTTACTTCTGTCGTTGTTTGTGTGGATGGCTCTGTTTCTGAAGTATCTTTTTGCTGAGCTTCTGTAGTTTCTTCAATCCATATAGCAATACTTTTAAGCAGTGGGGCTGATGGTTTTATGGGCCAATGAGGAGACGTTAAACTTTGATATAAATGAGGTAATAGCACTGGATCATAGTTACGTAATACTGAAGCTAGAATATCAATCCACGCAGAAAAACAGTCTTCTTTAAGTAGAGTTACTACTTGAAGTTGAGTATCGTTACTTAGTTCAAGATTCAACTCCATCCAATGAGAGATGGCTCTTAAAGCAGTTGCATTATGCTCTTGAGAAATATCATCAATGCGCCCTAAGCCTTTGTCGATGGTTTGTAATGCTTGTATCAGATTATTTTTCTCTAATTTAGAAAAGACAACTGCGATTTCTTCAAGTTCATTGGCAATTAAACTGTTTTTTTCGATGGTATTGGTGATGTCGGTCATTTTCATGCAGCCCTCAACGAAACTTTATACTTTTTTATAACAATCGGAGAATCAGCATTATGTTCAAATTTTAACAGATAACCTTTTTTTTGATTTCTTCCTTCCTGATGCTGTTTCAATTTATCAATGGCTTTTTTTGTAGATTTTGTCTGAGTGTTTATCAACTCACCGATATTAATCACTGGCATCATTACAGTTCTGATACTGGTAATTCCCATAAGCCAGTCTGGTTTAAATGGAATCAGATTTTTAGGCGTATTTTTTAATGTTTCTGCCTTCAAATCTTTTTCTATAAGAAAATTTTTAGACCCTTTTGAATAACAAAACCGTTTATTATTTAATTCATTTTCAGCTATATCGTAGTTATTACTGCTGGTACTCAGATCAATAGCTTTTTTAGGTGTTGCAGAAAATGATTCTTCATTATCTTTAACGACACTTTCTACATTGACTGTGGTCTGTTCCTGTTCCAAAGTAATCATCTGAAAACTCCTTAATTAAATAGTTAAGTTAAATTTATTATTTAAGTCTATGATTATATTGCTAATATCACTTCTGTATGTCTTGGGGGTTTTCTAATGCTTCAGAGTTTTCGTAAGGTTTTACGATGTGATATTCTGCATCTAATTGTCTTGCCCATTGTTTTTCTACTGGATTTGAGGTAAACCATAATGATAGGCGTATTGTTTGTATCTGGGTTCTTCTTGATTGGGCGACGGACTTTATAGCTATCTCCATCTTCGATAACAACATCCAGCATAATGGCGTCAGGAGATAATGACTGACTCAACGAAATTGCCTCATTTCCTTAATTTACTGTTATAAGTATGGTAACCGGCAGACTCTAGAATTGATTTCAAATGCAACGGTTGTTTTTCAGGATCTTCAGCGATTAGAACAGTGCGAATTCCTGACATGTATTGCCACTATTTATTCTATTGATTATTTTTTAGATTAAGTAGTGAGCAGCAATTAGCGGTAAGCCGTTTACGCTTTTAGTTATACACATTAGTTTCAGTTATGCTAGTTTTTGCTGATGAGTGGTTGAAAAGAATGTTCATGATAAGTCAGGCTTTTGGTGTTAATAATTACTATTTATCTTGAGGGTGTTTATTAAAGAATATTATGTTATTTAGTAATCGTGTTTCAGTGTTAGCTATTATTTGAAAATGAGTTGCAAACTGAGTTTTTTGAGTTAAACAAACGTAACTCTAATGCAATATATTGATGAATGTGTTTAACATTCCATAAAACAAAACGAAAAATTCGCTATACATTTTTATTATATTACTGCTAGAAGTGTGACTTATAAAGTTAATTAAGGTTTAGTCAGTGTTAGCTTAGATTCACTCATTTGCAGTAAAATCCACATGGATATGATTGCGGTCTGGATCCCAAATATTTATTTGAACCGTATTTGCCGCGGAAAGATCTACACGACGATAATCTTCATTCATCTCTTGTAGTTTTGTTTCAAACTCGCTAAGACCCGATGCGCGGAAAGCAAAATGCTCAAGCTTCAAAAAGGCTTCTGAACCTATACCCTCAGGTCCTTCAATTCCAATCAGATGCACCATAACAATATCGTTTGCATACAACCATGCGCCGGGAAAAGGGAAGTTGGGTCGATCTCCAATACGCATTCCTAAAACACTCGTATACCATTTAATCATATTATCGAGTTGAATAGTTCGCACATTAACGTGGTCTAGCTTTTCAATTTGCATTAGGTTTTACCGGTTAATAGATTGTGCAGAGATATGATTATAGTAGTATAACAAAAGAAAAGTGCCTAGCCGAAACGCAGCGAAGACAACGTTGGAATACAGTGACTACCAACCAGGGTGAAGTTTGAAAAACCACGTAAAAGTGGGGGGGTGACTATAGATCTTATTCGGTGGGTTTTAGGGTCTTGATGCTCTTATGTGGCAGAAATAACCCACACCCTAACTCTCTTGATCCGCCTAGTCCAAGTTGTTGGATTTTAATGGAAGTATCGCTATCCAGATCAGCAATCATTAAATGTTTGGTGGCTAATTCACCCTTTGGTGTAGAGATATTATGACTCTTTCCACATAACATTTTTTTTACATTAAAGCCTGTTTTGGTTTTGATTTCCTTTGCCATTCTGATGAGAAAAGCATTTTCCTCTTCGCTGCCTAAGCCACTTTCACCTTCTTCACATAAAACATAGCGTGCGAATAACACTCCTGCATTTGTGAAGTCTTTCTTTTTGGCTTTACCGACGTCGAGACAGTGACCATCAATATCTAAGGTTTGGCCAACCAGATTTTTCGCATCGTCAAATTTATCGGAGGGAATACGCAGTGTCAGTTTAGTTCTTTTTGACGGGTATAGAACAGCGCCTTCCTCGTCATCTTCTGGGCGCATCCAGCCGTTATTACTTTCGGCAACGTGAATCTGGTGAATGCCAGCAACGCCTGCAGTGCTGTGTTCTGATATCCAGGGTAAGTGTTTAATGATTTCTCTGGATAATGGCCAGGCATGGTTTAGTGGAAGCGTTTTGCTTTGAATAGCAAACACCATATCAATGACATCATCAGGTACCTGATAAGGGAGTGTTTTATCTTCATCTTCTTCCCAGAACATTTGTTAATACTCTTTGTTAACGTGCTGATTCAAATGCTAAATTTAGTTGGTCGTGCCAATCACTAGGGCGATCATCATAAGCAGGTGGTTCGATATCTACTTGAAAATGAAGTTCGCAATTTTCTACTGCGGTTTTTTGAATGCAGCTTTTTAGTTCTTCGAAGTTTGATAAATTATCTCCTTCTTTTAGCAGGAGTTCACTGAGTGAAAGCATATTTATTACCTTGTATCTTTTCAATAATAACTATTTTTTGGTGCCGTTTAATAACGGTAATTCGTCATAAAAACGACCTCGGAATAGTAAGCGTTTTTTTTCTGGAATATCAGAATCCACATAAGCAGTGCGGCAATGTAAAACATTTCTACAAATAATGCCTTCACCCGCTTTTAGTTTATGTTTGATGATGTGTTTAGAATATGGATTAGGTCCATCTTCAAATAGTTTTTCTAAAAACGCTATAGCTTCTAATGTGGGGGTATCTTGCTTCCATTCAATATTTTTTTTGCGGGCAGAATAACGCATGTGTAATTGCCCTTGGGTATTAAGCGAGAATACAGGGCCAGTTTGTGCAGCTCTGATTTCTTTTCCATTTAATATATTGGCGGGTATGGTTAATACATCCGGTTGCATCAACGCTGTTATGTATTCAGGGTTTTCATCACGCAGTAAAATATACGCTATTTCATGATCCATGAATCTAGATTCACCCCCTTCAATAGCCGGATGTGCGCAATGCAAGAGCATCGAATTTATAGTGTTTTCAGGTAAATTGTAATAACCATCAGTATGCCAGCTAAGTCGTTTGGTGGAGTAGGGAATATACTCATGTTGTCCAGCATGATCAGTGTGGGTAATTGATGTCAGGCTATCGTTATCCGCACAAATATTTCCATCCAGTTTTGTTAGGCCGAGTTTGTTTGCTAACGATAAAATAATACGTTTGGTTTCTGCTGTGTCGTAGTTCTCGTGATCTTTAATTTGATAGATTGAGAGGCTGTCATCTTCACAGTGTTTTAAGATGTTAGCTAATTCGTCTCTGGAGGGAGAATCTCCTTCTTCAATAATGCCGTAAAAGTGGGGGGGTGACTTTTTATAGATATTTTCAAGTCTCATCAGCTTGGCATCTCGCCAGCTTAAATATTCTTCTTGATTGGCTATAGAAAAGGGTGATCGCATATATTTACCGTAATTGTTGCTTAAACTGTTTGATAAAATTCGCTTGCTATTTAAGTATATTCGAATATTCTATACTTCTTTTTTAGGTGTTGTCAGTATTAATCCAAAAAATGCCAAAAAATATACCTACCCACTAAGGGATAGGATAATTATTTCATAACCTCCCATGGGTGAGATTCTTATATTAGGGCTTAGCAATTAGACTAGGTCCATATCGTAAATATACCAATTTTAAAGACGGTGTAATGCGGCTTAAATTTAGTGACAGGGCTTACAAATACTCTGTTAGGTAATTAATTAATTGGAGGCAATAATGGCTGATATCAAGAAGTATCCTACGCCGATGTTGGACGTTTTAGAAGATGGCCCATGGCCAAGTTTTATTACTGGCATTAAAAATATGCGTGATAATCACCCTGATGCGCGTATCAATAACGTAACTAACGGTTTGTTAGGTCAGCTTGAGCATTCTTACGAAACCAAGATGGGTTATTGGAAAGGTGGAACAATCTCGGTATTCGGTTACGGCGGTGGCATTATTCCTCGTTTCTCTGAAGTTGGAGATAAATTCCCTGAGTCTAGAGAATTCCACACATTACGTGTGCAGCCTACTCCAGGTAACTACTACACAACTGATATGATGCGTAAGCTAGCTGATAGTTGGGAAAAATGGGGTTCAGGCCTTCAGACTTTCCACGGCCAGACCGGTAACATCATGTTTATCGGTGCTGATAATGATAGCTTTCAGCACTTTTTTGATGAGATTAACGACTACGGTTGGGATCTTGGTGGTGCAGGTCCGTGTGTACGAACAGCGATGTCTTGTGTGGGTGGAGCACGTTGTGAACAGTCTAACTGTAATGAGCATGCGATTCACCGTCATCTGGTAAATAATTTTACTGATGATGTTCATCGTCCAGCACTTCCTTACAAATTCAAATTTAAAGTTTCAGGTTGTCCTAACGATTGTCAAAACGCTATCGAGCGCGCTGACTTTGCAGTGATTGGTACCTGGAGAGATCACAAGAAGATAAATCAAGACAATTGGAAGGCATTTGTTGCTGAAAAAGGTGTTGAATATGTGATGGATAATGTTATTTCACGTTGTCATTCTAAGTCACTTTCTTTGGGTGAGGATAATTCATTGATCGCTGACGAAAGCAACTGTGTTCGTTCTATGCACTGTATGAATGTTGTGCCTAAGGCAATCAGCCCCGGTGATGACAAAGGTGTAACTATTCTTTGTGGTGGTAAGCGTACACTGAAGATTGGTGATTTGATGGGAACTGTACTTGTGCCATTCATGAAGCTAGAAACTGCTGAAGATTATGAGCAGATCGTAGAGCTTGCTGAAGAAATCATTGATTTCTGGGCTGAGAACGGTCTTGAGCATGAGCGTACTGGTGAGATGATTGAGCGTATCGGCTTGGTTAATTTCCTAGAAGGTATTGGAGTAGATCCAGATCCAAACATGATTGCGCAGCCACGTAACGTATCTTATGTACGTACTGATGGTTGGGATGAGGCTGCTGAAGAGTGGTTTAACCGTAAACGTGAAGAGAAGGCTGCTAGCTAGTTAAGAGTCAGCTAGCTAGTTTTAGCTTATCTCTAACCTTAATTTAATTATTGGCAGGGTAGTGTAACTACCTTGCAGATCAACAGATTTTTAGGAGCAAAACCATGTCAAAACCAGAGATGCGTGAACCGATTGAATCAGGTTGTCCTGACGGTTTTCAATATATGCACCCTACCATGCGCCGTAACTTCGGCATGTGGGATTACCATGAAGATACACAGCCAGGTGTAATGGTACACATCGCTAAAAACGGCGATAAATTATATACCGTAAAAGCGGGTACTCAGCGTATTCTTGATGTGTTTACTCTTCGTGACCTTATGGATATCGCTGATGAGTACGCAGACGGACACGTTCGTTTCACTATTCGCAGTAATATCGAATTTTATACGGATCACGAAGACAAAGTTCAGCCACTCGTAGATGCGTTGAAAGATAAAGGCTACGCAGTAGGTGGTACGCGTAACTCGGTTGCTTCGATCTCTCATACGCAGGGTTGGTTACATTGTGATATCCCGGGTACTGATGCATCGGGCGTTGTAAAGTCGATGATGGATGAGTTGTACGACGAATTCACAAACTGGAATATGCCTAACCGTGTACATATCACAACATCATGTTGTCAAATCAACTGTGGTGGTCAGGGTGATATAGCGATCAACGTACAACACACTAAGCCACCTAAGATTGATCACTCTCTAGTAGGTAATGTTTGTGAGCGCCCTTCGGTGGTTGCTCGTTGTCCTGTTGCTGCGATTCGTCCAGCAATGGTTGATGGTAAGCCGTCACTAGAAGTTGATGAGAAGAAGTGTATTTGTTGTGGTGCCTGTTACCCTCCATGTCCTCCAATGCAGATCAATGATCATGAGTTTACCCAGCTTGCGATCTGGATCGGTGGTAATCACTCTAATGCTCGTGGTAAGCCAACATTCCAGCGTTTAGTTGCTGCTGGTATTCCAAATAACCCACCACGCTGGCCTGAAGCGACTGCAGTTGTTAAGAAGATTCTTGAGAGCTACAAAGAAGGTGCGCGTGATTGGGAGCGTATCAACGAGTGGGTTGAGCGTATCGGATGGCCACGTTTCTTCGAAGTTACAGGTTTGCCTTTCACTAAGTACCACATTGATAACTGGCGTGGAGCGCGTGCGAACTTGAATTCGTCAACGCACATTCGTTTCTAAATCGTTTCTAAAATCGTTATTGATCAGGATTTATAGATGAAATTTACAATTATGGTTAACGAAGGTCCTTATCAGCATCAATCTGCTGATTCTGCCTTGCAGTTTGCTCGCGCGGTACTGGCACAAGGACATGAAATATTTCGTGTGTTCTTCTACCACGACGGCGTAAATAACGGAACACGTTTGAGCGTTCCTCCAGCTGATGATCGTTTGATTCAAAAAGAGTGGTCTGAACTTTCCAAAGAGCATGAGTTGGATATGGTTCTTTGTATTGCTGCGGCACAACGCCGTGGAGTCATGGATGAAAACGAAGCCAAACGTCAGGGACTTGATGCCAATAATATTATTGAAGGGTTTCGTATTTCAGGTCTTGGTCAATTGATCGAAGGCGGAATTGAAGCCGATCGTACCGTAGTGTTTGGAGATTAAGATATGGCTACTAAAAAATTCATGTTTGTTAATCGCAAAGCTCCTTACGGAACAGTATATGCGCTTGAGTCTTTAGAAGTTGTTTTGATATCTGCTGCTTTTGAGCAAGATGTATCTCTAGCTTTTATTGATGATGGTGTATATCAGATTACCAAAGGTCAAGACACTACAGGCATTGGTCAGAAAAATTTCTCTAATACTTACAAGGCATTAGGGGATTATGAAATCAGTAAGCTTTATGTTGAGAAGGAGTCTTTGGAAGAGCGTGGTTTGACCCAGGATGATCTTATGGATCTTGTTTGGGAAGACGAAGATGATGATTGGGCAGAAAAACCATCAATCATTATGGTAAATCGTTCTGAAATGGCTGATGTTATGGCTGAACAAGAAGTTACTTTAAGCTTCTAAACGGCTACAGCTAAGAAAGGTTACGGAGAATATTGAAATGGCAATGTTACATATTGTAAACAAATCACCGTTTGAAAAGGTGGCATTTAGAAGTTGTTTAAATCACGCAAAAGCAGGTGACTCAATATTGATGATCGAGGATGCAGCAGTAGGTGCAATCGAAGGAACATCTTTTTCTGAGAAGCTTAAAGCAGCAATGGCAGATAAGTCGGTGTATGTTTTAGGTGGTGATCTTGCGGCGCGAGGTTTGAGTGAAGGTCGTATGATTGATGGTATTAAGGCTGTTGATTATGCAGGTTTTGTCGACTTAACCGTAGAAAATGAGACGACACAAAGCTGGCTATAACCTGTAGAGCATTCCGAAAGGGTATATGCAATACGATTTTTAGCTATTTATTATTTGGTTTTTTAAAAAAGGAGAGCTCACATGGCACTCGAAGTAGATGGTCAATCAATTGAATTAGACGAAGAAGGTTACTTGGTAGACCTTAGTTCATGGACACCAGAAGTTGCTAAAGCTTTAGCATCTGGTGAAGATGTAGATTTAACAGATGAGCACTGGGATATCATTAATTTCCTTCGTGAGTATTACGAAGAGTATCAAATTGCTCCTGCAGTTCGTGTTTTGACTAAAGCTGTTGGTAAGCGCTTAGGTAAAGACAAAGGTAACTCTAAGTATCTTTACTCTTTATTTCCATATGGTCCTGGTAAGCAAGCATGTAAGTATGCTGGCCTTCCAAAGCCAACGGGTTGTGTATAAGCCTTAAGCTTATAGCGTAACCTAAAGACTTCGGGGTGAAAATCTCCCCGAATTCTTTTTCTTAAGTTCATAAAGTTGTCCTTTATCTAAGGTCAGTGGTTCTTTGTGAGTTTTAGAAAAAGAATTGTTTTTAAAAGTGCAATAAATACAATAAGTTATAGATGTAAAAGAAATTTAGGAGCTACATAGTGCAAATGACCATTGGTGTTATTTATGCAGTATTATTTTGGGCTGCAACACTTGTTCTGGTACTAGGTGTTGCAAATAAAATCCGAATATACGCAAAAGTCCCAGCACCACTAAAAATTCCTACAACACCGGCTCCTGTAACACAGGGCGGGGTAGTCATTCGAATGATGCAAGAAGTTTTCTTGTTTAAGAGTCTGTTTCGTTCGGATAAGTTGTTGTGGGCATTAGGTTTCCTGTTTCATTATACGATGCTTTTAATAGTGATTCGTCACTTCAGATACGTACAAGAACCAATCTGGGGTTTCGTATCAGTTTATGCAGCCTTTTGGTAAATATGCTGGATTCCTTTTTATAGTTGGCTTATTGGGTCTTTTGGCTAGAAGAATTCTAATTGATAGGGTTCGTTACATTACTGCCCCTTCAGATATTGCAATGTTGCTGTTGCTAATCATGATTGGTGTTTCAGGTTTGATGATGTCATTTGTGAGTCATACTGACATTGTAATGGTTAAAGCATTCTTCCGTGGTTTGATTACCTTTGATTGGCAGCCACTGCCAACTGATGCAATATTATTGCTACATCTGGGGCTAGTCGCAATATTGATGCTGATTTTTCCAATCAGTAAATTGTTACATGCGCCTGGCATTTTCTTTAGTCCTACTCGAAATCAAATAGATAACCCACGTGAGAAGCGTCATATTGCTCCTTGGGCTCAAGAGTTGGAAAAACAAAACAAATTGTTTTTGGATGAATTGGACTAACACAATGCTAATAAACCTAAAGATAGTGGGCAGAATATTGGAGAACAATTGTGGCTGATTACGATATTCCAGAAATAACAGGTGAAGATGGCATTGTAGATGTGCCTAGCTTGCAGCCAGATGCAATGAAGTCGCATGGGCCGTGGGTTTCTAAACCAGAATTTCAGGAAGCGATGCACTTTCCCACAGACTTCACTATGCCTGAAGATGTTTCGGCTTATGGAAATACCGATACTCTTGTTGATAACTGGAAAGAGCGTGCATTAGATAAAATGGCTGATCTAAAAGGTCGTTATCGCTCACTTCAAGTATTTTTAGATATCTGTGTTAAGTGTGGAGCTTGTACAGATAAATGTCATTACTACTTGGGATCGACTGATCCTAAGAATATGCCTGTAGCAAGACAGGATTTGTTACGAAAAGTATATCGTCGCTACTTTACCTTTGCCGGAAAGTTCTTCGGCAAAATGGGTATGCCTGGTTTTGTTGGTGCGGCTGAGTTAGACGAAGATGTCGTTAAAGATTGGTATAACTACTATCACCAGTGTTCACAATGTCGTCGTTGTTCTGTTTTCTGTCCTTATGGTATTGATACTGCAGAAATATCAATGGCCGCTCGAGAAATTCTTGATCATATTGGTATGGGACAAAAGTACTGTACTGAAATCATGGGTAAGCTTAATAAGATTGGAAATAATCTTGGTCTTCCTGAAGCTGCACTAGCAGATACTTTGGAAGGCCTAGAGGAAGATATCTATGATGAGACTGGTGTTGATGTAAAGCTTCCTTTAGACAAAAAAGGTGCGGATATACTACTTATTACACCATCAGCTGACTTCTTCGCTGAGCCACATGTAGATGGTTTAATGGGTTATGCAAAAGTTCTCCATGAACTTGGTTTAGATTGGACCTTAAGTTCTTATGCTTCCGAAGGCGCTAACTTCGGTATGTTTATCGGCAGTTACGAAAACATGCGAAAGGTTTCATTGCGTATTCGTAAAGCCGCACAGGATTTGGGTGTTAAAAGAATAGTATTTGGTGAATGCGGTCATGCATGGCGCGTTGCCTATAGCTTCCTGAATACACTTGCTGGACCTTTTGATTTTCTAGATCAGAATTATCCAGTTCCTCAGCATATATTGGAAATTACTGAGCCTGCATTAACGGCTGGTAAATTAAATATCGATAAGTCCAAGAACGATGACAAAGTTCTGACTTTCCATGATTCTTGTAATATTGCTCGCGGTAGTCGCATGGGTCCAAAACCTGGTGGACAATTTGATTTGCCGCGTAATGTCATCAAGGCGGTATGTAACAACTTTGTAGATATGCCAGCAGATACTATTCACGACGCTACATTCTGCTGTGGTGGCGGTGGCGGTATCTTGACTGATGATCTAATGGATGTGCGCATTAAAGGTGCTCAGCCAAGAATGGAAGCACTTAAGCATGTTACCGATAAACATCAAGTAACACATATGGCTGCAATCTGTGCCATATGTAAATCTCAATTCACCAAAGTTATTCCTTACTATGGCTTTAGTATGGATATGATTGTGAGTGTGCACCAATTGGTAAGTAATGCGATATTCCTCACAGGGCAGCTCACTGAAGAAGAGATCGAAGCAAAAGAAGCTGCTGAAGAGGCAGAACGTTTAGCTGCAATGGAAGCACGTAAGAAAGCAGCTGCTGAGAAAGCTGAAAAAGAGGCAGTGGAAGCTGCGAAAGACACAGAAAAAGAGACGGATGATAAGTAATCATCGTCAACATTAATTAAACGTTTTTAAACGTAAAATTTTCCAGAATTTCTGGATCGAGTAATGGAGATATAAGCATGGCAACTTCACCTGATGATAAAAAATTGGCAAAAGCCCACACATTCAGACGATATGATGACGATGATTATACGTGGGATAGTATGGGAGAATATATCTTCCAGGAAGATACCTCTTACAAATGTCCTACTTATATTCAGAAAACTCCTCCTTGTCAGGGAAGCTGTCCTTCTGGTGAAGATATCCGTGGTTGGTTACAGATTGTTCGTGGAATAGAAAAGCCTACGGGTGATATGACAATGCAGGAATATGCATTCCGTCGCTCTACTGCAGCTAATCCATTCCCATCTATGATGGGTCGAGTATGTCCGGCACCTTGTGAAGAAGGTTGTAATCGTAATGATGTAGATGAGTTTGTAGGCATTAACTCTGTCGAGCAATACATCGGTGATCAAGCAACAGCTGCTGGTCTAACGTTTGATGATTCAGCAACTCCATCTGGCAAAAAAGTAGCCATAATTGGTGGTGGTGTTGCGGGTATGGCAGCTGCTTACCAGCTGCGTAAAATGGGTCATTACTCAACAATTTTTGACGATCATGCACAATTAGGCGGCATGGCTCGTTATGGTATTCCTGGATATCGTGTACCTCGCGATAGTATGGATGCTGAAATCGCTCGTATTACAAATATGGATGGTGTTGAAGTTAAACTTAACACTCGAGTAGGTAAAGATGTCGAAGTTGCAGTTCTAGAAAAAGAATACGATGCGATTCTTTGGGCTCTTGGCTGTAAGAATGGTCGTGGTTTATTCGTAGATAACTGGGATCAGGTGCCAAATGCTGTTACAGCAGTAGAATTCCTTGAAGCATTTAACCTTGGTGATATGAAGTATACAGCACCTAAAGTTGTATGTGTGGGTGGTGGTGATACATCTATCGACGTGGTGTCAGTATCTCGTCGTATAGGATCTTTAGCAGGTTACACTGAACATGCTGAAGATGTTGCAACGGGTAAAGTTAAGCACGATTCAGAGCCTGCAAACAAAGTACCTGCCGAGGTTACATTAACGTCATTATTCCCATTGGACCAAATGACAGCTGCTGAGCACGAAGTTCAAGATGCATTGATAGAAGGCGTAACAATCTTAACGGAAGTTATGCCATCTGAAATCGTTGTCGATGAGAACGGAAGAGCTATCGGTCTTAAAGTGGTAGAGGCGGTTATGGAAGGCAATATGCCTAAGCCAAAAGAAGGCGGTAAAGAAACCTTGATTGAAGCTGATCTAATCGTTTCTGCAATCGGCCAGTTCGGTGATCTTGATGGTGTTGAAGAGTACGGTAATGATCGTAATGCTATTGATGCAGATAACTTTTATCAGGTTCCTGGTAAAGAAGGTCATTTCGTAGCGGGTGATATTGTACGTCCTCACCTACTTACTACTGCAATAGGTCAAGCTTCGATTGCAGCAGAAACTATCGACCATTATCTTGTGCATAACGAAGAGAAACTTAGTAAGCGCCCTAAAGTTGATAAGCATCATTTTGACTTGCTTGACAAGCTTAAGGAATTCAATCTTAGTCCTACTTCGTATGATGAAGGAAAAGAAGAAGATCTTCGTGGTACAGATTCTGATGATTATGCAGTTCACAACTTTGATGATCGCTCAGAACATGAAATTGTAGCTTCAAGCGAATTATTTTTAGGTCATTTCGAGAAAGTTGAGCGTTATAAACGCACCGAAGATGTACCAAGTGAAAGCGAGGTTTTAGGTCATTTTGCCGAACGTATGAATGCTCTTGAAGAACAGCAAGTCATTGATGAGGCAGAGCGTTGTATGAGTTGTGGCATGTGTTTTGAGTGTGATAACTGTGTAATCTATTGTCCTCAAGATGCGGTATTCAGAGTCAACAAAGAAAAGTCGACAACAGGTCGTTATGTAGATACTGACTACAACAAGTGTATTGGTTGTCATATTTGTGCTGATGTTTGCCCTACTGGCTACATTGAAATGGGCTTAGGTGGTTAATTTACTGGTCTGGTCAATCAAAGAAACTACACTAATCCTCATACGGGTTTAGTGTGTTCCTAGAGAATTATATGTTGAGAATTCAATCCACATTTACACAGTTGGTTAAATCCTTCGTTGTGTTATCGTTTTTATCTGTTTCACTTCTAGGTTTAAGTGCGTGTGATAGTGAGCCACCTGCTTTGATGAAAGCATCAAAACAGTTTGAGTCAGATGAAGTTCGTGACAAGCACGTAGCTCATATGCGTAAGAACCATATGGACGAGCTCATGCATAAGCGAGATGAGACTGTCTATAATGGTATTCGCACAAAAAAATATAGCTTAAATGCATGTATAAATTGTCATGTTCCTGAGCAGCACAATGGCGAAGTTTTGCGTCATACCAATCCAGAACATTTCTGCTCTACTTGTCATAGTTACGTTGCGGCTAAACTAGATTGTTTTCAATGCCATGTTGATCATCCTGTAAAACAGGAAGCTACTGCAGATGCAACAACTCAGTCTTCAGAGCAACAGGGTGACTCGTTATCCATAGCGCAAAGTCATCAAACGCTTGATGAAAGTAACAAAAAGGGAGAGATCAGTGAGTAAGATAGATTCATACCGCCGTAATTTTCTCTCTGGTCTTGCTGGAACAGCTGCGGCTGTTACTATTGCGCCAGGTATTTTCTTACGCGAAGTACAGGCAAAGCCAGCTGATGAACCCATTAGTGATAAAGTTCGTTGGGGCATGCTGATTGATGTCAATAAGTTAACCGATGGCGGTGATGCATGTATCGCTGCCTGTAAAAAAGAACATGGTTGGGGTGATGAAAAGCATTCTAACGATCAACAAGACGCACAATGGATTCGTAAAGTAAAAGTAACAGAAAAAATGACGGGTAAGACAATGAGTTTACCAGTCATGTGTCAACATTGTGAAACTGCACCTTGTGTTGATGTCTGTCCAACTGGCGCATCAATGAAACGCGCTGATGGCATTGTTCAAGTAAATAAGCATATTTGTATCGGTTGTCGCTACTGCATGATGGCTTGTCCTTATAAAGCGAGAAGCTTTGTTCATGAAACCTTGGTTGATCAACGTCCAGGAACACCACGTGGTAAAGGTACGGTTGAATCATGCAATATGTGTGTTAATCGTGTTGATGCGGGTAAAAACCCAGCCTGTGTTGATGCAGCACCTGAGGCAATGCTCTTTGGTGATCTAAACGATGAGAACAGTCAGATTAGTAAAGTATTAAAACAATATGGTGGTACGCAGATCCGTGCTGACCTTGGATTAAACACTGGCGTGCGCTACTGGGGTATATAAAAATGGCGACAAATACCGTATTTAGTGAAATTAAAAACAGTGGTTTTGGCTTCTGGGCAGTGCTGGGCTTCTTTGGCTTATTAGTTTTAGCTGGAGCAGGTGCATTCTATTACATGGAACATCACGGCCATTATGTGACGGGTATGAACAATCAAATTGTATGGGGTATGCCTCATGTGTTTGCTATTTTCTTAATCGTTGCTGCTTCAGGTGCCGCTAATGTTGCCACGGTTGGAACAGTTTTTGGTAAGAAAATTTATCAACCTTTAGGACGATTATCTGCATTTCTGGCAGCAACGTTACTAGTTGGAGGTTTGATTGTTTTATTACTTGATTTAGGGAGTATTGGGCATGTCATTGAAATGGCATACGGTTATCTAAATTTCAAATCAATTTTTGCCTGGAATATGATTCTTTATACGGGTTTCCTTGCGATTATTGCGGTGTATTTATGGACCATGATGGATCGCAATAAAGTAGCTAAAAAGCTCTATAAACCAACAGGAATAGTAAACATGTTGTGGCGTTTTATGCTTACCATGGGTACTGGTTCTATCTTTGGTTTTCTGGTTGCCAGACAATATTACGATGCCGCTATTTTAGCGCCGTTGTTTATCGTAGCTTCATACGTATATGGAACCGCTATTTATACACTGGTGTTAATGGCTACATTCAAAATGACAGGTCGTGAATTGGGTGATGCAGTGCTCAATCGTTTACGTTATTCCCTGGCGATCTTTATTGCTTTGGTTTTATTCCTTGAATTAGTTCGTCACCTAACCAATCTATATGCTACTGAGCATCATGGTGTTGAGTCGTACATTCTTAATGGTGGTCCATTTTCTGATTTATTCTGGTATGGCCAAATCGTTTTAGGTAGTTTAGTGCCGATGTTTCTGGTGTGGTGTAGATTTCTGAAGAATAACCGTACAGCATTGGTCACAGCAGCAATCCTTGCGATTCTTGGTGGCTTCGCACAGATTTATGTCATCCTTATTGGTGGGCAATCATATCCATTAGTGCTTTTCCCTAATTCAGAAACAAGCAGTACGTTTTCTGATGGTGTTTACAATGCATACTCAGCGACATTGCCAGAATACCTATTAGGTATTGGTGGTGTTGGTCTGGCTATTTGTTTGCTCATTATAGGTATGAAAATATTTAGACTCCTGCCGAATACATTAGATGATGCAAGTGTGGATCCACACCATTCATAAATTATTATAAACATATGTTCTAAAAAGCCCCTGTGAGTTTACTCACAGGGGCTTTTTTTATTGCCTATAAATTTTCCTCATTAAAACATACTGAATCGAGATGCAGCCGAAAAAGCATTAGTGCGTAGCTTAGCCTACGTCTTTAGCAAGCTTGATGGGTGATAAAAAAGTGCCTAAAAGTAGGGGGGTAACTTGATTAGGTTCTCTGGTACTAGAATTATTACATTATTGGCACTAAATAATAGCGATATCAATACTATGATTAAGATAATGCTCTAGTTAGTGTATTGGTTTCATAACGTATAAATGTTTATAGGAGATTTACTGTGTTAATAGGCGTACCTAAAGAAATAAAAAATCATGAGTACCGCGTTGGTATGACTCCAGAATCTGTTGCCTCTGCTGTTGCACATGGACATTCGGTCATGGTGCAAAGTGGAGCTGGTTTAGGTATTGGTGCAGATGATGCAACATACAAAAATGCCGGTGCAGATATAATTGCTGATGCCGCTGAGATTTTTACCTCAGCAGAACTGATTGTAAAGGTTAAAGAGCCGCAAGCAGTGGAACGTGCAATGCTGCGCAAGGATCAGATCCTCTATACCTATTTGCACTTGGCGCCTGATCCAGAACAAACCAAAGATTTGATCGACTCAGGCGCACATTGTATCGCTTATGAAACGATTACTGATAATCATGGAGCATTACCGCTACTAAAACCAATGAGCCAGGTAGCAGGACGTCTATCGATTCAGGCAGGTGCATATGCATTAGAGAAGAGCCATGGCGGCTTAGGCATTTTACTCGGTGGTGTACCGGGTGTCGCTCCAGCAAAAGTAGTGATTCTAGGTGGGGGTGTTGTAGGCTTTAATGCCGCACAAATGGCAGTTGGTGTTCAGGCAGATGTCGCAATACTCGATACCAATCCAGCAACTATTGAAAGCTTGAGTAACTATTTTGGCAATACCGCTAAAGTGATTCATTCGAATGCAGGCATTATGCGCGATTTTGTTTTAGCTGCCGATCTGGTGATAGGCGCTGTGTTAGTCGCTGGAGCCGCTGCACCAAAACTGGTTACCAAAGAAATGCTGGGTGAGATGAAAGATGGTGCAGTACTGGTTGATGTAGCCATCGATCAAGGTGGGTGTTTCGAAACATCACATGCGACGACGCACGCTGATCCAATTTATGAAGTGGATGGTGTTGTACATTACTGTGTGGCTAATATGCCTGGAGCTGTCCCTAGAACTTCTACATATGCATTAAACAATGCCACGTTGCCGCATTTACTTGCAATTGCAGATAAAGGTTGGAAAAAAGCATTGGCAGATGATCAGAATCTAAAGAATGGTCTGAATGTCAGTGGTGGAAAGGTAACTTATCAAGCGGTAGCGACGGAGTTAGGTTACGACTTCGTTTCACCTGATTCTGTAATTTAATTGATAAAGTTGCTAGCCTCTGCCTATTAATTTCAAAACTGTTTTTAACCAAAAAATGTCATTAAAAGCAGGGGGGTGACAATTCAATTTAATAAGAAGCAAGTTTCCAACAATAGCTTCTTATTAAATGATGTGTAATTTATGTTTTTTTAACTATTAGCTAACCATACTAATCATTACACCCGCAGCAATTGCAGAACCAATAACGCCAGCGACATTTGGTCCCATTGCGTGCATTAGCAGGTGGTTGTGTGGATTTGCTTCTAATCCAACTTTATTTGATACACGAGCCGCCATAGGTACTGCAGATACACCTGCTGAACCGATCAAAGGATTGATTGGATTCTTGCTGAATTTATTCATCAGTTTAGCCAATATAATTCCTGAGGCAGTACCGATACAGAATGCGATAGCGCCTAGTGCCAGAATGCCTAATGTTTCCCAGTTAAGAAATTTGTCAGCGCTCATTTTTGATCCAACACCTAAGCCAAGGAAGATCGTGACAATATTAATCAAAGAATTCTGAGCAGTATCACTCAAGCGATCAACAACACCCGCTTCGCGCATTAAGTTACCAAAACAGAACATCCCTAATAATGGAGCGGCACTTGGTAGAACCATTGCAACAAGTCCTAGTAATAACAGTGGGAATACAATTTTTTCTGTCTTGGTTACATGACGTAACTGAACCATTTGAATCGCACGTTCACTTTCTGTTGTTAATGCACGCATTATAGGTGGCTGAATAATGGGTACTAACGCCATGTATGAGTAGGCAGCAACAGCTACAGGGCCGAGAATATCAGGTGCCAATTTACTGGTCACAAAGATCGCGGTTGGCCCATCTGCACCACCGATAATGCCGATCGCCGCAGCATCATTAATACTAAAATCGAGGATACCAAAATAGCTTAAACTAACTGCGCCTAATACCGTTGCAAATATCCCAAACTGGGCAGCAGCACCTAGCAATAAGGTTTTTGGATTGGCGAGCAGTGGACCGAAGTCAGTCATGGCGCCAACGCCCATAAAAATAATCAGCGGGAACATGCCGGAGGCTATACCAACATTATAGATGTAGTACATCATGCCACCAGGGCTGGTCATATGACCTAGAGCATCATAAACAGGTTCCGCTTCAAAACCGCCACCAGGTACATTAACGAGCAGAGTACCAATCGCGATAGGAACGAGAAGTAGAGGCTCAAAACCCTTCTTTATCGCAAGATAAAGCAAGACTAAGGCGACAAGCATCATTGCGGCTTGGCCAAATTGTAGTTGAGCGATACCAGAATCGCCCCATAATTTTAACAGAGTATCCATATGTCAGTCCTAAGCCAATGTCACTAATATATCGCCGAGGGCTACATCGTCGCCTTCTTTTATCGCGACATCTACAACGGTAGCGGACTTAGGTGCTATTACGGTAATCTCCATCTTCATCGCCTCCAGGATGATCATTACATCACCTTCTTCAACGAGATCACCAGGTGCAACTTGAACTTTGAACACGTTACCAGCCATGGGGGCCGGGAACCCTTCACCTTCTGCATTTGCCGATGCTGCTGCAGGTGAGCTTGTAGTTGCACCGCCTGAGCCTGAGGTCGGTACAACACCAGTGATATCACCACCATTACCAACAGTAACTACGTGATCAACACCATCTACCGTTACTGTGTAAATTTCCTCGCCACTTGATGAGGTTACTGTTGAGCCTTCGTTGCCTGTTGGAATGGGTTCAAATGCATCAGGATTATTTCTGTTTTCAAGGAATTTCAAACCCACTTGAGGGAAAAGCGCATAGGTCAAAACATCATCGATCAAGCCTTCACCTTCTGTAAGTTTTATCGACTTTTCTTTAGCAATTGTTACTAGTTCGTCTTTTATTTTATCTAATTCAGACTCTAGTAAATCAGCAGGTCGGCAGGTAATAAGTTCATCTCCTGCCAATGCCTGCTTTTGTAATTCTTCATTAACATTTGCAGGGGTTGCACCATATTCACCACGAAGTACACCAGCAGCCTCACCAGTAAGCTTTTTATAACGTTCACCCGTTAATACATTCAGAACAGCCTGTGTACCAACAATTTGAGAGGTCGGTGTAACCAATGGAATATAACCCAAGTCCTTTCGTACTTTAGGTATTTCTGCTAATACTTCATCCAGTTTATCGCCAGCACCTTGCTCTTTGAGTTGACCTTCCATATTGGTGAGCATGCCACCAGGAACTTGAGCCAATAAAATACGCGAATCTATACCTTGTAAAGAACCTTCCCACTTGGCATATTTTTTACGCACTTCGCGGAAGTAGGCTGCGATTTCTTCGAGTAATACCAGATCAAGGCCTGTAGCACGTTCGCTTTCTTCCATGATCGCTACCACTGATTCGGTGGGTGAATGACCATAAGTCATTGACATGGATGATATTGAGGTATCGACGCGATCAGCACCCGCTTCAATACATTTAAGATTCGTAGCTGTTGATAGACCTGTGGTTGCATGGCAATGCATATGTATGGGTACAGAAACGATCTTTTTAAGTTCAGAAACTAGTTCATGTCCAGTATAAGGTTTGAGTAAACCCGCCATATCCTTAATACAGATAGAGTCACAGCCGATATCTTCAAGTCGGCGTGCCATATCCAGCCAGCCTTGCAGTGTGTGAACCGGGCTTACGGTGTAAGAAAGCGTCGCTTGTGCATGTTTACCCACATCTTTAACTGCTTTTAGTGAGGTTTCCATGTTGCGCGTATCGTTCATTGCATCAAATACACGGAAAACATCAACCCCGTTTACTGCTGCGCGCTCTACAAATTTATTAACCACATCGTCTGCATAATGGCGATAACCAAGAATGTTTTGAGCACGAAATAGCATCTGCTGAGGGGTTTTAGGCATTGCAGCTTTGAGTTGACGAATACGATCCCATGGGTCTTCACCGAGAAAACGGATACAGGAGTCGAAAGTTGCGCCACCCCATGTTTCAACTGACCAGTAACCAACACTATCGAGCTTTTCAGCGATAGGTAACATATCGGCGAGTCGCATTCTGGTCGCAAATAATGACTGGTGTCCGTCACGTAAAACCACATCTGTGATATGGAGTTTCTCGGTCTTGTTGTTGGTAGTTTGTTTCTGACTCATAGTGCTCTAACTATTCTATTTAGGTTACTGTTGCTGTTTCTCCCACAAAATAATGGGAGCTTGTTTATTTACCTTTACGGTGATGGTCAATAGCCGCTTGAAGTATCTTTAAAGTGGCTGGGCCAATACTGGCTCCGTTGGCTGTATTGGCCTTCTTTCTTGGGGCAGGCGGCTCAATAATTTTTTCAGGAAACCAGCGCAATATAACTTTTGACATGCCTCCAGTTGCGAAAATAAGTATCGTGAGGAAAATAAATACTGTCCCCATGCCAAACAGCATAAGATTAAGCCCTTGTTGTATTAAAGAGTTATCCATTTTTTGACGTATTCTTGAATTAATGATTAAAAACTGAAAATATATTTCCAGGGCTTGATGTTAATATCATGATAGAGGAAAAAGCTGGCTATCAAAACTAAAGATTAAAGCATGTACAAGTTAGCTTTACTTATTAGTATTGTCAATTTAGATTAAATCCATCATTGAAAAGCAATTTTCATTATAAGATGTGCAGATTATAATTAAAACTCACGGGTAAAGGTTTTGTAGGGTTTTCTTTTTGTTACCATTGGATACTCCTTTTATGAGGTTAACTATAATGACCCCAATTTAGAGTGTCCGTGATAACGGGGGAATCTCAGAATTCACAGGGTGTTATGAGAAATTGAGAATTGTGATTTATAGTCTAACCAATTTACCTTTTAACTCTATTTGTACTATATATAAGGACAATCATAATGCTGTACCAATATAATTAAATGCCATTACAGTATCAGCTTATGTCAGCTGTAAAACTGAAAATACTGCTATTATTTACTAAGCAGGCGGTTAATTTCAGTCAATTTTTCGAAATTACTTCATCGGTGATATTTGTATTCTAATTAGTTAAGGATTATTCACATAACTGATATTTTTTTCAAAAGTGCATATCACTTATTTTAAAAAATCGATTTTTCAACAGTAGTCTTGATCAGGTCAAATTTACAAATTCATAAATCGTTTATAATTCGTCGAGTAAAATTTATAACTGGTAAAACTGATAATGGTAAATACTAACAAAGAAAAACCATCACTGACGGAGTTGCCAGCATACAAGAAACTGCAAAAGCATTTTCAGCAGGTAAGTCAACTTCATATGCGCCGATTATTTAGCGTTGATCCGCGAAGGGTTAATAAGTATTCGATTGAATATAACGGTTTGTTTCTCGACTATTCTAAAAACCGGATTTCACACGAAACGATTCCTTTACTTTGTGAACTTGCAAAAGAAGCAGATCTAGAGAGTTGGCGCGAGCGGATGTTTAGCGGCGAAAAAATTAATAATACCGAAGGTAGGGCGGTATTGCATACAGCATTACGTAATCGGGCCAATACTCCAATCATGGTTGATGGTGAAGACATCATGCCAATGATCAATTCGACCATTGATAAAATGGAGAATTTTTCTGAAAAAGTACGAGAGGGAAGCTGGAAAGGCTATAGCGGCAAAGTTATTACTGACATCGTAAATGTGGGAATAGGTGGCTCGGATTTGGGGCCAAAAATGGTGTATGAAGCACTTAAGCCATATCACCATAAACGTTTAACGGTACATTTTATTTCTAATGTAGATGGCGCGCATATTGATCAGTCGTTGGAGCAACTTAATCCTGAAACAACGCTATTTGTTATATCTTCGAAAACATTTACCACGCAAGAAACACTGACCAACGCGCATATTGCCCGTAATTGGTTTCTGCGCTCGGCAATTGATGAAAAACATATCAGTAAACATTTTGTCGCAGTCTCAACCAATCGTGAGGGCGTAATTCGGTTTGGTATTGATCCGGAGAATATGTTTGAGTTCTGGGATTGGGTCGGTGGACGATATTCCCTCTGGTCAGCGATTGGTTTGTCGGTAGTTCTGGCAGTTGGGATGAAAAACTTTAAGAAAATGCTCGAAGGCGCGCATTCGATGGATGAGCATTTCAGAGAAGCACCGCTTGAAAAAAACATGCCGGTAATTCTAGGCTTACTAGGTGTTTGGTATAACAACTTTTTTAAGGCTGAATCTTACGGTATTTTTCCGTATGACCATTATTTAAGAAGTTTAACCATGTATCTGGAACAGGCAGATATGGAAAGCAATGGTAAATCTGTCGATAGAGATGGAAGAAGAGTAGATTATGCAACCGGTCCAATTATTTGGGGTATGTCAGGCATCAACGGTCAACACGCGTTCTATCAGTCGATTCATCAGGGGACTAAAATGATTCCCTCAGATTTTATTGTATCGATGATGACGCACAGTACGCACCAGCAACAGCATAATATTATGTTCGCTAATGCGCTGGCGCAAACAGAAGCGTTAATGCGCGGCCGAAATTACGATGAAACCTTGGCAGATATCAAGGCGAGTAATGCTGATTTAGGCGATATTGATAAGCGCATCCATCATATGGTTTTTGAAGGAAATCATCCGACCAATACCATCCTGATTCGTAAATTAACACCGCGTACATTAGGCATGCTATTGGCGCTTTATGAGCATAAAATTTTTGTACAGGGAATTATCTGGAATCTCAATTCATTTGATCAGTGGGGCGTTGAATTAGGTAAACAGTTAACGAAAACTATTCTGGAAGATATCGATCAGCCCTACAAAGTAAGAAGCCATGATGGATCAACCAATACACTGATTAATTATTACCGTGATGTTATTAATCCGGATAACGATTAAATATTTTAACAAGGTACTGGCACAGTAATTGCCCCAGCTAAGTTACATTTAGTTAACAATGATTCAGTTTAGTGAGTCATTCAAATATAAGGAAAGACAATGGATAGTGGTTCAGCAAAACAGTCTCTAAAAAATAGTCAAAACTTTGAGCCTAGAACCGCCACAGAAATGACGCGTAAAACACTCGTGTTAATTCTTGCGGGAGGAGAAGGTTCTCGTTTAATGGATTTAACAAAGTGGCGTGCAAAACCTGCAGTACCTATTTGCGGTAAATATCGCATTATAGACTTTGCACTTTCGAACTGTGTGAATTCGGGATTACGAAAAATTACAGTTTTAACGCAATATAAATCTCATTCCTTGTTGAGACATTTACAACGTGGCTGGAGTTTTCTGCGTGCTGAAATTGGCGAATTTGTAGAATTGTTACCTGCTCAACAAAGAACTGCAGAAAAGGCCTGGTATAAAGGAACAGCAGACGCCTTATTTCAAAATATCGATATTATGCGCAGTCATCGAGCCGAATATGTGATTGTTTTAGGTGGAGACCATATTTACACTATGGATTACACCAAAATGCTGATTCAGCATGTTCAATCGGGCGCTGATTTTACGGTGGGTTGCATTGAAGTACCCAAAGAAGAGGCTTCTAGTTTCGGTGTGATGGCCGTGCAAGATGATATGCAAATTTCAAGTTTTGCAGAAAAACCTGAAAACCCTGAGCCAATGCCTGGAAAGCCAAATTCCGCACTTGCTTCAATGGGTATCTATGTTTTCTCTACTCGTTTTCTCTATGAAACTTTAAGAGAAGACGCAATGAATCCTTTATCATCACATGATTTCGGCAAAGATATTATTCCTGCAAAAATTAAAGATTCTATTGCGATGGCGTATGCCTTCGCCGATGAAAAAACAGGAGAACCTTCATTCTGGAGAGATGTTGGTACCTTGGAATCCTATTGGAAAACCAATATGGAATTATGTGATATTGAGCCTGAGCTTAATCTTTATGACCAGGAATGGCCCATATGGACATATCAAACACAAAGCCCTCCTGCGAAATTCATTTTTGATGATGAAGGACGACGTGGAGAGGCAATAGATTCACTAGTTTCTGGCGGATGTATTATTTCTGGTGCTCGAGTAAAACGTTCGGTTATTTCATCGGGAACAACCATCGAAAGTTACTCTCACGTCAAAGATAGCGTGATTTTACCCAAGGTTCGTATTGGAAAAAATTGTCGTATCACCAAGGCGATTATCGACAAATCATGCATTATTCCTGATGGGACCGTTATTGGCGAAGATCTTGAGGCTGATCGTAAGAAATATCATGTATCTGCCGAAGGCATCGTACTTGTTACACCTGGGATGCTCAACCAGGATATATTTTCACTTGAAGGCGATTGATATATGAAGTCAAAACTGAAAGTAGTGCTGTGCTGGCATATGCACCAGCCCTACTACCGTGAAGGGCATAATGGCACTTTTCATCTGCCATGGGTTTATCTGCATGGTATTAAAGATTACACAGATATGGCAAAGCATCTGGAGAATCATCCGGATATGGCTACTGTTGTTAATTTTTCACCGGTATTGCTAGAGCAGCTCGATCAATATGTGGAAGAACTTAAACACTATCAGGCGAGTGCTTCCCACAAAGTAAATCAATTATCAGATCCATTGCTTTCTGTACTTGCGGGAACTGCAGATATTCCGGTTAATTTAGAGCAAAAAAAGCGTTTATTCGAAGATTGTAAACGCTGTTATGCACCACGAATGATTGAGCCTTATCCTGCTTTTAATCTACTGATGCAAAACATGGAGAATGCGTTTGATCACAATACTAATGAGAAAGAATTCTCTCTAGAAAGTTTAGAGGATCAGAAATTTCATGATTTAGTCGTTTGGTATCATCTGGCTTGGCTCGGGCATTCATTAAAAGGTTCGAAGCAAGTCACGGAATTGTTTGAGAAAGGACACGATTATTCTCTGGATGATCGCAAACAGTTGGTTACCATCATTTATGAAGCCTTAAGTGGGATTATCCCTCGTTATCGTGCATTAGCAGATAGCGGACAAATAGAGTTGTCTTTAACGCCTTATGCACATCCTATAGTGCCATTATTAAATAAATTTGAAAATATGCGCTGTTCGTCACCCGAAGCTCCGATGCCAAACTGTGATGATTATCCGAATGGCGTTAGTCGTTCTGAATGGCATATGGAAAAAGGTATTCAATCGTTTCAACATCATTTTGGTAAAAAGCCAGATGGAGTTTGGCTATCAGAAGGTGGCGTTAGCGAGGATGCGATTGAAATGCTCAATGATTTTGGTATCAGTTGGACCGCTTCGGGCGAACAAGTCTGGCGTAATACCTGTGATCTGAACCAGATGGACTCTGAAGAAATTCACAATAAAAAAGCATTATTCAGACCTTATCAATATAAAGAAAATAAGACTCAATTATATTTTAGAGATGATGGCTTATCTGATTTTATAGGTTTTGAATATAGTCACTGGAATGCCGACGATGCAGCGCTTAACTTTGTTGAAAACTTGCAAAATATTGCTAATTTTGTCGGCGAAGATGCCGATCAACAGGTGGTCTCTGTCATTTTAGATGGAGAGAATGCCTGGGAATATTATCATGACAATGGTTATTATTTTCTTGATGCACTATATGAGAAAATGAGTCAATGTGAAGAAATTGAAGTCACTACTTTTGCAAAGACTACAAAGACCGTTGCCGCTACTAAAGTAGACAAAATTTGTGCAGGAAGCTGGGTGTATGGAAGCTTTACCACGTGGATAGGGCAGGAAGATAAAAACCGTGCGTGGGAATATCTGGTTGCTGCAAAAAAAGACTGTGATAAGGCAGTGGCGAAAGGACTCCTATCTAAAGACGAATTACTTGAGCTTGATGATCAACTTGCGATTTGTGAAGGGTCCGATTGGTTCTGGTGGTTTGGTGATTATAATTCCTCTGGAAGTGTTCATGACTTTGACGAGTTATATCGCATCCAGTTGAAAAAACTTTATGATTTAATCGATAAAACTCCTCCGGTAGAACTTGATCATCCTATTTCTCTCGGCGGAGGAGATGCCGAGAATTCAGGAACCATGAGGCGTAATGTCTAAATGGAAACCTATTCCGAGTTAATAGAAAAAAGAGTTCGATTAGGAGGTGTTTTATTGCACCCAACCTCTCTTCCTTCAGGGGTTTTAGATAACGATGCTTTTCGTTGGCTAGATTTCATGTCGGATGCCGGTTTGAGTGTCTGGCAAATTTTACCTTTAGGTGTACCTCAGGAAAATTTATCTCCTTATCAGTGTTATTCAGCTTTCGCGATAAACCCAGCGTTGCTTGAGGAGTCAGCCTACGAAGATAGAAATGATGCAGATACTGAGTTTCAACGACTGGTTAAACGACCAGGAATATTGGGTAAAAGACTATGCGTTGTTCATGTCGCTTAAGCAAAGCTTTGATTTTATACCCTGGTATGAATGGCCTGATGAATACAAACATCGCCAGCGAGCAGCTTTAGATACTTATAGAGCCGAGAATCTACAGCAGTTAAACGTTATTTGTTGGCAGCAATTTTGTCTTTATCATCGTTGGGGTGAAGTTCAAACCTATGCACACAAACACAATATAATGATCTTTGGTGATATGCCTATTTTCATTGCTCACGACAGTGCAGATACATGGACTAACCCTGAAGCATTTCTATTAGATGAAAATGGCCAACCCGCCGTTGTTGCTGGAGTGCCACCTGACTATTTCTCCGAAACAGGGCAGCGCTGGGGTAACCCGCACTATAATTGGGCGCAAATGCGTGAAGATGATTTTAAATGGTGGATGCAACGCTTAAAAAATCATTTTAGTCTTTTTGATCTAGTACGCATTGATCACTTTCGTGGTCTAGAGGCGGTATGGGTGATTCCCAGCGAGTGCGAAACAGCAATTGATGGCGAGTGGCAAAAAGTACCGGGTGAAGAATTACTGCAGCATTTAAAGCAGGAGATGGGGTCATTAGCAATTGTTGCTGAAGACTTGGGGATTATTACTCCTGAGGTGAATGCACTGCGTGAGAAATACGAACTCCCGGGAATGTCTGTTTTACAATTTTCATTTGATGGATTTACGGATAATCCGCATAAGCCTGAAAACATTACTTATGATCGTATTGTTTATACGGGCACTCATGATAACGATACAACCCTCGGCTGGTTTAATAGTCAGGAGCACAGAGTCACAAAATCATATTTTGAACACTTTGGAAATAACAGATCCTGACAAAAGTAACCGAAAAAATGGTCGAGGTTGCCTTCAATAGCCAGGGACAATTAGCCATTATTCCTGTTCAGGATTTACTTAATCTGGGTTCTGAAGCACGCATGAATATACCCGGAATATCTGATGATAACTGGACCTGGAAATTTCAATGGGAACTAATAACCGAAAGCATAGCTAATAAGACCAGAGAGCAACTTGATAATGCTGGTCGCTTATATAAAACGGATACACACTAATGGCACAGCCTAAGAAAAACATGACGAATAAAAAGACAGTTAAGAAAGCAACTACTAGCCAAAAAACTTGCTGAGAAAAAAACTACTGACAAAATCGTAATTGAAGACGCTTTATCTGATGACTTGGTTAGAGTGCAGCAGGGTAAACATCATGACCCATTTGATGTCCTCGGTATTCATACCTTAAAGAATGCAAAAAAAGAAGAAACAATTGTTCGCAGCTTTCTGCCACATGCTGAAGTCGTTGAACTGAAAGGGATAGGCACAATGACGCGTATCCCCAATAGTGACATTTTTGAATATAAATTAACGCCTAAAGAAGCTCAATCTCTACTCGATGGACATTACACACTCAGATGGCAACAAAAAGGCAGTGAAGCAATGGCACGAATCGATATCGGCATATAGCTTTCAGCCGCAAATAGGGGAGATGGACATCTACCTTTTTGCTGAAGGAAAGCATCATCATGCCTATAAATTTTTGGGTGCTCATATTCAAACTATTGATGGCGTAACCGGTTGTCAATTCGCAATATGGTGCCCTAACGTAAAAAGATTGAGCGTCGTGGGTGACTTCAATGGTTGGGATGGTCGCAGACATCCCATGCGCAGCCGTGGGTCATCAGGTCTTTGGGAATTATTCATCCCGGGATTGCTTGCCAATGACAATTATAAATATGAAATTCTCACGCAGAATGATGAAGTTCTAAAGAAAACAGATCCTTATGCGCAATCTATGGCGCTTCGACCTGATACAACATCACACATTCCATCGGCGGAACAATTTGAGTGGCAAGATCAGGCATGGTTAGACCATCGCGCCGAATTCGATTGGCAGCATAAACCTGTAAGCATCTATGAACTACATGCTGGTTCCTGGCGTCGTGATGATCAAGGCAACTTTCTGAATTGGAGAGAAATAGCCAAACAACTGATTCCCTATATCAAGCAATTGGCTTATACACATATTGAGCTACTCCCTATTGCAGAACACCCTCTGGATCAATCCTGGGGATATCAGGTAACGGGTTTCTTTGCGCCTACTGCACGTTTTGGGACATCCGAAGATTTTCGTTTCTTTATCAATGAATGTCATAAAGCAGATATTGGTGTGATTCTGGATTGGGTGCCTGCCCACTTCCCAAAAGATGCTTTTGCTCTGGCAAAATTTAATGGAGATGCGCTCTATGAACATGCTGATCCTCGAAAAGGTGAGCATCAGGATTGGGGTACCCTAATCTTCAATTATGGACGTAACGAAGTACGAAACTTTCTGATTACCAATGCGGTTTACTGGATTGAAGAATTTCATTTAGATGGTCTTCGTGTTGATGCGGTAGCTTCGATGCTTTATCTGGATTATTCCAGAGAAGCTGGCGAGTGGTTGCCGAATGAGTTTGGTGGTAGAGAAAACCTGGAAGCGATTGAATTTCTAAAACAAATGAATACTACGGTTCATGGACTGCATCCTGGTGTTTTAACGATGGCTGAAGAATCGACGGCTTGGCCGATGGTTTCTCGCCCAGTGGAACTAGGTGGCTTAGGTTTTTCCATAAAATGGAATATGGGCTGGATGAATGACAACCTGAAATATATGGAAACTGATCCGATACATCGTAAATATCACCATAATCAGCTAACTTTCAGTCAAATCTACAGCTATTCTGAAAACTTTATTTTGCCATTATCCCATGATGAAGTAGTGCACGGAAAACGGAGTCTGGTTAGTAAAATGCCGGGTGATGATTGGCAAAAGCTGGCTAATTTACGTTTACTCTATGCCTGGCAATATATTCACCCGGGTAAAAAACTACTATTTATGGGGGGTGAGTTTGCGCAATGGATTGAATGGAATGATGATGGTCAGCTTGACTGGGCCTTAACCTCTGTAGATTGTCACCAAGGTATTAGTCAATTAGTTTCCGATCTCAATAAGTTATACCAGAATGAGACAGCATTGTATTATTGGGACTTTTCGCACGACGGTTTTGAGTGGATAGATTGTAACGATTCAGACCAGTCAGTACTTACTCTAATGCGCAAATCAACTAGATCCTCGAGATTCGATAATTTGCTTGTTAAATTATACTCCAGTACCTCGAACGAATTATCGAATTGGTATACCGGCTGCAGTTTCTTATCATGAGGTACTGAATACTGATTCTGCTTATTATTCCGGCTCAAATTGTGGCAATCATAATCCCATTTTAGTTGAATCAATACCATGGACTGGGTTTCTGCAATCAATTAGTGTTACTTTGCCGCCATTGAGTGCTGTTTTCTTGAAAGGAGATTTCTCAGAATAAGCGGTAGTTATTAACTGGTGCTGGCATGAAAATTGCCTATAAGTAAGGGGGTGACTTTGTCTATTTATAGTTAGCTTCTTTAAGTTAAATTTAAGCAACCATGTAACAAGTATTAGAGAAGAGTTTAAGCAAGAATGTTGGGAAGAAAATTGGGAAGTATAGGTTAATGGAGATTTTAAAATGAAGGTTCTATTTGCTACCAGCGAAGTGTGGCCTTTATTAAAAACAGGTGGATTGGGCGATGTCTCATACAGCTTGCCACATGCATTAAAAGAAAAGAATCATGATGTGCGCCTGGTTCTCCCTGCCTACCGGGATTTATTGAATAAGCTGGATTCATTCAAGACACTGGGTTGGTTAAAACTGGAGTTGGCGGGAATCACAAGAGATGTGCGTATATTAGAAGCTAAACACACCTTGTTTGAAATGCCGATATGGCTGGTTGATTATCAGCATTTATTCGATCGTGACGGTAACCCTTACACCGATGCGAATGGTCATGATTGGTCCGATAATGCCGAACGCTTCACTCTATTTTCTAAAGCAGTTGCGGCATTGAGCCTGGATAAATTAAATAAGGGATGGAAGGCTGATGTTGTACATTGTAACGATTGGCAAACTGGCTTGGTAGCGGCATTTCTAGAGCACGAACCAGAACGCCCACGTCGAATTTTCACCATACATAATCTGGCTTATAGTGGTAGTTTCTCGCGGGAAGAATATAACCGACTAAAATTGCCAGGCGGCTGGTGGTCGATGGAAGGTGTCGAGTTTTACGGTAATTTATCCATGATCAAAGCTGGCATCGTTTATTCTGACGCTGTTACAACCGTTAGCCCTACTTATGCCAAAGAGATTTGTACCGCTGAATTTGGATACGGTCTTGAGGGTGTGCTTTCATCCAGAAGTTATAAATTATCTGGAATACTCAACGGTATAGATACCAAAGTATGGAATCCGGCCACAGATTCCCATATTCCATTTAACTTTACGGCACAACGCCTCAACCCCGGTAAACAAAAAAATAAAAAAGCATTACTAGAGTCGTATGGCATTACTGCTAACAAGGAACAATTGGAAGCGCCATTACTGGGGCTTGTCAGTCGTCTTGTAGAGCAAAAAGGGATTGATATGGTCCTTGAAGCTATTCCAAAAATTCTTGCCGATACAAATGCTAATTTTGTCATCATTGGTACAGGCCACGCCTCTATTGAAACTGAGCTGAAAAAACTCAATAAAAAATATCCACAGCGAGTGTCAATAACTATTGGCTATGACGAAGAAAAAGCGCATCTGCTAGAAGCCGGCTGTGACATTTTCTTAATGCCTTCACGATTTGAGCCTTGTGGGCTTAATCAAATGTACAGCTTGAGTTATGGCACATTACCTATCGTCAATCGCACGGGGGGGCTTGCAGATACCGTTATCGATGTAGATGGAAATGATCCAAGTGCTGACTTGGCAGAGACCAAAAAGGCTATGAAACAGTCAACAAAACAGTCTTTTAAACCTAACGGATTTGTTTTAAAAAAAGCAAATACAGAAGAATTAATTAGGACTATAATACGCGCGATTTCATTATTTGAAAATAAAAAAAGCTGGCAGCAATTGCAAATAAATGCAATGACACAGGATTTTAGTTGGGGAAAAAGCGCTGACGCTTATATTGAAATATATAACAGATAGACCTTTTAAAACTATTAGATAACGACATTACAAATTACAAGTGAGAATACAAGAGAGTAAGAAATGAACGAAAAACCTCAGTTAGAGACTTGTCTTCCTCTGGAAATTATAGCTTTACCAAATACCTCTAAAGCGATTGGCAAAAGTTTTGAAAGGTATCTAACGTATCACCTGGGACGAACTCAGGGTTGTGACTCTTTTTATTTCTATGAAGCACTCTCATTTACGTTACGCGACAGAGTTGTTGCTAACTGGTGTAAAACATGGGATGCATACCGCAAGCCTAATGTGCGACGAGCTTACTATCTCTCACTAGAGTTCCTTATGGGTAGAGCTTTGGGCAACCACATGCTCAATCTGGATATAACAGATAATTCAAGAGATGCGATGCAAAAATTCTGTTTGCGATTAGAAGATATTGAATCAATAGAGCCCGATGCAGGTTTAGGTAATGGCGGTTTAGGTCGTCTAGCAGCCTGCTTTATGGATAGTTGTGCAACCCTGGAGTTGCCTGTTTTGGGATATGGTATTCGCTATGAATATGGCATGTTCAAACAAGCGATTGTGAATGGTCGACAAGAAGAAAGACCAGATCATTGGTTAAGAGATGGAAATCCGTGGGAACTAGAACGCCCGGAATACACCCAAACTGTAAAATTTGGTGGTCACACCGAAAACTATCTCGACGAGCATAATAATTTACACGCCCGCTGGGTTGAGACGAGTGATGTCTTAGCGATTCCTTTTGATGTTCCAATTTCTGGCTATAAAAACAAGACGATCAATACACTACGTCTTTGGAAATCTTCTGCGACAGATGAATTTAACCTTGAAGAATTCAACGCAGGTAGTTATACAGATGCGGTTGCTGCAAAAAATAATGCAGAAAACATCACGATGGTTTTATATCCTAATGATTCCAGCGAAAACGGCAAAGAGTTGCGCTTAAAGCAGCAATATTTTTTAGCATCAGCGAGTTTGCAAGATGTATTCCGTCAGTGGGAATTAATCCATGGCGATAATTACGAAAAATTTGTCGAGCTTAATGTATTCCAGATGAATGATACCCATCCGACAATTTCGGTTGCAGAGATGATGCGGATACTGATGGATAAGAAATGCTTAAGCTGGGATGAAGCCTGGAAAATCACCACAAAAACCATGGCCTATACCAATCACACCTTATTGCCTGAAGCGCTCGAAAAGTGGCCTGTACATTTATTTGAAAGCCTATTGCCTCGATTGCTAGAAATCATCTATGAAATTAACGCTCGATTCATGCGATTGGTACAACAGAAATGGCCGGGTGACATACAACGACACGGAAGACTGTCGATTATTGAAGAAGGTTCATACAGACAGGTTCGCATGGCTAATCTAGCTATAGTGGGAAGTTTTTCTGTGAACGGTGTTGCGGCTTTACATTCGCAGTTACTGTGCGAAGGTTTATTCCACGATTTTTATGAGTTATGGCCAGAAAAATTTACTAATAAAACCAATGGTGTTACACCTAGACGTTGGATAGCACATGCAAATCCCGATATGACCGATTTAATTTCTAGTTACATTGGTGAAGACTGGATTACTGATCTATCCCATATTAGCGAAATTAAAAATCTGTCATCAGCAAAACAGAAAAAATTTGCCATAGCATTTAAAGAAGTAAAACAAACCAATAAACAACGATTAGCAGATGTGATTGAAAAACGTTGCGGAGTAAAATTTAACACCGACTCATTGTTTGATATTCAGGTAAAACGCATTCATGAGTACAAACGACAGTTATTAAATGTGTTGCATGTGATTCATTTATACAATCAAATCAAGCAGGGTAATACTGAAAACTGGGCCAATCGTTGTGTGCTTATCGGCGGCAAAGCAGCCCCTGGCTATATGTTAGCCAAGAGCATCATCAAGCTGATAAGCAATGTCGCGGAAGTCATCAACTCAGATCCTGATGTGGGTGATAAGCTAAAGCTCGTGTTCTTCCCTAATTACGGTGTAACCGCCATGGAAGTGATTGCGCCCGCTGCTGATTTGTCCGAGCAGGTATCCACCGCGGGTAAAGAAGCCTCTGGCACCGGCAATATGAAATTCATGATGAATGGCGCGTTGACCATCGGTACCTACGATGGCGCAAATATTGAAATACTCGATGAAGTAGGTGAAGAAAACTTTTTCTTATTCGGCCTAAAAGCTCATGAAGTGCAAGACCTTCAGGGTCGTTATGATCCAATGAGCTACATCAATCAGGATAAAGACCTGAAAGCCGTTATGGAACTACTCCAATCAGGACATTTCAATGCGAATGAGCCTGGCATCTTCGATAGTATTTTTCAAAGTCTTTACAACAGCAATGATCCGTGGGTAACGTTTGCTGATTTCAGGAGCTATATAGACGCCCAGAAAGAGGTTTCTGAGGCCTGGCAAGATCAGGAAAAATGGGGTCGTATGAGTATTATGAATACGGCTTCAAGCGGGTTCTTTTCTACCGATAGAACCATGCAGGATTACAATAGGGATATCTGGAAGTTAGAGTCTCAAAAAATCATGTCGACTATTTGTTACTATTTAGTGATAAACGTATTTGGCATTTATTTATTATATCATTTAAAAGGAGTTAAATGTGAGTATCAAAAAACAATATCTGAAATCACGACCTGTCTGTAAAGTGACGTTTCGTGTCGATAAAGATGCAGCTAAATCTGCAAAACAGGTTATATCTAGTCGGTGAGTTTAACAAGTGGGAGATAAAGCAACCCCGATGAAACGCCTTAAAAGTGGTGATTTCACCCAAACGTGAGAACTAGATACGATCAGCCAGAATATCAATTTCGTTATTTGAACGATCAGGGAATTTGGGAAAATGACTGGGAAGCAGACAAATATATTCCCAATGGCATTGATGGTGATAACTCAGTTGTGCAAGTGGCTTAACTAATTAATCGTATAGGGTGGATGTCAGATATGACATCCACCCTAAAAAATATATAAAAACTCGCCATTAGTAGGGGGTGTCTTTTTATATTCCTAAGTATTGTTCTGCGGATATCCTCATAAATGCCTGACTCTAAAGTTCTAATGTCAAACTATCCAAGAGTCATCGCCGATATCGGGGGTACTCATGCACGCTTTGCTCTGCTGAATGCTGATGGGTCATTTCAACAAGAGATGGTATTAGAAGGCGATGAATCCCCCGATTTTGTAAGCGCTTATCAAGATTATTTGAAACGTTCTGGTGATCCCAGGGTTACTGAAGCTGCCATTGCTATTGCCTGTCCGATAGAGGGTGACCGCATCAAGATGACTAATCATGATTGGGATTTTTCCATCGAGGAAGCGCGTAAAACTTTGTCTTTGGATTCTTTGGTTTTTAAGAATGATTTTGAAGCCTTGGCACTGTCTATTCCGTATCTGGATCGAGCTGAATGTTATCAAGTGGGTAGTGGAAAAATAAAACTCGAAGCGCCAATTGGTGTTCTTGGTCCTGGTACAGGACTTGGCGTTTCTGGCTTAATTAGTTCGGGTGATAAATGGATTCCTTTATCAGGAGAAGGGGGGCATGTAAGCCTAAGCCCAACAACCAAAAGAGAACTGAAGATATTAGAGACTTGTTGGCAGAAATATCAGCATGTTTCGGCAGAACGGCTGATTTCTGGTAGCGGATTACAGCGGATATATGAGGCTATCTGTGAACTTGATCAAGTAGATGCCAAGGCTGATTTAACACCGCAAGATATCTCCCGGTGTGCGCTCAATCAAACTGATAAACAATGTGCAGAAACTCTGGAAATATTTTGTGGATTACTCGGTGTTGTTGCTGGAAACCTCGCTTTAACCTTAGGTGCCAAAGGAGGGATTTATATTGGAGGTGGCATTATTCCAAAATTAGGTAGTTACTTTGAAAACTCTCCTTTTAGAAAACGCTTTGAATCCAAAGGACGCTTTAAAGACTATCTAAAAGGTATTCCCGTCTTTGTTATCAGATCTAAACATCCCGCCCTGATTGGTATCAGTCAGGTGTTTGAGTGAAACATCAGATCTGAAAAACCCCTCAAAAGGTGGGGGGTGTCATCATTAACTTAAAGAATCCTTCGATCTTCGTAAGTTCAATAACAGCGCTACCAAAATTAAAATCGCGGGCAGGATAAATACAGTCAGCGTATCTCCCAATTCTATTTGCTTGGCATTCGCTGCTAACTCAGCAGGCATATTGGCAAAACTTTTCTCAATGGCATTTTGTTTATACATAAATTTCGCCCAGGCTAGAGCGATTACAAAAAGACTGAAAATATTGAATAACTTGCGTCCACTGTCTAATTTTTTAATCAACTTAACACCAATATAAAAAGCGCCAAGGGCTGTAAATAGGGAGGTGACGGTCAATGTAATGGTATATTTATCTTTAGATGAAAGCGGCCCAGAATCCCCCGAGGACACTTGTAAAACCATTATTGTTATTAGGCTAAATACTGTCGCGACAAGAAAAAATACACCAACAAATGCAATGAGAAATCCTAGTGTTCTAGGGATTTCGCTCTGTGTTTTTAAGGCGTGGTTTGCTTTGGCATCTTTGGTGCTGTTCATTTTTTCTCGATTATTCTGGATGATTAATGGGTGCATAGTATCGGCTTTTACAAAATAAAGCCTTATCAAATATATAATTGCTGGATATTTTTAATCGGATTTTTCTTTTTAAATAAACAAAAATATTTTCTCAAATTAAACAATATTTTTTGTTATTTTTTAAAAATTATTAGTGCAACAATTAATTCGCCTCAAAGTTTTAGTAATTTGAGATTAATCAGCTGTTAAATATTATTTTGGAGAATAGATAAATGGCTAAGAGTCAGAAGCACGATTATGAAGATGATTATGATGAATTTGAAGATGACTTCTCAGATGTATCAGATGATCCTTATGATTTAAACTTCAATGACGATAAATCGTCAAGGAATTTTCATCGTGCTAAACCCAAAAAAAGTGCACGTCATCGTATAGAGGATTATTTTGAAAAAAAAGCGATGAAAGATACAGACTGGGATTGGGATTTTGATTACGACTACGACTAATTGTCACCGAATTACCCTTTAGGGTATCCCCCCAGCTCCTGCTTAAGAGACATCGTTTTTTTAAGCAGGCGCTTTCTATGTTGGTGATTTAACTTTTTAGGGAGGGGGCTTAAGAAATGATCGCTTTAACAGTATCGATAATTTCTGTGATGTTTCGATACACTTCGCTATCTTTTCTGTAGAGCGCATACAGTTTTCTTTTAAAGACAAAAGCATTTTCTACTTCGTAAAGGGAAAGTGTCGAGTCATTTTTTAAGGGACTTAAGTCTGGTAGATATGCGGCTCCTCCATTATCTTTCAGTATATCAATTGCCATTACCCCGTAGTTAGTGCGCACATTCGAAATAGCTTGATCCTTATACTCTTGTGAATATTCATATTCAAAAGATACGCCCC
Organism: uncultured Gammaproteobacteria bacterium; assembly: GCA_963807855.1. GTDB lineage: Bacteria > Pseudomonadota > Gammaproteobacteria > Thiotrichales > Thiotrichaceae > Cocleimonas. Next base: position 101,335 of record CAWEEB010000038.1, on the reverse strand, counting down.
AGTCTATTTTGATGTAATTTTTATCCAGCGCTTCTTCGGGTGTTTGATTCGGAACAGTTGAAAATAGCTTAATTTCAAATTCGAGGACCTCTTGAGCCTCGATAGACGGCAATTGAATAGGCTCGAATACAAAACCTAAATCCAGCGCGCCATTAATCAATAAGTCTGAGATATTATTTGACTGATTGATCATCAGGTTGAAGGCAAATTCAGGTCTCTGATCTTTTATTTCCACAATCCAGTTTTTGAGAAATAAATGCCAGATGTCGGCCATACAGGCAACTGAGATTGATAATGCATATTCATCCGGTAGCGCAACCACTTGTTTGGCTTGATCCCAGCCGGTAACGACCATTTCTGCATATTTATAAAAACGATGTGCCGCAGGAGTGGGCTCTATATTGCGTTTATCTCGGGTGAATAAAGTAACTCCCAATCGTTCCTCGAGTAACTTTATCCGGGCACTTGCTGCTGATTGAGTAATAAATAATTTTTCAGCAGATTTTCTGAAATGCCGAGTCTTATAAATCTCGAGAAAGGTCTTTAGGTGGGAAATATCCATAGTTAAAACCGTTAGTTGTGTTCAAGCTCATCATATTTTTTTGTTAGGATTAAGTCACTAAGAAACGAATAAATCTTCACCAGGTTTATGAAAATATTTAGTTGTTGAGATTTTTGGCTTCGCTAGAAAACCGTTTAAAAGTAGGGGGGTGACTTTAGTTTCATACATCAATTAAACCGCTGCATAATCCTCAGCATGTTTTATCCAGCGTTCTATCAAAGGCTCAATATTCTCTGGGTATTGTTCTAGCATTATATTTGCTGCTTGTTGCACTTTGGGCAGCAGCATTTGATCTTCCATCAGATTTGCGATTCTGAATTGTAGTTCGCCGGTCTGGCGTGTACCGAATACTTCTCCGGGGCCTCGAATTTCTAGATCGATTCTGGCAATTTCAAATCCATCGTTGCTATTGCGTAAAGCTTCCAGACGTTTGCGTGCATTATCCGATAGCGGTGTTTGGTACATCAGCACGCAGCTACTGGCTTTGCTGCCTCGGCCGACTCGCCCTCTCAACTGGTGTAATTGAGCAAGCCCCAAACGTTCTGCATTTTCAATAATCATTAAAGTGGCATTGGGTACATCAACACCGACTTCTATCACTGTGGTGGCTACCAGTAAATGCAAGTTACCCGATTTGAAATCAGCCATTATGGCTTCTTTTTCATCTGACTTTAGGCGGCCGTGGATGAGGCCGATTTTTAAATCGGGTAAGGCATTCTGCAGTAATTCGGTGGTCTCTTCGGCATTTTGTGCCTGTAAGGTTTCTGATTCTTCAATCAGTGTACACACCCAGTAAACCTGTGCCCCTTCATTGCAAACCACATTGATTCTCTGGATAATTTCATCGCGTCGGGTGTTATTAATGACGACGGTGTTTATCGGTGTGCGTCCCGGTGGAAGTTCGTCGATAACCGAGTAATCCATATCCGCATAGGTGGTCATTGCAAGGGTACGTGGAATTGGCGTAGCAGTCATCACTAACTGGTGCGGATAAGCTTCTTCGATTTCTCCCTGATGGTGATTTTCTGTTCTACCTTTTTCTCTCAATGATAAACGTTGATGAACTCCAAAGCGGTGTTGTTCATCGACGATGATTAAACCTAGTCGTTGGAAATTAACATCGTTCTGGAAGAGGGCGTGGGTACCAATAATTAAGTGGCTTGTGCCCGTTTCAGTTGCTTCAAGTGCTTCTCGTTTTTCTGCAACTTTGAGTTTTCCCGATAATAAAGTGACATTTAATCCTAAAGGGTTTAACCATTCGGTGAAATTCTTAAAGTGTTGCTCAGAGAGTATTTCGGTAGGAGCCATCAACGCAACCTGAAAACCCGTTTCTATGGCTGTTAAAGCAGCGGCGGCTGCCACCAGGGTTTTACCCGAACCAACATCACCCTGGACCAAACGACTCATGGGCCAGGTTTGTTTGAGGTCTTGATTTATTTCTTCGATCACACGGTCTTGTGCGTTAGTTAGGGCAAAAGGCAAGTTTTCTCGTAAACGATCGATATAGACTGATTCAGCATTGAAGGGAATACCACTCGCTTGCTTTTGCTGCTCTCTTAGTTTTCTTAAACTTAACTGATGCGCGAGTAATTCTTCAAAAATCAAACGCTGTTGTGCTGGGTGATTACGCGCTAATAACTGTCCGACTGAAACCCCAGTTTCGGGTTGATGAAGCGCTTGTAGCGCCTGGGTTAAATCATATAATTTATTATCCTTCACTATTTTACTGGGTATCAGGTCTTTAAGATCATTAAGATGGGTCAGTGCAGCCTGTGCAAGCCGTAACAAACTACGTTGCTGTAAGCCCTTGGTAGCCGGGTAAATCGGCGTAAGCGCAGTTGCGAGCTTGGTATGAATATTCTGTGTATCTGATTCGTTTAGAATCTTATATTCAGGATGCACCATTTCCCGACTGGTTTTACCAATACGAACTTCACCAAAGCAGCGAAGTCTAGTACCACGCGTGAGTGCTTTTTGCTGTGCATTGCTAAAGTGGAAAAAGCGTAGTGTTAATAAGCCCGTACCATCCGAGATCGTACAAATCATCATCCGGCGTCCACGATAGACAATCTCAGAATGTTCTACCTCGCCAATTACCATGACTTCCTGACCATGTGAAACCGATCCAATTTCGTAGAACTTCGTTCTGTCTTGATAGCGTAAGGGTAAATGGAAAAGCAAATCCTGGATCTTTTCGATACCTAACTTTTCCAGATTCTCAGCCATCTTCGGGCCAACACCTTTTATTTCGGTGACGGGTAAAAAAAGGCTTGAAAGTGGGGGGGGGGGTCATTAAATTAACGCTGAAAATGCTGGATTAATTCGTGCACAGCAATCGCGCATGAAGTGGCAACATTCATCGAGGAGTTTTCGCCATACATGGGGATATGTACTGTGTGATCGGCAAGATATAATAACTCATGTGAGATGCCCTCATTTTCTGAGCCAATGACCAAACAGATATTGTTATCTGCAGTAGGTTGATAGTCTCTGATATCAAAACTCGATTCGGTAATTTCTAAACAGACTATGTTTGTGTTTGATGATTTGAGTGTGCTGATAAGTTCAGCAGCGGACTCACAGTATTCATAGTCTATGTGCTTATCGCTAGCGCGCGCGGCTTTACGAATTTTGTATTTTGGTGGGGTTGCAGTTGTACCAGTCAGGTAAAGCTTTTCTACACCCAGGGCATCTGCAATACGAAACAGACTTCCAACATTTCCAGCGATATTGATGTTATTCGCAAGAATGCTAATTGGGAATTTTTGAGTTTGGCTTTTTACTTGAGTGCTAACCTGCGTGTGATTTAGTTGCCTATTACTACTCATGGTTATTTTTCTGAGATTTTATCTTCCGTGCCATCGATAATTTCAACGATATTGGTGCGGTGGCGCCAGTAAATAAGCACTGTGATAAATACCAATCCCAGGAACAAATTGAGGGAGCCCGTTACCCAGAAAAAATAAAGAGGAGCTAACAGAGTGGCGATTAATGCAGACAGCGACGATACATTAAAGACTAAGGCGGATATTAACCACGTTAAAATTACTACGACTCCAACAATGGGATTGAGACCAATGTATACACCTAAAGCTGTGGCAACACCTTTGCCGCCTTTAAAACCATAATAAATTGGGTAGATATGTCCAAGAAATGCCGCAACTCCAACCAGAATTAACCAGCCCCAATCGAGATTGAAGGCGTGACCGATAGCGATCGGCACCAAGCCCTTGAGTAAATCACCTAGCAAAGTGAAGAATGCTGCTTTTTTACCCGCATAACGCAATACGTTTGTAGCCCCAGGATTTTTCGAGCCAACGGTTCTTGGATCAACTTTTCCTAGCATCTTACAGCTAATCACAGCGGTTGATACAGAACCAAGAAAATAGGCGAGAATAACCAGGAAATAAGGCATGATATGACCAACAGAATGAGTGTTTGAGCAGTGTATCAAAAATTGAAAAAACTTTTAGTAAAAACATCGGGTTTTGGTGAGCCGCTTTTGCTGTTGCATGGTTGGGGTATGAATTCTAATGCCTGGAAACCAGTGTTAAAGCCTTTGGAGTCATGTTATCAAATACATCTGGTGGATCTGCCTGGTCACGGTTTTAATAACCAGGTCGAAGCACAATCGATGCAACAGATTGTGGATCAATTTTCTGATTTGATTGATCAACTGGGTGTCGGTAAATTGCATGTTATTGGCTGGTCTTTGGGCGGATTAATTGCTCAGGCGTTAGCCGATATAAGGCCCGAAAAAATACTCAGCTTAACCTTGGTGACTAGTACCTTACGTTTCTCTCAAGATGACAGTACAGATAGCTTATGGCCAAATGCGATGAGCCTAAAAGTGCTGAAAAACTTTTCTACGAATTTAAACAAGGATACAGAAGGAACGTTAAAGCGTTTTATTGCATTGCAGTTTATGGGAGTTGCAGATTCAAAAGAGATTCAGAGAGAGCTTATTCAAGATATATGCCCGTCAGGAAAAGTGCCTCAAAGTAGGGGGGTGACATCAGATTCATTAGCATTAGGGTTAAAGTTACTCGCGGAAAGCGATTTTAGAAATAATCAGAGTAAACACCCGCAACACTGGTTATTTGCAGAGAAAGACCGACTAATACCGAAAGAGGTGATAAATGATTTGAAATCTTTGCGTTCTGATGCTCAAATCACGCTCCTTAAGAATGCCGGACACGCCCCTTTTATGACACACCCCGATGAATTCATCAGTGCAGTATCACGTTTTATCGATGCTGCTGCTTAATGACATGGTTTTACAATATGATATGGAAGATGACTTTTAATCATGTTTGATAAGAAAACCACACGCCTGCATTTTGAGCGTGCCGCAGATACTTACGATGCATCTGCAGTGCTGCAAAAGGAAGTAGCCAAGCGACTTACTGAGCGTCTGGATTATATAAAGCACTCACCAAAAACGGCGTTAGATGTCGGATCTGGTACCGGATTTGTCACCCGGGATTTGCTCAAACGCTACCCCAAGTCTTCTATCATTGCTTTAGATATAGCACATAGTATGGCGCGCAAAAGCCAGCAGCAAGGTGGTTGGTTTCACAAGCCGTTAGCTATATGTGCTGATGCAGAGCAATTGCCACTTAAGCCAGATAGCATAGAGTTATTAATCTCTAGTTTAATGTTGCAGTGGAGTAATGATTTAAAAAAAACATTCATTGGATTTCACAGTGTGTTGGCACCCAATGGCCTTTTGCTGTTCAGTACTTTTGGTCCTGAAACCTTACGAGAAATGCGCGACAGTTGGGCAACAGTCGATAATGTTCCACACACCAGCAATTTTCTGGATATGCATGAAATTGGGGATGCATTATTACAGTCTGGTTTCATCAATCCCGTGACTGACATGGAAATGATTACCATGACGTATGCAAATGTACGTCAATTGATGAGAGATATTAAGCAGATTGGGGCAAGTAATACGGATACTGAGCGCAATAAAGGCTTGATGGGTAAACACAAGTTAAAAGCGTTTGAAGCGGCCTACGAGCAATTCAAAACCAATGAGAACCTATATCCCGCCACCTGGGAAGTTATCTATGGGCATGCGTGGGTTGGTGAGGGTTTAAAGCTTGATAATTTTGATCATGTTATTTCGATTCAAAAGGTTTAATTTCCCCAATTAATGTTTTTTCTGATATTTTACGCCGCATGAAATTTATTCGTATTTTTTACAAAATCCCCGCTTTGGTCATATTGTCGATTATTGGCATGATTCTAATGGGTGCATTTGGTTCTCGTAAAAACTCTGATGCAAAAAAAGGCATTCCAACTTTTAAACAAAAACAGGTCCGCAAGTGGTGGCTTGCTACGGTAATTAAAATAGTCGGTTTGAATTTAACCGTTAAAGGCAAAGTGCCAGAAGATCAAGCATCATTGTGGGTAGCGAATCATGCGTCCTGGTTAGATATTCCTATAGTAGGAAGTATGGGATCGGGTTTTCTCTCTAAAGCAGAAGTGCGTAAATGGCCAGTTATTGGTTGGTTGGGTGAAAAGGGTGGAACGGTTTATATCGAACGTGGCGGCAGAAATGCTGCTCAAATCGCCTCTCAGGAAATTGCGAACAAGATACACGCTGGCGATAATATTTTGGTGTTCCCGGAAGGCACAACGTCAATCGCAGGAGATGTGCGACGTTTTCATGCGCGTATTTTTGCACCAGTTATGGATCACAATTTAGCAGTTCAGCCGATAGCAGTTCAGTATTTAAACGATAAAGGTGATCCTCATCCGAGTATATTATGGGAAAATCAGAGTTTTATGACAAACCTGATTGGCATTTTAGGTGAAGATAGTATTAATGTTATACTAACGTTCCTTCCTTTGATTACTGCAGGTGAGTTCAGTGAGAGAAAGAGAATTGCTGAATTGTGTGAGAGTCAAATTAAGTCGATTGTTATTGGGGAGGCAAACAGCGTTTAAAACAAAATTAGTTACCTCTAAAAACTTGAGTAATCAATTTTAAGAATAAAGGAAATAAAAATAGATGCCACACGGTGAGAGATTTAACACAATTACGCATATGCTCGCAGCTATTCTGGCAGTTCCTGGGCTTATCTATTTAATCGTATTAGCGTCTAATACTGGTGATCCCTGGAAAATAGTCAGTGTTAGTATTTATGGGGCTACTTTACTGCTGTTGTATATTAGTTCGACTTTATGTCATGGTCATAGTGGTCGCTTTCAGAATTTCTTTGAAAAGCTTGATCATCTTTCTATATACCTGTTAATCGCTGGAACTTACACACCTTACATGCTGGTTACACTGCGTGGGAGCTGGGGTTGGTCAATTTTTGGTGTGGTATGGGGATTGGCACTGATTGGCATGTTGATTGATATCTGGCCCAAAAATTCTGAGAAGGAAAATAAAAGAATATTACCCTTGATCATCTATCTGGTGATGGGCTGGTTGGTGGTTATACCGCTTCAACCTTTGACAGAAAGTCTCGCATTAAATGGCGTATGGTTGCTTGCTGTGGGCGGTTTACTGTATACGGTTGGCGTAGTATTTTTTATATTGAGTGATCGCGTAAAACACGCTCATGGGATCTGGCATTTATTTGTGATTGGCGGCAGTCTTAGCCACTATGTTTCAATTTCAGCCTACGTGATTTAATAATAAAACGCCTGGCTTTGCATAAATTCCTTTAGTCATTTCAAACAACGAAATGAATAGTCACTTAAAAGTAGGGGGGTGTGTTTAATATTGTTACTTTTTATAAACATCTGAAACTTTTATTCAAAGCCTGATAACTATCAGGCTTTTACATTTTCGTTTATATGAAATCAGTTAATCAGATTTCATAAGTCTTAAGTTACATAGGGTTCTAAGTTAGAAAGGCTTAGATAAGAATTAGATAATAGAATGTCTTTTCAGTTTAGAGCGAAGCGTTGCTCTATTAATCCCTAAGCACGCAGCAGTGCGTGATTGGTTGCCATTAGTGTGCTCCATAAGAACTTGTAATAACGGTCTTTCTACTTCATCCATGATTTGGCGATAGAGGAATGTCGCGTCATGATCACCTAAAAGCATTAAATAATTTTCTACGGTATCGCGTGTGGTTTCTGATAATGAGTTACCTGTTGTAGAAATAATTGGCAGTGTTTTCAAGGGTTGATTCATTGCTTGTACTTTCCTTGTTAGTGGCTCTTGTTAGAGCGGCTTATTCTAATTCTATTAATGTTTAATCCATCGATACTAATAAGTATTAGATTGTTTCCATGGCCTTTAAAGTGCTAACAGAATACTTTCTAACTTTTGTAGTTGCTTATTTGAGCACGAGATTGGGTAGATCTCTTTTGTCAAAGGTTTCAGTAGTTTCTGTTGTTGGCCTACTAAACTAGATAAATACCAGCCGATATGTTTTCGCGCAATGCGAACTCCTTGATCAGTGCCATAGTAGCGATGAATGGCATCGATATGATTCAAAGTGGTATTAATCTTCTCCTCCAACTTTATGGGTAAAGTTGGTGCTGCATTGACCAAAATATCATTAATTTCTTTAAATATCCATGGTTGACCATGACTAATTCTTCCCAGCATGAGTCCATCTACGTTTGTGTAGTCTAAAATAAAGAGCGCATCGTCAATGGTTTTGATGTCTCCATTTGCTAAAACCGGGATATTAATTACGTGTTTAATTTGGCGAATCGTTTCGTATTCAGCGAAACCCCGTGTAGCCTTGATTTCTGGTTCTTCCATGAACGGCAAGAGATGCAATTCCTGCATTTTCTGCAATTTTAGCTATTTCCAATGCATTGCGCTGAGTCGATTCCCAGCCAGTGCGTATTTTTAAGGTAACGGGTACATCCACGGCTGCAACGATTTTTTCTATTATCTCCGCGACTAATATGGTGTCTTTCATTAGTGCTGAACCAGCGGCTTTATTGCAGACTTTTTTTGCGGGGCAACCCATATTGATATCGATAATTTCTGCACCAAGATCAACATTAAGTCGAGCTGCATCGGCCATAATTTGTGGCTCAGTGCCGACTATTTGAGCTGATCTGGGACTAGGTTCATTCCGTTGTGGCAGGCGTTGCTGGGTCTTTCTTGTTTTTAGTAATGAAAGGTCTGAGGTAATCATTTCGGATGAGGTTAAGCCAGCGCCATATTGGCGGCACACATCTCGGTAGGGGCGATCAGTGATTCCGGCCATAGGAGCCAATAAAAGCCTGCTATTAAGTTTATAAGAACCTATTTGATATGACATGGCGACATGACTTAGTGCAATTATAAAAAATGAAACTGAAAGCGTGTTGCTCTGCTTCCCGGATCTTTGATTTTTAATTTCAGGTTAGTGACGACATTCTTTTTAAGTAACATGGTGTCATTGTAGTTATCTAAATACTCCTTCGGAGAAAATCTTCTCAGCGCAACTAATTTAGACTGAGAATCGGTCAGGCGTACTTCTAAAATTGGGTATTTCTGATCAAAGTCCGCTTCATTTTCCATTGAAGCAGAAATTAATAAAACACCTTTTTCTATGGGGTGTGTAAAAACATTGTGGTTAACCATGTGGATTTTTTCAGGTTCGTATCGGTTTTTACCTAAAATTTCATCTTTATAATGATATAAAACCTGAGCCAGTAGAGATAATAAAAGTAATAGAGCGATGATTTTTAATCTTAAACCAACATTATCCGAATCTATTTCTATTCCTTTGATTTTTCTTGGTTTTTCTTTTTGTGGCGCGTCTTCATTCTTATTATCTTGATTATCTTTATTGTGATCAGTGATGATATCAGTATGTCTGATTGTTTCAGGCTTTTTTGAATCCTGGTTTTTTACATACTCAACTGTTTTATCAGAGTAGGGCTGCGGCATACTAGTCGACATCGTCTTGGATCCATTAAAAACCTGATGACATTCACCACAACGCAACATGCCATTGGCGATGGTAACTTCGCGCATATTAATTTCAAATATGGCTTTACAATGTTCGCACTGAGTAAACATGAATGTGGCTTTAGAACCTCTGCTGTTAAATTTTTATTGCGCTGATTCTTACCCAATCTTCCAGAATTTCAACTTCAAAATCCGTAAATTCAGTCGAATATGTATCTAGGATTTGCTCTTTTTGCTCACTCAATATTCCTGATAACACGAGATGTCCACCGCTGCGGGTAAGTGAGGCGAATAAAGGAAAAAGTTCACTAAGAGGGCCACAGAGAATATTGGCAAGTAATAGGTCTACTGGCTCATTAGGTAAATTATCCGGTAAATAACACTGGATAGCATCTTTGGAGATTTTATTGCGTTTCATATTGTCGTAGGTAGCAATAAGTGCCTGTGGGTCAATATCGGTCGCGACGATGTTCTTTGAGCCAAGCTTGGCTGCTGCCAACGCTAAAATACCACTACCGCAACCATAATCGATGACGAATTTATCAGTGGGTGGATTTTGATCTAACCATGCTAGACATAAGGCAGTTGTCGGGTGGGTACCAGTACCGAATGCTAAACCAGGATCGAGTAAAATTTTAACACTATCATCTTCAGGTATTTCATACTTGCTTGGGTATATCCAAAGATTGTTACCAAACTGCATTGGATGAAAGTCTTTCATCCAGACGCGTTCCCAGTCCTGATCTTCAATTGTTTCAACCAGGATGTTACCAATATGCCATTCTTCACGATGTGTTTCTAATGCATGAGTGAGTTTTGAGATGTCCGTGTCGTAATCAAATAAAGCAGTGATTATGAGCTCATCCCACATGGGTGTTTCACCGGGTAAAGGCTCTAAAACCGGTGTATCTTGTGCATCTTGAAATGTAATGGAGAGTGCATTTGCACTCTCCATCGCGTTTTCTATGATTGCATGGCTTTGCTGATTTGTTTGACAAACCAGCTGTAACCAACGTTGTTCAGCCATGCTCTATTTTCCTTAACATCGAAATAATACTTAAATATCCTATAAACCCAATTTTTTCTCTAGGTAGTCAATACCAGCACCGCCAGCAATAAACGCTGTATCTTCCATAATGCGACGTTGCAGAGGAACATTGGTTTTAATGCCTTCGATAACCATTTCAGAGAGAGCGCCGCGCATACGTTTGATAGCCGTTTCACGATCTTCAGCGTGTACAATAAGTTTACCAATCATGGAGTCGTAATAGGGCGGTACGGTGTAACCTCCATAGATATGAGTATCAACACGAACACCTAAACCACCTGGCATATGGAAACGCTCAATTTTTCCTGGTGATGGTACAAATGTTTCTGGGTCTTCAGCATTGATTCTGCATTCAATCGCGTGACCGCGAGGGATCAATCCCTGTTTGATTTTTAGCACTTCTCCTGAGGCAATCAATAACTGTTGTTTAACAAGATCAACACCCGTAATTAATTCAGTTACCGGATGTTCAACCTGAAGACGGGTATTCATTTCGATGAAATAGAATTCACCATTTTCATATAAGAATTCAAAGGTACCTGCTCCTCGGTAGCCAATATCAAGACAGGCTTTAGAAACAGACTCGCCCATTCTTGTACGTTGCTCCTGAGTAATTCCAGGTGCTGGTGCCTCTTCAACAACTTTCTGATTACGACGTTGCATTGAGCAGTCACGTTCACAGAGGTGAATAGCATTGCCGTGAGTATCGGCGAGTACCTGAAATTCAATATGACGAGGCTTTTCAAGGAATTTCTCCATGAATACAACATCGTTATTAAAGGCTGCACCCGCTTCGGTTTTGGTTAGTGTAATAGATTCTAATAAGTCAGATTCATCATAAACCACGCGCATACCGCGACCACCGCCACCACCCGTTGCTTTAATGATAATAGGGTAGCCGATATCGTTTGCCATTTTCAAACAAACTTTTGGATCATCAGGGATTGGCCCATCAAAACCTGGTACACAGGGCACACCCGCTTTTATCATTGCCGCTTTTGCTGCAATTTTATCACCCATAACACGGATAGTTTCAGCTTTTGGGCCAACGAAAATAAAGCCGCTTGACTCTACACGTTCTGCAAAGTCAGCATTTTCAGAAAGAAAACCATAACCTGGATGGATCGCATCTGAATCAGTGACTTCAGCAGCACTAATAATCGCAGGAATATTTAAGTAACTTTCCATTGATGAAGGAGGACCAATACATACGGATTCATCTGCAAGTCGAACATGTTTTAAATCACGGTCTGCTGTCGAATGAACGGCTACTGTTTTAATGTCCATTTCATGACAAGCACGAAGAATTCTTAATGCTATTTCACCACGGTTGGCGATGAGTAATTTTTTAATCATTTAATTGTCTCAATATCTGACTCGATTACTATTGATTCGTTCTTGTAATTTTCTGTTTATACGAAATTAAAGTTTTATATAATCAGCTTATTCAATAACGTAAAGTGGTTGTCCAAATTCAACAGGTGTCTCGTTTTCAAGCAATATTTCTTTGATAACACCAGCCTTGTCAGACTCGATTTGGTTTAGCATTTTCATTGCTTCGATGATACAGAGTGTGTCACCGATAGCCACTTTTGAGCCTACAGTTACAAATGGTGGGGAAGATGGTGAAGCTGCACTATAAAAAGTACCAACCATGGGAGCATCAATTGTCTCACCCTGAGGTGCGCTAGTATCTGGTTGACCAGGTGAAGCAGACATATCAGTAGTAGTTGCTATAGGAGCAGCAACTTGAGGTGCAGCATAAACCGGCGCTGTTAAATTGCGAGAAATTCTTACAGATTCTTCACCTTCAACAATCTCTAATTCAGTAATATCACTGCTTTCGATTAACTCGATCAGTTTTTTGATTTTTCTAACGTCCATGATTTGTTCTCTGTTTAAATTTTATATTAAATTAACCAATGAAATATGGTTTTGGTTTTATGGTTAACCCAATTGGTTTATTGCAGCTTGTAATCCAAGCTCGTAACCAAGCGCACCTAAGCCCACGATAGTCCCGACAGCGATATCAGAAAAGTATGAAAGCTGACGAAATTCTTCGCGTTGATGTACATTGGATATATGTATTTCTATAAAGGGAATTTGAGTGCCCAAAAAAGCATCACGAATAGCAACACTGGTATGGGTGAAAGCAGCAGGGTTTATCAAAATAAAATCGATTCTATCTTTAACTGCCTGATGTATAGTATCTACAAGCTTTGATTCAGAGTTGCTTTGTAAATGAGTAAGAGTGTGTGAATTATCAGCAGCCTGCTTTTCCAGGCGCTTGGCAATATCGTCTAATGTGTCCGAACCATAGATTTCAGGTTCTCGTGTCCCAAGCAAATTCAGATTGGGGCCATTCAGTAGTAGTATTTTAGCCATTTTTGCTTTTTTCTTGATTTTAGAGGGAGTTGTAGACAAAACGCGTCAAATTAGGTCGATTTTACCTCGATTTATCGACAAAGGCTATTCTATTTTAGTAAAAACAATGAATAATAACGGGGCTTGTTATTAATTGAGGCTTTCGGGTAAATTTCACGAAGAATGAAGTTTTAAGTTATAAGATGCGTGAGTTCTGATGTTTTATATTGATACCTAAACTTGCATTCGATGATAATAACATTTAAATCATATGTAAATGACATTTGGGTGATCTGTTTTGATGTTAGCTGTGATGTATTGACTAGCAGTTTAGACGTTATTTATATTACTAATTAAAATAATATGACCCCCGTACTTATAGGCGTTTTTTTTCAATCAATTAAGTATTCTAAGATTAATGACTGCAAATTCGAATATGTGAACTGTGATTAAACTTTAATTTAGGTTTTATCTTAAAAGTTTAACTATTCTTTAGTTATTTCAGAGGAAACTTTCAGCTTTTTAAGTTATATCTTGGCTGCTAATTCTGTTTTTTCTGAATTCTTATCAATAATTAACAGTGAGATAGCTATGTCAATTCGTACAGAAAAAGATTTTCTAGGCAGTTTGGATATTCCCAAAGATGCTTATTATGGTGTACATACTGCTCGTGCCTTGGAAAACTTCACTATTACCGGGGTTCAAATCAACCATTTTCCGCGTGTCATTATTGCGTTGGCTATGGTTAAAAAAGCTACCTTAGCGGCTAATCTGGAGTTTGGGCTTCTAACAGAGGAGATAGCAAACGCTATTGATCAGGCATGTGATGAAATAATAAATGGTGAGCTGCATGAGCACTTTGTTGTCGACTTGATCCAGGGTGGTGCGGGTACTTCAACCAATATGAACGCCAATGAAGTCATAGCGAATCGTGCGCTGGAAATTTTGGGTCATGAAAAGGGTAGTTACAAAAATCTACATCCAAATGACCATGTGAACTTGTCGCAATCCACCAATGATGTTTATCCAACGGCTTTTCGTGTCGGTTTGTTATTGAGTCATGCTGATTTGATGGAAGCATTGGAACACTTGATAGGACATTTTAGAGAGCGTGCAGAATTATTCAAAACGATCTATAAAATTGGCCGTACGCAATTACAAGATGCAGTACCGATGACTTTGGGGCAGGAATTTCAAGCCTTTGCAGATACACTTAATGAAGAGAAGCAACGATTTCGAGACCTGGAAGGACTGCTCTGTGAAATTGGTCTCGGTGGAACGGCTATAGGCACCGGGGTTAATGCGCCAAAAGGTTTTGCGAATGTAGCGTGTAAACATTTGGCTGAAATTAGTGGTTTTCCTGTGACTGCTGCTACAAATCCTATCGAGGCGACTTCAGATACAGGAATTTACCTTACATGGTCTGGGGTACTGCGCCGCACAGCTACTAAACTATCAAAGATTTGTAATGACCTGCGGTTACTTTCTTGTGGACCACGTGCTGGCATTGGTGAGATTAATTTACCAGCAGTTCAGGCTGGTTCGTCAATTATGCCAGGCAAGGTTAACCCAGTAATTCCGGAAATGGTTAATCAAGTTGCCTATCAGGTAATGGGAAATGACCTGACAGTAATGTTGGCATGTGAAGGAGGGCAGTTACAATTAAACGCTTTCGAACCTGTAATGGTCGCCAACCTGTTTCAATCCATCGATATTATGAAACGTGCGATGCGCATTTTGGGTGACCGATGTGTATCTGGCATAACACCGAATATAGAGCATTGTCAGAAAAATCTGGAAAAGAGTATTACCTTGGTAACTCTATTAAATCCTCAATTGGGCTATGAGATTTCATCTGAAATAGCTATGGAGGCTTTAGCTTCGAAACGTACCATCCGCGAGCTAATACTCGAGCGCAAGTTGATGAGTAGCGAAGACTATGATGCATTGATTAAAGAATCTACGGAGCTTGATTAGATAATCCTTTCACGCACTAAGCGTTTATCATTAGCAGTAAAAAGTGCTAAGCCGAGGCGCAGCCGAGACAATATTGGAGCGTAGCGACGATTACTCGAAGAGTGAGGTTTTGTAAAAACCTCATAAAAGTAGGGGGGTGTGTTTTTTAAACAACCACCGGCCCTTTTATATGAAGATGCGTTTCATAACTCTGCTTTTCAAAAATTACGAATGTTAAAGTCGAATAAAGAGTCCATATCTGGATTAATTTTCATTTTTGATATAGGCAGTAACTAGCGGCTTCAGTTCCAGGTTTTAAAAGGAGAACCTAAAACATCGATATTCGGGGTAATTCCTAAACCAGGCGTAGTAGGTGCCGTGGTGCCGCCGTTATTAATCGGGGCTTCAAATTCAGCAGTAGATAAGTTAACCATGGCGCGCGTATCCAAAGCACACCTCAATAAATGAGGGGGTGTAGATTGGGCCATATGCAAAATTACAGCAAAAGCTATTTCTGAACCAGTTGTTTCTTGAATAGACATTACTTTTCCTGATGCGGTAGCAATTTCTCGTTGGCGACGAGTTTTGGTTAGCCCGCCTTGCTTGGAAATTTTAAGGCCAAACCCATCACAGGTATTCTGCGATATTGCTTGAATCAAATCTGCTTCTGTTTGTGCTAACTCATCTAATAGAATAGGAATATTACAGCGTTTTCGAAGCGATTGTGTTTCTGCCCAGGTGGCACATGGGGCTTCCAGTACAAAGTCTAAATCTTTGGGTAATAATACCAAAAGCCTGAGTGCGTGTTCTACGCTAAGTCCACCATTTGCATCGACTAAAAACCACTCGCCTGGTTTTCTCTCAGCAAGGCAGGCTTTAATCAATTCAGCATCCAGCATTGGGCCGCCTTCTGCTTCTGATGAGCCTATTTTTATTGAATGCCCAAGAAATCCTAATTCTCTATGTTTTTGAACACGCTTACGCATTTCTTCGGGGTCTGTGGAGGTGCTTATGGATGAAATGAGGGGTATTATATTGCCCGTTCTGCCACCGAGTAAATCACAAACCGGGAATCCTGTTGATTTGCCGAAGATATCCCAGCAGGCCACATCGATGGGAGTTTTGGAGTGATTGTGTCCCATCAGAGCACTATCCATCGCTTCATTGATGCGATCATACTGACGAGGGTCCATCCCGAGTACGCTGGGGGCTACTTCCTCTAAGCCCGCACGGACTCCCTTGGCATGAGCTGCTATATAGTTAGAACCGAATGGCGTACTTTCACCCCAGCCTTCAATCCCTGTGTCTGTTGTTACTTTGACAATAGTGGCATCGAAACTACGGAATTCCCGACCACCGGAAAGACGATAAACACCTCCGGAGTAGGGTAGATCAACTTGATAAGTTTCTATGGATGCTATATTCATTATACTTTTATTCTAGGAGTTAACTGCCGGAGGTATTAGTACCAGTTTTCCTGTATGTGTTTTTTTCAAGAAGTCAGTTTGTGCTTCGACAATATTAGACAGTGGATATGTTTTTGCTACTAGCGGTTTTATTTCGTCTGCTTCTATGTACTTCACCAGATTTTGAAAAACGATTTCATCCTGAAAAGTACAACCAAAGAAAGACAAGTCTTTTAGATAAAGTGTTCTGACATCAAGTTCTACTATGGGCCCAGCAATTGCTCCTGCAGTTGCATAACGGCCCCCGCGCTTTAACCCTTCCAAAAATTGAGGCCAATCATTTCCAGCAACTAGATCGATAACAACATCTAGCTGTTCAGCACCGATTTTTTCAACGATGGATTGACCGCGAAATACTAATTCATCTGCGCCTAAGGCTTTAACTTCATCAGCCTTGGATTCACTGGTGACGGCAATGACTTTGGCACCACGGCGCTTTGTGAGTTGTACAGCAGCAGAACCAACGCCACCTGATGCCCCGGTTATCAAGACCGTTTCACCCGCTTTTACATTAGCCCTATGCAGCATGTTTTCAGCGGTAGAATAAGCACAAGGGATTGAGGCGAGTTCAGCATCGCTCCAGTCACTATTTACTGCATAACTTTCTGCTGCAGGTGCGACTGTAAACTGGGCGAAACCTCCATCAATTTCTGAACCAAAAGTCCAGCATTCATAGGGGCGAAAGTTTGTGTAAGTTTGCATGATGCTTCTCACTAAAACGCGTTCGCCGATTCGGCTTTCATCAATTTCTTCACCCACTGCTACAATCACACCACAGACATCTGCACCTTGTATTCGGGGGAATTGAATGGACGCGCCTGACCACGAGCTGTCATCGTTATCTGCATCATTAAAGCCTTGTGTTGCACCTTCATCGGTCGCAGTAGTTACCGATTTTGAATACCAGGCAATACGTGTATTTATATCGGTATTGTTGATACCTGCTGCTGTTATTTTAATTAATACTTCGTTGGCTTTAGGTTTTGGGGTGGGGATATCATCACGGTATTCAAGCTTATCCATACCTCCATGCCCAGTGAGTAAAACGGCTGTCATGGCCTTGGGTATAGTGTTTGTCATGAAGTTTTCTCTGTGAAATTTATAGATAGAGTGTAGCTAATATCGTGTATTGAACAAGTTAGAAAAATGCATTCTCACATTAGAAAATATTCAGATATCAATTAGGGAGAATAAAAATGTTGAGTACACCCCCCGACTTTTAGCTGTATTTTAATAAAAAGTGCTTAAAAGTAGGGGGGTGGCAATTTCTTAAACAGCAACAAGCCCTTTTATATGCGGATGTGCTTCATAGTTTTGTAATTCGAAATCTTCGAATTTGAAGTCGAAAATAGAATCAACAGCCGGATTAATTTTCATGGTAGGTAATGGAAGAGGCTCGCGGCTTAATTGTAATTCCGCTTGTTCCATATGATTAGAATACAAATGAGCATCGCCCAAGGTATGGATAAAGTCGCCGGCTTCCAGTCCGGTGACTTGTGCCACCATCATGGTTAAAAGTGCGTAAGAGGCAATATTAAACGGGACTCCAAGGAAGATATCGGCACTGCGTTGATAAAGCTGGCAAGATAGCTTTCCTTCGGCAACATAAAACTGGAAAAAAGCATGACAGGGTGGAAGTGCCATATTTTCAACGTCAGCAACATTCCAGGCGCTAACGATGATGCGACGTGAATCCGGTGTGTTTTTTATTTGATCGATGATCATTTTGATTTGATCAATATGTCCACCGTCTGGAGTGGGCCATGAACGCCATTGTGAACCATATACAGGTCCTAAGTTTCCGTCCTCATCGGCCCATTCATCCCAGATTCGCACACCGTTGTCTTTGAGGTATTTGATATTGGTAT
Organism: uncultured Gammaproteobacteria bacterium; assembly: GCA_963807855.1. Lineage (GTDB taxonomy): Bacteria > Pseudomonadota > Gammaproteobacteria > Thiotrichales > Thiotrichaceae > Cocleimonas. Next base: position 83,187 of record CAWEEB010000038.1, on the reverse strand, counting down.
CACCCTTTAAGAACCATAATAATTCATGGATGATAGAACCCAGATGACATTTTTTGGTAGTAACTAAAGGGAAGCCTTCTGATAAGTCATAGCGTGCTTGATAACCAAAAACAGACTTGGTTCCTGTGCCTGTTCGGTCTTCTTTAACGGTGCCGTTTTCATAAACGTGACGCATTAGATCCAGGTATTGTTTCATGCTTTAGCTCCCTTTGGTGCTCCGGGTTTAGTATCTGTATTGTTACTTTTGTATGCCCAAAAAAGTAATCCAATGCCTGCGATGATCATCGGGATCGATAATAACTGTCCCTGTGTGAGCCATTCGATTCCGAGGAAGTCACTATTATCTGGCACTCTGAAAAACTCTACGGTTGAACGGGCAACACCGTAACCGAGTAAAAATAGTCCCGAGACTGCCCCTAGTGGGCGTGGTTTTTTCGAAAAGAACCAAAGAAAAAGAAATAGCAGTACACCTTCACCTATAAACTCATAGAGCTGAGAGGCGTGTCTCGCTTGATTATCCACATGTGGGAAAACCATTCCCCAGGGAACATCGGTAGGACGACCCCAAAGCTCACCATTGATGAAATTACCCATCCTGCCGGCGCCTAAACCTATAGGAACCATCGGAGCGATAAAATCACCCAGCTGTAAAAAGCGTAAATTCCATTTTCTGGCGAGTATCCACATGGCAATTAACACACCAATTAAGCCACCATGAAAACTCATGCCAGGTTCCCATAAACGAAAAAGTTTCATCGGATCAGCCATAAGTTCTGAGAACTGATAAAAGAACATTTCACCAATTCTGCCACCAGCGATTACGCCAATCGCACCATAAAACATGATGTCATCGACTTGTTCAGGTTTGACTGGGCTATGCGGACGTCTGGCTCTGATTTTCCCTAAAACGAGGAATGCAATAAAGCCAATCACATACATTAAACCATACCAGCGTACACCAGTAGTTTCGGTGAAATGGATGAGAATTGGATCAATTTCAGGATAAGTGAACATAGGTAAGAGTTACCAATTAGCAGCCAATCTTTAAGTTGCTTATATTAAAATTTAGAAGAATAGTTTTTTTAGCTCGTCGCCAGGATTTTCTGCGCGCATAAATGCTTCACCAACCAGGAAAGCATTAACATGGTTATCGCGCATTAGTTTTACGTGTTCAGCTGTATGAATGCCGCTTTCAGTGACGACGATTCTATCTTCAGGTATTTTTTCAAGAAGGTCTAATGTGGTATCCAGCGAGGTTTCAAAATTGCGTAGATTACGATTATTAATCCCTACAAGCGTAGCTTCCAAAGGTAAGGAGCGCATTAGTTCTTCTTCATCGTGTGCTTCTATTAAGACATCCATACCTAGCTCGCGTGCAAGGTTGTAAAGTGATGTCATTTGTTCATCGCTCAATACCGCGACAATCAATAAAATACAATCAGCCCCCATCGCACGAGCCTCGTAAACCTGATAGGGGTCTACGATAAAATCTTTACGAATAACGGGTAACTCACAGGCTGCTCTGGCTTCTTGCAAATACTCATCAGAGCCCTGAAAGAAATCAATATCTGTTAGAACAGATAGGCAACTGGCTCCACCTTTTTCATAACTTTTGGCAATTTCTGCAGGCATAAAATTCTCACGCATTACGCCTTTGCTGGGAGATGCTTTTTTGATTTCAGCAATGACTGCAGCATCTCCATTATTGATTCGTTGCTGCATTGAATTGACAAAACCACGCACTGGAGACGAATTTTCAATGTCTTGAATGACACTATCTATGCTGCGATTCTGGATACGCTCAGCGATTTCTTGCTTTTTACGAAGAATGATCTTCTTCAGGATATCGGGTGTATTATTTTGCATTTAGAGCATTTCCATCAAAACGAGTTTGATTCATTAATAAGGTCGAGTAATTTTTGACGCGCTTCACCCGATTCGATGACTTCGAGTGCTCGTTCAACACCGGCTTTATGAGATGCGGTTAAACCAGCAACATAGATTGCTGCACCGGCATTTAAGGCGACGATATCTCTGGCTGGGCTGTTTTCGTTATTCAAAACAGAATTCACCATTTCCAGGCTTTCCTGGGCATCCTTAACCCGGATATGACTGATAGGATTCTGGCTAAAGCCGAAGTCCTCAGGTTTGATCGTGTACTCTTTTATTTCACCATCTTTAAGTTCAGCCACATAGGTTTCAGCGGAAATACTTATCTCATCCATACCATCTTTTCCATGAACCACCATGACATGGTTAGATCCTAATTTTAATAGCACTTCTGCAATGGGTCTTACCCAGTCTTTACTGAAAACACCGAGTACCTGATTTGGAGTTCCTGCAGGGTTTGTAAGAGGGCCGAGTAAATTGAATAAGGTTCGTACACCCATTTCTTTTCTAGGGCCGATGGCATGTTTCATTGCACTGTGATGTTTTGGTGCAAACATGAATCCAACACCAATATCTTCAACGCATTGCTTAACTTGATCTGCATTGATCTCCAGATTCACGCCAGCGGCTTCTAATAAGTCCGCAGCACCAGAGCTACTCGATACAGAACGGTTACCGTGTTTCGCTACTCGTGCTCCAGCAGCGGCTACGACAAAGCAGCTCGCTGTTGAAACATTGAAAGTGCTGCTGCCATCACCTCCTGTGCCGACAATTTCGACCAGTTTTTCTTTATCTAAATCTACCGGTGTAGCCAGTGAACGCATTACACTTGCAGCGGCTGTAATTTCTTCAACCGTTTCGCCTTTCATGCGCATGGCTATAAGGAATCCACCAATTTGCGCATCAGTCGCCTGGCCGGTCATTATCTGGTGCATAACATCAGTCATTTCGTCGATGCTGAGGTTTTCTTTTTCAATAGCTTTGTTAATTGCTGATTGGATATTCATTTTATATTTACGTTAAATAGTCATTTCTGGATGGCAGGGAATATTAACATGGAAGTTTTTCAGATGTTAGAGCAATCACTTCAACTTTCACCAATCAAAAAAACAGGCTCGCAAAGCATAAATTCCAATTTCGTTTTTATAAAACAAAAACGATTTGTCAATAAAAAGTAGGGGGGTGATAATTTTATCAATGTTATGACCCAATAGTGATACTTAATCTAAATCGCGATCATGTTAGCATAGTCTTCTCTTAAACCATCCTATGAGACCTTTTTCATGGAAGATAAAATCGACGGGATTTTTTATCCTAGCGAAAACCCTGGTGCACACGAGCGTCATTTAATTCGTCGTAGTAATAATGTCTTGTTTGGAGCACGTCAAACGGAAGTAGATAGTGACTCTTTACAGGAAAACCAGAAAAAAGATCATGATATTCTGCAACAGTTCATGTCTGATTTTCGTGATCTAATGACCAAAGCAATTGCGCTTAAACCTAACGAAGACAGTGAAGTGATTCTTGAAGTGAAAGATGGTCTGGATAAGCTGTATGCGGCTTCAGTCAGCGTTGCAGATGATCAGGTCAAAGTTCAGGAATCTATAAAAAAGTTACTGGCAGTAATCATGCAATCAGTTCGTAAAGGTGCAGGAAATGATGCGAAAGCATTGCAGGAGTTAGATCAGGAAGAGGCTGCACGTGAAGCAAATTTTGCATTTCTCGAATCGAAACTGGTTGCTGATATTCTCGACCCTGAATCACCGATTGAGAATGATGATCTTGTGCCTACTTTATTATCTGCCGAAAAAGATGATTTGGCGTTAGCTACCCAGCTGTTTGATCAAGAGCAGATGGGTTTTCTCCTAACTCAAAGTGAGAACTTGTTGAATAAGTTAGATGCTGAAGGCCAGGATGTAAAACAGGCAGCTGAGAACTTTGTATTTATGGAAGGTTATATGACCTTTTTGAAAGAGCAATTGTCTTCGAAATAAATCCCTTAACAGTTTAAGAGATTTTCTCTACAAGCTGTTTGATAAACAAATCCATATCTGGATAGTTTAAATTAGCTTCTGCGTTGCTTTTCCCCCACATGGGTTCCGGGAAGAAGCTATCATCTTTAAAACGCGCCATGATATGCCAATGGACTTGCGGAACATAATTCGCAAATGAAGCAATATTAATTTTTTCGGGTTTGAAATAGTCCAGCATTTCGCGCTCGATTAAGTCTAGGAGAGTCCAAATCTGTTGCTTGGTTTCTTGGTCGCAATCAGTCATTTCTTTACAGTTATCTTGAGCAAAGATTTTTAACCACGGGATTTCTGAGTCTTCCACTTCTATACGAATATGGTCATTTTTATAAATACTAGTCATGGATTGAGTTAAACACGCTTTCAAAAAAAAAGCCAAGGAGATTCCCTGGCTTTTTTGGTCTGCTGATGTTCGATCTTACTGGGTTATAGTAATCGTTACATTACCTGAACCATTGTGGCCATGACCATCATGAACACCGTAGTAGAAAATATCGGTACCAGTGAACCCAGGATTAGGCGTATATAAAACGCCACCATTTACTTTACTCGTTGTTCCATTTTCACCCTGGTCAACCTGATCAAGTACCAGAACATCACCATCCGCATCAGAATCATTTGCCAATACATCGATAAAGATTGGTGTGTTTTTAGGTGTAGTCACTACTTCATTGGTAATATCCGGGTAAGCATCATTTCCATCATTAGGGTCAGTACTTGCAATCGTTAACGTTGCCGAATCTGTGCCACCACGTCCGTCAGTGACTGTATAGAGTACTGAAATGCTGCCAATATTGCCATCCGGATCAACCAGAATTGTTCCATCATTATTGAGTACTGCTGTTCCTACTGAAGGTTGAACAATAGACTGAACCGATAAAGTATCACCATCCGGGTCTGTATCGTTTGCCAAGACATCTACTAAGACAGTTTTATCAAAATCTACGGCAGCAACATCTTCTACTGCATCAGGTGCATTATTAGGCGCTTGAGTTACAGTTATTGTTACTTTAGCGGTATCAGTACCTCCATTTCCATCACTGATTTTATAAGTCAAGGTATCACTACCAATGAAATCTGTATTTGGTGTATAGATAGTGTTATTAGCAGATACTACAACTTGACCATTAACGGGTGGATCAATGATGGTAATGGTTAAATTATCATTATCTGCGTCACTATCATTATCCAAAACATCCACTGCTATCTGAGTGTTCTGTACAGTACTGGCTGAATCATCATTTGCTATAGGTGCGTTATTGTTGGGTGCAGACACCTCGATTGTTACAACAGCAACATCCTGGTGCTGTCCAGTTGCAACATCAATAATCGTATAAGTTATAGTGTCTATGCCTGTAAAGCCTGTATCCGCAACATACTTAATTTTATTAGACTCAATACTAGCGTTTCCATGATCAGGGCCAGCTTGTAAAGCAAGAATTTTAAGAGCACTACCGGAATAAGAAATATCATTGGCTAAAACATCAATATTGATTGTTCCAGAATTTGCAACAGTTACATTATCGTTATTGGCACTTACTTGATCTGAGTTTGCAGGAAACTGTAAAGAATAAACTGGCATTGCTTGAACAGGGATTTGATACTGTATATTCCAGTTTTCATCGCTACTGATAAATGCCATTGGAATTTTGTTTCCTAGATATTCAAAGTCAGACTTCTTAATCGCAGCTTCTAGAATATTACCAACTTTGGCAAACTCAATATCAGCTATACCATAATTCCAAGACCATTGTGGTGAGTTGCTTGTGGATTTATCCAGAGAGTTATTTTCAAGAATGTAATCAGCACCTGCATTCCAGGTGTTTATATGTGAAGCTAGGTCCAGACCAGTACTAGCCTGATTATCTGTATCCATGAAAATTTGTGTATTTTCATTGAGATTTTCAGCGTTAATTAAAATGTAGATTTTTTTAGCATCATCAGTGACTTTCATAATGCCATTAGATGAGCTCACTAAAGCTGGAATTGTTGCCCAATCCGATCCATTTCCGTCAACGGTAATTCCTTCAGGAGTTGCCTCGGTAACGATGACTGTTCGGATTGAGGTGGCTCTATTCAATGCGTTATCTATGATTTCATAGTTGACAGTATAATTTCCAGCTATGGAAGTGTTCACGTTTGAGGTTATAAGGATATTAGCGTTAATATCACCGTCAAGATTATCAATAGCGGTAGCACCTAATTCACTATAGATAGAACCAACTTCAAGGTTCAATGGGTTTGCACCAGTTAAAGTAAGAACAGGAGCTTCGGTATCATCAGGAGTTGTTGAACAATATGAAACCTTAAAAGATTGCATACGAGCGGATATAGGATAGAAAGTTGCAATATCCCAGTCATTATCACGAGTTATTACTCCCACATTGATGCTGTTACAGATATCACCCAGTAGTGAGAGATCTATACTGATGTTCAATTCATCCAGTCTTACACCGTAAGAGATATCACTAATATCATTATTCCAGCTCCAGGTCGTATCGCTTGCAGTCGACTTGAATATATAACCGTCTTCGATAATGTAATCAACTCCGCTTTTAGACCATGCCTGATTCTCGAACTGAAAACCTGTACCAGCATTATTATCAGTATCAAGATAGATCTGAACGTGGTTTCCTACGCTTAGGTTATCGGATTCAATGTTTATAAGTAGTTCAGTACCAACCACCTCTATATTTAGGTCAGTATTGCTTTGAGAATTGAGTAGGTGTGAATTCTTCCAGTTGATGGGATTGATCACTCTGGGCAAAGCTACTACAGAGGGTGCTTGAATATTCACAGTACTACTGTTGTTTGTGGTTGAACTGGAATTGTTTGTAGTTGATGAAACGCTAGAAGAACTGCCTCCACCACATGCAGATAAAAATGCAGATAAAGATGCAGCAAAAACTATAGATAGAGTTCCATTAAATTTCATCAGGGAGTCCTTCCAAGAAAATTAGTTAACTGAATTTATGAACAATGATTTGTTCGAATTTAATTATTATATGTTGATATCTAAAATGAGTTTTTGTAACAACGTTATCTCAAGATAAGGGGTCGCTTTCAATTTGATATATGGCTATTGTAAAAGACTTTAGAGAACAAATTGCATCGTAGTTAGCATCACTTTATTATCTACTTCCTAACCACTCTCTATAAGCAAGGCAATATAATTATAAAAAATGAGTTATCTAGACCACATAAAAGAATGCAATACCTATAATTCACTGAACTACACGCCATTTTTAATAGAAAGTGTACAGTTTGGTTGGGTACTTAAGAGCTTTGTGGAAAAGCTAGAACAATATGATTCTGTTTTCTATCTTGATCAGGGGTGCCTCAAAATTAACCCTTCTTTTTATACTTGTGAACAGAGAAGTGAAGCCATAAAACCAATATTGCAGCAACTTCATAATGAAGGTGTTATTGATACCTGGGTAAATGAACTTTACGCTATCACAAATACCTATGGAGATGATCCTGCGTTATTGATTGAAAGAGCGTCAGTGAGCTACTTTGGAGCGAGAGGCTACGGTGTACACATCAATGGTCTCGTTGAAAAAAGTGATGGAGTTTATATCTGGATAGCTAAACGCGCTAAAGACAAGCCTTTTTGGCCTGGTAGTCTTGATCAGATAGTTGCAGGTGGGCAGCCAGCTGGAATCAGTTTGTTGGACAACGTTATTAAAGAATCAGCAGAAGAAGCAGCAATACCAGAATCATTATCATCAAAAGCCGAACTGGTAAGTGAAATTCATTACCGCGGGGAAACGCATAGTGAGCGGAAAAGGGGCTTGAACGTCGATACTCTGTTTAATTATGACTTATGGTTGCCAGAAGACTTTACTCCCGTGAACACCGATGGCGAAGTCGATGAATTTGTGTTGATGTCACTCGAAGAAATGGCGGATATCACGGATACTACTAATGACTTTAAAGCTAATTGCAATCTGGTAAATATTGATTTATTGATTAGACGAGGTTTGATAAGCGAATCACACCCAGACTATAATGAAATCACACAATTATTATACGCCCCAGCAAAACTATAATCCTTTTATTGATGACGCTTGAATAATGTTTGATGAGTGTTAGACAAAAACTTAACTGAGAAATTTATGAGCTTTACCACAGAAAAAAATAACAGTACGCCATTGAATCCTGTATCTAGCAGCGAACTACAAGAGATGCTTAAGCAATACCCAGATACCGTATCTAAATGGGTAAGCAATACCGCTTTCGAAGCTAAGCCAGATCAGTTCTGTGTTATACCGGATGCTGATGGATCAATGTTAATGGTGTTAGTGGGAGTAGAAGAAAACATCACCAAAAAACCAGATTTATTGATGTGGTCGATAGCCGATCTGCCAAAGAAACTGCCAGCCGGGCAATATCATTTGGCAGCTAGCTGGTCTGATGATGAAAAGATAAAAGCAAGCATTGGTTGGGGGCTGGGTGATTATAGCTTTGATTTCTTTAAAGCAGATTTTCTGGAGCCCAAAGAAAAAGCCGTACTTCAAGTAGAAGAACAACAGTTAGATGAAGTTAACGCTTTTGTTGATGCCTTTACGCTTGTCAGGGATATGGTGAATACACCAGCAAACCACATGATGCCTGAAGATATGTCTGCCTTGGTTCAAGAGCTGGCAGAACAACACGATGCAACATTCAGTGAAGTTATAGGCGATGCCTTATTGGAAGAAAACTTTCCAGCGATTCATGCAGTAGGTAGAGCCAGTGAGCATGAACCGCGCTTACTACAACTAAACTGGGGTGATGAAAAACACCCAGTGCTTAGCTTGGTCGGTAAAGGTGTCTGTTTTGATACTGGTGGACTGGATTTAAAACCATCAAAATTTATGCGCAATATGAAAAAAGACATGGGCGGCGCAGCACATGTTTTAGGTCTGGCTCATTTAGTGATGAGTAGAAAATTACCAGTCAGACTTCAAGTGCTGATCCCATCGGTTGATAATGCCATTTCCGGGGATGCTTACCGTCCTGGAGATATTATCGATACCCGTGCTCATAAAACGGTCGAGATCGATAATACAGATGCCGAAGGCCGAGTGGTGCTTTGTGATGCTTTGGCTCTGGCATGCGAACAAACCCCTGATCTAATTATCGACTTCGCCACCTTAACCGGTGCAGCCCGCGTTGCTGTAGGCACTGAAATACCCGCTTTATTTAGCAATACAGATTCTGTCATCGCAGATTTACAGAAAGCATCTAAAGATTCCGGCGAGTTGCTATGGCCGTTGCCATTACATCAAGGTTATCGGTATCAGTTGGAAAGCTCGGTAGCCGATATGGTTAATAGCTCATCTGAAGGATACGGTGGTGCGATTACAGCCGCGCTTTATTTAAATGAATTTGTTTCAGAAAATATTCCATGGGCGCATTTTGATGTGATGGCATACAACACACGAGATCGCGTTGGTAGACCTAAAGGTGGAGAAGCAATGGGGTTATTGGCAACATTTGCTTATTTGGAAAGTCTTTATTCTTAATTGCCAAGGTTTTTAAAAAATCTTCAATATGATAAGTTTCAGATTACACCATTGCATTATGTGGTTGGTGGCTCACATTTCAAAACCTTTAAACTATTGGTAGAAAATGGTGCTGATGTAAATTCAAAATCCAAAACAGGCAAAACACCATTGGTTTACGCCATCAATAAAAAACGGGGTAGGATAGCAGGATAATTAGACAATAGAAGGTGCAACTTATAGTTATATAAAAGAGACTTTTACACGAGAATGATGATGGATAAAAACAGCTTTAATTACCCAGTTTTCCCCTAAAAATTCGCCGAATAGCCTTGCTATTTCCATCGTTTTTATGAAAAATTTGTGAAATAACGCTCTTTTTTCTCTCATCATAGTCTCATGCAAAGATCTCAAAAAGAACGGTTAAGCCAAGGTAAACACCTGAAGGCCTAGTATCTTCATTTAATAGTTATTTAATATAGGGGAAAACTGATGATTATTGAGAAAAGTAACAAAGTACATGTCATTTACAGAGCACTTTACGATAGCTCAACGCGCAGACATTTTTTAGGTGAAGTGGTAGCTGCCGAGGGTGCTCTATGCCGTCTTGAAGGCTATGTTTTTGTGCTTGATCCGGAGTCTGATTTGTATAAGAAAAAACCTGAGAAAAGAATCACAATTATAGATTTAGCTGAAAGTGGTTACATCGTTAATGTTCTTGATGAAAATATTGTTTTGGCAGATGTGACCTATAAATATTTAGAAAATATTGGCAGGGTTGCAACTGATGGTAAAGATTTTACTTTAGATATTAATGAGTTCGGCCCTAAAAGCTGATTACTTTTACAACTAGATTTCTTCTCAAAAAAATATTAAAAAAAGGCTCGAAAGTGGGGGGGTGACCTTTTATCTATCCTATACTCTAATTTTCACAATGAGTCTTATCAATGAAGTTACCAATTTCCTTGCTATTCAGTGTGCTTTTATCGCTATCTTTTTTTTCATTAACAGGGATAGCTCATGCTAAAGAATTAAAAAACCAGATTGATACCAAAGCATTAGCGGACAAGATGGTGGATCACTTTATTAAAAAAGAGTTTACCGAAGGCATGGCCGTCGCTAAACCACATTGGCCGTTACCCCAGATTGAGCTGGATAACCTTATTAAAACAATCGAAAAGCAATGGCCTATTGTTGATCAACGATTTGGTCAGGCTGTAGGTCAGGAAATGGTAGATAAACAGAAAATTGGTGACTCGTTTTTACGTTATTACTATCTACATAAATTTAAAAATCACGCTATTTACTGGAAAATAACGTTTTATAAACCAGATGATAACTGGTTGGTGAATGGCGTTAGTTTTAAAGATAATCTAGATATTCTGTACAAATAATATATGACTGATCAAACACAGGATACAGAAACAGCTGATCAGGACTTCTGACCTTGATATTCTTGCCTCGCAGAACCTTCGTGATGAATGGTTAATGCTTGAAGACATTAAAAGGGGAGAAACTAAAACACCATTAGAATGGTTTATTGCAGCTTTTGCTGTTGCCTTTGGTGTTTGGCATATCCTCACGAATATAATTCTCAATGAGCCCGGGCTTTGGCAGAATGCGATACATTTCGCAGGTTTCGCCTTTTTAGCATCTACCATTTACAGTGCTTTTGGTGCCAATAAAAATAAACCATGGGCAGTTAAGCTTGATGTTTTTTATGGTTTATTGGTGGCGGCATCGGCCTTGTGGGTTGCAGCCTCGGAATCGAGGATTTATGACGATACGTTAGCGGTTACCGGACAGTCCTGGCAATTTAGTCCGATTGACTGGTTAGCAGGCGGCATTTTGTTATTTGCTGCACTGGATTTATCTCGCAGGGTTTCAGGCTGGGTGATCCCGATACTTATCCTATTGTCGCTCTCCTACATCATGTTTTTAGGCGAACAGCTACCAGGTGTTTTCCGTTCGGCCAGTTTGCCTCTCAATGACATTATGTTCCGCTCTTTATTTAATGATGAAGGCATGTTCGGCATTTTGGCGAGTATATCCTCAACCAATATTACTTTGTTTATGATTTTCGGTGGCTTTCTGGTGGTCTCAGGCGCCAGTGATTTTGTCATTGAAAGTTCTAAGTTAGTTGCAGGTCGTGTGCGTGGCGGTGCTGCATTTGTTGCGGTACTGTCATCTGCTTTAACCGGAACCATTAGTGGTTCGGCCATTGCAAACACTGCTTCTACAGGTGTGATTACTATTCCATTAATGAAGTCGAATGGTTTTCGTGGCAGGTTTGCGGGTGGCGTTGAAGCAGCGGCATCAACAGGCGGACAATTAATGCCGCCAATTATGGGTGCTGGCGCGTTTGTCATGGCTAGTTATACATCAATTCCCTATTCAACCATTGTGGCGGTTTCGGTTGTGCCTGCGATTTTGTATTTCTTGTCCGTAGCTTTCATCGTGCGTATCGAAGCAGTTAAATACAAAGTAGGTGATGATCAGGATCTAGTGATTGATAAAGGAAAGATCATCTCAGGTGGTTTAACTTTTATCCTGCCTCTTACGGTGATGATCTGGCTATTAATGACAGGCGTTACGCCTAGTTATGCCGCCTCATGGGCGATTGCTGCGCTTGTGATTGTTTCCTGGTCAACATTTGTAATTGGCAAATTTCTTGATCGTGATGATTTTAAACCCACGGTTATGACACCCACCCGCATTGCAGAAGCTTTCATGTTTGGTATACGCGCATCAATATTGACCGGTATTCTATTGGTTGCAATCGGAATTATGAACAATGCGATTGTTACCAGCGGTATTGGTAATAGCTTCTCACTGATGATTGCGCAATGGTCGCAGGGTTCGATGGTGGTCGCAATTGTGCTTATCGGGTTGGCTTCTCTGGTTTTGGGAATGGGACTGCCAGTCACCGCTGCTTATATTATTCTTGCGATACTGAGTGCTCCTGCGTTAGCGGGTATTTTAGCGGACGGGGTAATAGTCGATCAGTTGATTCAAGGCATTGCTGATCCATCCAAATCGGCGATGTTCATGCTGGTCGATAGTCCGCATGTGGCGAAAATTGCGACAGGAATGACTAGGCCAGAAGCACTGGATTTGATGTCTGCTATGCCATTTGAAGTGGCAATTACTCTTCGTCCCTTGTTGGTTGATGCAGAACAATTAACCATGTATTTACTCATCGCACATTTAATTGTCTTCTGGTTGAGTCAGGACAGTAATGTCACCCCCCCGGTTTGCCTGGCTGCATTTACTGCGGCGGGTATTGCCAAGTCACCGCCAATGGCAACCGGTTTTCAAGCATGGAAAATTGCCAAGGGTCTATACATTGTGCCTTTGATGTTTGCATATACACCTTTGATTAGTGGTAACTGGTATCAAGTCATACATATTGGTTTTTTTGCTTTATTTGCTATTTATGCACTGAATTGTCTGGTTCAAAACTACGCAGAAGGACCCTTAAAAATCTGGCATTACCCCTTATTGATATTAGGCATTATCGGTGCTTTTTTACCATTAAATATTTTGGCTAATATAGTTGGTGCTGCTTTAATCACAGTTGTAGTCGTTGCCACTCATAAGGGTTTATTGAAAGAAAATGTTGTGCAAAGCGCAGATTAAAACTTGGATCGGGAATTGCGTTAAAATTAAAATAAACCGTAAATAATATTTATATAAAACCATGCTAGACCAGATGAATAATAAAGTTATAGAAACTATGTTGAAGCACCGTTCGATTCGGAAGTTTTTGGATAAATCCATTGATACTGAATCGCTCGAACAAATTATTGAATGCGGCCAGGCTGCAGCTTCATCCAGCTTTATTCAGGCCTACTCAGTAATCCGTGTAAGCAATAGTGATACTCGAAAACAGATTGCAGAGGCTGCGGGTGGACAACAGTGGGTAGAACAAGCTCCTGAGTTTTTAGTGTTTTGTGCAGATTTAAAGCGCATAGAAGTTGCTTGTTTAGAGCAGGGTGCAGGCAAACTGGAAGGACACGCAGAGCATTTTTTGGCTGCGAGTGTTGATGTGGCTTTAATGGCTCAGAATGTTTTATTAGCCGCTGAATCTATGGATATGGGAGGTGTTTTTATTGGTGGTATTAGAAATAATCCGCAATTAGTATCTGATTTACTTGGATTGCCCGATCAAGTATATCCAGTATTCGGCATGTGTTTAGGCTGGCCTGCAATAGATCCAGATGTTAAACCGCGCTTTCCTGTTACCACCATTTTGCATCAGGATCACTATGCGCTTGATAAGGTTGAGGCTCAGGTTGAAGGGTATGATTTGCAGGTGAGGGCTTATTACTATTCACGTACAGGTAAAACTCGTGTTTCTAATTGGTCAGAGCAGACTGCCAAAGCCGTCCAAGATAAAAAACGCGAGCATATCTTATCGTTTCTGAATAAGCGTGGTTTACTCATTAAATAATTCAGTTATCCTTCTACATACTCCATTTGGTTAAGGTTTTTGTTCTAACTAAAAACCTTACGTTAAATAGATTATCGTTTAAATTAGTAATATGAGGCTAAAACAATGACTTATATCAAACCAACCCTTATATTTTAACAAATTACTTTACAAGCAAAGTAATTGCGCGTAATATTATGACTTAAGCAAAGTAAGCAAATAATAAAATTTATAAGCTTTGTCGTTGTTAATAGGAAAATATATTGTTTTTCAGGTTAATTCACTCTTTACTCTGGTGGGAGATTTATCACTACTAATAAGAACAATAAATTCAACTGTTTCTAAAATCAATTGTTACTAAAAGAAATTTTGAGGCGAGTTTTTTAAAAACTTTTCTTAATCAAGAATTGAGTCATAAGCAAAAGTACTTAAGTATTATTTGGGGCTCAGTGCAAGGGGTAGGAGAAAATAGTTAGTGGTTTACTTTCATTGTCTGCTAACTATTAATTGGTTAAAAACTCTCATTATTGGTTTGGTGAGATAATCAATAAAATCTTAATCCTATTATAGAAGCGGACTTCGGTCCGCTTTTTTTTACGTATAATAAAAAGTCCATTAAGTATGAAATAGTAGGGCCAAAATAAGTTGTTTATAAAAAGTCTATAATAACTAGTGAAGCTACTAAAAAAATTAATACTAAGTGTTTTTTTAGTATAAGGAGCTGTTGTGTTAATTAGTGTTTAAGACAATTCGTTAAACGCTTATTCAGGATAGCAATCAATTTTGGGTGTTCACTGATAAGAGGGCTGATTGAAACCTTAAATGCTGGGAATTGTTCCATTACTCCATCACAAATTTCTACAATATCTCCGCCTTCTCCAGCATGGCTACCGGGTAGGAAAAACATTAAAATAACAGAAGCTTGAGTTTCTCCCTGTTGAGCTTTTTGAACGAGCCAGTTTTCTAATAAATCACCATTAAAATCGTATTCCTTCCCTTCGCGACGTTCCATTACTGCTTCTTCTAAAGCATCAGGGTTATAAGAGGCATCCACCATTTTCATTCTGACGCTCTCTGCAAGGTGCTGTCTAACAGCCGTTACTCTGGGAATGGGTGAGCCATGATCTACCAACACGACATTTTTAATCTCAGCATTTTTTTCAATACACCTTGGATGATGTAGACATAATATGATCATAAATTATAGCAGTCAGTTCAGTTTCTCCCTGGGGAAGTGGATAGATAGTATCGGCAATTTTCACATCAAATGTGCCAAACTCCCGTTTTAAAAGTGCCACTTCATCGGGAATGAATGACGTCAGTGCTCTGCTATTTCCAAAGAAAAGGGGTAGTAGAATAAACTCAGTATCTCCAGAAGAAAGCTGTTGTCTGATAAAATCTCGAAAAGTATTCGCTGGCTTGCCATCAAGCTCTGTTGCAGGAATTCGATTCGAATGCTTGCATGAAACAGGGTGAATTTTATGCCCTGATTCGAGCGTTAATGTATCCGCCAAATTGCGTAATTGCAGCGTGGCGTTGGCGCGGAGTGATCCATTATCAATAAGTAGGACGCAGGGCATGAAAAGTTCTCTGTAGTACAAAATAGTAAGTATATGATATTAAATTAGGGAGTAAGCTGATGTCTATTATCCTTTAATTCTTGTTACATAAGATACTAGCTGGAAATAATAAATATTCTCATATTGATTATGACTGTTAGATTATTGAAGTCTTGAAATTAATGGTTTTGTGAATAAAATCTTTCTCCGAACGGAGCTTCAAAATTTTACATACCAGTTTCGTTTTAGTATGGGCATTATTTTTCGTTAAGAGTATGATTTTGGAGTATCTCAAAAAATGCTTTACCTGCATTCGATAGACTGCGACTTGCATGTTGCACAATGCCCAACGTTCGTTCGATCTTCAAGTTTTTTACTTTAATTTCAGCTAGATCTTCCCCTAACATGGCCTTGGGTAATGCGCTCCAACCTAAGCCTATTGCAACCATCATACGGATGGTTTCAAGATAGTTGGTTTCCAGAATTACATCCAGCCCACCGTGTTTTTGACTCTGTTGCTGTATAACTGGTTGCTCAATAACACTTCTTGTATAGGTTCCAACCGCTGGAAGAATAGCACTGTGTTTCGCGAGCTCCTCTATATTAATTTCCTTACTCTGGGCTATTTCAACTAATGGATGATCGGGTGAAACAGCAATCGTTAGTGGATCGTTCCATAATGGGGTGATTTTTAAACGCGTTGAATTTGATAATGGCAGTGTTACTACGCCAAGTTCAAAATGACCTTTTTCTATATCGTGACACGCATCTTCTGAATCCATAAACGCTAAGTCTAACCGTACTTGCGGATAGCTTTCGGTAAAGTGTTTTAAGATATCGGGTAATCTACGAAGACCTATATGGTGGGAGGTGACAAGTGATAATTCACCACTGACTTGTCCATTGAGGTTGTCGATAACGCGTTGTGATTCTTTCATATCTTGCAAAATTCGTTCTGCAATCGGAAGTAAAGCGCGGCCCGCTTCATTCAGCATGACGCGTTTGCCGATACGGTCGAACAACTTGCTGCCTAGTTGGACTTCAAGCAAGGCAATACGTTTGCTGACGGCAGGTTGCGTAATATAAAGGTGTTCAGCCGCTTTAGAAAAAGTACCTAATTCGGCAACGGAAATGAAGGCTTTGTATGCTGATATGTCCATAAACTTTAAACGTAAAATTCTATATAACTAATCGGAATGAAAAATATGAAAAATTACAATTATAGTTATATAAATAATAAGAGTAAACTTGCTTGAATAATTGTTGGATTGGGCGTTTAGCAGATATTGTTTAACTAATACTCCTTATCCATCTATTAATAAAAGTTTAATAAAAGGTTGATGATATGTCCGGAAAAACACTTTATGATAAATTATTCGATGCGCACGTAGTCCGTGAAGAAGACGGTACTGCATTGCTGTATATCGATCGACATTTAGTTCACGAGGTTACATCACCACAGGCCTTCGAAGGTTTGAGGTTGGCAAATCGTGGTCTATGGCGTACCAAATCGATTGTTGCAGTTCCTGACCATAATGTGCCGACAACTAAAGCTAACCGTGGAAATGGTACGGCAGGCATCTCTGATCCAGTAGCAAAAATTCAGGTCGAAACACTGAATAAGAACTGCGAAGAATACAAAATTAATGAATTTCTGATGGATGATATTCGTCAGGGAATCGTGCATGTGATCGGTCCAGAACAGGGCGCAACCTTACCGGGTATGACGGTTGTATGTGGTGATTCACATACTTCTACGCATGGTGCGTTTGGTGCTTTGGCTCATGGTATCGGTACTTCTGAAGTTGAACACGTGATGGCAACCCAGTGCTTAATTCAGAAGAAAATGAAGAACATGTTAGTGAGTGTCGACGGCAAAGTGGGTCCAGGGGTAACAGCCAAAGATATCGTGTTAGCCATTATTGGTGAAATTGGAACGGCAGGTGGTACTGGCTGTGCAATCGAATTTGCTGGTGAGGCAATTATGGATCTTTCGATGGAAGGTCGTATGACGGTTTGTAATATGGCAATAGAAGGCGGCGCGCGTGCGGGAATGATTGCGGTTGATCAAACGACTATCGATTACGTAAAAGGCCGTCCTTATGCTCCAACTGGCGAGACTTGGGATAAAGCGGTTGAAGCATGGAAAGACCTTAAATCAGATGATGATGCGGAGTTCGACGAAATTGTACGTATTCATGCTGGCAGTATTGAGCCACAAGTAACCTGGGGAACTTCACCAGAAATGGTGTTATCAGTTAACGCTAAAGTGCCTGATCCTGCGGCTGAAGATGATGCCGTTAAGAGTCAGGGTATCGCATCTGCACTTGAATATATGGGGCTTGAAGCAGGGCAAGCGATAAATGAAATTAAGGTTGATAAAATCTTTATTGGTTCTTGTACTAATTCACGCATCGAAGATATGCGTGAAGCCGCATCTGTTGTGAAGGGGCATAAAGTAGCGGAAAACGTTGAATTGGCAATGGTTGTTCCGGGATCTGGTTTAGTAAAAAAACAGGCTGAAGATGAAGGCTTGGATAAGATATTTACAGATGCCGGATTTGAGTGGCGTGAGCCGGGCTGTTCTATGTGCCTGGCGATGAATGCAGACAAGTTAGAACCAGGTGAGCGTTGTGCTTCGACTTCAAACCGAAATTTTGAAGGACGACAGGGACAGGGTGGAAGAACACATTTAGTTAGC
The DNA here is from genome assembly GCA_963807855.1 of uncultured Gammaproteobacteria bacterium. Classification (GTDB taxonomy): domain Bacteria; phylum Pseudomonadota; class Gammaproteobacteria; order Thiotrichales; family Thiotrichaceae; genus Cocleimonas. The sequence continues at coordinate 65,086 of CAWEEB010000038.1, read as the reverse complement.
CCTGCCATGGCAGCGGCTGCAGCTATTAAAGGCCATTTTGTCGATGTACGGGAGCTAACAAGGTCGGAATTATCAGGGCAGGAGGCTTAATCATGGATAAGTTTACAGTACATAAAGGTTTGGTTATCCCATTGGATCGTTCGAATGTTGATACCGATGCGATTATTCCAAAGCAATATTTAAAGTCGATCAGCCGTACAGGTTTTGGCCCGACATTATTTGATGATTGGCGTTATCAGAAAGCGGGCGAGCCAGGAATGGATCATTCCAAGCGCGCGCTTAAGAAAGACTTTGTCTTGAATCAACCGCGTTATCAAGGTGGGTCGATTTTATTAGCGCGTGAAAACTTCGGATGTGGTTCATCGCGTGAGCATGCGGTTTGGGCCCTTGAACGATTTTGGAATACGTGTAGTAATAGCGCCTAGTTTTGCTGATATTTTTTATAATAACTGCTTTAAAAATGGCATTTTACCGATTGTTTTATCGGAGAAAAAGTTGATCGTTATTTTCAGAAACAGAAACTAATGGAGGCTACAATCTAACCGATTGATCTTGAAAAACAGCAAGTGATCGAGAAAGACGATTTGCATACTGAAACTACCAGTTTCGAAGTTGATCCGGTGTGAAAGCACTGTATGTTGAATGGTTTGGATGATATTGGTTTAACGCTAGAGCATGCTGATGAGATTAGAGCTTATGAAGAAAAGCGTAAACATTCTGCACCATGGTTATTTACTTAATGTTGTTTCTTTAAAACACTCATAAAAAGCGCCTAAAAGTAGGGGGGTGTTAGCAGGCTCACTGACTACAAACCCAGTTCCTACATAGTCCATCTACGATTCTTTATGGAATCGTAGATGGACTTTTCTGGCTCTTGGTGAGCCTTTAAAAGCCACCCCCCTACTTTTAGGTAGTTTTTCTTATCTGGTTAATATTAGAAACAGAACCAGATAAAGAACACAAATTAATAGGATTTACAGGATATAGATATGACACAAAAGATTTTAGTGCTTCCCGGTGATGGCATCGGTAAAGAGATAGTTACAGAAGCGATCAAAGTAATTGACACACTTAAATCAGATTTTGGTTTGGACGTTGAGATCACCAACGGTGATATAGGTGGAGCAGCCTATGACGCTGATGGTCATCCATATCCGCCTGCAACTCAGGCATTAGCAAAAGAAGCAGATGCTATTTTATTGGGTGCGGTTGGTGGTTATGAATATGATGAGTTGCCTCGTGATCTTAGACCTGAGCGTGGTTTGTTAGGTATTCGTGCAGATCTACAATTATTCTCAAACCTTCGTCCTGCGATTCTAAATGAAGAGCTAGCCGATGCATCATCTTTACGTCCTGAGATCGTTGCAGGTCTGGATATGATGATCGTTCGTGAATTAACCGGTGGCATTTACTTTGGTGAGCCACGTGGTATCCGCACATTAGAAAATGGTGAAAGACAGGGCTACAACACACTTATCTATAAAGAGTCTGAGATTGAGCGTATTGCACATTCTGCATTCCAGATTGCAATGAAGCGTAACAAGCGTCTTTGTTCTGTGGATAAAGCAAACGTACTTGAAGTCATGGAGTTATGGCACGAAGTGATTGATCGTGTAGCGAAGGAATACCCAGAAGTTGAAGTGAGTCATATGTATGTGGATAACGCATCAATGCAGTTAGTGAAAGACCCTAAACAATTCGACGTAATGGTAACGGGAAATATGTTCGGTGATATTTTGTCGGATACTGCTGCAATGTTAACCGGTTCAATCGGTATGTTGCCATCGGCTTCTTTAGATGCAAATGGAAAAGGTATGTATGAGCCGATTCATGGTTCAGCCCCTGATATCGCAGGTCAGAACATCGCAAATCCTTTAGCGACGATTATGTCAGTAAGCATGATGTTGCGATACTCATTAAATAAATCAGAGTTGGCAGACAAGATAGACGCTGCGGTTAAATCTGTATTGAAGCAAGGTCTACGTACCGCTGATATTTTTGTAGAAGGAAGGGTAGACGGAACAACTAAAGTAACTACAAGTGAAATGGGAGATGCAGTCGTTGCGTCTCTTCGCGCATAACTTGTCTAATAAAGAATAAGGTAATAGAAAATGTCAAAAACATATGATGTGGCAGTGGTTGGTGCAACAGGTGCAGTAGGCGAAGTCATGCTAGAAATTCTGGCTGAGCGAAATTTTCCTGTGGGAACAGTTTACGCCTTAGCAAGTGAGCGTTCTGCAGGCAAACGTGTAAAGTTTGGAAACAAAAGCCTGGTTGTTGAAGACTTGGCAACCTTTGATTTCTCAAAAGTACAAATTGGTTTGTTCTCTCCGGGTGGAGCAATCTCTCGAGAGTATGCGCCGATAGCAGCGTCACAAGGCTGTGTGGTTATCGATAATACCTCTGAATTCCGTTACGACGATGATATTCCATTAGTTGTTCCTGAAGTTAATCCACATGCCGTAGCTGAGTATACCAATCGTGGAATCATCGCGAATCCAAACTGCTCAACGATTCAAATGCTGGTTGCATTAAAGCCAATCCATGATGTAGCGAAAATCACACGTATTAATGTATGTACTTATCAAGCAGTATCTGGTTCTGGTAAGCCTGCAATTGATGAGCTTGCAGGTCAAACAGCACAGCTGTTAAATGGAAAAGAGGCGGAAGTAAACGTTTATCCAAAACAGATAGCGTTTAATGTTATTCCTCAGATTGATGTATTTCAGGAAAATGGTTACACCAAAGAAGAAATGAAAATGGTTTGGGAAACAAACAAGATCATGGAAGATGAGGATATTCTGGTGAATCCGACGGCCGTTCGTGTTCCTGTGTTTTTTGGGCATTCTGAAGCAGTTCATATCGAGACACGTGATAAAATAACTGCGGAGTACGCAACTGAATTGCTTACAGAATGCACCAGGTGTAGAAGTAATTGATCGACGCGAAGATGGAGGGTATCCGACTGCTGTTTCTGAAGGCGCCAATAACGATCCAGTCTATGTTGGTAGAATTCGTGAAGATATCTCACATTCTAACGGTTTAAATATGTGGGTTGTTGCAGATAATGTGCGTAAAGGTGCGGCATTAAATAGTATCCAGATCGCTGAAGTGCTGATTCGAGATTATATCTAATTATAGTTTCTCAATATGGCCTTCTTATATAAATAAGGTTTATCTGGGCTACAACGTTAAAACCTGTCAGAAATTGTCACTTTCTGACAGGTTTTTTTTGACTAATGACAAATATTGACAATAAAAGAGATCGTTCAGTTTTGATTCATGCTTATTTTGATATATTTGTGCACAGTATCCAGTGTTTAGGGGTCTGGAGCATTAACTACATAGTATTAATAATAATTAAAGGACACTATAAGTTAATGTTTAATAACAATAAATATAACTAACCATTAGCCCTGATTAGGGTAATGAGTCTCAGGAATGTTTCGTAAGTTTGTTGAAGCAATGAATGGATTCAGAATGTTGATAAAAATAATAAAAGGGGAAACAACAAGTGAATAAGAAAGCCTTAAGTCTAGCCATCTGCATGGCAATGGCTATCCCAACAGCTTCTAATGCACTCGGCCTGGGTGAGATTGAATCTAAATCTAGTTTGAATCAACCTTTCCAGGGTAAAATTAACTTGCTTTCAACAAGCGTCGCAGAAGCGAAAAGTCTACGTGTTAGAGTTGCTTCTCCTGATGTATTTAATCGAGTGGGTATTGATAGACCAGCTTTTTTGAACAGTATTCGTTTTAGAACAACTGTACAAAATGGCCGTCCAGTGATTTTGGTTAGTTCCAATCAGCCAATCAATGAACCTTTCCTTAACTTCTTGCTTGAAGTTAGCTGGCCTAATGGACAACTCCTTAAAGAATATACAGTTCTTCTTGATCCACCAGTACTAATGCGACCCAATACGGCGATTGCTAGTAATAATGCAGGTATTCGAGCAGAACCAAGAGCACAGGGTCGTATTACTCGTCCTGCTGTTCAAGCAAGACAACAACCACGCAGAGTTCAGCAACCGCGTCGTGTGGTAAGAGCCGCTGCTCCTGTACCAGCTCGCAGAGCACCGGTTAGAAGACCTGCTGCTGCACCAACTAGAGTAGCTCAGGCATCACAAACTAGAACTTACCGTGTTAGACGTGGTGATACATTATCTAAGATTGCAGGAAAGTTAGGATATAAAGGTGTTCGTAAAGAGCAGATGATGGTTGCTCTATTTGAGAAAAACCGTAATGCATTTAGCAAGGGTAATATGAATAACCTGAAGTCGGGTGTTGTTATGGCTCGTCCTTCAGTTCAAGAGGCTCGATCAACAGCACTCCGGGCAGCTAAATCACAAATTGTGGCTCAAGCTAGGTCCTGGAAAGCAGCACGTGCAGAACAAGTTGCAAAAGCTAAAGGTAGTTCTAAGTCAGCGAATCAGACAGCCCGTCTAGAAGTAATGGGTAAAAATAACAATGCAGCTGGGTCGTCAACGGGATCTGGAAACGGTTCTGTAGCAGAACTTAATAAACAGCTAGCGATGTTGACAGAGTCTTTAACCTCTAAGCAAAACGAAAACGAAGAATTGAAATCCAGAGTTTCTGAGCTTGAATCTTTGCTTCGTAAAAAGAATCGTTTAATTACACTTAAAAGTGAACAGCTAGCTGGGTTACAAGCTAACTTGAATGGCGAAACTGCTCCAACGCCAACCACAGAAGAAACAGTGGATGCCGCTGTAGAGGCTGAAAATGAAGCTGAAACTACTCAACCAGTTGTAGCCAATCAAGGCACGGATATTCAAGCACAAGTCGCAGGTAGTTTAGCTAGTGAGAACGGTGAAATAATTCGTACTCCTGACCCTGCAGTAGTTGCCAATACACCAGAGGTTACAGCGCCGGTTACGCCGAAAGTTAAGCCTACACCTCCATTTAAGAATGAGGTTGCCGAAGAGTCATCTTTCGACATCATGAGCATAATAAGCTCACCAACTGCCTTAGGTGTTGGCGGAGGTTCGTTACTAGCTCTACTGGGTGGATTAGCCTATATGAGACGTCGTAAATCTAAGGGTGATGATGTAGAGGACTTCTCAAGTTTGATTGATGATGGTCTACATGGTGATCAAAATGATGACTTTGCAAATGACGAAACAACTTTCGTAGATAACAACGACATGAATGATGAATCTGAGTTTGTAATGCACGATGAAGACATTGATGCACATACTGATGTAGAAGAGAATCATCCTGAGCCTGCATCTGCAGAATCTGATAATGAACTAGATGACTTGATTCAGGAAGCGGATGTTTACATAGTATATGGCTTGCATGACCAGGCTGAATCTGAAATCAAACGTGCGATCACTAATTATCCAGATAATGCTGCTCTTCACGCTAAGTTGCTAGAAAATTACAAAGCGGCAGGCGAAAAAGAATCATTTGAAGAAGCGACTAAAGTTTTCCTGGATCTGGATGCAGCTGATAAGCAAAACTACTGGGATGAAATCTGCGAATGGGGTAAAGCACTTCTTCCAGATAGTAAATTATACGATAGTTCATCCTTACCAAAGACGGATGGTGTAGCAGCAGCTGCAGCGGGTGTCGCAATGGTAGCAGGAACAGCAGTAGCATCTGCAGGTGATAAGGCAGAAGAAGTGGTAGGCGAAATGGCTAACGCACTTTCGGACGATGATCTGATCGAAGACACAATTCTGGAAGAATCTGAGAAACTCAGTTTTGATGAAGAAATGGCAGAACTCGATGACTTAGATGATGATTTAAACACTGATATAGATGATTTAGAAGATTTCGACTTAGACGACATATTAGGTGAAGACGATTAGTATTGATCCTGTTGCAGAAGTGGGTGATTTAGGAGATTTTGAGACTGATATCATAGATTCTGACGATACAAATATGATTGATCTAGATGATGACTTTAGTATCGATATTGATGATGCGATGGATGATGTGACTGATGAAGCAAAAGATTCAGTAATGGAAGTTGCTGCAGACAAATCAGATGATCTGGAATTCTCGATGGATGATGATTCATTAGACAAGTTGTTAGATGAAGAAGACTTCTCTGAAGTTTCTCTGGAAGAAGGTTTGGACATGGCTGAAAGCCACGATTTAACAAACCTTAATCTTGAGCTTGATTCAGATGACTTTGATAAAATCATGCCAGATGATCATGCATACAAAGCAGCTGCTAGCGAGACTCTTGATAGCAAGCTTGATGATGATAATCTACTGGCAGATTTTGATGATAATTTGTCATTCCTCGATCTGGATACAGATTCTGAAGTTATCGAAGAAACACAAGTAGAAACGAAAATTGATCTTGCAAAAGCGTATATCGACATGGGTGATATTGAAGGAGCAAGAAGCACTTTAGAAGAAGTCATGGAAGAAGGTAGCGATGAGCAGAAGCGTCAAGCGGAAGAATTGCTGCATAATAATGGCTAATAAATGATCTAAATAATCAATACGTAAAAAAACCGGGCATAGCCCGGTTTTTTTATGTCTGATATTAATCTGTATTCAAGGTTAAAGATGGAACGAGTATATAAACAAAGCTATATACTTAAACCATGTCATCAGAGAGATTTTAATGAAATACGCAGCATGTATAGAATACGATGGAACCGCTTATTTTGGCTGGCAACGTTTGTCACATGGTCCTTCGGTGCAAGGCGAGGTTGAACATGCATTGTCCTCTGTAGCAAACCATAAAATTGAACTTACCTGTTCAGGTCGTACCGATAGCGGCGTTCATGGAATTGGTCAGATAGTCCATTTTGAATCTGATGCAGTCCGAGATGAAAAAGCTTGGATTATGGGAACCAATACCAATCTTCCAGATGATATCGCACTGCGTTGGATACAGCCGGTTGATAATGAATTTCATGCGCGTTTTACTGCGCTCTCAAGACGTTATCGATACATTATCCTGAATCAAAAAACACGTCCGGCTTTATTAGATAAGAGAGTCTGCTGGTTTCGTGATCAGCTGGATGAAAATCGCTATGCAGGATGCCGCAACTCGATTGCTGGGTGAGAATGATTTCAGTAGTTTTCGAGCTGCAGGATGCCAGGCAAAACATGCGATGCGTGAATTACAGGAAATCAGGGTGACTCGTGATCGTCGATACGTTTATGTCGATATCGTTGCCAATGCTTTTTTGCATCATATGGTAAGAAATATTGTGGGTAGTTTGTTTCAAGTGGGTACTGGGGATAAATCACCGAAGTGGTTTTCAGAGCTTTTGGAAATAAAAGACCGAACTCAAGCAGGAATTACAGCACCCGCCTGTGGTTTATATTTCGTGAGTGTGAAGTATCCTGAAAAATTTGGATTGCCAGAAGTTGCTTTGCCGCCATTTTATGGATTATAAAAACTGGTCAGCCGAGGCGAAGCCGAGACAGCGTTGGAATGCAACGACGACGACCCGAAGGGTGAGGTTTCCATTTAATAAATAAAAACCTCATAGTTCTGCATAAATTCTATTTACGTTTTTAAACAACAAAAACGTAATATTATTCAGCAAAGCATAAGTTCTTTTTCTCATTTTAAACAACAAAATGAAAAATCACTCAAAAGTAGGGGGGTGACCTAATACTGTGTTATTTTAATGTAGTTATTTCCCATTCTTGTCTAGTGGCCACTTCGCGCAATTTTTCATCCGGATCAACAACAATGGGTGTGCCTACTATTTCTAATAAAGGCAGGTCATTAATTGAATCGCTATAAAAATAACTTCCTTCCATTGATTCCTTATTTGTTTTTAGCCATTCATTCAGACGTGTGACTTTGCCTTCCTGAAAACATGGGGTGCCTTCTATTTCGGTAGTGTATTTTCCATCAATGACTTTTGGCTCGGTAGCAATCAGGTGTTCAATGTCTAAGTGAGTTGCGATAGGGCGTGTAATAAAACTGTTTGTAGCAGTAATGATGACTAAAGTATCATCTAGGCTTCTGTGCTTATTTAATAGATCAGATGTTTGAGGTTTAATTCTGGGTAAAATATAGTTTTGCATAAACTCTTTGTGCAATGAATCTAGTTCTTCTCTACTGCGTAAGGATAATGGCTTAAAGCTAAATGCAGAAAATTCAACAATATCCAGAGTGCCACTCTTATATTGCTCATAAAAGTAGGTATTCGCATTTTCATATTCTTCTGCATCAACAAGTTTCTTTGAAACCAGGAAGTTGCCCCATTCATAATCACTATCGCCATCTAAAAGAGTATTGTCTAAATCGAATAATGCTAGCGCCATGCTGATTCCTGCTTTAAAAGTGATTAATTCCCCTATTGTATCGGTAAAAATTTGCTGATTCACTGTCGATGTGGAAGAATTGGCATAATTAATAGTTTTGGAGAATATCGTGATTGATGATGACGGCTTTCGAGCCAATGTAGGTATCATTCTATCCAATTGCGATGGTGAAGTATTTTGGGGAAAAAGAATAGGCCAGACTTCCTGGCAGTTTCCACAAGGTGGTATTGACGAGGGCGAAACACCACTTGAAGCAATGTTTAGAGAATTGCATGAGGAAACGGGCCTGCGTGAGAAGCATGTTGAGGTAGTAGGATCTACTCAGGACTGGTTACGTTACCGTCTTCCCAATAAAATGGTTCGTCGTTGTAATAATGGTAGAGTTTGTATTGGTCAGAAACAACGTTGGTTCTTATTAAGACTCACCTGTGATGACTCTTCAGTGGATTTAGCTGCCTGTGATGTACCTGAATTTGATGGCTGGCGCTGGGTTAACTATTGGTTGCCTGCGAAAGAGGTTGTATACTTCAAGCGCCGCGTGTACGAGCGTGCGTTACAGGAACTTGCGCCTCTAACCTTGATAGGGCATCCATCCACAATTGATGCGGAAGACGAAGATAATAGAGAAGTCGGTTAGTTACTATAAGCTTGTCGACGTCTATTATTTAGTACCAATATTTAGTAACAATAAAAAAGAATATAAATAAAGAGTAATAACTTGTCTCCTAATCAAAACAGACTGATTCCCTATTTGGAAAAATATGGAAGTCATTGTATGGCTTATACGAGTCTAGAACCTTCCATGAAATATTTTGTTATGGAGGATATTGGTTATATTGCCTACATTGACTTCAAGCATTGGTTTTGGTCTCGAAAAGAACGCAAAATTGTGCTTGCAGATCCTATTTGTCATCCTGATAACTATCGAAAAATACTAGACGCATTTATCTATAAGTTTGCAGATGTGATTTTTGTTCAAGCCTCTAGAGCGTTTGCTTTAGTGCTTGATGAGGCAGGATTTCAAACTAATATTCTTGGTATAGAAACTGAAATAGGCGTTAATGACTTTACGTTAGCGGGGAAGCAGCGAGCTAAATTAAGACAGTGGCAAAATAAGTGTAAACGTGAAGGTGTTGTTGTAGTAGAAAAAAATATAGCTGAGATTGTAGATCATCAATCAATCAAGCAAATCTCCCAAAACTGGTTAAAAAACAAAGGGGGTAGCGAATACAGTTTTTTAGTTCGCCCATTGCGTTTTGCCCCTGAAAAAGATGTGCGTTATTTTTGGGCATATCAAAATGAAAAACTAATAGCATTTGCAACATTTGATCCTATTTATAAAGAAGGGAAAGTAGTTAGTTACTATCATAATATTGATAGGCTAACTGAGGATGCGCCGCATGGAACTAGTGCAACGATTGTGTTGTCTGCGCTTGAAATATTTAAAGCTGAAGGTATTAAGGCATTAAATCTTGGAATGTCTCCTCTATATTTACAAAGAGGTCTGTCACAAGAACTTAATTATAATAAATTTACCCGGAAGGCTTTTTGGTATGCATTTGAAAAATTTAATTTCATTTATCCTTTTCAAGGGAATGCATCTCATAAAAAGAAATTCAATGGAAAATTAAATCCTGTCTATATGTCTGGTACCAATGGTACCGGTCTAAAAGAAGTATTTGCCATGGTAAAAGCCAATGGCATGATTTAGAACTAAAAAACCTCTTAAAAGTGAGGGGGAACTTATGTTTCAATTAAAATTTCAATAAATGAATAATTGATATAAGTCTCTTGTTTAATATCTTTACTAGCAATAAGATGCAGATCAGTTGAACTAAGGTCAAAAATAAAATGAGCGTATTTATACCCCCTTTTCCCAAACGACATGAAAAAGGAATTAGCCCATTTAAATCTCTTTATTATGCACACAATGATTTGCTTTCGATGTGGGAGGAGGATTCCTTTGAACAAGAATTCATGTCCCAGAAAATTCTCAGTAAACATGTGTTTGTTGCAAACTCACCAGATATTATTCGGTATGTCCTGGTTGAAAATAAAGATAATTATGAGCGTAAAAGCCCTCAAATAAAGCGGGCACTCGAACCACTTTTGGGTGATGGTCTATTTATCAGTGACGGTAAGACTTGGTCAACAAGACGCAAAATTCAAACCCCTTTATTTGATAGTTCACATATTCAGATGTATAGCAAAGCTATGGTCTCTACTATCGTAGAGATGACCGAGAATTGGCAAACACGAGAAGATGGAAAGAGCATTGAGGTCCATACCGAAATGGCAAAACTTGCTGCTGAAATGATTTCTCGTGTTCTGTTTGGTGAAAAACTAGGTGCTGCCAATAGTGCCGAAGTTGTGGGTGCATTTGCAGATTATCAATCCGTCGTTAAACAAACAGCTTTATCTAGTTTTTTGGGACTTCCTGACTGGTTGCCAAATATAAACGCTAAAATTGGCAAGGCACGAGCAGCCACGAAAACTATTCATAATGCGGTAGATAAAATTATTTCCATTGCTGAAAAAGAAAATCATAAAGACACAATGGTTGCAGAGCTAATTAAAGCCAATAAGTCCGAAAACGGAATGGATTTAATGACCCGCAAACAAATTCGAAATGAGCTGATTGTGTTTTTTTTGGCGGGGCATGAAACGACTGCCAATGTTTTGGCATGGACATGGTATTTACTCTCTCAGTCCCCTGATGTTGAGAAAAAACTTCATCAAGAGCTTGATGAGGTATTAGGCGGCAAGAATTCCAGAATATGCCGATGTAGATAACTTAAAATACACACGGGCTATTCTAGATGAAACCATGCGTCTTTATCCTCCGGTTCCCATACTTTCAAGGCAAGCATTGAAAGATGATGAAATCCGGGGGAAAAAAATACCGGCGAATTCTATAATGCTTGTCGTACCATGGTTAATTCAAAGACATAAAAAATTCTGGAAAGACCCGGATCACTTTATTCCTGAGCGCTTTATGGCAGGAGCAAAAAAACCTGTAAAGTTTACTTATTTGCCTTTCAGTGCAGGTCCACGAGTTTGCATAGGCAAAAGTTTTGGTATAACTGAATCAGTACTTGCGATTGCAATCATCGCGCAACGTTTTCGTTTAACGTTATCTCCAGACGTTGATGTAAAGCACGAATGCCGCCTGACATTGCGACCTAAAGGTAAGTTACCTATGACGCTGCAGTTCAGGTAAAAACATGACTAAAGGAAGGGCTGAGTTATTTCCATATTTCAGGCAATATGGAAGCAATTGCATGGCATATACTGGCCTTGAGCCTCAAATGGAACAGTTCGTTCTGGATGGGGTGGGTTATATTGCTTTTACACGATACAAGCACTGGATTTGGGCGCGTAAAGAACGCCAAATTGTACTAGCTGATCCTGTTTGCGCGGTAGAAGATTATCAGCAATTAATAACAGCTTTTATAGAAAAACATCCTGATGTGATTTTTGTAGCTGTTTCCAGTGAACCCGCAAAAATACTCGAGAAGATGGGTTATACCGTAAATCAGTTTGGTATTGAGACTGATATATTGCTTGAGGGATTTGATCTTGGTGGGAAAAAACGAGCAAAATTAAGACAATGGAACAATAAATGTAAGCGCGAAGGTGTAGTTGTAAGAGAAAAAGAGCTAGTAGTTGGCGAGAATGTTGATGATGCTAAAAACTTATCAAAAAAATGGCTCAATAATAAGAAAGGAAAAAATATTGAGTTTTTAGTGCGCCCTTTACGCTTTACTAAAGAAGAAGGTGTGCGCCATTTTTGGGCTTATCTTGATGAAAAGTTGATTGCTTTTGCAGTATTTGATCCCATTTATAAAAATGGCGAAGTAGTTGGCTACTTTCATAACATGGATCGTTATGAAGATGATGTACCAAACGGGACTAGTGTACATATTATTTTATCGGCTATTGAGGTTTTCAGGCAAGAGGGAGTCCAGTTTGTTGCACTAGGCATGTCTCCTCTTTACCTTCAAAGGGGCATGAAAAATGAACTGGATAACTTTCATCCTTTTACCAGACAATCATTCTGGTATGCCTTTGATAAGTTAAATTTCCTTTACCCTTTTAAGGGTAATGCGTTTCATAAAAACAAATTTGATGGTTTGCAAAAACCTATTTATATATCAAGCACAAATTCCATGGGATTCAAAGAAGTCTTAGTCATGATAAAAGCGATGGGTGTTTTCTAATTATTTCAGTGGGTCTAAAACGTAAAAGTTTTCTATTATTATACTTGTCCAGTGGTGTGATGGGATAAAAACTTTGGAATTATCGAATCTGTGTTATCAATTTCTATTTGGGCACAAAAATTCAGTTTGTCTCTTGATCAAAATAAATAAGGTAGAGCATGAATGTCGTTTGACGCTTAGGCCAAAAGGACGTTTGCCTATGAAAATTTATCATAGAAGTTGATTATTGAACCTATAGATACTGATATTGTCTCCTAAGCTGTAATTAGTAAGTTATTAGATATCAATTAAGTTGCAGAAGCTATGCACGAAAGGTGCATTATCATGTAGAATCCCTAACATATTTAGGATGTGAGATCTCCTCAAGGATAGTTCATTGTCAGAAGCAAAAAAGAAAATTGCCGTTGTCGGTATGGCTTGTCGTTTTCCCGGTGAAGCCTCTTCACCAGAAGCCTACTGGGATGTATTAAAAAATGGTAAAGATGTTGTTACAGAGGTTAGTTCAGAACGTTGGGGAACTGATTTTTATAAACATCCGAATAAAAAAGAGCCTGGTAAAAGTTATACATTTGCCGCAGGTGTGCTTCCACAGGTAGATGAATTCGACGCAGCTTTTTTTGGTATATCTCCTCGCGAAGCTGCACAGATGGATCCGCAGCAGCGTCTTCTTTTGGAATTGACATGGGAAGCGCTGGAAGATGGTAAGCAAATTCCCGAATCCCTCGCTGGCTCACAATGCGCTGTCTATATTGGTATTGCAAGTACCGATTATGCGCATCGCCGTATGGATGATTTAAGTTCACTAGACCCTTACTCAATGACTGGTAATACAGCCAGTATTGCCTCTAACAGAATTTCCTATATTTATGATTTGCATGGGCCAAGTGTGTCTGTCGATACTGCCTGTTCCTCATCTTTAGTAGCATTTCATCAAGCATGTAATGCCATTTGGAATGGTGATGCACCTACGGCTATAGCCGGAGGGGTGAATATGTTACTTCATCCATTTGGCTTTGTTGGGTTTTCAAAAGCATCTATGTTATCTCCACGTGGTCGTTGTCGGGCCTTTGACGCCAGCGGAGATGGCTATGTTAGATCAGAAGGTTCTGCTGTACTTTTCTTGAAGCCCTTGGAAGATGCGGAAGCAGATGGTGATCCCATTCATGCTGTAATCGTAGATACAGCAATAAATAGTGATGGACGCACTAATGGCATCACTTTGCCTAGTACTGAAGGTCAGGCAGGATTACTAGAGGCAATTTATAGTCGGGCTGGAGTTAAACCAGATGATCTCAGCTATTTGGAAGCGCATGGAACAGGCACAGCTGTGGGAGATCCTTTAGAAGCTAATGCATTGGCAAAAGTTTTGGGAAGACCTCGAAAGAAATCACTTCCAATTGGTTCTGCTAAAACTAATTTAGGCCACTTGGAAACTGCCTCAGGTATGGCTGGCCTGTTAAAAGTAATTTTAAGTCTGAAGAATAGAGCGATACCGCCTTCATTGCACTTTGAAACACCAAATCCAAATATTGACTTTGAAGCTGATAATTTATCCGTTGTTACTTCATTAACTCCTTTGAAAGGAAAAAAGAAGCCATTACTAATGGGTGTAAATTCCTTTGGTTTTGGGGGAGCAAACGCACATGTCATTGTTGAAGAATATAAAGCTAAAGATGATAAAAATTCGGCAAGTCATAATAGCGTAAAAAATAAAACGTAAAAACAACAGCACCTGACACATTCGCCACTTCTGCTTTCAGCTAAAAGTGAAAATGCTTTAAAAGCAATGGCAGGGCAATATCGTGATTTATTACATCATGCAAGTAATGATTTTGATGATATTTCATATTCAACCTTTAAAACCCGTCAAAATTTTGATCATGGTCTTGCGATAAATGCAGACACAGTAGAAGAAGTAATAGAGTGTTTGCATGCTTATTCTCAAGGTGAAATACATACCGGTGCAACAGCGGGTACTAAAGTAGAAGTTCAAAATAAAAATTCCCTTAATAGTAGTGGGGCTGTAAAACTTGCACTAGTCTTCTCTGGCAATGGATCGCAGTGGCAAGGAATGGGTTGCGAACTATTAGATAAAGAGCCTGTTTTTCTTGAAACGGTATTGAAAATAAACAAACTGATTAATGTTTATGATGATATTTCTTTAATTGATGAATTTAAGGCTTCTGAAGAAGATTCAAAGCTTCATTTAACAGAAGTTGCACAACCTTTGTTGTTTGCCTTGCAAGTAGGCGTGATTAAAGTACTTGAAGCTAAAGGTTTAAAAGCAGATGCTGTTATTGGTCATAGTGTTGGTGAAGTTGCTGCTGCATGGGCTTCCGGTGCTTTAGATCTAGCTCAGGCAACTGAGGTTATTTATAGGCGTAGCCATGCTCAAGGTAAGACTAGTGGAATGGGACGAATGGCTGCGGCGGCTATTAACGAATCTGATGCTATAGAATTAATAGAAGAACTTATGCTTGAAAGTGATGTGTCAATTGCTGGTATTAATAGTCCAAAATCAGTCACACTTTCTGGTTCTTTAAAGTCACTGCAACTGATAGAAAATCACTTAAAAGAGAAGAGTGTATTCTGTAGATTACTAGATCTGGATTATGCATTTCATAGTAAAGCTATGGATCCTGTCAAAGATGAAATTAAGACTTCTCTTATAGATTTAATGCCTCAAAAAACTAATATTGATTTTTTCTCAACAGTTAGCGGTGAAAAATGTAAAGGTCAAGAGTTAACTGCTAATTATTGGTGGGAAAATATTCGCAAACCTGTTCTGTTTGCAAGTGCAATGGAAAATATGCTGGATGAAGGATATTTAGTTTACCTTGAAATAGGACCTCATCCAGTTTTACGAACTTATGTTAATGAATGTAGCAGAGATAAGGATATTTCATCAATATCGTTAGCAACTATAAAACGCCAAGGAGAAACTAAAACTGGATTACTTAGCTCACTTTATAGTTGTTATCTGGCGGGATGTATTTTAGATGAAAATGCAATGTTCCCTATAAAAGCTGAACAGTTTGTTGATTTGCCTCATTATCCCTGGCAGAGAGAGAAACATTGGTACACTTTAACGGCAGAGGGCATAGATCTTGTAAATAGAGATAGGGTACATCCGCTTTTAGGGTATCGTTTGAACAATCATGAAGCTTGCTGGGAAAATCAAGTAGATATAGAAATTCTTCCTTATTTGAATGATCACGTTGTTGATGGTGGTGCAGTAATGCCTGCGGCTGCTTTCGTTGAGATGGCACTTGCTGCATCTAAAGAATGGTTTGCTACTGATGATGGCGATCATAAACAACAGTGGGAGATAGAAAATTTAGAGATTAGATCTCCGATAGTATTGGATCATGGAAAATCTTTACGTTTTAACTTATTTCCAAAAGACGGCAGTTTCACAATAACTAGCCGTGATCGTCTGAGCGAAAGTTCATGGTCAGAAAATGTTGTTGGAAGGCTGCTAGGTAAAACTAATAAGAAGCAACCTGAAAACTATGCGTTAAACAGTTATATTGGCAATACAAATCATACAATTTCTTCTATTGGTCATTATAAACTGACCGAGTCTGTTGGTTTGAGTTACGGTCCTACCTTTCAAGGAGTTGAAGAAGTCTGGGTGTCATCACTTAGTGCTTTAGCTAAAATTAAAAATGGGAATCAGTTAAGTATAGATAATTCTTCTTATCTGCTTCATCCTGCTTTACTTGATGCTGGTTTTCAGGTTCTAGTCGATATTTTTTCAAACAAGATTGAAAGCGGAAATCAAGCAGCATTAATACCTGTTCAGATAGGCAAGCTCTATTATTATTCCTCGTCAATAGAAAAGCTTTCATATTTATTTGTAAATGTGACCAAACAAAGTCCTCAGTCTGTGGTAGCTGATTACTTATTACTCGATTCTGAAGGAACTGTTTTAGTTGAATTAAAAAGCTGTCGTTTTAGAGGTGTACAGTTGATGCGTAGTGCAGCTTTGCTACCTGCTAGTTATGAATTTCAACCGTTATTAATGCCATTAAAAGATAATACCAAAGCTTCCCCTGTTGCAGAACCGGCTGCTTTAGTCGCCAATGCTGTTGAGTTTTTGAAGAGTCATGAGTCTACTTTACAAAGAGATAGGCATTATCAAGAAGTCTTACCCTTATTTGACTTAATGGTATCTATGTTTGCATGGCAGGCCATACAAAGTCTTAACCCTAAGGGTGATGAATTCACTTTACAGTCCTTGGTAGAGCAAGCCCATATTGAATCAGTAAAACTACCATTATTATCACGTTTGCTTGATATATTGGTAGAAGATGAGTTGGCAACTTTCGAGAATAATCAATGGCTTCTAGTTGCATCAAGTGATTTACCGTCTGCAGAGGATATTTGGTTGTCTGTGCTTGGCGATTCACCTGATTATCTTCCAGAACTAATGCTGTTAGGTCGGTGCGGTAAGCATCTGGCTGATGTATTACAAAATAAAGTTGATGCAAAAAACTTATTGTATTCAAGTAAAAGTAGTATTCAGGAACATTGGAGTGGAGCCTCTCCAAGTAACTTAAGTATGAATCTTGCGCTTAGAAAAATATTAAGTGAAATTGTGGCTGATTGGCCAGCAAATAGAAGACTTAGAATTTTAGAAATAGGGGGAAATGATTCAGAGATAAGCCAGCAAATATTGACAGTGCTTCCGCCTGAACAATGTGATTATTTGTACATTCACCATGATGAAGAAATATTGTTAAAAGCTGGTTTCTCTCTCGAAGATTGGAGTTTTGTATCGACAGAGCAGATAGATATTAGTCAGGAGATTTCAGATGGATTATTGCAAGATTCTAAATTCGACATTGTAATTGCAGCTAACACCTTATATCGATCTGATGATTGTGTAAAAGCACAAGAGAATATTAAAAAGGTCCTTTCTTCCAGAGGAGTAATGTTGTTAATTGAAAGGCAGTCTGATCGTTTTATGGACATGACTTTTGGTTTACAAGTTGATTGGTGGATACATACTTCAGAGGTAACCATGCCTTCACCGCTTTTGATGACAGCCAAGGCTTGGCGTTCAGACTTGAAAGATTTAGGATTTGATCAAGTAGAGTTGTTAGTGGAGCCAGAAGCCACAGGTGATTTTGGCGCATTTATGGTTATTGCCAGTCACAATCAGACAGAAGAAATTGAAAAAACAACTGTTGAGACAATTGAAGTCCAAAATTGGATGATTTTGAAAGATGATGATGAGATTTCAAATTCATTATCACATTCAGTGATCACTGAATTAAAAAAAGTGGGACACCAGGTGATTCTAGTCGAAACTGGAGAGACTTATAAACGTTTGGGCCCAATGCACTTTTCATTGAATTTTGATTTAACGAATGATGAAGTAGAGGAACATTTTGATCACATTTTTTCTACATTGAAAAAACAAGATGTGAGTTGTGATGTGATAGTTCATCTAATGGGCTTGCGCTGGCATAATGACGTTGAAAACAACGTCCTTAATCTACAGAATTTAAGATGTAGTAGTACAGTTGATCTGCTGAGAGGATTAGAAAAGTCTGGAATAACTAAAGTGCCACAATTGAAAATAGTTACTTCAGGTGGTGCAACTCTAGCTAAAGAAAATCAGGATTTCTTGTTTGAGACTAACCCATCACAAGCACCTTTATGGGGACTTGGAAGAGTTATCATGAATGAATATCCAGAGCTGGAATGTAAACTAATGGATTTACAAGGAAGTTTTGATACAGAAATATCTAGTCGTATTCTAATTAGCGAGCTAATGCTAGTAAGCTCAGCTAATAACGAAAACGAAGTGATTATTAATAAAAATGTACGTCATGTCATGCGTATGAAAAGAACTGATTTAGTTCCAAGGATTAAAACCAAAAACCTCAAAACAAATAAACATACTGATTATGGCCTTAGATTTAGTTCTCCAGGTCAACTCAAAAATTTGATTTGGCAAGAGTTATCAGAAAGTTTTTGTAGGGCAGATGAGATTCAAATAAAACCTTATGCAGCTGGACTTAATTTTCGAGACGTTATGTATGCGATGGGATTGTTATCGGATGAAGCAGTAGAAAACGGTTTTGCTGGTCCTACATTAGGAATGGAAGTATCAGGTGTTGTTACTAAAGTTGGAAGTGCTGTAACAGAATTTAATGCTGGTGATGAAGTGGTTGGATTTGCACCTGCCTGTTTTAGTTCCAGGGTAATTACTCAAACGACAGCTATCACACATAAGCCTAAGGACTGGAGTTTTGAAGAAGCTACTACGATACCTACAACTTTCTTTACGGTTTATTACGCTCTTAAACATTTAGCACAAATAGAACCAGGTGAAAAAATACTTATCCACGGAGCCGCTGGTGGTGTGGGTATTGCTGCCATTCAGTATGCTAGATATTGTGGTGCAGAAATTTTCGCGACAGCTGGAAGTGATGAAAAAAGAGATTTTGTGCGTTTATTAGGTGCTGACCATGTAATGGACTCCAGGTCTTTAGCCTTTGCTGATGAGATAATGGAAATTACAAACGGTTCAGGCATTGATATTGTATTAAATTCTTTAGCAGGTGAAGCAATAACAAGGAATCTTTCTGTATTGAAACCTTTTGGTCGATTCCTGGAGCTAGGTAAACGTGATTTCTATGAGAATAGCAAAGTTGGCTTGAGGCCATTTAGAAATAATATCTCTTACTTCGGTCTAGACGCAGATCAGTTACTAATTGAAAGACCTGAATTAGCAAATCGACTGTTTAAAGAAATGATGAAACTTTTTGCTGACGGTAGTTTAAGGCCGATGCCTTATAGAGCTTTCCCGGCTAATCGAATTGAGGATGCATTCCGTTATATGCAGCAATCCAGGCAAATTGGTAAAGTTGTTGTTTCCTTTGAAAAAGGTAACTCGATACCTAAAGGTAAAATTCATCCATTACCTGTAAAGGATAAAAAACTTGTATGCAACTCAAAAGCTAGTTATCTAATTACCGGTGGTCTTAGTGGTTTTGGTTTGAAAACTGCTTGTTGGTTGGCCGATAAAGGTGCTAAGTCTTTAGTACTAGTCAGTAGAAGTGCAAACATTACAAAAGCTGACGAAGAAACAACGACCACACTGAAATTACTAAAAGATAAGGGTGTGAGTGTTTACACACGTGCGTGTGACGTTACTGATCAGAAGGCATTAAATAAATTAGTTACTGAAATTCAAAAAGATATTCCTCCTTTAAAAGGAGTTGTCCATGCTGCAATGGTTTTGGAAGATGGTTTGATTCGAAATATGACTCAGCAACAACTGCTAAAAGTGATGCAGCCTAAAGTTCTTGGAGGATGGAATTTACATAAAGCAACTGTTGATATAGATTTGGATTTCTTTGTCTTATATTCATCTGCTACAACTTACGTCGGGAATCCAGGTCAGGCAAATTATGTGGCCGCAAATAGTTATCTTGAATCGTTGGCAACTTACAGAAAGTCACTAGGTCTTGCAGCAAGCTATGTAGCTTGGGGTGCAATAGCTGATGTTGGTTATTTGGCAAGAAACGAAGAAACCAAAGAAGCTTTGCAATCACGCCTTGGTGGTGAAGCACTAAACTCGGATAAAGCACTAAAAATGTTAGAGAAGATCATATTGAGTGATAAGGCGGGAGTAGCGGTAATTGACCTTGATTGGGGGGTGATTCAACGTGTCATGCCCGCAGCTAATTCCCCTAAGTATGATGAGTTGAAGCGAATGGTGAAGACTTCGGATAATGATAGTTTTGAAGATATTCAGACACTTATTGCTAATATGGGACATTCAGAGATTCAGGAACTTGTCGTAGATCTATTGTTGGATGAGATAGAACAAATATTACGATTACCTCGAGAGAAACTTGACGTAGAAAGATCTATTTTCGACTTGGGTATGGATTCATTGATGGGTATGGAGTTAGTGCTGGCTATTGAAGAACGCTTTGGTGTTAAATTACCAGTGATGGCTTTGACAGAAGGAGCAAATATTGTTCGTATTGCAGAGAGAATTACAGATCAATTATCAGAGTCTGAAGATGAAACCATGAATGCTGATTCTGATTCAAATATGAGTAAAACTAACCATGAAGAAAGTATATCTGTCGCTGCTTCTCGCCATGGTCATGCTGAAAACATGACGGAGAAAGAAGCTGAAGAACTTTCTAAAAAGCTTATCGAAGATGCAATGAAGCATTAACCAGTGGTAAAGTAAACGGATGACAAAACCTATAAAGAATAACTTGTTTGGTTTAAGCGGATCAGTTAAAGATCAACTAGCTCAAAAAATGCTGGAAAAACGCTTAAAGAAAGTCACTGAAGCTAAAATGCAGAATGGTGATGTATTAAGAACAAGAAAATCCCTACAATCAAATTCGAAAATACCCGACGAGTTTTGTCGTTTTGATATGTTTCCTGGTTACCAGCAAATCAGAATTTTAGAAGCGGGTGGAAAACAATTAGGAGTACCAAGTCCGTTTTTTAAAGAGCATGAAGGCATTGCTGGAAATACCACTAGTATTAATGGCAATGAATATATTAATTTTGCCAGTTACAATTATTTAGACTTATGTGGACACCCAGAAGTTTCAGAAGCTGCTAAGCAAGCTATCGATAAATATGGTACATCAGCCTCGGCTAGCCGTCCTGTAGCTGGCGAAAGGCCTATTCAACGTGAGTTGGAAATTGCATTAGCCGAAATATATGAAGTAGATGACTGTATTGTTTTTGTCAGTGGGCATGCAACTAACGTAACCACAATTGGTTATTTATTTGGACCAAAAGATCTAATTCTTCATGATTCACTTATTCACAATAGTGTGGTTCAAGGTGGTCAATTATCTGGAGCAACTCGGTTACCATTCCCTCATAATGATTGGCAAGCGTTGGACGAATTATTGTTCCAGCAACGTAAAAATTATGAACGCGTTTTAATAGTCATTGAAGGTATTTACAGTATGGATGGTGACTATCCCGACCTTAAACGCTTTATTGAAATCAAGCAACGTCACAAAGCATTTTTGATGGTTGACGAAGCGCATTCTTTGGGAGTGCTGGGTGATAAAGGCCATGGACTTAAAGAGCAGGAAGGTGTAGATGGCCATGAAGTTGATTTATGGATGGGTACACTTAGTAAAACTTTAGCTAGTTGTGGTGGTTATATAGCTGGCGAAAAAGCCCTCATTGATCACCTTAAATTTTCTGCACCTGGATTTTTATACAGTGTGGGAATTTCACCACCCTTGGCTGCTTCTGCTATAGCTGCGCTCAAAATACTAGACCGAGAACCAGAGCGTGTTAAAAGCCTAAAAGCACGTGGTCAGCAATTTCTAGCATTGGCGCAAGAGAAAGGATTGAACGTAGGTTCAAGCGCTGGTTTATCAGTCATACCAATAATAACGGGTAGTTCAGCAATCGCAGGACGTCTTGCTAATGCTTGTTTCGAGCATGGAATAAATGTACAACCAATTTTTTATCCGGCAGTACAAGAAGGTATGGCGCGTTTACGCTTCTTTATCTGTTCCTCTCATACAGAAGAACAAATTGAACAGACCATCGATATCCTCGTAGAAGAGATGAGTAAACTCTAGTAATCGACAATGGTTCTAATACAGGACGGTAATAAACTGCCTATAAATAAGAAAAGCGTTATTTTTTGCACATATGCGAGTATCTATTCATCCAAAGTAATGGAACAACTCATAGCGGATAGTGATATCGAGTTAGTAGGTGTCATAAATTCAACGCGTGTTTTAAAACCTCAATATGGTCATATTAAAGGTGTCTTTAAACAGATAAGAACATCTGGTTTTCGGTATTCGAGTTATCTTTTTATAATTACAGATATTTTTAAATTGCTGCAGCCAATATTTTCATTCAAAAAATGGCCGCTCCGAGATGTTCATAGTTTAGCTGAATTTCATCATATTCCGATCCACGATACCAAAGATGTTAATAATGCAGACGCCGTTGATTTCATCAAATCAGTCAACCCTGACTTTTTGTTGGGTAGCCATTTCAATCAATTAATAAAACAACAGGTTTTAGAATTAGAAGCACTTCAATGTATTAATATACATCCTTCGTTACTTCCTAAATACCAAGGTGTTGATCCAGTATTCTTTGCAATGCTAGATGAACAGGAAGCTATTGGTGTTAGCGTGCATAGAATGGCTGAAACTTTTGATACGGGCGAAATACTGATGCAGCGTGCTTTTGATGTAGATAAGAGCAAATCACTTATTTTTAATAATTGTTTATTATTTCAGGAAGGCATTAGAATAGCTTTGAAGTGGATCAAAGATAATCAAAAACAACTTTTACCTCATAGCACCGATAGCTTGAGTGGCAATTATTACTCTTGGCCCACAATAAAGGATATTGAAAAGTTTAAAAAGACGGGCAAACGTCTCATCTCTTTATCAGAACTCTGGAAGCAACAATAGCTACAATGAAAAATAATTCTTACTTTAGAAGTTCTGGCTATACGATTGATGCAGTGATTAAATCTCATGATGGTAATGATATTAACCTACAGAAGATTCCGCCCTTTTTAAGAACATTGATGGTTACAGATGGAACCGTTACGAAATCGCTTGAAGCATGGTTTTGGGAACCCATTAGCATAACCCCATTAAATAACTCATTAAAAACTCTGACAAAAAGTGTTGATGGCCTTGAAGTAGAAGCAGAAGACAAAATCTTACAGCGCGAGGTTTATTTAAAGGGGAATCATACTCAACAAGTATTTGCAGCAGCTAGATCTACAGTTTCTCTTAAACACCTTCCTGAACGCATAGGAAATCAATTAGAAGAGGGAAAAATTGGTATTGGTGAGTTATTACGAGAGCAAGGCGTGGAGACTTACAGGGATATCTTCGACGTTAACAGCATTAAATCAACACCTATGAATGATGATCTATTAAACCCACTGCAGGGAGAAATTATTTCTAGAAGCTACCGTATTCGTGTTAATGGTCACCCGGCGATTATAGTTACTGAGTTTTTTCCAATAGATATTTATGAGTAAATTTCAAAGTTAATAAGGCGACTAACTCACAGGTGAAGTAGCTCAGGCTTTCAATATTGTATTCACTTAGGTATTCCTAATCAAAAATTATCTTGCAATATTTCCTATTTCTAGGCGATTAATTATTATTTGCTTAATTGGTATATATTGAGGATGAATTTCTTTTGGGCTTGTTAAAAAAACCCTAACATTAAAAGTACCTTACATTTTCCATTATCAGGCCACTGGGCAATCTAATGAGTCTGCCTTTCATTCTAATTAAATCCTAAATACATAAGCTTTAATTATCAAAAATAACTTGTAAATATTAGTAAAACTAAAAATGAGTTGTTAAGGTAACTACTATAATAATACATCAAATTAATGCACTTTTAACCGCAAAGCGTAAATCTCGGGTGGCTTGCCCCGAGTTGGATAGCTTACAATGGGTATTTTTCCATTGTGAGGTATTCAGTTTATGGAGTTACAAAGAAATGCTCATTTTGTGTATTGGCTGATGTATCATTTTATCTGGATTCCTAAGTACATACACAAGGTATTCTGTGAACCTTATCGCAGTGTTCTCAAGGGAATAATTGAGAAAGCGGGATATGACTACAATATGGATATAGTTGAGCTAGAATTACCCGAAGACCACATTCATATGGTTGTTCAAGGAATCCCAAAGATGTCGCCAAGTGATGTGATGCAAGTGATTAAGAGTATTTCAGCAAGAGAATTTTTTAGGATTTATCCAGAGATTAAGAAACACTATTTTTGGGGTGGTAAGTTATGGACTCAGAGATACTTTGTAAAAACAATAGGTAATGCTAACGAAGAGATTATTAGAGCCGATGTACGAGACCAGCTTATCGAATATGAGGAGAAAGAAAATAGGTCGATACAACTAGGTTTGTTATAAAACTCGGTTCGTTTGCGGCCGAGTTTTTTATAAAAGTACGAAATACTTGATTATTTCAAATTCCCTTTATTATGAAAGATTTTTAGATGCATATTTTAGTTCAACTTCCAGTGTGATACACGTTCCATTTTTTAAATACTTCCTTGGTTTTTGATTGGGCCTAAGGACGTAAACGATCAATTACAGCTTCGATTTCAGGCTCTTGCCAATCCATTGCCCCCGTCGCTGCATATTTGAGTTTTCCTGTTCTATCGACGATAAAATTACTCGGATACACATACACTTTCCAAGCTTCTGTGATTTCTGAATTGGTGTCTTTTAAAATAGGAAAGTTGATTGCCATTGTTTTAGTGAAGGTATTTATCACTTCAATTTCCTCCCTAACATTTACTGCGAGTATTTCCAGATCTTCTTTATACTTTTCTTTAAGCTTAACCAGTGAAGGCATTTCTTCGATACAGGGGCGGCACCAGCTTGCCCAAAAGCTGACTACTACTATTTTATTTTTGTAGTCTTTTAGTGAGTGGTTGTCTCCATTTAAGTCTTTTAATTCAAGTTCAGGTGTTGCAAGTGTCACTTCTTTTAAAGTATTGGGTCGTCTTTTGGCTTTGTTGGTTTCATAACTTGTAATGGGCTTTAGGGGGGCTGGTTCAGCTAAGCCCAGCATTGTCAGTGCATTATTTATTTGTTTCGGAAATGCTTTTTTTGCTTCTATATCAACCGCAGTTAAATCTTCATTGTCTCTGAATTCGAAGCCTCCACTAACGCCTTTTAAAATATGGGTATACACCTGGCTCCCGCCTTGTTCTAGTGCTTTGATTAATTGTGGTAAAGGCACAAAGCGTGGCGAGCGTTCTGCCTGAAACACATACAGCGGTAGATTGCTATGTTTGGCAATATCCTGGTATTCGATATTGTTGCCAATTTCGGGTGTTTGAATTTGTAAATAGGGTGCGATTAGAATAAACCCAGCAATAGAGCTGGTTTTTTCTGTTTGTAGTTGGTGTGCTACTTTTAATGCAATGCTTGTCGCACGACTAGATGCAGCAATATAGAGTTTGTCGTATTTGCTTGCATAATGTTTGATTAAGTCTTTGTAGTCTTGTGTCGGTATTTTATCGAGTGATGAGCGGGAGGGGTCTAAAAAGTAGCTATCATGCCAATCTGGCATAAGTATGTGTAAATCGTTTTGTTTACTAATCGCGAGTACGGATTTTTGTAATTCGCTTGTAATGCCACGTTCTGATGGAAGCCAGAGTAGATGTTTTTTACTATCTTCTGATCCGTATTCTTCCACATTTACTTCTTGGTCTGATGGGAGCAGGACTGATTCTGCGTAGGCACCGAAAAGGCTTAGTGAGCTAATTATGAACAGGCTAAAAAGGTATGCGGAGCGAAGCAGTAATTTCATTGCTTAATAGTAGTCGTTTTTATTTGAGATTTAAATACACCCCCCCACTTATGGATAGTTTTTAGAATACGAGCGTTTATTCACTTCGCAATGCATCAACTGGTTCCATTATCGCGGCTCGTCTTGCTGGTACCAGACCGGCGATCATGCCAGTGACGATGGCTATGACTTCTGCCAGGATTACATAATTCCATTCGATGCTTACGGGTAGGGCGGGTAGCAAAGTATGTAGCAGCCACGCTATTCCAAATCCACACAGCATCCCTACAATTCCTCCTAAGCCCTGATAAAACACCTGCCTCATAAAGGAACATTAAAGTCACTTGTTTTCGCGAAGCGCCTAGTGCTCGTAACAAACCAATTTCCTTGATGCGTTCATTCACAGCGATACTCATAATTGTAAAAATGCCAACGCCACCTACAACTAGCGAAATACTACCAAGTCCAGCAACGACTGCAGTTAGTATCGTAAGTATAGAACCTAAAGTGTCGAGAATATCGGTTTGAGTTGTGAGGGTAAAATCTTCCGTGCCGTGACGTTTGATCAAGTGCTGTTTTATATTTTCAGCGATCAGTTTTTCATCAGTTCCGGCTGAATAGAGGATGTTGACTTCCATCAGACTCTCACGGTTATAAATTGACATGGCACGGTACACTGGGATGTAGACCATGTCATCCATATCAAAACCGAGAATTTGTCCCTTACTCTCCATAACGCCGATTACTCTAAAGCGTTCCTGTCCAACACGGATAAATTCACCTAAAGGGCTGCTATGGGGGAAAAGTTCCTGTTTTATCTTATCGCCGATTACGGCTAGATTACGTGCCTGTTCGGGTGCTTCGTTAGGTAAAAAGCGCCCTTGAGCTACCTTCATCTTCCAAGTTTGTGGTACTTCATGGTTAACGCCTACAACAAATGTCCAGCGAGTTCGATTTCCTCTTTCAACAGGCAAATTACCCTGAGCCTGAGGTACGACTGCGAGAACATTTCTTATGTTGTGTAAGCTTTTAGACATCCTCCAGAGAAAGTGGCCGCACATTATTGATTACCGCACCAGAAACCCCCATTGTGCTGACTTTCCCAGGGTTGACGGTAATTAGGTTTGCGCCAAACTGGGTGAATTGGCTGAGCATATATTCCTGTACACCTCCACCTAAAGCAGTCAGCAATACAACGGCTGCAATACCAACAGCTATACCTAGAGCGGTCAGAGTGGTCCGTAACTTGTTGAACCTAAGACTAGAAAAAGCAAGTATGGAATAGTCAGTGGCTCGCATTTGTTATTACTCTATTTCCCTGACAAGGCCAAGACGGGGTTGAGCTTGGCTGCTTTGCTTGCTGGAATACTGCCGAATAAAATTCCTGTAATAAGCGCTACCATTAATGCAGAAATTACTGCCCATAATGGTGTTTGTATGGGGAAATCAGGAATCCAGTAGTTGATTATTCTCGAGCTTGCAAACCCCAGTATTAATCCAATGATTCCACCGGACAATGACAGCATCAAAGCTTCACTAAGGAAAAGAGTCATTACTTGCCGAGTCGAAGCCCCCAGTGCTTTAAGTAACCCTATCTCCTCTTTGCGTTGACTAACCGATACCAGCATTACATTCATGATCAGAATACCGGCCACAATAAGGCTGATTGCAGCAATGCCGGCGACCGACCAGGTGAGTGTTTTCAAGATGCCATCAAAAGTCTTGATCAGTGAATCCTGACGAAGAATGGTAATGTCCTCGTCACCATCATGACGTTCCCGGATGATTTTGAGTACGTCCTGTTCTGCACGATTGAGTGCTTCCTTGTTGCGCGCTTTAATGGTGATACGAAATAAGGAGGGAATATCAAATAATGCCTGCGCACTTGCTACGGGAATAACAGCGGCATCCCGCAAATCCATGCCGATAGACTGACCCTTAGAGCTCAATACACCTATCACACGAAAACGGTTTTCGCCGATACGTACCCATTCGCCTATGGGGTTCTTATGTTCAAATAACTCTCGGGAAAGTGTTTCACCCAGCACACAAATAGAGACCGCTATAGTGGGGTTATCAGCAGGCAAAAACTGTCCTTTCAAGAGTTTTAAATCAAGCGCATCTTTAAGTTCACTGGTAGTTCCGAATATCGTCACTTCGCGCTCTCTCGAAGAATATGAAACAGGGGCAGCACCTACCACACCTGGCGCAACGTATTGCACTGAGCGACTGCGCTTTAATGCGAGTGCATCCTCCAGAGTCAGGTCACGGGGTGAGGTACCTAGCATAGGAGGCATACCTCCGGTGGTTTCGCTACGTCCAGGGAGGACAAAAAGTAAATTCGAACCGAGTGTCTGGAACTGGCCCACTACATATAATCTTGCACCTTCACCTAATGAAGTCAGAATAATGACAGATGCCACGCCAATTGACATCGCAAGTAGAATTAATGCTGTTCGACTAGGGTTGGCTGTTATCGCGTTTTGGCTGAATCTAAAAGTATCCGTTGTTCTCATGCCATACCTTCTTTGATGGCTTCTCCTGAGGTCAGGTCTTTTATGATTTTACCGTCCAACATCTTAATTTGACGATGCGCGCGATTACCGAGTTCTAAATCATGCGTGACAACTATTAGGGTGATACCAGATGCATTCAATTCCTCCAAAACCTTGATCACTTCAGTGCCAGAATGCGTGTCTAAATTTCCGGTGGGTTCATCCGCTAATAATATCGGTGGCTTTAGAATCATTGCACGGGCAATTGCAACTCGCTGTTGTTGGCCACCAGATAACTGTTTAGGTAAATGATTAGCACGATCAGCTAGTCCAAGATCTTCCAAAACCTTATTCGCTCGTTTACGACGCTCAGCAGGAGCCATTCCCATTAATGTCATCGGTAGTTCTAGGTTGCCGGAAGCAGTGAGGCGAGGGATCAGATGGAATGATTGAAAGATAAAGCCAATATGATCACGTCGAAAAGCAGCTCTTTTCTCTTCTGAAAGGGTAGTGAGCTCTTGATCTTCAAATTGATAACTTCCTGAGTTAGGCATATCCAGTAAACCTATCATATTGAGCAGAGTAGATTTACCCGAACCAGAGGCTCCCATAATACTGATATAGTCACCACGTGCTATATCTAAAGTAACATCGTCAAGTGCCTTCACCGTTTCATCACCAACCTCAAAGAAACGGCAGATATCTCGCATTTTAATCATCTGAGCTATCCGTGTTGCCTGCTATTGTAACTTTTACAAGCGCACCATCTTTGACACCATCAGTTCCTACTGATGTGACTAAACGATCTCCCGTTTTTAAACCTTCAACTATTTCAGTAAAACTCCAATTGCTTAGTCCTTTTTTAACCTTGGTTTTTTGTAACAAATTGGTTTCAGGGTTAAAAAGCAGAACATGAGAGTCATCTATTAGGGTTTCACTGGGAATTCGCAGGACATCTTTGTTAGTTTGTAAAATTATGTCTGCATCTGCACTGTAACCGACCAGTAAATCTGTCAGCTGATTTTTATCTTTAAAGTCTAATTCGATATCAACCGTACGTGCCTGTTTTTCGCTATCAATGACATAGGTGCCGATACGAGTAACATTGGCTTGAAAAGTTTGTCCTCGCCAGGCGTCTAAAGTAATACGTGCTGGCATTCCTGTTTTAATTTTGGGTGCATCTACCTCATCCACGGGTACACTCACCAGAAAACATCCAGGTTCGATCAAATCAATTACTGGTGGTGTTTGTACGCCAACCGGGGAAGGCGTTACGTACTCGTTGAGTTCGCCATTTATTTTGGCAATTACACCATCAAATGGAGCGAACAAAACGGTGCGTTTCAATTGTTCTTGTGCTACCAGCAAACTCGCTTTGACTGAATCTACATTCGCCCTAGCTGCTTTACAGGAAGCCTTTTGTACTAAATACTCGGTGTATTTGAGATCGTATTCTTCCTGTGAGATCGATTTGGATCGCAGCAAACGTAATTCACGATTCGCGGTACGTTTTGCCATATCAGCCTGTAAGCACGTTGCTTCAGCTGTATCTAGGCTGGCAATGATATTCTTTTTGATATGCTCGACTTCGGCCTGAAGGTCTAAACTCCAGATTTTTAACAGCATCGCATCTTTTTTAACGAAGTCGCCTTCCTCGTATGGGAGTTCGCTGATTTGCCCACCGCTTGAAGGAGAGAGCTTTGCTCTGCGACAGGCTTTAATTGTGCCCGCACGAGTATTCGCAACGGTTGCTTCTACATTACCTTTTTCTACAGTGGTAACAGTTACCGAAATAATATCGGGGTGTGATTGATTCCAGTACCAGCCGTAAACGCCAGCGCCAACTAGTAAGGGAATAATAATGTATGAAATCCGCATTAGAAATCCTTTCATTATGTGTGTCATTGATTATCACATGACTTATTATTGTTGGATTTGACTTATAACGTGTTTAGAAGGATTAAATTATAAATTTAACGAGATTAATTTTGTATGTGTTTAATTATGTAGAATAAACCATTGGAAGGTCTTTGAGAGTGGGGGGGATACACCCCCCTACTTATAAGTACTTTTTTGTATCAAGGTGCAAAGATTTATTAGAATAAATCTCTAAGTTTTAGCATGATACGGTTGTGTAATTCGTTATCTGTCGTTTGGTAATTCATGAGCATAGATAACAGGATTGGATCTTCAATGTCGAGTAATTCTCTAAACCCACGCTGGATTTTTTCATCAGCCGTTGGGTAGTGGTTTTCCAGGAACTCACAAAATACAATATCGAGTTCTTTAACGCCACGCCGGCAATGCCAGCGTAGCTTTGAATACTCAGGTGTATCTTTCATCAGTTGATTACTTGATAGGTCTAAACAAAGTCTAAGACTTACGCTTAACCATTAGGCGTTTGATCTCTGCAATCGATTTAGCAGGATTCAAGCCTTTAGGACACGCATCTGTACAGCTCATAATGGTGTGACAACGGTAAAGTTTGAATGTGTCTTCTAACTCATCCAAACGCTCACCAGTGTGTTCATCACGTGAATCTGCAATCCAGCGATATGAGTTAAGTAGTGCAGCAGGACCTAAGTAACGGTCACTATTCCACCAGTAGCTTGGGCAACTGGTTGAACAACAGGCACACAGAATACATTCGTAGAAGACCATCAAGCTTTTCACGGTCTTCTTTAGACTGTAGTCTTTCTCTGATCTGGTGGTACTGCGTGCATCAGTACTCATCCAGGGCTTAACTGATGCGTATTGAGCGTAGAAGTTAGTCAAATCAGAAACAAGGTCTTTGATCACCGGTTGGTGTGGAAGTGGATAGATCTTCACATCACCTTCAATATCATCGATAGCTTTAGTACACGCTAGTGTGTTTCTGCCGTCGATATTCATTGAACAAGAACCACAGATACCTTCACGACAAGAGCGACGTAGTGCAACTGTTGAGTCCATTTCGTCTTTGATTTTCAATAAACCATCAAGAACCATTGGACCACAGTTATCCATATCTACTTCATACGTATCTGTATGAGGATTTTCGCCAGTATCTGGGTCATATCTGTAAACGATAAACTTTCTAATGTTAGTGGCACCGGCAGGCGCTTTAACTGTTTTACCAGTCATAACAATAGAATTAGCAGGTAATTTAAATTCAGCCATGTGTAAGTATCCTAGTAAACGCGTTTCTTTGGTGGAATAACATCGATGTCATCGCTAAGTGTGTACATGTGCACAGGTCTGTAATCGAATTTGACCTTGCCAGCCTCATCTACCCAGGCCAATGTGTGCTTCATCCACTCCTCGTCATTACGATCAGGGAAGTCTTCACGTGCATGACCGCCACGACTTTCTTTACGATTCAATGCACCTTCGATAGTGACCATCGCTTGTGTTAAGAGGTTTTCTAATTCGAGTGTTTCGAGTAAATCAGTATTCCACTTTAAGCCACGGTCGTTAATGCCAACATCAGCGAAAGAATCGAAGATTTGCTTCATCTTCTTCGTTCCTTCTTCCATCGTCTCACCAGTACGGAAAACCGCTGCGTACTGTTGCATGGTGCGCTGCATTTCGCCGCGGATGCTTGCCGTTGAAGTTGAACCTGAAGCATTACGAGTTT
The DNA here is from genome assembly GCA_963807855.1 of uncultured Gammaproteobacteria bacterium. Taxonomy (GTDB): domain Bacteria; phylum Pseudomonadota; class Gammaproteobacteria; order Thiotrichales; family Thiotrichaceae; genus Cocleimonas. The sequence goes on along the minus strand of CAWEEB010000038.1, from coordinate 33,159 downwards.
TATCGAAACGAGCCAGAATATTATCGATGATACCTTCAGCCAATGGCTGGTGAGGTTGACCTTTTTCAACAAGTTCTTTGGCGCGTAACGCCGCTGCACGACCAAATACGATAATATCTAACAGTGAGTTAGAACCCAAACGATTCGCACCATGTACTGATACACAAGCTGCTTCGCCAATCGCCATCAAACCTGGTACAACCGTATCGGGATTATCGCCTTCCAGAGTAACCACTTCACCGTGATAGTTAGTTGGTATACCGCCCATATTGTAGTGAACAGTCGGTAGTACCGGAATTGGGTCTTTAGTCACATCAACGCCTGCGAAGATACGTGCACTTTCTGCAATACCCGGTAGACGCTCATCGATTACTTCAGGACCTAAATGCTGAAGATTGAGGAAGATATGATCTTTGTCTGGACCAACACCACGACCTGCATTAATTTCCATCGTCATTGAACGTGATACAACATCGCGAGATGCTAAATCTTTTGCATTTGGCGCGTAACGCTCCATGAAACGCTCATCTTCAGAGTTGGTTAGGTATCCACCTTCACCACGAACACCTTCGGTGATTAAAACACCTGCGCCATAAACGCCTGTTGGGTGGAACTGTACGAACTCCATATCCTGAAGTGGTAAGCCAGCACGTAATACCATGCCGCCGCCATCGCCTGTACAAGTATGAGCAGATGTCGCAGAAAAGAATGCACGACCATAGCCGCCGGTTGCTAAAACAACCTGATGACCACGGAAACAGTGTAATTCACCGGTAGTTAAATCCCACGCCATTACACCTTTACAAACACCGTCTTCCATAATCAAATCAGTTGCAAAGTACTCGATAAAGAATTCAGCTTTGTGCTTTAAAGACTGTTGGTAAAGTGTGTGAAGAATTGCGTGACCTGTACGGTCAGCTGCAGCACAAGTACGTTCTGCAACGCCTTCGCCGAAGTGAGTCGTCATGCCACCGAATGGACGTTGGTAGATTTTACCTTCTGCAGTACGTGAGAATGGTACACCGTAGTGTTCTAGCTCGATAACTGCAGGAACCGCTTCACGACACATATACTCAATTGCATCCTGGTCACCTAACCAGTCTGAACCTTTAACTGTGTCATACATATGCCATTGCCAGCTATCTTCGCCCATATTGGCTAGTGCTGCTGACATGCCACCCTGAGCGGCAGTTGTGTGACTTCGTAGTAGGAAATACTTTAGTGATACATGCTGTGCTTAAACCTGCAGCAGCCATACCTAAAGTAGCACGTAAACCTGCACCACCAGCGCCTACGATAACAACATCGTATTCGTGGTTAATCACTTTATAATTTGAAATATCTTTGTTATCTGGAGTTGACACTTATACACCCCCCAAGGTGATTTTAATAATCGAGTAAACACCAACGATCATTAAGAAATAGCTTAAAAACTTTACGACTAGAATCCCTGTTAGACGTTTTGCGTGACTCGATACGTAATCTTCAATAATGACTTGCATGCCTAAATGAGCATGCTGTAGCGAGATAATCACTAAGGTGATCATCATTATTGCGTTAAAAGGCGATCCTAACCAGGTCATAACTGTTGCATAAGATGCTTCAGGCAAAAAAGCCATACTGAAACATAACCAAATGACAAGCGGAACAAGCGCTAATGCTGTTAATCGTTGAACCCAAAAATGTTCTGTAGAACCATGTCCGTCTGCGCCAAGACCTTTAACCTTAGCTAGGGGTGATCTTAAATCTTTCATATTTCTATAATCTCTCTTTATACGAGGGCAGCAATAAGCCAAGTAAGAATGGTCAATACAACACCTGCAATGAGAACACCAATACCGGATTGGCGGGCGTGCTCTAAATCTAGGCCTATACCGATATCCCAGAATAAGTGGCGAACGCCATTACAAAGGTGGTAGTAAATAGAAAAGGTAAAACCAAAGAGTATTAATTTACCAAAAAAGCTAGATAAAAATGCATGCATGCTAGCCCAGCTTTCAGGTCCCGAAGCTGCTGATACAAGTATCGCAATCATTAAGATTAGGCCTAAAAATAGCACTCCGCCTGTGCCTCGATGTAAGATAGACAACTTAGCTGTAATAGGCAGTTTATATACCTGTATGTGTGGCGACATTGGCCGCGGATCATCCCAAGACATTTTTTTTCCTTTGGTTTAAATAATCGGATATTTTTAAATAATCGACTTAGTATAGAACAAATGTTTAAATTTTATGAATTTAGCAATTGAATCCATACTATAGGTCTTTACTTATCTTTTTCTATATACCTTTCTTTTGTTATAACTTTTTGTCATCAGTTAGTTTGCCACTTGTAATATATTTACGGGTTTGCATTTCGTTAATTCTGCTAACGGCCCGCACAAATTCAAATTTTAATTTTTCAGCGGTGTATAAGGATTCTGGTTCCTTTTCTGCTGATACAACGATATTGATTCGCATATCGTAGAAGGTATCTATCATATTAATGAAGCGTCTCGCTGCATCGTCTAATTCAGCTCCCATTACGGGGATATTTGAGATTAATATGCTCTTGAAATAAGAGGCTATCTCGGTGTAATCCTCAGTTGAACGTGGAGCATTACACAGATCATCGAATTCAAACCAGACGACATCAGGACTGAATTTTTTTACCGGAATTAGGCGACCATTGATAATAATATCTTTTCTATTTTCGTATAACTCTATGCCGGAAAGTTGGTGGAAGTGTTTTTCGAGTATTTCTTCCGAGCCCTTATCATTGATAAAGTAGTAGATACCTATTTCCTTTAACGCTTTTGAGCGGTAATCATAATCACCCCCCATTTCTACCATTTTGGTATTTTCTTTAAGTAGTTCTATTGCAGGGAGAAATCGATCGCGTTGTAAGCCATTTTTATAAAGATTGTCAGGGTGAAAATTAGATGTGGTAATTAAAATTAAGCCTTCATCAAAGAGGTGCTGAAAAAAGCGACCTAGAATCATGGCATCTGTAATATCGATGACATGAAGCTCATCAAGACAAAGGACTCTGGTTCTTCTGGCAAAACTTTTTGCCACTTGCTCTAATGGGTCTGCAACTCCATCCAGGGTTCCCATTTCATCATGAACGATTTGCATGAATCGATGAAAATGTAGTCGCATTTTATTTTCAATAGGGAGCTGATCATAAAAGAAATCAACCAAATGGGTTTTGCCCCTGCCAACCCCTCCCCATAGGTAAAGACCTTGAATTTTATTAAGAGGTGGTTTTTTTTTCGATTTAGAAAAAAAGCTGGAGAGAGACTTTTTCTGTTTTATAGGTGGGGGAGTGTTTAGTATTTTATTGTAAATGATCTGAAGTTCGTCAATCACTTGCTGTTGGTCTGGATCAACCCTGATCTGCCCATCTTTAATACTGTTCAAATATCCTTCCATAAGGATATTTTCTGTATCTGCTAAAGAGTATTCAGGAGTTTGTTGACCTGATTGACTCATACTAGTTTCTCCAAGAGAGGCATATAATAGAATAGAGGTGGATGATATACTAAGTGGGTGGCGTTTATGGGAATATAGATCAATGCTTTATATTGAAGATTTATATTGATAAGACCTTCTATGATTAATAAATTACCTAATAAAAATTTTTCAATTTCAATTAACGCATCACCACAAAAATGGGTATTAGTCCTTTTTCCCCATCTTTTTTCTTTCATAGTGATTTTAAGTGTAGTCCAAGAATCTACTTTATTATCGATAGTTGTTATTTTTACGATTACCTATTCTGCTTATTATTTTTTACATTTACATATATGGCTGGATTCAAAAAAATCGGTCAAAACAATTTATCAAGATTCAAGATATAACTGGTTTTTGATGGATTCTACAGATGTAGAAAAAAGCGTTAGTCTACTGCCAGAAAGTTTCAATTCTAATTATTTAATTATTTTAAACTTTGATGATAATAAAAATTCAAAATATAGCGTGATAGTCACGCCTGATAGCGTTCCAAGAGATGAATTTAGACAGCTGAAAGTTAATCTAAGAACTCAGTAAGTTATTAATAACTAAAAAAATAAAAATTACTTATGGATAAATCAGTAGACAATTGAAATCCTGTATATTAAGATATCATATTATACTAATATAGCGGAGTTAGTATCATGACAATGTACAATAATATTGGGTTTGGGGCTGGGCATAGCTCTGATAACGATTCATGCAAGTTTCTTCATGGCTTACTTGCAGGTAGTAATCTAGAGGACGCATCTCGTTCATTAAAGGCAATTTCTCATCCATTAAGACTTAATATTTTATGTGTATTAGGTAAAAAAGAAGTAAGTGTTCAGGATATTTTGAAATCTGTAGGAACAACACAAAGCAATGTATCTCAACATTTATGCTTATTGAAAGATAAAGGCATTGTGGCATCCAGAAAAGATGCTAATCGTGTTTACTATTCGATTAAGGATGAAACGGTTAAGAAAATTTTAGGGAATGTTGGCTAACGATGCAAATGGGTATATCCATAAAGAATTTATAGATATAAAAAAGGGAACAAATTGTTCCCTTTTTTATTGATTTTTAGATGACTTACTTCAATAAGGATTAGACGCTTAAGCGTCTTTGGAACCCGCCTTAGCTTCTTTAATCATCGTTTGTAATTCACCTTTCTCAAACATTTCAAGCGTGATGTCGCAACCACCAATCAACTCACCTTTGATGTATACCTGTGGAAATGTTGGCCAGTCAGCATAACGTGGTAGGTTTTGAAAAATTTCCGGGTCGGTTAGAACGTTTACATAAGCAAACTCTTCACCACATCCCATTAATGCCTGAGCAGTTCTACTTGAGAACCCACATTGAGGTAGTTGCGGTGTGCCTTTCATAAAAACGATGACTTCGTTGCCTTCAACAGCCTCTTTGATTCGATCCATTACATCCATTTCTTCCATTGTGCGCTCTCTAATTAGTGTGTAGTTAATGTGGTTATTATGGGGTAGTTAACCGGTTTTTCAAATAACCATTTAAACTTGATAGAATTCATTTCTAACGCGTTATTTCAAAGAAAGTGCTTAAAAGTAGGGGGGTGACCTTTAAGTTTACTATTTACCTTTGAAAAGTAACTTCAAGCTATAGATCAAAAATAAGAAAAAAACGATCAGACTTAATTCCGGAATACTTAAGCCAAACATTGTCCAGGATACTTCTGCACATTCGCCGGAGCCATGAAATACTTTTTGTATTACATCAATGGCAGGTAGGTTATTCATCCAGAATTCTAAACCTGGGCCACATTCAGGGATTTTGTCTGGGGGCAAATGCTGCAACCATGTATGTCTGCCAGCTACTGCAAGTCCCGCGATACTGACAAAGGTCAGCAACAACCCGTATATTCTTCGTCCCCACGATAAAGGGCCATGTAGAAATGCAAAGAAAAATACTACCGCCAATATTATTACAATGACGCGTTGTACAATACATAAAGGGCAGGGTTCCAAGCCCATGTAGTATTGGAAAAACAACGCAACTGCAATCATGCCAAGGCTCAGTATTAAACCAATAAACATTGCAGGGCGAATTGAATAGCCGGTTTTATCCATTGTTATTATTAGCCTTTATATTGGTTTTTATATGATACATTGTTTGGATTAGACGTTGTTTTTAAGAGAAAGTTTTATTGCAGCATTAATTGCGGCAACCATGCTACCGGATGATGCCTTTCCTGTGCCCGCTAAATCTATAGCAGTACCGTGATCAACCGACGTTCTTATAATTGGTAAGCCCAGTGTTATATTTATGGCATGACCAAAACCAACATGTTTCAAGACTGGCAATCCTTGATCGTGAAACATCGCTAATACTGCATCTGCAGTGTCCAGATACTTTGGTGTAAATAGAGTATCTGCTGGAAGTGGGCCCGAAAGGTTCATTCCTTGATCTTTTAACGCATTTATAACGGGTTGAATAGTATCTATTTCTTCCATGCCTAAGTGACCATCTTCACCCGCATGAGGGTTTAATCCACATATCAAGATGTGAGGATTTGAAATACCAAACTTATGGATCAGATCATGGTTTAAAATTGAGATGACCTGCGTTAATGATTCTTTTGTGATTGCGGCACTAACATCTTTTAATGGTAAATGTGTAGTTGCCAATGCTACACGTAAATTATCCGCAGCTAACATCATTACAGGTAGTTCAGCTTGCGTGAGTTCTGCTAAAAACTCAGTATGTCCGGTAAATGCTACACCAGATTCATTGATGATACCTTTGTGCAATGGTGGGGTGACCATTGCGTCAAATTCGTTGGATAAGCAGCCGTTGGTTGCTATTTTTAAGGTCTCTAGTACATACTCGGCATTTTCTTTGTTTAAGACTCCTGCAGTAACAGGTGCAGCGCAGGGAGTATTTATAATCTTGATTTCACCCACAGCGTTTACCGATCTTGGCAGGGCTGAAACATAGTCAGTAAATGTCACAGGAATACTCAACTGCTCGGATCGTTGTTGCATCATCTTTTTATCCGCAATAACGATTAATTCAGCAAGGAATGGATTTTTTGTGAGCTGAATTATCAGATCAGGACCGATACCACAGGGTTCTCCAGAGGTTACAGCTAAACGAGGAATACTCATAGCAATGTTTTACGCCTTGTCTCTATTTGATTCTAGCTTAGAAAATGCTATAGATTTAAGCGATATTCAACAAACGCTTGATCACGTAAACTCTTTAACCAGTTTTTAAAGCCTTCTTCCTGCTTTTTGTCACTGATAAGTGTCTGGGCCTGAGTTTTCAGTGTATCTCTTGTTTTATCACTAACTTTACGTTCTAAAACCTCAATTATATGCCAACCAAATTTAGTTTGAACGGGTTGGCTCAAGGTATTTAGCGGTAAAGAATTCACTGCTTTGGCAAAAGGCGGTACAAAAATGGCAGGGTTAGCCATCGGCATCTCTCCACCTTTTTCAGCACTGCCTTTATCAGCAGAAATTTCTTTGGCAAGTTTGCTAAAGTTTTCGCCAGCGAGAATACGATTACGTAATTGAATGGCTTTAAATCTACCTTTTGGTGTGTCGGCAGCAATTAAAATATGACGAACGCGTGCCTGTTTCGTTTCGGTACGTTTACCGCCGCGTTGTTCAACGAGCTTAAGAATATGAAATCCTCTTTCATCTCTTACCACTTGTGAAAGTTCACCTTCGCCGATAAGACTCAAGCTACGCATAAACGCAGGACTCAATGTACTTGATTCTTTCCAGCCAAGATCATTACTGGTGGCACCCATTTTAGAAAGAGTAGCTTTTGATATCGTTGATTTAGCTAATAATTGCTTTCTGAGTTGTTGGGCTCGATTGTAATTAGCATTAAATTGTTTGACGGACTGGCCATTTTTATTAGGAATAAAAATATCAATGATGTGGTACTGAACACCTTTGTTGATAGAATAACTTTCGGATTGAATTAAGTCGTCTACTTCTGATTCAGTAATACTTTTATTGCTGCCTTGTTGTCTTTTTCTCAAGGTATTCATGTAAAGTCGGTCACGAATATTTTCTCGGAATTCTTTGTAGTCAAAACCTTCATTAATCAAGGCAACTCTAAACTGTTGAAGATCAAGTTTGTTTTGTTCTGCTAATGATTGCATCGCTTGGTCAACAGCTGCATCATCAATTTTTATACCCACAGCTTTTGCTCTTTGTACCTGAATTTTATCAAGAATGAGCTTCTCCATGGCCTCTTTTATCAAGGTTTGTTCAGATAAATTTTGTTTATCCGAGCGCTTTGCTTTAATCGCTGCCGCTTTAACTTCGCTAATCATAATGACGTCGTTATTTACGATAGCGGCAATGCTATCCAGATTCTGATCTGCAGCGAAACTAGAATTGGCGTATAAAACACAGCCAAGAGCAAGCAATAATTTATGAGATGATCTTACTAGTTTGTTAAAAATCGTCATATCCGTATATTTTTTCCTTAATTTGGCTTGTAGCGCTTTTGCCAATATTTCCTAATCCTTTAAGTTCAAATTCCAGAAAAACTGGGTTCTCATAGCTTATATTATCTGATGTAAGATAACGTTTCACTACTAGTCTGGTTTTCCAGCAGCAATCTTGATATTCAACCCCTACAAGCGTTTCCAGATTTCTATTATTTTTCAAGTCTTGATCAAAACTACCTACCATCGACCACTTGTCATTGATAGGTAACGCTCCTGAGATGCTTAATTGATCTAGTTCGGTATCTAGTTTACGTAAACTAATATTTGCAATACGTTTTTTATCGTCCTGATAGTTTAAGCGAAGATCGTAACTGGAAACACTTCTATCTTCATTATTCAAACTTGCAGTCGTAGACATCCTGAAATTATCATTCAATCTACCACTTAATTCCAATACTAGATCAGAGCGTGTTCCTGTTGAAATAGTTCCCCCGGGAAGCGTAACTTTTCTATCAGTAAAGTTAAACACTTGACCAATACTGGCTTTAAAAAGCTCTCTTCCCAATTCTCGATTTTGTATTCGTGAGGTAACGGCAAAAGTAAGTTTGTTAGTATCTGCAATACGATCTTTACCGGTAAATCGATTTTCTAGAAACAGTTGATTACTCTCCGAAAAATTAGTAAGAGCCGTATCAAAAATCGGAATATCACTCTGATCTTTATATGGCGTATAGGTGTAAAAAAAGCGGGGCTCTAAGGTTTGAGTATATTTATTGTTCTTAAGTTGTCGATCAAAGAAAAGTCCTGCATCGAGGGTAACAGTGGGTAATGTTCTGTCAATACTTGAATCGGTATAAGTATCATCAGAAGAAGTATCATCTAGTGAGTAGATTGTATGTTCAAGACTGAGCTTAGGTTTAAAGTACCAGGAATCATCACCCCATTTCTTCGAGGCGGTAAATTTGATATCTGCTCGAGCACCATTTATTTCATCAGCTTTATCGAAGTAGACCAGTTCCGAGTCTAATCCTACTTTTAAATCTTTTGGTCCACTTTTAGGTGAGTAGCTAAGTTTTAATTCGGGTAATTTTGAATAAGGATCATCATCACTGTCCAAAACTTGATAGTCTTCAACTGCAATACTTGTACTCCAGGGCTTGTCTGTTCTTAGTATTTCAAGGCGCCTTTGTAAAGCAGGCCGGGTACTGGTTTCTAGAGAAGTTGAAAAGTCATCAAAGAAATCGGCGTCTGATACACCTTCTGCCTTAAGATTTAAGCGAGTTTTTTCGTTGAATTTGGTTTGATGATTTACGTCGAAAAAGTAACGCTGTTGATCATCATATGATTGATCTTGAGGAATGAAGTCGTATTCGAGTGTACCTTTATTTTTTTCAGTTAAATAACGAAATTCACTATCAAGCTGCACCCCTCTATTATTGATGGTTGTTAGTTTTAATGTGGCGTCATAATTGGCTGCTAAATTAAAATAATAAGGAAGTGATATTCCTTCATTTGATTGTAATCTAATGCTAGGAGTAAGGAATCCCGACAGCCTCTGATCATTCATCGGAAACCTGAGCCATGGGAAATAAAATACAGGGACTTTACCTACATTGAATGTGACGTTCTTTGCATTTCCAATCTGGGTTTTATTATTTAAAACAATATCAGAAGATGCCAGATGCCAACTGTCTCTGTTTGCTGGGCAGCTTGTGAATGTGGCATTTTGCAGTTTTAGCCGATCTTCATCGATTTTTTTTATCTCAGTGCTGTTTCCTCTGAGTCCACTTTTTCCAACAGAATAGCTTGCATCTTTTATGGTACCTGTCTTGCTTTTTAGATTGTATTCAATAGATGGGCTTTTAAGTTCATAGTTAGTATCAGAAAGTACAACATTTCCCTGAGCATTAATCTGCTCATCATCACGATTAATTTCTGCCATATCTGCTTTAAATACTGTTGTGTTTTGCTGAATGATTATGTCGCCATTAAGCGTTGAAATACCTTGTTTTTTAATTTTTCCGGTGTCTGCTTCAAGATATATCGCATCCTTAACAGGTTTATCAGTAATGAGGGTTTGTACAGATTCTGGCTTTAAGGTTGTTGGGTTTGTTGACAGGTTTACTAAACAAGAGGCATATTCTTCTGCGCTTATATGTTTGGCGTCATTTACTGAAAATGAGGCAATAAATCCGGTGCAAAGAATTGTTTTGAGGGAGGCAGAAAATTTCACGATTCGATTATACGTTTGAATGTGTTTTATTTGCTACTACTTCGTAGGCGTTGATAAAAATTAAGCCATAATATTTGTTAAAACTTCAAAAGTTTAATTTTAGTCAAGCGACTCTGGATATTCAAAGAGATTAATTTCCGGGTGTATTTGCAAAAGCGTTAAATGACCCAGGTTTTCCTCTTTTATATAAGAAGCTCCTGTATCAATATAATATAAATTACTGATTTTCATCGGTTTTGAAATTGGGGTGTGCCCCATGACGACAAGATCTATACCTTCCACTCGTTCAGTTTCCCCCGTTAATTGAATGTATTTATAACGGTTGCGTGACCACATCAGGTAGTCCCTGGTCTCATTATCTACATGTATATCATGCACAAGTTTCTGCCACGATATACCTACTGGAATATCCGCATGTACTATTCCAATTTTACCCACCTTAGTGGCTACTTCGATGGCAACAGGTAGTTGTTGGATTCGATTACGAATTTCAAATTGTGTATCTATATCGATATCTTGCCACCATTCTCCTCCATTATTATTTATCCAGCTGCGATAGGTTGTCTTTTTATGTTTTGCTTCTAAAAGCATCATCTCATGATTTCCTTTAATTGAGTAAAACCATGGTTTATCCAGGAATTCCAGGACACGGAAAGATTCTGGTCCTCTGTCTACCATATCACCTACAGAAAATACCCTATCAGTTTCCGGATTAAAATTTAATTTTTCTAACTGAGATTCTAAAAGAGAAAACATTCCATGCAGATCGCCCACCACATAATCTTTGCCATGTGAATTTTCACTAAAATATTTAAATGGGAAAAAAGGCATAACTGTTCTTTTAAAATAATAATAGGGTATAGGATAGCTGTTTAAATACTATCTTCAGACAGCTTAATATTGCAAAGGCTCACCTTAAATTATAGTTTAAGATGAAGAATAGGGTGAAATTAGTGATAAAGAGTCGTTTGTTGAGTGTTGATATATACTGATTGAAAATATAGACCTTGAAACTGTTAGACGCGTTGTTAAATGTTTGAATCTAGATTTAATACACCCCCCCACTTATGAATGATATATATACGGCTAAGCCTTTCCTTCGTATCAACGTTATAAATAACGTTGTTGTTTCACTGCGTTCGGCTCGTTTTTGTTTTTTTAAAACGGAAATAGAATTTATGTAAAACTAAGCCTTTTTTAATAAATCCGGATGCAACTATGACAATTTCAACGATACCTATTTTTTCTTTAATGCTGGTATTGATTCCTGTCATTGTCGTTTTGTTTATTCAGTTCTCGTGGTCACTTAATTATAAAGAAGGTATTTATGCTGCGTTAAGAATGCTCGGTCAATTGATTATTGTTGGTTATCTTCTAGGTTATATTTTTAATGCTGATAGTTATTGGTTGATTCTGTTGATTCTACTGGGAATGATGATGCTTTCCGGCTGGATTGCATTAAGAACTGTCAAAGAGCAGCGGATACAACAATATGGCTATGTTTTGATAGCTTTATTCGCGGGTGGCGCGACTACATTGGTATTGGTGACTCAGGTGGTGTTAGAGTTCACACCCTGGTACAAACCACAATTTATGATTCCATTAGGTGGTATGATTTTTTCTAATTGTATCAATAGTATAAGTTTGGCAGCAGATCGATATTCTGAAGAGATGAATCGTGGTACAGACAAAATCGAAGCAAGGAATAAAGCATATGCAAATGCCATGATTCCAGCTACCAATGCTTTATTTGCAGTAGGGATAGTATCTTTACCTGGAATGATGACGGGACAGATTTTATCGGGAGTTGATCCATTGATCGCAGTGCGCTATCAGATAATGGTAATGGCGATGATATACGGTTCAGAAGGAATATCTAGTGCGGTTTATCTATGGTTATTAAGTCGATCAAAAAAATTCTCCTGAAGGTTTACCTTGATTTAGCCTCTCAACCGCTCACTTATAATTGATCTAATATCTAAAATATTAAACAATATCATCATTAAAAAGTAGCTGGCCGCACCGAGGGATAACTGAATCAGTAACCACCCCCATCCATTTGTATCTATTAGCCAGTACAGGCAAAAATACATCACTAAGGTTGCAATAGCGATCTTGACTGTTTCGATAGCGGGAAAGGGCAATGCGAAATATTTACGGCCAAAATACGCACTAAGAATACTGCCAACACCAAACGATGAAATGGTGGCAATTGCTGCCCCATGTATTCCCATAATTGGGATTAACCAATAGTTCAAGCCAATATTGATAACCGCGATAGCCATGGCTATTTTTACGCTGGCGATAGTTTTATGACCGAGTTGAAAGGCTAAATCAAAGTAAAATACCTGCAAGCCGAGCAGAAAAATCGCAGTGGTAATCCACGGTAAAAGAAAAATTACAGACTCTTGATAATCGGCGTCGATAAGTAGATGCACTAAATTTGGCCCCACAAGATTAAGCCCGATAACTGCTGGAATAGAAACGCCTAATAGCAGAATCACATAATGTCTAAAATAATCAGTAGCGGCTTTTACACCTTCGTTATCCAATAGTTTGATTATTACAGGGTAAGCGGCGATATTTATCGCAGACATGATCATTAAAATTGAATTGCCAGATAAATCATAACCTACAGCATAAAGGCCAGCTTGATCCTTCCCTTGTATACCTGCCAACATAAAACGGTCGGATACTTTAGTGATCTCTTCAACCAGTGCTGCTGCCGCTAAAGGTATTCCATAGGTTAATAAACGTTTGAATAATGGTTTATTGAAATCACTCTTTTTAAAGGGTAGCCACAGTCTTTTGAAGACAAATAATGCTGGAATTGACGTACCCAAAGCGATACCAAAAATTACCCCGGTTGCGCCATAACCCATATACGAAAAAAGTCCACCTAACAATAGTGAGAAAATTGAATATGATATGGTTAAAAAGGCATAACTAGCAGGTTCAATTTTTGCACTAAACAGGTTTTGAGTAATGGTAAATAGAGTAAGAGCTAATAACAAAGAAAACGATGCCATTACCCAAAGTGATTCGGGGTTACCCCAAAAGAATGCTAGGGTGATTAAGGCTATAACGAGTAAAGCGGATGATATGCGAAGTAAACTTGTTGAGAGTGTATTGATAAACTGTGAATCACTGTATTCCTGGTTTGACCAATAACGTAAAGTACCTGAGCTCAGCCAATTAAACGCGATATTATGAATCAATACCGTGCCAGTTAATATTAATGTGTAAACCCCGTATTCACCTGGAGTAAGCAAGTGGGTATAAAGGCTTAAAGCCGCAAATGCCATTAAACCAGGGATTAATTTTGCGAGTATGTAAATACCGCTATGGCGAAAAAGCATCTATTGGATTGCTCGTTTACTTTCTAAATAAGCATGTATAGCAAGCATGGTTAAAGCAAACCAGGTTTCTTTGTGAAAATGGGTATGCTGTGTTAACTGGCTCACCAGTATCACCATAAGCAAGGAAATCAGAAAAGCCTTTTCTGACAAAGGGGTTTGCAGAGAATAGTAGATTATACTAATAATCATTAACAGATAAATGCTTAAACCAATAATTCCATTTTCAGTCAGTATATGGATATAAGTATTGTGGGCACTATCGTATTCAACATGTTTTGTACTGAGTACATAAGCAAGACTTCCAATTCCATTACCAATTAATGGGGCCTGTTTCCACTGCTCTATAGAAGCTCCCCAAATCACCGTTCTGTTGTTCAAAGTACCACTAGTTATCGATTCTCCAGAGCTATAAATTCTATCTAATGATTTCTCTGGCGCAAAAGAAAAAATAGCAATCAATGACACCACAAATAACATAAAAAAGGTTACTTTAATCCTCATCGATGTATTTCTGTAGGTGAATAACCAATACAAAACACCAATAATAGCTACGATAGACGCAGTACGTGTGCCTGTAAGAAAAACTGCAAAAATAATCGTTGGTATTGCAAGAATATTTATGAGTTTGAAAAGCTTACTGTTGAATTTAGTTGTCAAATAAGCAGCCATGGGTATAGCCAATGTCAGCATTATTGACTGACCATCAATGTCTAAAGTAGGTATTGCATATCGTTGGTAATATATTGATTCTATTCCATTTAAGTAATTGTAAATAATGATTCCTGAGCCGACAAGATTGCCAAAAACATAACTTTGATACATTAATAGCATTTTGAATTTGGTATCAAGAATCAACGTAACCAAAAAGGCGATCACTAAGAGTTGTATAGTGGTGGTTAATAGAAATTCCCCGCGTAGAAGGTCAGGGGTCCACATCAGGCTGATTATCAACCACACACCAAAGAGCGCTACCAATAGATGGAATATACTGTAACGAGTATGGGTACCGTGAGTAATGAGACTTAATCCCGCAACTCCAAACGCAATAATACCAAAAATACGTGTAAGGCCATCCCAGACTGCATTTCCCCAGGGAATAGAGAAAATAAAAAACATAGATAGGAATAATGCTAATTTCACAATCAGGCTAGATTCCAATTTATGGTGATTTTCTTGTTGATGATAAGAGATATGGTTCATATCGAGTTTATTATAATTCTACAAAATACAGTGTGACTTAATAGTCAAGTTGTGTAAATAATGAGCAGATAAGAAGTATGGCTGAACAGAGAAAAGGAAATGTGATTAGGGGCCTGCTGTAAGTTATTCAAGCAAGCATTCTTGTTAAATTACGATAATATATTGAATCTAACATGGTTTTAAATAATTATAGTTTCGTTTAGCAGTGGAAATATTCATTTTGTCCTTTTGCTGTTGATGAAATGACAATTGAACTTCAAAATCACATTCAATAAATTCTAATTTTAAAAATTCAAACAACATGACTTCATCTAAGCACATATTAAGCGTCGGTTTGAAAGTTCTTACGCTTTTAGCATTTGTTTTGCTTACCAATCAAGGATTCAACTTTAGGCTTGAATACCTCATCGAAACCAATAATATCACTACAATTATCGTGTTTGCTATATTGTGGCTGTTTTCCATTTTCATCCTACTCCTGGTCACTTTCCAGCAAAATAGTTTGATCAGGGTGTTCTGGGCAGTTGTTATTGCAGCAACAACTGCTGCTTCTTATGGCTTTTATGCCGCTGGTGGTTCCGAACTTGAAGTGCTTGATGTACTAGAGCTTTGGCAAGCTAGACATGAAACAGGAAGGGCGTTCGAGCACTTTCAACATGCGGTCATTAAAGCAGGTATTGTAGCATTTGTTGGTTTTATCGTAATTGCCTATCCACCCCCCAAAATTAACGGAAAAGTCAGGACATTTATTACAGCATTTGCTTGGCTACCTATTATTCCGATGATGATGTTTGTTGCATTAATATTTATAAAATCAGATAAGGCGGTTGCAGGATTGCCACAACAGTTATCTCCGATATCTATTGCTACTGCCGTAGGGTATAAGTTATCAGTACATCAGATTCCAGATAGAAAGACCGTTGAAGAACCCCCAAAATATGCGGCAAAAGTTAAACATCTGGTCTATCTGGTAGATGAAAGTATAAATCCTGATTATATTTACACCAGTAAAAATAAGTTATTGCAAAGCTTGAGTCAGAATAAGGATAAGATCGTTAACTTCGGAACGTCCGTTTCCGGGAGTAATTGTTCCGCCAGATCAAACGCCATCTTACGCCTAGGGGCAACCCGAGACAATTTAATCGAAACGGTAAGAACAAGTCCTACAATCTGGCAGTATGCGAAAAAAGCGGGTTTCCGAACGGTCTATATAGATTCTCAAGCTTCTGAAAAAACAGTCACCAAACCCAATGATTTCCAAAACTATATGACTTATGAGGAAGCCAAATTAATCGATAAATTCTATAAAGTTAAAAATATTGAAGGTCCTGACCTTGATTATCGTTTGCTCGAAATTATGAAAGAAGAACTCCAAAGTGATAAACCCACCTTTATTTACGCTAATAAAAATGGCGCACATTTCCCTTATAGCGACAATTATCCAGAGTCTGCGGCCATCTACCAACCTGTGCCTTTAGTTCATGAAAATAATGGTATTGATGGATTATTGGATCTTTACCAAAATGGTTCTATGGAGCCTGTCATAAATACCTATAAAAACTCTATATACTGGACTGTCGATAAGTTTTTTGAAAAGTTATTTCAAGATATTGATATGAGCGATCTTGCAATTATTTATACCTCAGATCACGGGCAATATTTTGAACCTTCAAGCACCACTCATTGCACTTCAGGGGAAGATGCCCCAGCTACTGAAGGCCTGGTTCCACTCATATTTATTACAAATAAAAAGCCATTGTTAAACAGTTTTAAGGAGTCAGCAAAAACAAATTATAACGCTACAGATCAGTTTTCATTATTTCCCACTGTTTTAGACTTACTAGGTTATTCAGAAGAAATTCAAAATCAGTATGGCCCTGATTTGTTAGACCCGGTTTCTGGAAAGGTTTCAGCATTCAATACCGGAGATATACTCGGAATAATCTCAAAGGATACAATTTGGCGAGAAGTGAGCAAAGCAGAGCGAATTAAGTTGGTGCCAAATGCGCCGACTCAACCACAAGCTAATTAAACGTTTATTTTTTGAGAATTTAGAATAACTAAATAATTTACATAAATAATGTTCTAGATTATTGCACTTACTGATTTTAAAACTCCATATTAATAATAGATCATAATAAAAAGTGCCTGAAAGTAGGGGGGTGTGTTTTAATATCAGCCAAATTCTACTCATCAATGATAATGACAAATACCTTAGAAAACGCCCAATCTATTCTTCAAAAAACCTTTGGTTACGGTGAGTTTCGCCACAATCAAAAACAGATTGTTCAGCAGCTGATTGATGGTGGTGATGCATTTGTGTTGATGCCAACGGGTGGCGGAAAGTCTTTATGTTATCAAATTCCTTCTTTGACACGCGAAGGTGTTGGTATCATCGTTTCACCTTTGATTGCTCTAATGCAGGATCAGGTCGACACCCTTAAACAGTTAGGTATTCGTGCTGCTTATTTGAATTCAACGTTGACTTCAGAAGAGTCTCATAATGTGCAACAGGCCTTGTTTGATGGTGAGCTGGATATGCTCTATGTCGCTCCTGAGAGATTACTGGGTGAGCATACTTTGCAGATGCTAGAGCGATGTAAAATAGCTCTATTTGCGATTGATGAGGCGCATTGTGTATCACAATGGGGGCATGATTTTCGCCCTGAATACCAGCGACTTTCGGCATTGCCACAACGATTCCCCAATGTGCCACGTATTGCGCTCACTGCAACGGCAGATAAACGTACCCGTCATGAAATTATTCAACAGCTTAATCTAAATGATGCAGGCGTTTATACCAATAGTTTTGATCGACCAAACATCACTTACACGATTTCAGAAGCGCAAAATGGGCGCGATAAATTGTGGAAGTTTATCAAACAAAATCACCCCAACGATGCGGGTATTGTTTATTGTTTATCGCGAAAAAAAGTGGAATCTACCGCTGAATGGCTGTGCAAACAGGGGGTTACTGCATTATCTTACCACGCTGGTTTAGGGGCGAATATTCGTGCGCATAATCAGCAACGTTTTCTTCGTGAAGAAGGCATTATCATCGTTGCAACTATTGCCTTTGGAATGGGGATTGATAAACCCAATGTGCGATTTGTCGCGCATTTAAGCTTACCCAAAAATATTGAAGCATACTATCAGGAAACAGGACGTGCTGGACGTGATGGTGAACCTGCAAATGCCTGGATGAGTTATGGCTTGCAAGATGTAATTACTCTGCGCCAAATGATGCATGGCAGCGTTGGAAATGAAACCTATAAACGCATAACCCAGCAAAAGCTCGATTCTATGCTGGGACTTTGCGAGCTTGCAAGTTGCCGTCGTCAAACGATACTCGGATATTTTGATGAGGAGTTATCCGAGCCCTGCGGTAATTGCGATAATTGCCTTAATCCGCCGGAAACATGGGATGCCACTGAAGATGCGCGGAAAGCATTATCGACAGTTTACCGGACGGGACAACGTTTCGGGGTTTCTTATGTTACTGATATTCTCATGGGTAAAACAGATGATCGAATCGTGCAGAATCAACACGATAAAGTCACAACCTGGGGAATAGGTGCACACCTTAAACAGATAGAATGGCGCGGAATATATCGACAATTAATCGCTCAAGGTTACCTCACCATCAATATGGAAAAGTTTGGTGCACTTGAACTAACCGAATCAGCTCGACCATTACTCCGCGGTGAAATCGAGTTATACGCGCGAAAAGTAAAGAAAGCTGAGAAAGTTGCGACTAAAAAAGGCAAAGCGAAAGCAGATTTACGCAGTATGGACGAGCCTTTATTCGAAGCAATGCGTGTGCTTCGAACTACATTGGCTGATGAGCAAGGTGTTCCACCTTATGTAATATTCAGTGATGCAAGCTTACTCGAAATGGCTCGCCAGAGGCCACAAGACGCCAATGCTTTCAAGTTCATTAGCGGTGTAGGTGAAATGAAGCTGGAACGTTATGGTCAGCAGTTCATGCAAGTGATTAAAGATCATCCATTGCCTAAAATTCTTAGAAATAATTTTTCAGATACGATTAATGAAACCCTGAATCTACATAATGATGGTTTGAGTGTTCAAGAAATTTCTGAAAAACGTGATTTGAGTGCATCTACTATCTATTCGCACTTGGCGGATGTGATCGAGGCAGGAATGCTCAAATCGTGGGATGTTTTAGAAATCGATGATGAGGATATTGCAACCATCGAACGTACCGCAGAATTTTTGAATACTAAAGAAGAAGGCGCATTAAAGCCTTTGTTTGAAGAGCTTGATGGAGAATGGAATTACGGTGTTTTACGTTGTGTCGTGAGCGGTTTATAAAACCCTTGGCAGGCCTTTTTCTAGTTTGTCTAAACTTACCATTGTGAAGGTAATCGCTTAAGAATACTCACTTGCTTGCTTTCTACAGAAATATAACCGCCTTCTTTGAGATCTTTAAATATTCTGCTGATCATTTCACGAGAGGAACCAATCATTTCGGCAAAATCCTGGTGGGTGAGCTTTTGCGTAATTAGAACGCCCTCTGAGTTTTCTTCTGCCTGATTGTATAAGGTTTCAATCAATCGACCATAGATATCTCTGGAAGTGAGCGAGCAGATAGTTTGGTCCATTGTCCGTATGCGGCTAGTTAAAGATTTAAATAATGGCCAGCAAGCGGAGGGGTGGGAATCAATAAAGTCTTTAAACTTAACATGATCTAAATTCAGCACAGTGCAATCTTCGAGGGTATAAACAGTCGCAGAGCGTGGGGCATCATCGAGCAAACTCAATTCACCAAAGAAATCACCATTGTTTAAGAAGCTGAAAATGGTTTGATTACCTTCTTCATCGGTGGCAAACACTTTTAATCGTCCATAAACAATTATAAATAAGCTACGACTCAAGTCGCCTTGACTAATGACCATGGTATTTTTTTTATACTTAACTTCTTTCATCATGCCTGCAAGCTCGGTAAGCTCAGGCATTTCCAGTCCTTTGAAAAACTCTATATTTTCTAATTGCTTAGCGCGATTAGTTAATAATAAGTTAGAATCATTAAGGCTGCTACTCATTGATTTTCCCTCTTATTATTTATGTGATTGTTTGACTAACCTAATGCAACTATAGCGAAATTATGCAAACTGTTCTTGTAATTGTGACTTTTTTAACAAAATAGAAATTACATTAACAATATAATGGGGGGTTGGATTTATAAAAAGTCCACATAAGTAGGGGGGTGTTATTTTCTAATGATCCCTAGCACCAATAACGCAATACCAAATAAACCCAGACCCCATGTGATTGGAGATGCATTTGAACTAACCAGTAATAATGGCGAGCTTGATAATACTGCACTAATTACCAATACTCCTCCGCTGACTGTTAGTGTGGTTCTCTGATTGGCCTTCTTTATCTCCTCGCGAAGTGCCTGCAACTGTATAGATTCAGTTTCTGTATTGTTATTTTTATCATGAATCTGTCGGATGACTTCATTAATCATCACCGGCATGTGTGGTAGCTGTTCAACAAACTTTGGTAAATTCTCTTTAGCACCATTGAATAAAGATCTAATTCCAGATTGTTCATCCATCCAGCGTTGAATAAAGGGTTTTGCAGTAACCCATAAATCTAAATCAGGGTATAACTCACGACCCATTCCTTCTATATTCAGCAGTGTTTTTTGCAGTAGAACCAGTTGTGGCTGCACTTCCATATTAAAACGGCGTGCGGTTTGAAAAAGTCTGAGTAACAGTTTGCCGTAGGAAATATCTTTGATTGGTAGTTGGAATATAGGCTCACAAACGGTACGAATCGCAGCTTCAAATTCACTCGCTTTGGTATCAGAAGGTACCCAGCCGGATTCGATATGTGCTTCTGCTACACGCTTATAGTCACGGTTAAAGAATGCGTGCAGGTTTTCAGCCAGATAACGTTGGTCTTGTGCTTCCAGGGTACCCATAATGCCGAAATCAACACCGATAAAGGTTGGGTCTTTTGGATTACTGATATCAATGAAAATATTCCCCGGGTGCATATCAGCATGGAAGAAGTTATGTGTTAAGGCCTGGGTGAAAAAGATATCGACAGCGCGTTCGCCAAGTACTTTCATGTCTACACCATTAGCGAGTAACTGTTTGATATCGCCTGCAGGGACACCGTATATGCGCTCCATTACCATTACATTTTCAGTGCAATAATCCCAGTAGACATCAGGAACATAAAGATCTTTGGTGCTGGAATGATTGCGTCTGAGTTGGCTGGCATTTGCCGCTTCTCGACCCAGGTCTAGCTCATCAAAGATAACTTTTTCATAATCTTGCACCACTTCGACAGGACGTAAACGCTTACCTGTCGCACTAAAGCGATGTACCATTTTTGCTATAAATAACATCAGGTCGATGTCATGACGAATAGTTTTTTCTATGCCTGGGCGTACTACTTTTACAATGGCTTCTTTACCATTATTCAAAGTAGCGGTGTGTACTTGCGCTATGGATGCAGAAGCTAAAGGAGTTTCGTCGAAAACTTGAAATAATTCATCAACTGATTTATCCAACGACTTTTCGATAATTTCACGTGCTAATTTGCCCGAGAATGGTGGAACATTATCCTGGAGTTTTGCCAGTTCATCAGCCAAATCATCAGGTAGCATATCGCGTCTTGTGGAAAGCACTTGACCAAATTTCACGAACACCGGGCCAAGGTCTTCTAAAGCTTTACGGATACGTTCACCGCGTGGCGCACGGTCTTCTTTTTTCCAGTTCCACGGTGATATGTGATAAATAAAACGTAACGGACGAAATGCAGGAATCGCATAGATAAACTCATCCAGATTATGACGAATCAGAACGCGGTTAATGATAAAAAGACGGTAAAGCTGAGAGAAAAAATTCATAAATTTTTATTATTCTTCTTTGATGTTTGCTTTTAAGGCAGCGATTCTAGCATCTATTCTGTCGACACCCATTCTTAACTCATCAACTTGATCCATATAGTGCTTCACTTCAGCATCTGTGGGTGAGAGTTTGGCTTCTTCACTGATATACTCAGCTGTATTCATCTTCATTGCTTCATTGGTTTCATTAAACCAGCGTGTTGTACCACGGGTAAACTGTCCCGCTTGATGTGCTACGATATCACCGACAAGTTTGGATAATAGCTCTTCCCAATCAATTTCGACTTCACGAAGTACTGCACTGAATTTCTCAGCAACTCGCATATCACCATCTATTTCGACATCGCTCTTGAGCAATGTCTCACCAGAGTTTTCAGCGGTACTTAAGCGTATTAAAGCCATGGGGGATCCATGAATGATTGCATCAACTATACCTCCATCCTCAGCTTCCGGGTAATTACCCAAAACACTAATTCCTGAAACAGCGGGTAGAAAATACAGGTTAAGTTCTAAGCCCGTAATGTGGAAACGGATGATTTTTCCTTCTAAGGGTTTAAGTTTTTCCAAAGACTCGCCGTCAAGTTTCAACCAGGTATTAATGGCAGTCTCGATTGCGGATAAGAAGGGGATTGGGAGGTTCATAAATGTTTTTTCTTTTATGGAGCTAACCAGAATGCTTCATTAAAATTTATAACCCGTATGTAGCGCTACCACTCCACCAGTCATATTGTGATACGAGGTGCGCTCAAAACCAGCTTCGTCCATCATGCCTTTTAAGGTTTCCTGGTCAGGGTGCATGCGAATCGATTCTGCAAGATAGCGGTAACTGTCTTCATCATTGGCGACTACTTTACCGATTAGAGGTAATAATTTGAAAGAATACTGATCATAGATGGTGCTAAGACCTGGTACGACAGGTTTTGAAAATTCCAGAATCATCAATTTGCCACCGGGTTTCAATACGCGATACATTGATTTTAAAGCAGCATCTTTGTCGGTAACATTACGTAAGCCAAAAGCGATGGTAATTAAGTCGTATTTATTATCGGCAAATGGCAGACATTCTGCATTTGCTTGCACGTATTCGATATTCCCTGCAATTCCCATATTTGTTAAACGTTCACGTCCATTTTCAAGCATCGAACCATTGATGTCCGATAAAGTGACCAAACCCTTAGGGCCGACAATACGGGTAAATTTTGCAGCTAAATCTCCTGTACCACCCGCAAGATCAAGAATCGTATCACCTTTTTTTGCACCAGAATTTTCGATGGTGTAACGCTTCCACAAACGATGAACTCCAGCTGACATTAAATCATTCATTACATCGTACTTATCAGCAACAGAATGGAATACGTCAGCTACTTTGTTCGCTTTATCGGATACCGCTACTTGCTCATAGCCGAAATGGGTAGTCTCTTGTGCATCTTGTTTAGACATTATTAGTACCTGGTTATTGCTGATAGCTTTACTTAAAGTTACCTAAAACACCCCTTATTTCTTTGATAAATAAAGGATATGGGCTGTTTAAATATTAATCAAAACAGTGTTTTAGTAACTAAGTTAATAAATTTGTGAGCTATGATATCAATAATATTACAGGCGTACCTTGATATTTTATTCTCAGTTGCATGTTAGTGACCTAATTAAAGCCAACTTCGCAACTAACAGCTATGACTAAGAACTATCAAGTTTTAAACACTTTCTAAAATGGATGTTTTGGAAGCTAACGCAAGTTATAAAATAGTATGGAGACTATCTCAATGAAAAATGTATCAATCAAACGATTGGTTTTATTACTAATCCTCAGTTTTGGAAGTGTTTTGACACTGCCGGCGTACGCATGGCCAGATACTGACGAAATGAATATGTGCGGTGCGGCGGCTAAGAATGTCCGTGCTTACGGTGGTCAATTTCGTGGTTGGGCAGATCACGACAACTATATAGCGCAGCGTGGAAAAGGGTATTACTTCCGTAATAATTGCCCTGATTCAACAGCAACAAAGAATTACAAAGGCAAGAATTGGACGCCTGGTGCAGAGATGCGTGTAAAACCAAAAATGCACAGAAAGCGCATGCACAAAAAACACAGAATGCATAAAAAGCATATGCACATGAAGCACCACGCTCACAATCCTAACCACAAGAACCATGCAGATTGTATTCGTGTTGATGCTATGAATAATAGTGGTGCTTTTGTTAAAAAAGAGAATCGTCGTTTACAAACAGTCGATGCTAACTTTTACCGTCAAGCACAAGCTGTGTTGAATATGAGTAAGGTAAAACGCGTTGCTAAAGTTCATAAAAAAGCGCACAACCCGAATCATAAAAACCATGCAGACTGTATTCGTGTTGATGGTATGAACAATGCGGGTTCAATACTTAGAGTGATACGTAAACATTAGTTTAAAACGTTAGTAACTGTATTACCGAAAAAGCAGGCATCTCATAGGGATGGCTGCTTTTTAATGCCTGTATCACTTTCTCAATGTGTTGGCTGGCACAGACCATTTCCACCTTAAATTCCTCTACTTTTTCAAGTGTATTTACTTCTCCAAGATAAGGATCGCTACCTTCAAGTGGTCTAAACTGACCTTGACCTGAAGTTTGCCATGCGCATTCCTGATAATCGCCTACAATCCCAGCACCCGCTTTAAACATGGCCTGTTTTACTTTCTCGCAGTTTTCTACAGGAACGTAGAAACTGATTTGATATAGATTTGGATTATTCTGATCGTCTTTTTTAGATATTTCTTTAGATATTTCTTGAATTGAACCTTCTTGATTGGAGTCTTGGTATTGCTTAGCCATGTCGACTATAATCCCCTATTACTTAATGGATAGAACAGTTACGAGTGTGAAATTATAATGAGTGTAAAGAAAGCAGAACAGGGTGTAAAACTAAGAGGTGCAGAAAAAGTTGCACGTATCCCAATAAAGGTTATACCAAGTACAGAAATTAAACGTAAACCTTCCTGGATTCGTGCCAAAGCACCAACAACACCCGAAGTGAAACGTCTGAAGCAGATATTGCGTGAACAAAAGCTAAATACTGTGTGTGAAGAAGCGGCATGTCCTAATTTGGGTGAATGTTTCACCAAAGGCACTGCTACCTTCATGATTATGGGTGACATTTGTACTCGTCGTTGTCCGTTTTGTGATGTGGGCCATGGCCGTCCAGATCCACTCAATGTAGATGAGCCGGCAAGTCTGGCCGAAACCATTAAAGCGATGGGACTTCGTTACGTGGTTATTACATCGGTAGATCGTGATGATTTACGCGATGGTGGCGCCCAGCATTTTGTAGATTGCATTAATGCGGTTCGGGAAAGTAATCCTGAGATTCAAATCGAAATTCTTACTCCAGATTTTAGAGGACGTATGGATATCGCTTTAGAAATTATGACTAAATCTCCACCGAATGTATTTAATCATAATCTGGAAACAGTGCCGCGCTTGTACAAGCAATCACGCCCAGGGTCTGACTACCAATGGTCATTAGATTTAATCAAGAAATTCAAAGCGATGCACCCTGGTATTCCTACGAAATCTGGCTTAATGCTCGGTTTGGGTGAAGAGATTGAAGAAGTCAAAGCAGTGATGCAGGATTTACGCGATCATAATTGTGAAATGCTAACACTGGGACAATACTTACAACCGAGTCTAGATCATTTGGCTGTGGAAAGATTTGTAACACCTGACGAATTTAAAGAGCTTGAAGTGATCGGTTACGAAATGGGATTCTCACATGTTGCTAGTGGTCCAATGGTGAGATCATCTTATTTTGCTGATGAACAGGCAGCTGGTGTAATTTAACTTATATCAGAACTCAGAAAAAAGCCCTAAAAGTAGGGGGGTGGCAAAATATTTTAATAACATCCTATCCAGCGCCTCCATTGTACATCGACGATTCCTTATAGAATCTACGATGGACTTTTCTGGCTCTTGGTGAGCCTAGAAAAGCCACCCCCTAACTTTTAAGGCTTTTTTGTATGGAAGAGGAATTTAATTGTTCTCTTGCAGCTCTTTCAGGTACTGAAATAATAACCGCGATGATTTAGGTGGCTTATTTTGTTGTGCTTCTTTATTAGCGTTTCTGATTAGTTGACGCATATGTTGTCTGTCTGCATCAATCTCTGTTACTAACTGCTCAATAAGATCATTATCGCCACCAATGAGTTGATCTCGCCAACTCTCTAGCTGATGAAGTTCTTCAACTTCTTTTTGTTGTGGTAGTGCTAGCTGCTTAAGTTCTAGCTGAATTGTATCAACGTCTTCTTCTTCCATAATGCTGGAGATAAAACGAAATTGCCTTTGAAGAGCTGCTTTCTTCATTTTTTTCGCTGAAACTATGGCATCGTACATGCGCTCAGAGAGTGTTACTTCTTCCAGTTTGTTTTGGGCAAGGTCCACTAATTCGCGTCCAAGATCATGATAAACCTTCATCTCGCGTTTAAGTTGGGTTTTATTCGGACGAATCTTGTATGGCTCGCCCGTGTGAGGATTTATATCGTCAAGTTGGTGTGAATTATCAGTCATGGTCGTATTCTAGCGCAGGAAGTGCTTTTATGGCTATGGGATTGCTTGAACAAAATTGAGAATCTTTCGAATTCTGGGAATAGCGCCATAACCGCTGCATGCTCATCAGTATCTCTGGATCTTTGCTGCTATTGTAGAAGGTCAGTTGCCCAAGCATGTTTAGATTATCTGTATTGCCCACGGTTAGCTTTTCTAAATGGTTCTGTTTTAAGATTCGTTGTAATTGCAATGCCACCGGTTTACCGGTTTCAAGAATCTCTAACTCCAGGCCTTGGGTTATTTCCTGAATGGTCTCTCGTAGAAAAGGATAATGTGTACAGCCCAGAATCAACGCATCAGAACCCTCTAAAAGTAGGGGGGTGATATATTTATTTAGTAACTCCCTGGTTTTATTTGAATCTAACTCACATGCTTCGACCTGTTCAACCAAACCAGGACAAGCTTGAGCCAGTACCTTTTTATCCTTGGCATATTGCTCTGCCAGCCCCAGTAAACGTTCACTATTTATCGTGCGTTGGGTGGCTAATACGCCGATAACACCATTTTTACTGAGTTGAGCCGCAGGTTTTATCGCTGGCTCCATGCCAATGACGGGTACATCCAGATGCATGCGTAAATCATCAATTGCCTCAGCTGTTGCGGTATTGCAAGCGACCACAATGGCTTTTACGCCTTGATCCAGGAGGAATTCGGCAATTGCAAGAGAACGATGGCGCACATCTTCTGCACTTTTGTCACCATAAGGTGCGTGCGCAGAATCGCCAATATAAATAAGGTCTTCGTGGGGAAGAAGCTGGTGAATTTCCCGTAAAACGGAAAGCCCACCAAGCCCTGAATCAAATACGCCAATTGGGCAGGGATCGCCCAGGTCGAAAGTCATAAACTATATGCTAACGACCACGAATATAGTTGATCATGGCGTTATATTTTGGTGATGATGTTCCCGCTTTTTCTAGCATTGGGAAGTAGTTACGATCATCAATCGCTGCGATACCATTAAAGTGCATCATCATGCCGCCGCCAGCACGATTCCAGGCTCTTAGATATTTTGTGTAAGCATTACCCATTTGCGGGTGTCTGTTGGCATTAGCAAACATACTAAAGACGCGTGGATCATTAATACGGTGTCTACCATCGACGCGAAGTAAATGCTGTCCGCCTTCATAAGCTAGCAGTTTCACGCCGTATTTTTTCGCAATAGCTACATTTTTCACTACACGATCTTGAATCGCATTTTCAATAGCGCCACCCTGGTAGTTATCTTTTGCTAAACCACCGTGCATTATCTCTCTAAATAGCTGATTGATACCAGCATTGCCTTGAGCTGCCCAGCGCTTAACTAATGGGCGGTTTTCGATTTTTGCAATGTAATCACCAAAGTAAGGTGCCACTGCATAGGCATCAAAAGACTTGTAACAGTTACCACCAGCAAGTGGGCAGGTCATTAATTCCTCGGCCATTTTTGGTGCTGAACCGTATGCTGAAACAACACAAACCGCACGATTACCTAATACCTGTTTGAAGATACGACACATCTCACGGCTACGTTTAGCATTGTAGTTAAGTGCTAAGAATAAACGTCGAGTACCAGGGTTTTTGATTTCAAGCTTGCCACGAGGCCAAAGTTTTAGCGCTTTGCGAGATGCATCGTGCGTCGCAGGATAGATTGAATTCCAAATCTCATTGGAGTTCTCAATATACACTTTTCGCTGTGGATGCAAACGAGCTTTAACCGTTTGTGCAAACTTACGATAGAAATCATCCGAGGCTAAATGAGGCATTGAAAACCACGGATCAGCCTGACTTTGGTTCGCTAAATCTACCATGGTCTCAACAGGCATACCAGGATTATGATTGTAGAAAGCAGATTGAGGCGTAGCACGTTGATGCCATTCAGACATCTTTGTTAATTTTGTGTTCTGCCAAGGCATAAAACGAATCGAATTAAAATTACGCGATGTTTTTAAGTATTCTGGATTAAACGTCTGACGCGTATAAATACCGGCGTACTTCTGTGGAATCACTTTGATGTTACGAATGTAATTACGTGGGTTAATACGCGTAATGTGTAAACGCAGGTTACGTTTTGCAGAACGTAAATTGAAATCGATACGTCCAGGAATCTGGCGAGTTACTTCTACATCACCGTGTACCTTTATGTCAGCATCACCTTCGTATGTCACGAAATGTCTTCCAGTAGGGAAATTGTCGGGCATATCCCAGATAGCATTGATTGATGTGTATATTGGACGTTCGCCACTGGCTGGTAAACGTGTTGGCCAGCCATTTCTGTCGACTGGAACCTGGTCAGACTCTTTCGTATTAAAAGAAGCTTTTCGCGTACAGCCCGGATCAATAGGTCGATTCTGTTGCCAGTTAAATTCACAGGATGTTATCCAGCCACGTGAAATTTTAAAAATGTCGATAAAGGGGTTTGAAGAAGCAAGGTGATGTAAGCCGCTGGTGTTATAACCAAGGCGATTACCTGGAGTCAGCTTGTGATGTTGTTGATAGTGACAGTACAACGATGCCAATAGTGAACTGCTCAGCAGCTTGATAGATAACTTCATATTATTTCTTCATTCCTATGATTTACTTGTAAAAAACTCAACAACCACATCGACTTTAATACTTATATTCGTACTATGAAAGCGTTAAGCGTGACACGCTTGTTAATTGCTTTGACAGACCCCTTTTGAATAGTTCAGGCGATTTTAACCTTTCCTTTAACGGCTTGCACGAATATATGTAAGTTAATGAATTAACAGTATAAAAATCGTTTAATTTATTTTGTAAGCAATTAAAAAAGTGTACAAAAGTAGGGGGGTGACATATAAATGAACTGTAATACATATTACCCAGATAAGTCATCTTCAACCCAGACTTCAGTGAGCTGAACGCAGTTATTGCCAAAGCCAGACTTATCCCATATTGGTTCTAGTGGTTGAATTTCGCCATTAGCATCAGTCGCTCGGCAGCGCAATTGGTGATGGCCCGCAACAGCATTCCATTGGTATTCCCAGCGACTCCACGCATACTTTTCATTGGCTGGAAACAGCTCTGCCTCGTGCCAGTCGTCATTGATCCCAACTTCTACCTTAGTGATGGGGGTACCAAAACCAGACCAGGCACGCCCATGCAATATGGTCTCACCTGTTTCAAGCAAGCGTTGGCGCGTATACCAATCGGGTTTTCCCGGTGGCACCATTAAAGACTTTACCCGAATCGCAATAACCGGCGTTCCTTTATCATCATTATCTTGACGGTAAACATAGGTGCCAACTTGCTGATATCCTTGAAATTCATAATCAATTGCTTCGATGCGGTTTAACCATTTTACACTTGCCATGCCGTACCAACCGGGAACGACTAAACGTAAAGGAAAGCCATGTTGAGGGGGCAATGGTTGACCGTTAATTTCCCATGCCAGCATGATATCCGGATTGTTAGTCATCTCTAGACTAAGCGATCGAGAGAAATCGTGTTGTACACCAGAATCTACACCTTCATCAGCCCCACTAAACACCCATTGAATCGCTTCTTCCTTAACGTCCGCCTGTTCCAAAATATCTATCAGACGTGTGCCTTTCCATTCCGCTGTTCCTACCGCTTCGTAAGTCCAGGGCATGCTTGGCCAATGAGGCTTTAATAATGCACGGCCATTACCAGCGCATTCAAGTGTCACTTGCTGTGTGATTTGAGGTAGAGATTTTAAATATTCCATATCCAATGTCATGGGGTTATTGACTAATCCCCCAATTTCTAAAGACCACTGTTTCTCATCCTCTACATAAGGGATATCGAAATGACTTAATAAATAATGCATACCAATAGGGGTGATATCGTGGCGTAAGGTTTCCAGTGCGATCCCAGAATTACGATTTGCAAGCTGCACCTCTGTATGGCTGAAATCACCGTCGGTATGAGTTTTCTTTTTTGGACTAAGGATAGGGTTTTGTTCAGACATAAGAATTCTTCACGAGTAAGGGTAGAGTAAAGGTAATGTGGGCTACTATTTATTTTATCTAATAATTATATGAATGAATTTAAGTTTTGACTCAATGAATTTCACTAAAGTATGAATTTAAATACACCCCCCTACTTATAGGGCCTTTTTTAGTTATGATGTTTATTAAGAGGTATCTATAATTGTCTAATTATTTTCAGAGTGACTGGATGTATCTAATTGTGAATTTAACCAGTCTTTAAAACACTGAAAAGAGGGCAGTGTTTTAGCAGATTGTGGTGCTGTTAAAAAATAACCGTCTTCACCTTGCAGTACATGTTCGCATGCAATCGCCAGCCGTCCTGACTTGATGTCATTTTTAATCAGGTTTCTATCAATTAGCCCGATAGAATCACCCGACTGGAGTACCTCTACGACTTGTGCAGAGTTCTGAACTTGTAAATTAGCACTTATTTTAGCGGAAACCTCGATACCTGCAGACTCGAACCACGGATTCCATAATCCCGGCATTGATGAGTTTTCAATAAGTGGGTGTTTAGATAACTCGGCAGGTGTAAACAACGATGATTTTTCGGCAAGTTCAGCAAGCATGTCGGGATGGCAAACAGCCACAATTTCACTATTGAACAGGCGATATGAAATTAATTTCTTCCAGTCACCTTTGCCCATTCGTATTGATGCATCAAAGGGGTCTGAATTGAAATCAATCACATCTGTTGTAGCAATAACGGACAGGTTAATTTCAGGGTGACTGGCATAAAAGTTTTTAAGGCGAGGCAATAACCAGCCGGTTGCAAATACAGGGGCAACTGATAGAGCCAGAGAATTGTCCCCAATACCACGAAGCGCCTTTCTGCTAGCTTCATGCAGTTGTCTTATAGGAATCTGAATATCGTTAAATAATTGTTCTCCCTGCAAAGTCAGTCTGACTTTTTTATCTAAGCGGTCAAATAGCTTGTAGCCTAAAAGCTGTTCTAAGTTTCTAACCTGATGACTAACAGCCGATGGAGTGACATATAACGACTCTGCCGCTTTTTGAAAACTTAGATGCTCCGCAGCAGAGGCAAATGTATTGAGATTGTTCAGTGGAAGGCGATTTTGCATACACATGAGAATACCTCATCTGTATAGAGAGATTAAGTCCTTTGTGCAAAAAAATAGAAAGGCCTAATATTTCCACATATTCCAAGCACAGAGGGTTTAATTATGAAAAAGATACAATATATAAATTCAGGCTATAATCAGACAAACAGTGGTTCTATTGATTATGATTACTATGATCAACGTGCCAGACATATCCGCTCAGAATCCATCTTTACAATTTTGAAAACGTTCTTTACAGATAAGAAAAACTCACGACAAGATGTGTCTGAAATCTGCGATGTGATGACATTTAACAGAAGCGATGAAGATCAAATCCAATTTAATTCGTTAAAGAAAGCAGCTTGAAAATAAATAAAGCTGCCTACAAAACAATTAAATGCAGACACTCTAGCGACTTAATAATTTTAAACAAACCAGATATGAGAATATAAACATGACTAAACTAACGATTGTGGCAAACATCAAAGCTAATGAAGATAAAATCGATTTGGTAAAAGCTGAATTGCTAAAACTAATCGACATAACTCGTGCAGAAGAGGGGTGTATAAACTACGATTTACATCAGGACAATGACAACCCAGCTCACTTCGTATTTTACGAAAACTGGGAATCGCGTGAACTTTGGCAAGTACATATGAACAATCAACACCTGGCAGATTATATGGCTGCTACAGAAGGTGCAGTAGCTGAATTCACTTTGAATGAGATGACACAAATCTCATAACAAATTACAAAATTAACAACACATTATTTTTGAGGTATTAACTACTTCTTTGCGAGTAGTTAAGCACATCAAATGGAGATTAAAACATGAAAGCAATTGGATATTTGAAGTCTTTACCTATTGAACAAGCAGATTCATTAATCGATATTGAGATACCAACACCAGAAGCAACTGGACGTGACATCTTAGTAAAAGTTGCCGCGATATCGGTCAACCCGGTTGATACAAAAGTACGTATGAGAGCAGAAGCAGAAGGTGATCATCATAAAATTCTGGGATGGGATGCTGTGGGTGAAGTGGTTGCCGTAGGTGACCAAACTGAGTTGTTCAAAGTGGGTGATCAGGTTTGGTACGCGGGTGATATCACACGTTCGGGGTCTAACGCTGAATTTCAATTAGTAGATGAGCGTATTGTTGGTTCAAAGCCAACATCACTCTCAAACGAAGAAGCAGCGGCGATGCCGTTGACGGCAATTACTGCATACGAATTATTATTTGCACGTTTGGACTTTACCCCTATGCAGAAAGATGAAAACGTTAATGTTGATGACGCGGGAAAACCAAAACCCAGCATATTAATTATGGGTGCTGCGGGTGGTGTCGGTTCTATTTTAACCCAGCTTGCTAAGCAGTTAACTAACGCTACAGTGATCGGTACTGCATCACGTCCAGAAAGTCAGCAGTGGGTGCGTGACTTAGGTGCAGACCATGTGATTAACCATCATCAGCCATTATTGGCACAACTAAATGATCTGGGTATTGATAATGTAACGCATGTCATTAGCCTTAATCATACTGAACAGCACTATCCTCAACTAGTAGAAGTATTAGCACCACAGGGTAAATTAGCACTGATTGATGATCCTGAGAATGGACTGGATGTTACTGCGCTTAAAGTGAAATCATTATCATTGCATTGGGAGTTGATGTTCACTCGTTCTATGTTCAACACCTGGGATATGCAGAAGCAGCATGATTTACTTAACCATATTTCTCAATTGATTGATGATGGCGTGATTAAAACTACTTTGGGTGAAAACTACGGCACAATTAATGCTGATAATCTAAAGCAAGCACATGCACATATCGAAACCAATCAAGCGGTTGGTAAAGTTGTGCTTGAAGGTTTTTGACTGAATTCTTCTTTGTTAAGATTCTTTAGAGATAATCCGGAGCATTGCGGTAGTAACCCGAAACTTGAGGTTTGAAAAAACCCCTTAAAAGTAG
>CAWEEB010000037.1:0-42796 GCA_963807855.1 uncultured Gammaproteobacteria bacterium | reverse complement strand
ATCATTGGCATCCTTTTTGGCTTTCACACCCACCGCATCACGATAACGCGAGAGCCGATAAGCATCAATGACATAGACTGTATGTTTAGCCACAATCGCCAACTCCACCATCAACTCATGGTATGTATTCGTCGATTCAATCGCGATCTCACAAGAGTCAGGAAGTGTTTTCAGAAAAGCACGAATAACCTGTAGTCCGTTCTTAATTCTAATGACTTCATTACCATCAAAAATATCTAGCCAGTCTTTAGCGAGATCAACTCCGAACTCTTTTACATTAACGAGCATTGCCATTTTGCGAACTCCCAAGAAAGTTAAAAAAATATCGGGAATTACGAAAGGCGCAGGCTTGTTGAAATCGGCCATTTGAGGCAAGATTCTTTATAGGCGCTCATTAATGAATGGGGTGGAGGGGTGTAATCTCGGCTGGTCTGTACACCTAAAGTGGCAGAAGCGTAGCGAAGAGCCTCCGCCTCCCCCGATGCCTTTACTATGATCGTAGATTAAGGCAAAAACAACCATACAAGCATCAGCGAGACAAAAGCATTGTTTTTTAATGCTTACCCGTAGGGAAGGCGCA
The DNA here is from genome assembly GCA_963807855.1 of uncultured Gammaproteobacteria bacterium. Lineage (GTDB taxonomy): Bacteria > Pseudomonadota > Gammaproteobacteria > Thiotrichales > Thiotrichaceae > Cocleimonas. Next base: position 42,216 of record CAWEEB010000037.1, on the reverse strand, counting down.
GCCGCATAAAAGTCACTTAAAAGTAGGGGATGTGCCTTTAACTTACTAATGCCCTATTTACTGTATTCACTAATCAATGCAGAAATTTTAGCGTTATGGGTCTCTTCGGCAAATATTTTAGGTGTTAATCCTTCCTTGTTTGCAATGCTTAGCTGCTTTTTACTGCCTTTTTCCAGTAATGTTTTTACGATATCTGGGTGTTCATTATAAATTGCCAGCATTAAAGCAGTATTGCCATGATTGTTCCTTAATGTGGTATCAATACCAAAAGCGATTAGTTGACGAACTACAAGATTATGATTGCGAGAAGCCGCAATCATCAAAGCATCATAACCATTATAATCACGCACAGTAAGATTTGCTCCTAACTCAATTAACATCGCGGTAATCGCAGCATGGCCATACTGTGCAGCAATGATTAGAGGTGTTGATTCTTGAAAATTTCTGGATTCGATATTAGCGCCATAAGACAGCAACAATGCGGTCATATCGACTTTTCCAGAGTTAACTGCTGCCAATAATGGTGTTTCATCGTTATAGCCTTTGGCGTTTACATCGACACCTTTGGCAAGTAAATCTTTAACCTTATCAATATCGCCTTCGTAAGCGCTGATTAACAGCATTTCCTCGGCTTCTGAATTATCTATTGCGTTAACACTAGTGAATGTAATTACCAGTAAACTAATTAAAATCAGGCTAAAAAATAGTTTGAGTGATTTTGACATGGTAGCAATCCTTTTATTCGCCATAACTTACTGTTTATTGGTATTAACATTAGTAGGAGTATTGCCAGGAGCAACAGCTGGGACACTAACAAAGTCATCGTGAAAATCCGGGTTTTTCCAATCAGCACTTTTCGCTACTTTTCCTTTATCTGGTTTGATTCTGGAAATGTAATCAGAGACGGCTCGTATATCAGCATCCGAAAATGCAGCAATGCTCTGTTGCATTTCCTGATCACCATTCTTACGAAGACCTTCTTTTATCCACAGTATTTGTCGAAACAAATATTCATAGTGCTGACCTTGAAGAAGCGGGTAACTCTTTTCATTATTGCCCTCGGCGTTTGCGCCATGGCAACTCTCGCATAGTTTGCTATAGAGTTTTTTGCCTTGCTGAAGATTGTCACCTGCCCCAATGGAGTTTTTAGGTGTCATCGGTAGCGTCGCAATATAGCTCACCACATCAGCTACATTCTGATGTCCTTTATCAAAAATTTCATCAGAAAAAGGAATCATCGTCGGCACTGCTCGATTTTCCATTTTTATATCGATTAACTGCTTAATCAGCACATTAGGATGTTGCCCTGAAAGTTGAGGATAATAACCATCTTCAGTTCCCCAGCCTTCGGGAGTGTGGCAAAGTGCACAGGTATGGTAAGCATCTTTACCGTTTTTGGCATCGCCTTTTTGCGAACTAACAGAATCAATAATAGAAGGTGTGGCGATTGCAAAAGCCATAAGAAAATGACTTAAAACACCAGTCATGATTAAACGTCCAAGCCAATGCTTAGCATGATTATTTGATTTCATATAAACCCCGTTGTTTATTACTTTTTTTAGTTTTCCCTTATTCTACAGAAAACGAAAAATCATCAGTGTGTGATTAACAAGCACTTGATATAGCGCAACTAAATAGCGTAAGTAAATAATTGATTAAAAGCCACTTTGAGGATGATAAATGATTTACAGAGATCTGGGTAGCTGTAATAAATGACTGGCTCTGCTAAATTCTATTTACGTTTTTAAACAACCATACAAGCAACAGCGAGACAAAAGCATTGTTTTTTAATACTTACCCCAAGGGAAGGTGTAGCCGTATAAATATCATTCAGCCGAGACAATATTGCAGCAAAGCGATAATAACTCGAAGAGGATAGTTTTATAAAAACTATTTAAAAGTAGAGGTGTGACATAAATCTTAAAGTAAACGTGGTATTTTGGGTAGCGAATTATCGCTACCCAAAAATAACAATAAATATTATCTAAATACGTTCTGCAAATAACGCAACCAGCTTATCCTGATCTGCGGCAAATCCGCGAATACCCTGGGCAAGTTTTTCAGTTGCCATTGCATCTTCGTTCATTATCCAGCGGAAGGTTGTTTCATCAAGCTCGATCTTTTCTTGAGCTTCGCCAGTATTTGTCGCATCAAGCTTACGCACTAGCGCACCCTCATCTTGACGTAATTCTTCAAGAAAGTTCGGACCAATTGTTAGATAATCACAGCCGGCTAATGCTTCTATCTCACCACTATTGCGGAAGCTCGCGCCCATCACAATCGTGTTATAGCCATGTTGTTTGTAATAGTTGTAAATTTGGGTAACTGAGACAACGCCCGGGTCTTCATGAGGTTCAAACACCTGCTGCTCGCCATTTGTTTTATACCAATCCAGAATACGCCCAACGAAAGGAGAAATTAAAAACACCTTCGCCTCGGCACAAGCAATCGCCTGTGCAAATCCAAATAATAAGGTCAGATTGCAGGTGATGCCTTCTTCTTCAAGTTGGCGTGCCGCTTGAATACCTTCCCAGGTCGAAGCAATTTTGATCAGCACCCGGTCTTTTGTCACACCTTGTGCTTCGTATAAGCTAATCAATTTTCTCGCTTTATTGATCGTCGCTTCCGTATTAAAAGAAAGGCGCGCATCAACCTCAGTCGATACACGGCCAGGGATGATTTTTAAAATCTCACAACCAATCGCCACCCCAAAGTTATCCATTGCATCGTCAATTTTACTGGCACTGGCAGAACCATTAGATGAACTCAGAGCCTGATCGATATAACTGGAGTAATCCGCATCTTGCGCAACTTTTAATAACAACGAAGGATTAGTGGTCGCATCTTGTGGTTTATATTCTTCAATTGCAGCCAAATCGCCAGTGTCGGCAACCACCACGGTCATCTCTCTTAATTGATCGAGTTTATTCACGTAATCTCCATAAGGTTTTATTAAATTTTATAGCCATAAAAAGCCAATTGATGGGAGTTTAGTAGATTAATAAGTGTTTGTTTCAAAACCTGAACTTTCAAAGGAATATCTAATAGTTATTATTTGTGGAATTAACGATGACGATTTCATCGGGATGTTCAGAATTTATCTCGATTAAAAAAATATAGACAATGAAAAAACTGCTTAAGCTCTGCATAAATTCTATTTAAGTTTTTAAACCATAAAAACGAGCCGAATGCAGTGAGACAACAACTTTGTTTTTTTAAAGTTGACCCGAAGGAAAGGCGTAGCCGCATAAATATCATTCAAAAGTAGGGCGTGAATAAATACATTTAATAAGAATGTTCCAAGCGTAATCAAAGTACATCGACGAATCCTAGAGGAATTTACGATGGACTTTTGAACTTACCGTTTTGATGTTTAAAACGGATAATTCATTTTTTGACTTGTCATTTTTGGCTCTTGAAGAGCCTTAAAAAGCCACCCCTGTACTTTCAGGCACTTTCTCTAAAAGTAAAAAATTCTCTAACCCTGAGGTTGCAGGGGGTAAATTATTATTTGTTATGCATTTAAAAAAAGTGATTGAAAGGTCAGGGTGTACAATGGGCAGATATTTCATAGTAAACGAATATTAATATGACCGAAAATCAACTAAGCAAGTTCAAGCAGGCTCTACTTAAACTTCAGCAAGACCAGCAAATATTAGAAAAAGAGTTCGCACAATCCGGTGATACCGTTATGCTTGATCAAAGTAGCGTTGGCAGGCTTTCACGGATGGATGCGATGCAAAGCCAGCAAATGGCGCTTGAAGCCTCACGTCGCAGAGAAATGCAGGCAGAAAAAATTGAAGGTGGGTTACGTCGCATCGAATCCGGACAATATGGTATTTGTTTTTATTGTGAAGAAGCAATTGATATCCGTCGCTTAGAAGCTGACCCAACCAATACTCGATGTTTGAAATGTGCGGATTGAAAATCTTATAGCTTCAAGCTATGGGTTCATTTATTTGTCTCAGCCATAGTGAGACAAAAGCTCAGTGCAAACTTCCCAGTTTTTCCTTGCCACGACGCGCTGTAATAGATTCACCATAAACACTTAAATGTACCGCTTTAATCAGCTCCTGGATTTCCTCGTCGCTCACCAGTCCTAATTCTACACCTGCTTGCATGAAGCCCTCACAGCGAAACTTATCCGCATCTGAAATTTTCTCACCAGCTCTGGTGGCGGTCAAAGAGTCTCGAAGTTGTGCTTCAAGGTTTTTAAGGAATTTCTTTTTCATGGTGGTCTCTTTGTTATTTCGTTTAGAGTTGTGAATGCTTTATGGAATAGTACCGAGTAACTAGCCGAACGCAATAAATAAAAACACCCCTCCCAGCTTTGTGGCACTTATTTTGAATAAGTGCCACAAAGCTGGGAGGGGTGTCATTTAATATTACAGAAATTGCATAAGCCGAATCATGACTATCTCATCAAATCTCATCAAAAGTGCATAAAAATTAATATTTCTTAATAAGTTCTATTAACAAACCGCTTATCATTCTCTGCTTCTTGCCTGCATCTGGCTCAGTGCGACTTGATCTGTTTATTCTTAATAACCTTGGGCTTTGAGAGATTTCTATGAAAAAAAATAAAGCATTTAATGGTGATTTTCGCATTGGCTTTTATGGCCTTTACGCACAGTGTGCTTGCAGGTTCTGATGGCCAAAAGTTATTCGTAAATATAACCAGTGATGATATTAATAAGGCTGCTATGGCAATTGGTTTCAGCACGAAAGTACGCATGGAAAAGAAAATACCTGTGACGGTTTTCCTCAATGTTGAAGGGGCAAGAATTGCTGATAAAAATATTCCCGAACACAAACACTCGACGGGTAAATCGCTAAAAGAACTGCTCAAGGGTTTTATGCAAGCGGGTGGCAAGATGATCGTATGCCCTATGTATATGAAAAATGTTGGCGGTTTCAGTAAAGATGATCTTACCGAAGGCATGGTTGTTGGTGGTTCGGATGTTACCTGGCCTGCATAGTTTGCAGAATATACGATTGTACTTAGTTATTGATATAGCTAGACGTTGTCTACTTTATAGATAAATCAGTTATTCAAAACAGCCACCTCCCTACTTTTAGGTACTTTTTAGGAAAAGTGCCTAAAAGTAGGGAGGTGGCTTTAAAAGCTTCAGCTATCCACCTTTCCGATTATTGATAAGAATCGCTAATTTTGCTAGTATAACAAAAGTTATAACATTTGTTGAGCGAGTATTATGTTAAAAGTTAAGTTAACGAGTATCGGTAATTCTGTGGGTGTGATTATTCCCAAAGAAGCACTAGCAAAAATGAATGTAAGCAAAGGTGATACGCTGTTTTTAGCAGAAGAGCCAGAAGGTTATAAGCTAACGCCTTATGAAAAAGATTTTGCACAGCAGGTGAAAGTTGCCGAAGGTGTGATGAGTAAATATCGAAATGCTTTACATGAACTAGCCAAATGATTGAACCCATTTGGGTCACTGAAAAACTGGTGATGCTGGTACACGATATGCTACTAGCGGAGCATGGAGGTTTATCGGGTGTGCGTGATGCGGGTTTGCTCGAATCGGCATTGGCTAAACCCCAACAGCTATATCGTTATGAACCGGAATCTTCTCTATTCGAATTAGCTACTGCTTATAGTTTCGGATTGGCTAAAAACCACCCTTTTGTTGATGGAAATAAACGTATCGCATTTACGGTTTCTGCTGTTTTTTTAGATCTCAACGGTAAAACACTGAATGCCCCAGAAGCAGAGGTTGTGGTGTTTTACGAGGGCTTAGCAGGAGGTAAAGTAGCCGAGGTAGTTCTAGCGTTATGGCTTGAATCAAATTACTAATGTTTGATTGAGCAACGAGTTTCATGAAAATTTATAACTCAATAAAGATTAAACCGGTTCTTGTATTTGCTTGCGGAAACCCTTCGCGTGGTGACGATGCGCTGGGGCCCGAGTTTTTACAACGCCTTGAAGCATGGCTAGAACATCATCCGAAATCTGAAAAATTATCTGAACAGATAGAGCTACTGACTGATTTTCAGTTTCAGATCGAGCATGCGGTGGACTTACACGGCCGTGATCGCGTGATTTTTGTGGATGCTAGTCTATCTGCCAAACCCGCCTTTGAATTTAAGCAGATTTTTGCTGTTAGAGATAATTCTTTCACCACCCATTCGATGAGTCCGGAAGCGGTTCTTGATGTCTATCAGACAATGTATCAGGAGCATCCGCCTGACTGCTATATACTATCTATTCGCGGGGATAGTTTTGAATTAGGCGATGTGATATCACCAGCAGCCGAACATAATCTTGAGCAAGCTCTGGCATTTATTAAACAAAAACTGACATAGCTTATGTAAATAGTGAATTTGATTAGTAACAGGTATCAGGAGGTGTTTATACTTACATTCAACGGTGTTTATACTGTCTGCACAATTATCTACACATAGTTCTGCAAACAGTAAAATATTACTGGTTCAAATTGAATACAGGGGAGTTATGTGACTTCTAAGACGATGTTTTCAACAACACACATCCAGAAATTTACTGAAGATCTAACGGGCAATAAACCAGAGCCTACTCAACTGTTGCAATACCTTTGCATAGTCCAGCGTGAGTATTCGCATATTCCAGAAGATGCGATCCAGTCTCTGTCTAGTAATCTCCGCATTCCGGCTGTGCAGGTCAAAGGGCTTATTGATTTCTACTCTTTTCTCCATTTTAACCCTCAAGGTGATTTTGCAGTGCTCTTTAGTGACAGCATCACTGATCATATGCTTGGCAGTAGGGAGTTAATGCAACAGCTATGTGATGCATTGTATGTAGATAAAGGAGAACCGCGTAAGGATGGCAGGGTCAGCATAAATACGACGTCCTGTACGGGCATGTGTGATCAAGGCCCTGCGCTACTGGTTAACGGTATTCCTGTGACCAACCTTGATGCAGAACGCATTACAAAAATTGCAGAACTAATAGAACAGAATATTCCTCTGAATAAATGGCCTGAAAGCTTTTTTCAGGTTGAAGACAATATTCGGCTCTCTGGTCCATTATTGGACAAAAATATGGCACAGGGTGATGCGTTACGCGCGTTGTTGCATTATGGGCTCGAATCATTGCTGGATGAACTGGATGCTTCTGACCTTCGTGGACGTGGTGGTGCAGGTTTTAAAACCGCATCCAAGTGGACGTTTTGCAAGAACGCTCAGTCGAATCAGCGTTATGTGGTTTGCAATGCCGATGAAGGCGAACCGGGCACTTTTAAGGATCGCATTCTTTTACAATCCTATGCCGATGAGTTGATTGAAGGTATGACATTGTGTGCGGGTATTATCAACGCGAGTCAGGGTTTTATCTATTTACGCGGTGAATATTATTATCTGCTGAATCATTTGCAAGACACTCTGGAACGTCGGCGTGAAAAAGGTTTATTGGGTGCCAAAATACTTGGTCAGCATGGCTTTGATTTCGACATTGAAATTCACCTTGGTGCTGGCGCTTATATCTGCGGTGAAGAGTCTGCGCTGCTTGAGTCTTTGGAGGGCAAACGCGGCATTCCACGCAATCGACCACCTTTTCCGGTGACCCAGGGTTATTTAAACAAGCCTACGGTCGTCAATAATGTGGAAACGTTGATTGCAGCTGGCAAAATTGCTGCCCATGGACTGGGAGGCAGCCAATGGTTTCGTTCACATGGCACAGATCAATCTACCGGAACCAAGTTGCTCAGTATCAGCGGGGATTGTCGTTACCCGGAATTTATGAAGTTGCCTTTGGTACAACAATCCGAAAAATACTAGAAGATTGTGGCGCAGAAAATTGCCAGGCAATTCAAATTTCTGGTGCGGCAGGAAATTTGATACCTGCAGCGGAATTTGATAGGCAACTAAATTCCAGGACTTGCTACAGGTGGTTCTCTGATGGTATTCAATGAACAACGCGACCTTGTGGATGTTATCAAAAACTTTGCTCATTTCTTTGTCCATGAAAGCTGTGGTTTTTGTACTCCCTGCCGTGTTGGTGGTTCTCTACTCAAGGATCTTGTAGATAAATTGTATAACGGACATGCGACACAATATGACCTGGGTGAGATACGTAATATTGGTCAAGATATTGCAGGACACCAGCCATTGTGGTTTGGGAAATACTGCCCCGAATGCCGTTATTGATTACCTGAATAATTTTTCAACAAACTGCCATAAACACCTAAAATCGAATGATTATGAACCCGCTTTTGATCTGAATGCATCCTTAAGTGAAGCACGGGCAATCACCGGACGTAGCTGATAAAGGTGCATTTATATTCGAGGAAAAACTAGAGGAAAACCAGCCATGAGCAGATTCCAATAGCTTTAAGCTGGACGGCAAAGAGATTCCATTCAGAGATGGTCAAACAGTTATGGATGCCGCACTAGAAGCCGGTGAATATATTCCTCATCTATGCCACAACCCGGAATTTAAACCACATGGTAGTTGCCGGGTGTGTATGGTTAAAACAATTGGAGATAGTAAGGAGTGGTTTGATTCTGCCTGTACCCTGCCTGCCAACATAGGCATGCAAATCGAGAGTAACTCAGAAGATGTAAACCAGCATCGTCGCAATTTGTTGCAAATGCTATTTGTGGAAGGCAACCATGTCTGCCCGGGCTGTGAGAAAAGCGGTGCCTGCCAGTTACAGGCCATTGCTTACTATGTCGGAATGCTATCCCCACACTTCACGCATTTTTTCCCACGCAGAGATATTGATGCCTCACATCCCGATGTGGTTATTGATTACGACCGTTGTATTCTGTGTGAATTGTGCGTACGTGCCAGCCGTGATATAGATGGCAAGAATGTCTTTGCCATTAGCGGGCGCGGTATTAAAACGAATCTGGTGGTGAATTCGCCGGATGGAAAACTAGGCAGTAGTAGCTTTGAAGCTAGCGATAAAGCAGCGCATGTTTGTCCTGTAGGGTCTATTCTGCCCAGAGGCAAAGCCTATGAAGTTCCGATTGGAAAACGCTTTTATGACGAGCAGCCTATCAATGTCATGGGAAATGCGGTTCATGCGAATAACAAAGTAGCTGATAAGAAGGGGCAGGGAGATGACTGATGCAAAGGCAACACCAAAACCAAAAATAGCGACCGTTTCGTTGTGCGGTTGTTTTGGTTGTCATATGTCCTTTCTGGATATTGATGAACGCTTGCTGGAACTAGTCAAACGGGTTGAATTCGAACGTTCACCTATCAATGACATTAAAGTATTAGGCAAAACAGAGATTGGTATTGTTGAAGGTGGTGTGGCAAATGCAGAGAACGTCGAGGTATTGCGTGAATTCAGAAAGCAGTGCAAGGTGTTGGTAGCAATCGGAGCCTGTGCAATCAATGGTGGTATTCCGGCTATGCGTAATGAGTTTGAGCTCAAAGAATGCCTGGAAGAATCTTACCTGGATGGTATTGGTGTTATTAATCCACTAGTCCCGAATGATCCGGAAATCCCACTGCTACTCAACAAGGTGCATCCCATCCATGAAGTGGTCAAAATTGACTACTTTATACCGGGCTGTCCACCCTCCGCAGATACAATCTGGACATTTCTTACTGAATTGCTGGATGGTAAGCCAGTCAGTTTTCCCTATACGCAAATACACTACGATTAATAATTCTTGATTGAGTTTAATTTTTGAAACTTCGTAAACCGAGAAAAAACATATGAGCAAATCACTGGAAACCGCAGCTAATCCTGAAAAACTAAATCGTATTGTGATAGAACCACTTACTCGCGTTGAAGGACATGGAAAAGTCACTCTGTTGCAGGATGAGAACAATCACATCAAACAGGCGCGTTTGCACATTGTTGAATTCCGGGGATTTGAGAAATTTGTCCAGGGCCGTCCCTACTGGGAATTACCCGTGCTGGTGCAACGACTCTGTGGTATTTGTCCGGTCAGCCATCACCTTGCCGCCGCCAAGGCCTGTGACATGCTGTTGGGTGTGGATCAGTTAACGCCTACGGCAGAAAAAGTCCGCCGCCTGATGCACTATGGACAGGTGCTGCAATCCCATGCTTTGCATTTCTTTCATTTGTCTTCACCCGATTTGTTGTTTGGTTTCGATGATGAAGTCAATCATCGCAATATGATCGGTTTGATTGAGGATCATCCTGAAATCGCCATGCAAGGTGTAATGTTGCGTAAATTTGGTCAGGAAGTGATTCGTATCACCAGTGGCAAACGCATTCATGGAACTGGCGCGATTCCCGGGGGTGTAAACAAGTCACTGTCGATAGAAGAGCGAGACGAGCTGTTAAAAGATATTGATCAAATGATTGCATGGGGCCTTGGCGCAGTGAACCTGATTAAAAAGGTCTACCTTGATCAGAAAGACTATCACAGTGAGTTTGCTTTAATTAACAGCAGTATGATGAGTTTGATCGGTAACAAGGACGGAGCGTTTGAGCTGTACGATGGCAAATTACGCGCGAAAGACGCTAACGGGAAAATGATTTTTGATGGTATCGATAACAATTACTATAGCGACTATATCCATGAAGAAGTGAAATCCTGGAGCTATATGAAATTTCCGTTCATTGTATCCGAAGGCAAAGAAGATGGCTGGTACAGGGTGGGTCCGCTGGCAAGGGTCAATAATTGCGATAAATTCACAACTGCCATTGGCAGAACAGGAAAGACAGGAGTTTGCCGCGCTCAATCCCGGCAAGCCGGTGCAATCGTCACTGGCCTATCACTGGGCGCGTATGATCGAATTACTGTATTGCACAGAAGAAATAAAAACCACACTGCACGATCCTGATATTCTAGGTAAGGATCTACAGCTAAAAGGCGAGATGCAAAACCTTGGAATTGGTATAATCGAAGCCCCGAGGGGTACATTAACCCATCATTATGAAATAGATGACGATGGGCTAGTAACAAAAGCCAATCTGATTGTATCAACCACTAACAACAACCAGGCGATGAATGAATCGATTCGCCAGGTCGCAAACCACTATCTGGATGGCAAGAAATTAACGGAACCCTTATTAAATCAGATCGAAGTTGCGATTCGCGCCTATGATCCCTGCCTTTCCTGCGCCACCCACGCCATGGGTAAAATGCCACTGGAAATTCAGTTACTGGATACAGATGGTGAGCTTGTTGATCGCATGGAAAAAAGACCGACAGGAGAGGTTCGTAGACTATGATTTGTTTTAAAGATAAAAAATATTTGGCTTGGTACTAATAAGCCATTAAGATTTTAATCATAAAAAATTAAAAAGCGCTCTTTTAGGGCGCTTTTTTTAGGGCCGACCTCTATTGCGTAGGAATGAAAACTAGCTCAATAGAAACGGTAAATTTAAAGTGACCAGAAAACTGATAAGTACAACATAAGGCATTAATTCTTCCATTACTTATATCAGGAGTTACAGTCTCAGCTGGCAGAACGTAACTAGTAAAAAACCTGGTAAACAAAGCAGGGGGGTGATAGGGGGGTGATTATTACTCTCAGCTTCTATTTACAAACTGTCGAAGCTGCTGTATATCCTAGAGTTCAAGTATAATAATACTTATGAAAACCATATAAACGAATCTAACAAGGTGTCATCACAGTCACAAGGCAAAAATGAAACGCTATAAAATCATTCACCGTACCTATTACAACTATACCGACACTGTGACACTTGGAGCGCATCAACTGTTGTTGCGTCCCGCGTGAAGATCATGAGCTGCGCATCGAGTCCTTTGCGCTAAAAATCTCACCCGATGCAAAAATATACTGGCATCGAGATGTAGAAGACAATTCGGTAGCAACCGCCCATTTTACCAGTCCCACGCAACAGCTAACGGTTGAAAGCGAAGTTATCATCCAGCAATACAATGAAGCGCCGCTGGATTTTATCGTCTGCAGACTATGCGCTCAACTACCCATTTCAGCTACGACGAGGGAGACCAATTTATCCTGTCACCCTATAGAGTATTACCCGACGAAAAAACCAGAGAGATATTGAATAACTGGATATTTCATAGCTGGAAGTCAGGCGAAAATGTACAAACCTATACACTATTACAACGACTTACAGAAACAATCTATAAAACACTTAAATACAACGTCAGAGAAGAACCCGGAGTACAATCACCGGCAGAAACGCTTTCGCTGGGTTCAGGCTCGTGTCGAGACTTTGCCTTATTGTTGATGGAAGCCGTTAAGTGCCTAGGCTTGGCCAGCCGTTTTGTTAGCGGCTACTTGCACGCGCCACTCATGTCCAGTCAGATAGGATCTACACATGCATGGGCAGAGGTCTATTTACCGGGTGTAGGCTGGAAAGGCTTTGATCCAACCATCGGCGACATCGTCGGTAAAGACCATATACCCGTAGCAGTTTCACGCTTGGCAGAATCAGTGCCGCCCATATCCGGCACCTATGCTGGTAAAGCAAAATCAGAGCTGGATGTGGGTGTATGGGTCAGCGAATACTAATTTAAGAATGAGTATAGATTACTGATAATTAGCCGCGATGTAAATCGAGGCTAATTAAGAATTCTAAAATCAAATACGGCTAAGCAGTTCGCTTTTTTTCGTGTTGAATTCTTCATCGGTCAACGCGCCAGAATCGTGAAGCTTGGCAATTTTTTCGATCAACGTAATGATGTCATCGGTAGAAGACTGATTGTTGAATGAGTCATTTACGTTGCTAGCAATCGGCGCAGGCGTAATATGGTCGTTAGAAGCCTTGATTATCAAAGCTATTATCAGCGCTGGTATTAACGATTATTCTGCGTAGCATTATCGAATTGATTCGAAGCAGGCGCAGGTTGAGCAAAATTTGTTTGCTCGCTGAACAGGTAAACCAGGGCCAGAAACAATCGGTAACGTATTAACCGCAATTGTTCCGTACTGACTACTAAATGTAAGCGACGTATCACCACCTTGTTGTTGGCTAACACCACCAATATTATTATCCAGTGTGTCATACACAGTAACCTCTCCATTAAGCTGAATTGCCAGCCTGTTAGGGAACACCGCATACCGAATATTATTTTGCGCGCCACTGCTAAAAGGGCTGCCCAGGTTAGTTGGCCACCATTGGTTACTGTTTTTAGAACCCGCCGGAACCACCGGAAACATCTGCGTATTAAGCAAGGCATTAGATAATTCAGAGCAAAGGTTATCAACCGTGTTTTTTAAACCGTTGTTAAACATATCGCCAACCATCGTCATGCCACCACGCATCCACTGACCAGAGCCACCCAGCTCCGGGCAATTAAATTGGGCCATACTGCCACCGCCTCTATTCACGGCAGAAAGCATACAAACCACAGCGTCCTGGCTAAGGTTATAGCGCTGGGCTAATTCATTGACAATATTTTGTCCGGCAGGTGTAAGAAGTTGCATCGAAATAAATCCTAAAAAAAGGGCTCGTTACTCACGAGAGAGAATAAATTCGTTACTGACGTGAATAAGTATTCGTTAATAACGAGAAATAGTTTACTCGCAATTCACGAGAGGAGCGCGATTGTAATACAAATATAAAAATAAGATAGCTAAGTTTGATGATAAATGTCTCAACTCTCTACGTTTATGGATATTTTTGAAAAAGTGGCTCAAAAGTAAGGGGGTGTCCAAAACTCAATAAACACTCAGCCGACTATCTGAAAAATGTCTTAAAAGGTGGGAGTGTCATTTATAATGGTTGTATACAAATAATAATAATAAATATTCCTACTATGCAAACACTTATTCTCCCGGTTATCGGTACGATTCTCGCGATCATTTTTGTTTTATTTTGGCTTAAAAGAGAACGCAGTAAAAATCGTTTTTCTTTCAATCACTGAAAAGATGCTACGCAGCCCAGGTTACACCTTAAACGAACAATTAAAGGATAAAACTGACAAGCTTCTGGAACCGATTTTAACGATCTGCTTATTACCTTACTTGTTCACGCTTTTGTCTGACGGTGTTAATTTCGAAACAAAAAGTTATTGTAGCTGGAATTCTACTCATCCCGTTGGTCTTGTCAGTGCGCAAAATCAGTCATTTATACAAAGCGATGAGAAAGCTCAGATCGAGAATTGATAGCTGAGGTTTACACCGGTCAGGAGCTTAACTTTTTAATGCGAACAGGGGCGCTTGTCTATCATGATATCCCTTACCAAAATGGCAGTGTTGGTCATATTATTGTCTCGAAAGCAGGAATTTTTACGGTCGCAACTGAAGCGGTTGCAATGCCCCTGAAAGGTAGCAATGATGGCGGCGTAAATGATACAAAAGTTGTGGTTAAAGATGACACGCTAGTTTTCCCGCATTGCACTATTTCTGAGCCTATCGAGATAGGCAAAGCACAATGCCAGGCAGTTTAGAGAGATTCTGTTTAGAAAGACGGGCATTAAGTACCCGGTGTTTCCAATCATTGCATTGCCGGGCTGGTCAATTGTTGATGCTGATAACACATAAAAAAAGCTTTCTGGCAGTAAACCCTAAGCGTGGAGCAGGCCTTGAGCGCTATATGCAGGCCAATAGAATAACCGATAAGGATTTTAAGATTGCATTTACGGTAATCGATGAGGTAGCAGCTGGTCCAGCAACGAATACAGCGATAAGCGATCCTGACGTTCAGAATAGCTATAGTTTCTCCCTCGATCGGATATCGCACGAACCTAAGCTCTAATTATGTAAAAACACACCTCCTGACTTTTGAGTTGTTTTCTAGAAAAAGTCAGAGGCTGTCATTAGACGTTCAATCTTTAGAAGTTCAAAGCCAAAGAAATATAAATATTACAATAAATCTTTATCTTTAAAACTACTATCCTGTTCGAATTAACCCTGCTATTTTAGCGACAAACTAGTTACAAAACCCTTCATAATACCTTCAATTTACTAGAGTATAATGCGATAATCAGAGTCTTTGTTTATTGCATAGATGTTGCAATTTTCCGCGTAATCTATTCCAATATGCTTGGCTTCAATCGTGTCTTCCTGTTTTTCAATCAGTCCCAATGCATCTAAGGTAAATCACATGGAACTTCGAGTTTATCCAAACAATTTGGTCGCATCGCTTGTTAAAAAATGACTCTGGTTTCTTCAAGGGTATTATGGATAACAGATATGAGCATATATAACTAGGATTTACTCAGTAAATTAAGGCAAAACAATGACAATCTGATTCTGATAGCCTTGGTGAAATAGAAATTCCCGTTGATGCTTTATACGGGGCGCAAACACAACGTGCAATCCTGAATTTTCCACTTAGTGGAATACCGATGCCTAAGGAGTTTATTCAGGCGCTGGGTTTAATTAAGGGTGCTTGCGCAAACACCAATTACAAACTCGGTTTGCTGGATAAAAAAATAGCCAATGCCATCGAGAAAGTCGCACTAGAAATTGCTGAGGGTAACTATTACGAGCAATTCCCCGTTGATATTTTTCAGACGGGTTCTGGTACCAGTACTAATATGAATGCCAATGAGGTTATTGCCAATCTCGCCAGCAGTGACTGTGGTCAAAAGGTGCACCCGAATGATCATGTGAATAAAAGCCAGAGTTCTAACGATGTTATCCCAAGTTGCATCCATTTAAGCGCCGTATTCTCCATAAATAATAAACTATTGCCAGCACTTGAAATTCTGCTTGAAAGCATTGAAATAATCTCCAATAAACATGGAGATTTGATTAAGACTGGTCGGACCCATTTGATGGATGCCATGCCAATTACCGTCGCTCAGGAACTTAGCGCATGGACGGCCCAAATTGACGCGCATAAAAGGCGAATTTCAAATATCACCCGTGAAATGCAGGAAAATCTTGCGATTGGTGGCACTGCTGTCGGTACTGGCATTAACGCACATCCTGATTTCGGAAAAATGATTGCTGCTTATATTTCTGCTTACAGTACGAAACAAAAGCTATCGCAACAAAAGAAACTTTCATTTAAACAAACTTCGAACACCTTTCGAGGCCTGAATTCACAAGACACAGCAGTTAGTTTGAGTGGTGAACTGAAATCACTTGCCACCAGTTTAATGAAGATCAGTAATGATCTACGCTGGATGAATAGTGGGCCATATGCGGGGTTGGCCGAAGTGCAGTTACCAACGTTGCAACCGGGAAGCAGCATCATGCCAGGAAAAGTAAATCCTGTTATGCCAGAGGCGTTATGCATGATTTGTGCACAAGTCATTGGTAACGATGCAGCGATTACCATTGCGGGGCAGTCCGGTAATTTTCAGTTGAATGTTATGTTGCCTCTGGTCGCCTATAATTTACAACAGAGTATCGATTTGCTCTCATCAGGCTCTCAGGCATTGGCGCAAACCACTATTGCACAAATGAGTTATAACAGTGAAAAGCTTAAACTAGCCTTGTCACAAAACCCCATTTTAATAACCGCACTAAACGCTGTGATTGGTTATGAAAAAGGCGCAGAAATTGTCAAACGTACCAATGCGGAACAACGCCCTTTGCTAGAAGTAGCGCTTGAAATGACGGACCTGGATAGAAAAACTCTGGAGCGTTTACTCGATCCCACTCAGCTAACACAACCAAATAGTTAAAAATAAAGTAAAGCACTGTGCCAGTTTTTTATTACAATAGGTTGAATCAACATAAAATGATGATTAGCCCATTCAAACACTTAAAATAACGCCCTACAATAGAATACCAAAAAAACCTAATGTTCATCTATTGCAACAAAAACCTGCTGTCACATTATCCAAAGTGAAGATATATGATATTGAGATTTCTATTATTACTACTAACACTATTCGTAACCAAGATACTCACCGCCTCTCCATTCGCTTCTTCCAGTTTTTGTAGCGATCAGCAAAACCCAAAGCCCGTATTCTGCCAAGACTTCGAGCACCGAGATACAGGTTTATACACCACAGAAAATTTGCTCGAAGACTGGCCTAATCTTCAAAGTTTAAGCACCAAAGTTTACTTCACAAATTTTGGGGTGGGCCAACAACGCGTTAACGTCGTCGAAAAAAACAACAGTCACATGTTAAAAATCAAGTACCCCGAAAACCTATTCGGTTCTGCGCTCTCGGGCGCGAGCTGGGTGATGAAATTCCCAAAAAAATACGAACAACTATCACTCGAATACAAAGTCAAATTCAAGGAAGGCTTTTTATACAATCGAGAAGGACTTTTCGGTGGCAAACTACCCGGTTTAATGGGCGGAGAAACAATCAGCGGCGGGGCCACCGCTGACGGTACCAATGGTTGGACATCCCGTATCATGTGGGGGCAAATGGGGCGTGGGCTCGGCTATCTCTACTATCCCGATATGCGCGACGATAAATATAACCAGAAAGCTTGTCCGCGATTTGGCTTAGACCACGAACTCTGTGTTATCAAACGCAATAAATATTTTACCTTCGATAATGATAGCAGTAAAAAATGCCTTTCCGAGTGGGCCTCAGATGAAAATGAATTCAGATTCAAAACAGAGCGTTTCTACAAAATAAAACAGTTTATAAAGATGAATACTTTACCTGAAAAAGCCACCGATGAAATTGCGGAAGGCAATCGTGATGGACAACTAAAAATCTGGCTCGATGACCAACTCGTCGTCGATTGCACCAATATCAGATTTCGCGATGTACCTGAACTCGCCATCGACTCTTTGCTTTTCAGCACCTTTTTTGGCGGCAATACAGCTGAAAGTTCGGCGCATCCGCATGATGAGTATATTTATTTTGATGATTTTATTGTGAGAGAAAACTAGCAGAAATCTGGGATAAAACTAGGAGAGGCCAGCAATTGCTTCCATTTTCTTTTTAAAGATGAAAAAGTGCCTAACTCTGCATAAATTCCAATATCGTTTTAAGAAGGCTAAAACGAATTGTCATTCAAAGTCGGGGGGTGACTTTGATTATTCTGTAATCAACTCTATCTGCTGAGTTTTCCTTAAGGAGCCTCTGATTAGGTCCAATAAAATTCTGCAAGACTACAGACTATCATATTCTAGACGCACTTCGCAGTGAATGGTAGCTCCCTTCACAAGAAGTGCAACAACGAAGATGATAGCCTGTAGCCTTGCCCTGTGGGGCTTAGCCAAAAACCCAGCCTCTGCGTTATAGTCATTTGCAAGGCAATAAGCATTCCTGCATGACTATGCCTTGATTCTGGATTTTTGGCGTTGCCAGAATTTATGGGACCTAATCAGAGGCTCCTTAATCGGTCAAAGTATGCCGTTGGTATCAATCAAGCCCGTTAATTGAACCTTTTGTGAGACATTGCTTAGCTTATTCTCATGACTTTTTCTGAATGAAAAACAGTCTTACCAACAAGCTTGTTATTCAACTCACAGATTGGCTGATTGCTTTGTTTGTCGCGAGTCTTTTAATCTGGTTTATGGTGACTCAACCGATCTTCTTTTTTGCTAAAGATGTTTCGGCACCTGAAGTCGATGTGAAGCGCTTGGAGAGGCATGTTCACATGTTAACCAATGAGTTCTCACCGCGTACCCTCGATAGCGCCAAGCTGAAGAAAACCGCCAAATATATTGCCAATGAATTTGGTGGCCTGGGTCGGGTTGAATACCAGAATATTGAAACCCTGGCGGGTAACTATCAAAATGTATTACTCAATTTAGGCGCTGATTCACAGGATGTTTTTGTGGTGGGTGCGCATTATGATGCTGAAGATAGTTCGGTCGATACCGAAGGTAATGCTTCAGGTGTTTCTGCGTTAATCGAGTTGGCGCGACATTTATCTAAAAATGTTGAGAAACTTCCGCTACGAGTGATTTTGGTTGCTTACCCGTTGTCCAGTAATCAATCGACCCTGGTCGAAAGAACAGGAAGTTTTATTCATGCAGACTCTTTAAGAAAATCGGGGAAAGATGTACGTTTAATGGTTTCCCTGGATAGTGTCGGCATCTATAACTCTGAAAAATACAGCCAAAAACATCAATACAACTTTATGAAGTTGTTTTATCCAGAGCAGGGCGATTACATTAACCTCAGTGGGCGTTTAAAAGATATTGTTGAGCTTAGGAAACTTAAAAAGAGTTTTAAACGGGTCTCTAAATTACCGCTTTATTCGCAGAGTGTGCCGCAGAATTTTTTACAGACCAATTCGAATGATCACCAAAATTATTGGCAGATGGGTTTCCCTGCAGTGTTGTTGAGTGATACTGCGGAGCTGAGAAAAAAACATCAACAACAAGCAACACAAAGCCGTGATGATGTGACTTCTAGCGGTAGAAATAAAACTGACTACGACATTGATTACAAAAAAGTTGCGATGCTAGTTCAAGGTTTGTATCAAGTCGTTATAGATTCGGGTACACCAAAAAATAAGCCTCAAATTGCACAACAACATTGAGACTCATCAGCCGATCTTTGATAAAGAATTAGAAGTGAGGTAATAGATATCTCTCGTTAAGATCTATTTTAGTCCGCGTTGTTTATCACATTCATGGGCCCGCCTCTAAATGGCGCAAAACCGGTACCGAAGATTACGCCAGCATCGAGTAAATCAGCATCTGCTACCAGTCCTTCATCAAGGCATTTCTTTGATTCAACTAATAGTTTGTCGATTAGGCGTGTTTGTAATTGATCTAGGTCACCCCCCCACTTTTGGGCACTTTCTTTGGCTTTTTTATGGTCCTTCTTATCACCTTTCCAGCTGTAGAAGCCTTGTCCAGATTTCTTGCCTAAGCGTCCCAATTCAACTTCACTATCCAAGGTGTCTGGCAGTGTGACGCCAACCTTATCCGCGAGTATTTTACCGACGTGTAAACAGATATCTAACCCCACAGTATCAGCTAGTTCTAGAGGACCCATTGGCATTCCATAGTCTACGGCTACTTTATCTACAATTGCTGCGGGTACGCCTTCTTGATGTATTGTTACTCCTTCAAGAATGTACGGCATCAATATGCGATTGATTAAAAAGCCTGGTGAACTTTTTACAGGTAGCGGTAACTTGCCAATATGGGCGCCGAAGGATTGTGCTAATTCTATGACTTTTGTATCGGTTTTGTCTGGTGTATAGATAATCTCCAGTAACGGCATTTTAAACACGGGGTTGAAGAAGTGTAGGCCGACTAGGCGCTCTGGGTTTTTCATCACCTCGGCAATTTCTGCCAAAGTAATGCTGGAAGTATTAGTGGCAATAATCGCATCGGGCTTTGCTTTGGCTTCAACGTCTTTGAATATCTTTTGTTTCGCTTCCAGGTTTTCGAATATGGCTTCGATAATCACGTCGGCTTTGCTGATTCCATTACCTTGCAAGTCCGGGATGAGATTATCCTGTGCATTAGTTATACGAATTTTGTCTTTGCGATAACGGCGTTTAAATCCTTTAACTGCTCGACCAATAACCCGGCCTAATGCATCCTGGCTGAGATCTTGTATGGTGACTTTAAAACCTTGCATGGCGCACCAAGCCGCGATGTCACCGCCCATAACCCCACCGCCAATAACATGCACATGTTTAGGTGAGAATAGTGATTTGTCACCCAATGCTTTTAAGCGATTTTGTAAGAAGAATACCCGCACCAGATTCTGGGCCGTGTCGGTCATCGCGAGCTGCGCAACGGACTCTGCCTCTGCAGCAAACATGTCATTGCTTTTGCTGCCGTGCATTTCCCAAATATTGATCAATGCATAAGGGGCTGGATAGTGTTCTTGCTTGGCTTTTGATGCAACCTGCTTACGCATTTGCATGGCGACCAGTTTTCGCAACGGCCCGGCTTCGAGTAGCATCGCTGATTTGGGTGCTTTTTGTTTCGGTGGTTTACGCAATGCCGTCTGAATGGATGATTCCTTCAACTGGCGCAAAGGCACGCACATATCCGTCAATCCCATGCTTTTCGCTTGGCGCGGCAATACATTTCTACCCGTTAACATCAGTGGCATTGCTGCTAACACGCCGATGCGCCGAATTGAGCGAACGGTGCCACCAAAACCTGGATGGATACCTAGCTTAACTTCTGGCAAAGAGAGCTTGGTCGATGGCGCATCATCAGTCACAATATAGTCACAAGCTAGCGCAATTTCTAAGCCACCGCCCATGCAAAAACCCTGGACCATAGCTACGGTTGGCATCGGTAAGTCTTCTATTTTTTGACACAGAGCTTGACCTGCGTGGATAAAGTCCAGCGCTAACACCTTATCCGTAACGCCCTGAAATTTCTTTACATCAGCGCCCGCTATAAAACCACTGGGCTTTCCCGAGTGGATAATTAGACCCTTGATGTCTTTGGTAGTTCTTACTTCATCACAAGCGGCAGAAAGTTCTTGAATGATTTCTGGGTTGATGACATTTGCTGCTTCGTCTTTTACGTCGAGTGTTAACCAAGCGAGTTCGTCTTCAATGGAGAGAGATAGGTTTTCATAGTCTTTAGTATTTATATTATTACTCATAGCGCCTCCACCAACATTGATCCACCTTGACCGCCGCCAATACATAATGAGGCGATGCCTTTCTTGGCGTTTTCTCTCTTAAGCACATGCGCTAAATGCAACACAATGCGAGCACCACTAGAACCTACAGGATGCCCTAAGGCTATGGCTCCACCATCGACATTGAGTTTATCCATTGGAATTTCTCCTGCTTCTTTGAGTAAACCCAATTCGTTTCTACAGTAGTCAGCATCGTTCAATGCTATAACACACGCCTGCACTTGTGCGGCGAAGGCCTCGTTGATTTCCCAGTAATCAATATTTTCCATAATCAGATGATGGTGTTTTAAAGTTTCAACTATTGCGTGCGCTGGCCCTAAGCCCATCTGCGCTGGATCTAAACCTGCCCATTGTGCGGGGCTTAGTTTGGCCAAAGTTGACAGTTTGTATTTTTTTACAGCATCTTCACTGGCAACAATGAGGCTGGTCGCGCCATCTGTTATTTGTGAACTGTTTGCTGGGGTTACTTTGCCATAAGGCTTATCAAAGAATGGCTTGAGTTTGGCTATTTTTTCAACCGAACTGTCGGGTCTTACCCCATCATCAGCGCTAAATACCTTGCCAGAATCATCATAAATCGTTTCAATTTCTTCTAGCGAACCCGCTTCCATTGCGGCAACTAAACGCAGATGACTTTGAACCGAGTATTCATCCATTTGCTGTCGTGTAATACCAAATCTGAATGCGAGGTTTTCTGCGGTTTGTCCCATATTTAAACCAACCACGGGGTCTGTGAGGCCGCGCAAAAGTGCAATTATGGGGGCAAAGTATCGTCCTTTTAGTTGCCCCAGCGCCTTGATTTTTGCACCCACAGATCTGGATTTATTCCAGTTGGCTAACCAGTGCACCATATCCTGGCGTAATAACAGCGGTGCTCTACTCATGGCATCAACACCACCGGCCATAATCATATCTGCATAACCGTGTGATATATTTCTAACAGCGCTATCAATGGCCTGCATACCAGAAGCGCAATTACGTTGCACCGTGAACGCGGTAAGTTTGTCTCCACCTCCCATGCGTAAAGCTATAACACGGGCAATATTGGCCTCATCTTCACTAGGCATCATGCAGCCGTAGATTACCTCATCTAAATCTGATGCTTCGAATGGTTGTCTCAACAATAAAGGCTTGGTTGCACCTAAGGCCAGCTGGGTTGCGCTGAATAAGCCTGGAGCACCGGGAGCTTTTAAAAATGGTGTACGTGCACCATCAACCAAATAAACAGGTCTCGGGTGTTGAGAGTTAGAAGATTTAGGCACGATTTAATTCCTTGTTTGTAAAGTGATCAACTCGAATAGCTTCTCTGGTCGCTAACCACAATTCATGCAGTTGTTTACCTTCTTCGGGGTTTAGAAGATTCTTCTTAACCGCTTCTTGAAGTCGCTCTTCGTGTGTACGTGTTGTCAGTATTTTCTGCTTCATGATTTTTTTGAACTTGGTTTCTACAGCTTCAGCTTTTATTGCAAGATTAAACGCATGCTCGATTCTACCCGCGGGGTCATTTGGATCATCCGTTTGATAACAACCTTCTGTTAAACGATCTCTGGTTGCAGAAGGTCTCAACGCTAGCTGTGCAACTTCGTGGATTAACTTATCTGAAGGTGGTGAGTATGGCTTGCCGAATGGGAACATCAGTGCCCTCAAGGTTTTTGCAATAGGCGAAATCGGTAAGTTATAGAAAACCGCTAGCATCGCCTGTTGTGCATCGTGCATGGTTGACTGACACGCATAGTGCAATAGCGGTAAGTCAGCTTCTGGCTCGCCCTGATCCTCAAAGTGCTTCAATGCAGCCGAACATAGGTACATATTAGCCAGGATGTCCGCGAATCGTCCAGAGAGCCTTTCCTTGCGTTTTAGGCTGCCACCGAGCGTTAGCAAGGCATAGTCAGACAATAAGGCAAAGCCTGCGCTTAAGCGCGTTAAACGACGGTAGTACTGGCGTGTTAATGGAGTGCCTGGAACTTCAAAGATGGCATTGGTTAATCCAAACCAGATGCTGCGCGATAGATTGCTTACGACAAAGCCGATATGCGCGAATAAGGATTCATCGAGTTTTTCGAGGTCATCTTCTTGCGTGGCTTTCATAATATCCAATAAGTATGGATGACAACGAATTGCGCCCTGGCCGAAAACGATTAGGGTGCGCGTTAGAATATTCGCCCCTTCAACCGTTATAGCGATGGGAACTGCCTGATAACCACGGCCTATTAAATTGGAAGGACCGAGACAGATGCCTGAACCACCCTGAATATCCATACCATGGTTGATAACTATACGCATACGCTCAGTCAGTTGGTATTTGAGTAGTGCGGTGACTACAGCGGGTCTTTGTCCCTGGTCTAAAGCTGTGGTGGTTAGTTTTCTGGCTCCATCCATTATGTAAGTGTTGCCCAGGATTTCTGCCAGAGGCTCTTCAACACCTTCGAACATGCCGATTGGAAGACCAAATTGCCTGCGGACCCTCGCATAGGCACCTGTGTATCTAGAGACTAATTTGGCGGCACCAGTTGATTGTGCGGGTAGTGAAATACCACGGCCTTCGCCCAGACATTCAACCAGCATGCTCCAGCCTTTGCCGACATTTTCGACGCCACCGATTAGCCAGTCCATTGGGATGAATACATCTTTTCCCCAATTCGGTCCGTTCATAAATGGACTGTTGAGTGGGAAGTGGCGTTTGCCGATATCAATGCCTGGAGTATTGGTGGGAATTAATGCAACCGTAATGCCGATATGATCGCCATCTCTTTCGATTTTTGTATCCACAGTGTCATCTAATAAGTTATCAGGATCATAAAGCTGAAAAGCCAAGCCTAATAACGTAGCAACAGGGGATAGGGTAATGTAGCGCTTTTCCCAGTTAAGGCGTATTCCGAGAACATCTTCCTCACCATTAAATTCCGCTTTGCAGACAATACCGATATCGGGAATTGAGCCGGCATCACTGCCTGCCTCTGGTCCGGTTAGAGCAAAACAGGGAATATCTTTACCTACTGCAAGCCTTGGTAGATAAAAATCTTTCTGATCCTGGTTGCCGTATTTCATCAGTAACTCACCAGGGCCTAATGAGTTCGGCACCATGATCGTTACACCTGCAGTGATACTGCGGCCAGAGACTTTCATCACAACCTCAGAGTGTGCGCGTGCGGAAAAGCCCAACCCTCCATATTCTTTGGGGATGATCATACCGAAAAAGCGTTGTTCTTTTATGTAGTCCCAGACAGAAGTGGGCAGGTCGAGTAATTCGTGAGTGATTTGCCAGTCGTCAAGCATGCCACATAGCGTTTCAACTGGGCCATCGAGAAATTCTTGCTCTTCTTTTGTGAGTGAGCTTGAAGATAGATCACGTAAACGTGACCAGTCTGGTTTACCCGAAAATAGCTCGGCATCCCACCACACATTTCCCCCATCTAATGCTTCCTGTTCTGTACGAGAGATCGTGGGTAAGTTTGCTTTGAGTATTTTCATCGCAGGTTTACTGATGAGTATTTGGCGTAAACCTGGAATATTGATGAGAGTGATAATGAGTAGGGTGGGTATCCATAAAACCCAAAGCCAGCTTGATAAAGCTCCAGCGAGTGCACTAATAACCAACCATGCCCCAATAGCCCAGCTAGCATTGTTTAAGGATAAGCGTAGATAACCGATGACCCCTATTGTAATGATAAGTAAAAACAACCAAATCATGGTTTTCTCCTAGTAAAATAATTTATTTATATGTTCTGAGTTCTTTCTTCTTTTTGATCAATGATCTTAGAAAACTACTTGTCGCGTTTTTATTTCCTTTGTTGTTTTCTTTCATCAATACAACTGCTATTCCTTTATTATCAGGTGTAAAATTTTCTGTGTCATCATTACTTTGATTATTGCTTTGCTGATTATCGTTATCAACACCATTGGTAATTTCTGACTTAACTGTAGTTGTTGTTTGTTCTTCCTGCCAAGGTAAATCACGATAGTTTTCTGCCAAGGATATTGGCCAGGCGGGAAATTTAAGAACTCTAAAATAGGGGGAGTAATCAAAGTCTGAAGGAACAAATAAACGGAAGCTGCGCTTATGAAATTTCAGACGGTCTTTATGGTCACTTTCGATAATTGGTAATATAGGGTAGCTTACACTTTGAAAGCAACGTGCAATCATACTTGAACAAACGATATTAGTTGGCCTTCCAGCATTATGCTGAAATAGGGAAGAACGCCATTGTCTGGGCAAAATCGCATAAGGAAACATGAATCTTGCTAAATCAAGCAGTTGTCTGACATCGTAACAAATACCTAGATGTTCGGCGGCGAAATTTACAACCTGACTTTGATCTTCCAGACTTAAACCATCTGGCCTGCAAACCCTTAAGTTATCTTCTTGATAGTCTGAGAGTTTATTGATCACTGTCCCAAAACCCAAGAGTGACTCTGCTATCAATGGCTGGTTCGGGTCACCGTCGTAGTGTTGCTCTATGATTGCACGGGTTTTAGCATCAGTTACTTCGTTAAGTGAACCTATGTAGAGTGCTGCGTGTGTCCAGGGGGATAAAGTAATAATTTTAATGACTTCGCTTACACGGGCTTTACCTTCAAATAAGATTACGTCAGAAGGGCGTAAATCCCGAAGCATATGCTCGTAATTATTGATTGCCTGCATATTTCGATTACTTTTAGGAATATCGTTGAGCCAATTAACGATATTTTGCCAAAGCATATTGCGTAAATTATTGAACACGAGGTATTCCTTTATATTTCTTATTATGTCTTTCATTATTCTATCTTTTTAGTCTAGCTCATAAGAAAAGACATATATGTTTAAGTTATAAATAGAAACGTTAAAGAAAGGTTTTTAGACCCATATGAAGGTGTTTTTTATTTTTTTAAAATAATATTTGACATTAGTATATAAGAGTATTATTATATTACCATATTCAGTCAAACGACTGATCCCCTCCATCCTCCTTTGGTGGTATTTGGCAGCTCATTTTAGGGCTGCTTTTTTTTGCCCGCGATTTATTTTTTAACTTTTTGCTGCGGTGCAGCTAAATAATTCTCTTTTTCTACTCTTTTCACCAATAAAATTTATACATTCTAAAAAAGTGATAATTATTATTGCATAATCATAAAGCCCTATAGTGCTTGTTGTATGGGCTTATTAGGTGTTTTTTTATTTTTTAGAAGTCCCTAACTATCAAGGAAAGAATGGAAAATAATCAATCTTGCCTTTAAGATGACTTTAACTATTAAATAAACCACTGTTAATAATTATTATGATTAAAGAAATAGATATACTCCTTGTCGGAGCAGGAGCGATGAGTGCCACACTTGGCTCTATGCTAAAGCAATTAGACCCTAATTTATCTGTTGTTATCGTAGAACGTCTCGATAAACCACTTCAAGAAAGTAGTGACGGTTGGAATAATGCAGGCACAGGCCACGCAGCATATTGTGAATTAAATTATACACCTCAACAGGCTGATGGCAGCGTAAATGTTGAGAGAGCTTATGGTATTAACGCCAGATACGAAGTAAGTCTTCAATATTGGTCTCATTTGGTGAAATTGGGTGCTTTGCCAGAACCTACCAAATTTATTAACCCTGTTCCTCATGTCAGTTTTGTTTGGGGTGATGATAATGTTGAATTCCTGCGTAAACGTCATGAGGCGCTTATTGGTCATCCGATGTTTGCGTCCATGGAGTTTTCAGAAGACCCTGAAGTACTGGCAGAGTGGATGCCTTTGGTTATGGAAGGCAGAGACCTAAATCAAAAAGTAGCGGCGACACGTGTTGCGCATGGTACTGATGTAAATTTTGCAGCAGTTAGTATGGGCATGATTGAGCATTTAAAGACTCAGGATCACTTTGACTTATTATTGAGCACTTCGGTTAAAGATTTAAAACAAGACGCTGATAAACGTTGGACTGTGTCATTAAAAGATGAAGTTACTTCTACTCATTACGATATTAAAGCTGGTTTTGTTTTTATTGGGGCAGGTGGAGCGTCATTGCCTTTACTGCAGAAGTCTGGCATTCCAGAAGGTAAAGGCTACGGCGGTTTCCCGGTAAGTGGACAGTTTCTGGTATGTAGAAATCCTGAAATAGTAAAGCAACACCTAGCAAAAGTTTATGGTAAAGCATCCGTAGGCGCGCCTCCAATGTCTGTTCCACATCTAGATGCGCGAATTATCGGCGATGAAAAAGCTTTGTTATTTGGACCATTTGCTGGCTCTACAACAAAATTCTTAAAAAAAGGCTCGCCTTTGGATTTATTCAAATCAATAAAATTGAATAATATCTGGCCAATGATGAGAGTCGGATTGAAAAGTTTTGATTTGATCAAGTACTTGATCAAGGAAACTTTCCAGACATCAGACGCTCGAATGAAAGCTTTACGTGAGTATTATCCTGAAGCAAAAGCTGAAGACTGGACTTTGCTAACAGCAGGACAACGTGTTCAGATCATAAAGAAATGTGAAGAAAATGGCGGTAAAATCGAATTTGGTACAGAGGTTGTGCATTCTTCTGATGGTACTTTGGCAGCATTATTAGGGGCGTCACCAGGAGCTTCATTACTGGTGCCTATTATTCTTGAGACCATTGAGGAGTGTTTTGCTGATAGACTGGCGACAGAAGAGTGGCAAACCAGAGTCAGAGAGATCATTCCATCTTATGGTATATCGATCGTTTCTCATGAAAATTTATTCATGAAGATTCGTTACGATACCTTATCAACGTTGAAACTCGATCGAACACATAAAATTGTCAGTGATACATCTTCTAAAATTAAAAAAAGCGATTTAATTGAAACTACTGCTTGAATACTGCATGGTATTCTCATAAAATGTCGCGTTCTTTGAATCTGACTGCTTGTATGTACTTTATGTATACATAATGTACAGGTAATCAATTCAATACATAATTTAATAGTTGATGAGTGTTTCGAACGGTCATTAGCTTTTGCAAGAATAGACCTTCATTTCTGGAGAATTGAAATGGGAATTACAGTTAGTACTAAACCTGCTGAAGTAAAACGTGACTGGTTTGTCATCGATGCTGATGGGAAAACACTTGGTCGTTTGGCAAGTGAAGTAGCATTTCGTCTGCGTGGCAAACATAAGCCTACTTACACTCCGCACGTTGATACGGGTGACTACATGGTTATTGTTAACGCTGAAAAAATTCGTGTTACTGGTAATAAAGCTAAGAACAAAATGTATTACAGACATACAGGTTACATTGGTAACTTAAAAGAAATATCTTTTGAGAAATTAATTGATCACAAGCCTGAGCGTGTTATTGAGCTTGCGGTTAAAGGCATGTTACCTAAAGGTCCTTTAGGACGTGATATGTTCAGAAAATTAAAAGTTTACGCAGGTCCTGAGCACAATCATCACGCTCAGCAACCACTAGCATTAGAGATTTAAAAATATGGCAACTACACAATACTACGGAACCGGACGTCGCAAATCTTCTTCAGCGCGTGTTTTCATGAGCAAAGGAACTGGCAACATCGTAATCAACAAGCTTCCGCTTGAAGAGTACTTTGGACGTGAGACAGCTCATATGATTCTCAAGCAGCCTTTAGTTACTACTGAGAACAGCGAAAGTTTCGACCTTATGGTTACAGTAAAAGGTGGTGGCGATAGTGGCCAGGCTGGCGCAATTCGTTTAGGTATTGCACGTGCATTACTTAAATATGATGAAAGCCTACGCGGTACACTTAAAAAAGCGGGTTACCTAACTCGTGATGCTAGAAAAGTTGAGCGTAAGAAAGTTGGTCTTCGTAAAGCACGTAGAGCGACTCAGTTCTCTAAACGTTAATTTACAACGTTTACAGTTTCTTACAGAAACACATCGAAAAAGCCATCGTATTTACGATGGCTTTTTTTGTGCTTGAAGAAATTATAAATAGATATATGGGAGTTACCCATAGGCAATATGGTTTCAAATTACAGACTCAAGTAAGGTAATGCGCTTAGAAATCATTGAGATAGTGAGTTTATGAGTAAGCTAGAAGCCTTAATTTTTGATGTGGATGGAACATTGGCTGATACCGAGCGCGATGGACATCGTGTAGCATTTAACCAGGCATTCGCAGAAGCAGGGCTGAACTGGGATTGGACGCCGGAATTGTATGGCGTGCTATTGCAAGTGACTGGAGGTAAAGAACGCATTCGTTTATATGTCGAAAAATTCTTAACAGATTTCGAGCTTGAAGAAGATATCACCAGTTTTGCAGCAAACCTTCATAAACGCAAAACTCATTTTTATATCGAATTGCTCAAATCAGGTGCTATTCCTTTACGATCAGGTGTTGAGAGATTGATACTTTCGGCGCGTGAAGCGGGTTTGCGTTTAGCAATTGCGACGACTACCACTCCAGAAAATGTAACTTATCTGCTTGCTTCCACTTTGGGAAAAGAATCCATCAACTGGTTTGAAGTGATCGCGGCAGGGGATATTGTCCCAGCCAAAAAGCCCGCTCCTGATATTTATACCTGGGCAATGGAGCAAATGAATCTACAAGCGAATGCCTGTTTGGCTTTTGAGGATTCGTTGAATGGCATTAGGTCTTCATTAGCGGCGAATCTAAAAACGATCATTACAGTTAACGATTACACTAAAGACGATGACTTTAGCGGAGCCAGTCTGGTGTTGGATCAATATGGTGAACCTAATTTACCTTTTACTGTGATACAAGGTGACGCAATGGGCTATGATCATGTGAATATTGAATTACTCAAAAAAGTACATGCAAAATATCGAAAATAACTCGCGTGCGATTACCGAAGCACAACAAGGAATCCACCAGAACCTCGAAAAAGTAGTACGTAAGCATTGCCAAAATCTTTACAGAAAACCTGTTGCTCAACATACCTTAGAAGCCTTTAACGATGTTCAAAAGCAGGTGGAAAAAGCATTATCTAAAGACACCCCCCTACTTATAGACTCTTTTTGTGGCACAGCTATCAGCACCCGTATTATTGCTGAGGAAAATCCTATGGCGTTGGTGATTGGGATTGATCGTTCATCTGTAAGACTTTCAAAACAATACGAAGAATCAATTCCTGAAAATGTGATATTAGTTCAGGCTGAATGTGCCGACTTTTGGATGTTATCACAGCGAGCAGGCTGGAGAGTATCCAAGCACACGATTTTATATCCGAACCCTTATCCCAAATCGAAACATTTAAAGCGTCGTTGGCATGCACACCCTGCTTATCCATCTTTATTAGCCTTAGGTGGTGAAATAGAGTTGCGAACAAATTGGAAAATCTATGCCGAAGAGTTTTGCAAAGCGCTCTCATTTACTGGCTTGGAAAATGTGAGTAGCTCAGGTGTCGAAATTATCGATACCAGTGAACCGTTTAAGCCTATGACTTTATTCGAAAAAAAATACAAAGAAGGTGGGCAGAAACTATATTGCTGTAAATATGTTCTATAATCATATTCGAGTTTTATGAACAAAATAGAACTATTCATTTACTCATAGAATAGTTAACCACTTTGTAGCTCGCTTTTTAATCGGGAAATTAGCAAAACTCGATAACCTAACTGGAGATTCACATGCGATTACTGCCACTTTCAATCCTTTCATTTTTATTATTTTTATTACCTTACACAGTTGCTTCTGCGGACAATATGCCAAAAACATTTTCCGCTGGTGGACAACAGCTGGTGTTGAATGGGGTTGGCTTACGAACTAAATTTGTGATCACCGTTTATAGTGCAGGACTTTATCTACAGCAAAAAAGCCAGGATGCGAAACAAATCGTAGCGGCGAATGCCCCTATGGCAATCCGTATGAAAGTGCTTTCTGGTTTTGCCAGTGCTGAAAAAATGAAACAAGCACTCATTACCGGCTTTAAAAAATCTACAGGTGGAAATACTGCGCCGATACAACCGCAAATTGATCAATTGTTGGGTGCTGCTTTTAAAGATAAAGTTAATAAAGGCGATGTCTTTGACTTGGTGTATACACCCGGTGGTGGAACTCAAGTGTTGAAGAATAATAAACAAACAACTGTTGTTCGCGGATTACCCATTAAACAAGCATTGTTTGGTATTTGGTTGTCAGATAAACCTGCACAATCTAGCTTAAAACAAGAATTGTTAGGTAAGGGGTTTTAACAGAAAAACTTTCATGCAGCTGAAAGTAGAGGGGTGTAATTACACCCCTTTTTTTATTGTACGAATAACTTACTTAGCTAGTAGGTTAACCAATATGTTGTAATAGATCTTTTCCAGAATATCTAGTTCATCAATCCCTATGCACTCATTGATTTGGTGGATTGTGGCATTGGTCGGGCCAAGTTCTAACACCTGAGCGCCAGTAGGTGCAATAAAGCGTCCATCTGATGTTCCTCCACTGGTAGAAAGTTCAGTATCAATGCCGCTGACTTGTTTTATTGCAGAAACTGCTGCATCGACTAGATCTCCTTCAGCCGTTAAAAAGGGCATTCCAGATAAAACCCAGTTAATTTCATAATTGAGTTTATGCTTATCTAATAGGGCTTCCACACGTTGCTGTAATGCTTCCGGAGTGATTTCCGTAGAAAAGCGAAAATTGAAAATCATTTTTAAAGTGCCTGGAATCACATTAGTTACGCCAGTACCGGAATTTATATTAGACAACTGAAAAGTTGTAGGTGGGAAAAAATCATTGCCATTATCCCACTGCATAGCCGTCAACTCTTCAAGCATTGGTGCCGTTAAATGAATCGGGTTTTCAGCTAAGTGCGGATACGCTACATGCCCTTGTTTACCGTTTATTTGTAACCAGCAACCAAGGGAGCCACGACGCCCATTTTTAATAACATCACCTACTTCAGATGGTGGATGAAGGCTCGCCGACCAGACACCAGTCGATTTTCTCGTTGCGTGCTTCAAGCGTTTCGATAACTTTTACTGTGCCATTGATTGCAGGGCCTTCTTCATCGCTGGTAATCAAATAAGCAATCGAGCCTTTATGGTCTGGATGGTCTTTTACGAAACGTTGACAAGCAACAGTAAATGCGGCAATGCTGCCTTTCATGTCAGCTGTGCCACGACCATAGAGTTTGTCGTCTCTCTCTACGGCGTCAAATGGGTCGCTGTCCCAACTTTCAACTGGTCCGGTTGGCACAACATCAGTATGACCCGCAAAACAAAACAGTGGTGCTTCTGTTCCTTTGCGCAACCAAATATTATCAACGTCTGCAAAAGTTAGTTTTTCGGTGACGAAACCTATTGGTTCAAGCTGATCGATTAATAGCTGTTGACAGCCTTTGTCATCGGGAGTGACTGAAGGACGGTTAATGAGTGTTTTGGTAAGCTTTAGTGTGTCAGACATTCGATTACTTTGCCTTTTTTACGCGTTTATTTCGGAATACATTTTTTCAGAAAACCCAACCATTACTTGGTCAGGGAGTTCAAGTACAGGACGCTTAATAATGGTTGGTTGATCTTCAGCAACTACCAGAGCCAAGGTCTCGTTCATGTTTTCTTTGGTTTCATCAGGTAGGTTGCGCCATGTGGTGCTTCGCTTGTTGATTAACTTTTCCCAGCCGAGTTCTTTCATCCATGCACGTAATTGCACAGGATTTAAGCCGTCCTTACGAAAGTCTTTAAACTCATAGGGTATATTGTGTTTTTCAAGATATCCGCGTGCTTTCTTTATTGTGTCGCAGTTTTTTATGCCGTACATAATGATCATTGTCGATGGGTTCTTGTTCAATAAAAGACGTACTATAAACGGAAAAAGTGGCTAGAAGTAGGGGGGTGACTTAATTTTAAGGTCACCCCCCTACTTTTGGCTATATTTTAGTTTGATATCTTAAAAGAACCTTTGTAGTCCTCTATATTTCGGCGCTTTGGTTGGTGGCTGATTGAGGTGTTCGGTGATTCCCCAGCAGCCATAAAATTGACAGGTTCTTGGTGCTGAGAATGCTACAAATAATCCACCGTTGGTGATTCTGTCCCAGTTTTGTAAGAACTCGATGTAGAATTTTTCCATCGGGTGAGCGCGATTAGCGCCAATCAAAAAAGGGTTGGGGTGATCACGGGTGGATTTTGTGCCAGGAGCTGTAAGGTGTTGTCCGCCTTCGTAAGCAACTAGTCCTACGTCATATTTTTTTGCCATATCCATTTGTGCCTGAATCATTTTGTAGACGTTGTTCATCGAATACGGATTCTTCTTATCATCTTTAAGCAAGGCAAAAACACTCGGTACACTATTCACTCCAGATAGTGCTTTTTGATGAACGAAGAAATAGGGCGCTATCGCCATTACATCAACATTTTTGTAAGCGCCTTTATGCTCCATCACCACGGGTGTCATGTAACGGTTGGCTGACCAGGCTCCCATCACCCTGACGATTCTATTGATGCTGGCACCGCCATACACTTGCTGGAATATCTTGAATATTTCTACAGCGCGTTGTGAATAGAATTTTTGTCCTGCGACATTCGGGTCAGGATCTAGGCGGAGTTTTGTCCCCATATCTTTTGCGTAATGCATCTGTGAGAAACCGGGGTTCCACGCTTCATTCGTATATTCGATATAGGCTTTTAGATTCGGGCGTAAGTGTTTTCTTAAGTATGCTGCATATTTTCTGACAAGATTATCATTGGCCGCATGAGGGATATTGAACCAGGCATCCCGGTTGAGTAAATTCGCAAGCTTAACCATCACCGATAAAGGTGCGCCACGTGTGCCTTCGTAACCTGCCCAGGTGGCTTTACTCATATGGGGCATTTGCTTCCAGCGCTGAATAGGATTACGTGTGATACCCGACATATTCATCATGCGGATGACTTTAAAATCCTTCATGAATTTTAAGTAATCCGGGTTAAATATGATTTGTTTGTGATGTTTTTCGAAAGAGCGAAAGTTACCGCGGCACTGATTCGCATTATTTACACGAGTAAATGGATCGTTCGCACAAATACCACCAGGCATCAAAACACGAATATTACGCACATAGTTACTTGGTTCGGAGCGTTTAATCAGTAACGCCACTTGCATGAATTTGTCATGTCCAGAGCGGAATTGAACAATGTCTTTGCCAGGTGAAGAATGGACAATTTTGGCATCGCCTTCATAGGCGAGTTGTCCTTCTCCATCATATAGGACGGTATAGTTGCCTTCTGGGAGTGTGCCTGCGGGGAGCCAGTGAATCATGTAACTGCCAGCTTTGCCGCCTTTTAGGTCACGTGGCCAGCCATCTCGATCGAATTGAATATGTCCATGGGTGAGTTTTTTCGCATCTTTAAACGGCATTGCCATTTTGAAAACATTAACAAACGGCGCGCTTGAATCAACGTGCTGTATTTCATTGGTGTTCATGCCAACTGGGAGTTTGGCGTAGCTAAGGCCAGATATTGAAGCTAGCAGTATGCTAATCAATCCTTTGATATACACATTATCCCCTTTTTATTTATTGTTTGAGATTTTTACACAAAAATTTTCTCTCTTCATACTTTCGTACAAAGACTCTACAGTTAGTTTTGTATTTTATAAAAAGGTTCTATTCTGGCCTAAATTAAACTCAGACTTGATAAATAAGCCTATAGAATCTCCTATTTTTTCTTTTTACTGGTTTTATTAGAAGCTCTGTTCTTTGTCGAGTGTTGATTCTTTTTATTCTTTCGGAACATTTGTGAAGGAGATAACTTGGCGCGTTGATCTCCTCTGCCTTCAAATGGATTATCGCCCGTTTTAAATTCGATTTTTACCTGAGTGCCTTTTAACTTCAAGGTCTCACGGAAATAATTCATCAAATAACGTTTGTAAGAACCTGGCACTCGATTGGTTTGGTTGCCATGAATGATTACGGTAAATGGATTGCTGCCACCCTGATGCGCATAACGCAGTTTGATGCGACGTGTAGCCACAATCGGTAATTGATGAGC
Organism: uncultured Gammaproteobacteria bacterium; assembly: GCA_963807855.1. Taxonomy (GTDB): domain Bacteria; phylum Pseudomonadota; class Gammaproteobacteria; order Thiotrichales; family Thiotrichaceae; genus Cocleimonas. The sequence goes on along the minus strand of CAWEEB010000037.1, from coordinate 6,972 downwards.
TTCGGTTGCTGTTTGTAGTATTCTGGTCATGCGTGCAGTCGGTACATCCAGCATCGCCGAGTCATAAGCCTCATGTACTGATTTATACAAGTGACCAACACCTGTGCCGTGAAGCGCTGAAATGAAATGTTTATCAGCAAAATCCAGAAAAGGCAATTTTACTTCAAGCTTGGCTTTGATCTGATCTTTGGCGTATTCATCCAGACCATCCCATTTATTGATCGCCACCACTAAAGAGCGACCTGCATCCAATATTAATCCCAATAAATGCGCATCCTGATCAGTTATGGTTTCATGCGCATCTAGCAGCATAATGACTACATGTGCCTGCTTGATCGCTTCTAAGGTTTTGATAATACTAAAGGTTTCAATCGCCTCTTTTACTTTTCCGCGACGACGTACCCCGGCAGTATCGATCAAGGTATATTTTTTACCATCACGTTCATAAGGAACGTAAATACTGTCGCGTGTGGTACCAGGCTTATCAAACGCTACTACGCGTTCTTCACCCATAATACGATTGATGAGTGTTGATTTGCCAACATTTGGACGACCAACAAAGGCGATGCGAATACTGTCTGCGTGCTCTTCGGGAATCGTCTCTTGTTCTTCAAACGGAAAGTTTTCAAGCAGTTTTTCGATCATGGAGGTAACACCACGGCCATGTGCTGCTGCTATGGCGAATACATCTTTAAAGCCTAGTTGATAGAACTCCGCTTTAGCTTGTTCGGGGTCAACTGCATCGGTTTTATTGACCACCAGATAAACCGTTTTGCCGGCTTTACGTAATCTATCTGCTACTAAATGATCTGCAGGGGTAAGTCCTTCTCTACCATCCACCATAAATAAAACAGTATTGGCTTCATCCACAGCTAACCAGGTCTGGTTCGCCATGTATTCATCGATACCCGCGTCATCACCGCTCAAACCACCGGTGTCGATGACTAGATAGTCACGTTCTCTCTCACCCATATCGTCTTGTGTACCAAGAACTCCCTGACCATATTTACGATCACGCGTCAGACCAGGAAAATCAGCCACCAATGCATCTCGCGACTTGGTTAAGCGATTAAATAAAGTGGATTTGCCGACATTGGGTCGACCGACAAGAGCGAATACAGGTTTCATAACGGTATTTGTAACAGATTAGTAGCAATATAGTGATAAAATTCAGAAAAATTTTAGAAAACTATTGCAGTAATTACCAACTCAATAGTTTTAGCCGCGCAAGGATAACAAATTGCGCTGTAATAAGGTATTTATTCGGTGTTTATTCGGTTTTAAATAGTTATTTATTAAACAAAATGAGAAAAAAATAAAAAAACAGCTTATAAGTAAAGGGGTGTTTTTAATTATTTAGTTGTTGCATATATAGATGGTGATTTCTATTAAAAGTAGTTATAAAGATCCTAACAATAATATAAACACATAAGTACTATAATAAATTCAGCTTAAGTAATTGAGTTGAAAGGGAGGTCTACAAGATATGCTGCGTTATTCGTTATGCACAGGCATTATGATTTTAATGATGCCTTTTTATGCATCAGCTAATAGTCTCGCATTTAATCTAACAGATAATAAAAATAAACCATTAACGAATGCTGTGGTATATGCCGTACCTAAGGCAAAAAATAAACGAAATACTTCTCCTAAAAGAGTTACGATTCGGCAACGCAACAAGACATTTCAGCCCCACATTTCTGTCTTCCAGAAAGGCACTATTGCCACCTTCTTAAATCAGGATTCTGTTAAACACCATGTCTATTCCTTTTCAAATCCGAAGAAATTTGAGATAAAGCTCTATTCCGGAAAGCCACCCAGGACCATTGCTTTTGATAAACCGGGCAGGGTTACATTTGGTTGTAATATCCATGATGAAATGTTGGCCTATGCCTATATTGTAGATACCCCTTATTACACACTTTCCAACTCACAAGGTAAGGCCGTTTTAAATGGTTTACCTAATGGACAATATTTACTGAAAGTTGAACACCCGCAACAAAAAAAGGGTGTAAATATTCAACAAAGAATGAATCTGCCTGGCAAGATTAACAGTTTTTCATTTAAACTAGCTCTCAAACCACAATGGAAAAAACCAAAAAAAAATAAATCCAAGCCCGTTGTCTATGACAATGAGCCAGAACAATAAAAGTATAGGGAGTTCCATCTTAAATGTTAGGTTTGAGTAGTTTTAGATCACAATTACTATTCTTAATCATTGGATTGTTTACTCTGGTTCTCGCTTCCGTGTTTGCCGCTGTCAGTCAAGCAAATCAAAATAATGCCCGAAATCACATTGAAGAAGCGCTGGGAATAACGGCTTTTACTTTTCAAAGTGATCTGACAACCCGTAATAATGTTCTCATTGAAAAAGCACGATTACTCTCCGCTGATTTCGCCTTTAAAGAAGCGGTCGCTACCAAAGATAAAAACACCATTTTTTCTGCTCTGGACAATCATCGGGCCCGAGTAGATGCTGGTGTCATGATGTTGTCAGACATGGATAGTGATCTTATTGTGAACACTCTGGTTCATGGCAAAAAAATTGCTGATGAAAATATAATCTGGCCTCTGATAACGTTACAGGAGGCTGCTGAAAATAGCGAAACGGGTGAAGCAAGTGGTATTCAGTTACTGGATGGAAAACCTTATCAATTAGTGATAATGCCATTGTTTACCCCAGAGCCCAGTGCGTGGATAGTGATTGGTTTTCGTATTAGCGATTCTTTTAGCAAAGTGCTGTCAAAGCAAACTAATTCTCAAGTGAGTTTGTTATACAAAAAAAGTGCCCATAAGTTGGGGAGTGACCAAAAGTGGCAAGTATTGTCATCGACACTAGAAAGCTCAGCCCAGAATGATTTAGTCGCGTATTTCCAAAAAAAATTGCAAGAAGTGAGATCTGAACAAGAAGTTTTGAACTCAGTCATAACGTTAGATCTAAATCATAGTGAGTTCTTATCCAGAATTATTGATGTCAAAGGTTCAGGAGAAGGTCAAACAGTTGCAGTATTGCAACGCTCTTTGGATATCGCTTTAGAGCCCTATGTAAGCTTAAGTAAACTTATGCTTGGTTTATTTGGATTAGGTTTGTTAGCGGCTATTGTTGGCATTTTTTATATTGCACGAAACCTCAGTCGACCATTAGAGGCATTGACAGAAACCGTCAAGAAAATTGAAAAAGGTGACTACCATACACAGAATTTAGTCATAGGGCGCAAAGATGAACTAGGTACTTTAACTTCCGCTGTGAGCCACATGAGCCAGGGTCTGAAAGAGCGAGATGAAGTGCGTAATTTGCTAGGGAAAGTGGTTTCGCCTGAAATCGCGGCTGAATTACTGAGTAAAAAAATCGACCTAGGTGGAGAGAAAAAACTGGCAACCGTTCTATTTAGTGATATTCGTGAATTTACTAGCCTATGTGAACAGCGTGATCCCAAGGATGTTTTATTATTGTTAAACCGTTACTTAAGCCGCATGACGGATTCAATTGAATCGCATAAAGGCGTTATTGATAAATACATTGGTGATGCAATTATGGCTTTGTTTAATGTGCCGCTGGATCTTGATAATGCACCTGAGGAAGCAGTAAAAGCTGCCCAAGGCATGATGTTAGCGTTAGAAGCTCTCAATGTTGAACTCACTAAAGAGAATATGCCGAATATTAATATTGGTATTGGCATCAACACCGGGCAGGTAGTCGCGGGAAATATGGGGTCGGCACATCGCCTTAATTATTCTGTGATTGGAGATGGGGTAAATCTGGCCTCACGTCTGGAAGGCTTAACCAAATACTTTGGTGTGTCAATTATTGTTAGCGAGCTAACCGCACAAAGTTGTACAAATATTGATTTTAGAGAGTTAGGCAAAGTGCAGGTAAAAGGGAAAGAGCAGAGCATTAAAATATTCGAACCATTGACACCTGAGTACTTAACTGAAAACAAGATACAGGTGTTAAACCAGTTCCAGACGGCACTAGTGCATTTCAGTAAAAAGGAATGGCAGTATGCTCGTGAAATTTTACAAGACCTTTTGCAGCAAAATTCGACGATAGAAAACAGCAAAGACGATTTGATTTACCAATTGTACATAGAAAATATCGAAATACTTTCACAACAGGAAATCTGTGAAAACTGGTCGGGCGAGTTAGTGTTTGATCATAAATAGCTTATGGGCCTTGGTTATTACACACTAAGTAGAGTCAAAGTAACGTTAAACGAAAGAAAAATGAAAATGTTCCAGTAGCTAGTATTCTACTTAAATAAATAAAATCGCTTAAAAGTAGGGGGGTGTATTTAAGAAATCCCAAATTCGTGCATAATCTCGCTATGACTTCTATTCCTTCTTTAAAAAAGACCTTACAACTCAATAATCAACAATTGCAGCAGCAATTTGACGACGGTGTTGCAATCCAGGATATTCTTAAGCAGCGCAGCCAAACCATTGATGGTTTATTGCAATCAATGTGGTCTAAGCACTGTTTTGATAATCCAGATAACTCTTTGCCAGCAGCATTAGTGGCAGTTGGAGGTTATGGCAGAGAGGAAATGCATCCTTCTTCGGATGTCGATTTGCTGGTATTGCTTGCTGGCGAACCGAGTGCTGAAGATGAGTCAAAGCTCTCTGATTTTGTCACCCAATTATGGGATCTAGGTCTGGAAATAGGGCACAGCGTGCGTACATTGGACGAGTGTGTTGCAGAGGCTACAGATGATTTAAGCGTGATTACCAATCTGATTGAATCGCGTTTTCTATGCGGTGATGAACTTGTTTACAATCAGCTTAAAAATCTAATTTCTGTTGATAAAATCTGGAGTAGTCAGGATTTTTTCAAAGCAAAAATCAAAGAGCAGGAAGACCGCTATTTGCGTTATGGGGATACTGCCTATCGCGTTGAACCAAATTTAAAAGATGGTCCTGGAGGTTTGCGCGACCTGCAAATGATTGGTTGGATAGCATTACGTGAATATGGGATCGGTTCGCTAAAAACGCTGAGTGATGCCAAAGATAATGACTTACTGAATCCTAAAGAGTATCAATCATTAATTGAGGCCCGTGATTTTTTATGGAAGGTGCGATTTGCATTACATCAGTTAACAGGTCGTAAAGAAGACCGATTGCTATTTGATCATCAGCGGGATCTTGCGCATACATTTGGCTACACCAATGATGAACAGAATCAGTCGATCGAAGCATTTATGCAGCGTTACTACAAAACCATCACGCAATTAGAACGTCTCAATGAAATTTTACTCGGTTTGCTTAGGGAACGAATTTTATTAGCCAACAGGGCTGCACCAGTATTGATTAATAATTATTACAGTAATCAGGATGGCTATCTGGAGTTGGTGCAAAAAGATATTTTCAGTGAACAGCCGCATACAATGCTGGAAGTTTTTCATATATTACAGCAAGTACCTGAATTAAATGGTTTAACGCCTTCTACCATTCGAGAATTAAGGCGTAACTTGCACTTGATGGATCAGGATTTTCGCAATAACCCTCACAATAAACAGATGTTTATTAATATTATGTCGTCCCAGGAAAGGGTTAATTTTGTCCTCAGGCGCATGAATAGATATGGTGTGCTAGCGGCTTATATTCCAGCCTTTGCGAATATTGTTGGGCGCATGCAATATGATCTTTTTCATGCCTATACAGTGGATGAACACACCTTAAATGTGGTGCGTAATATTCGTGTTTTGAGTATCGAGAAGGGAGCTAAAGAGCTACCTTTTTGTCATGAGCTTTTCAAGCATATTGAGAAGCCGATGCTTCTTTGTCTGGCCGGTATATTTCATGATATTGCAAAAGGCAGAGGTGGTAGTCACTCAGAGTTAGGTGCGATTGATGCCCTTGAGTTTTGTCGATCCCATGGTCTTAGCGAGGAGGACTCACAACTTGTAAGTTGGCTGGTAGAAAACCATTTATTGATTAGCAGTATCGCACAACGTAAAGATATTAATGATCCTGAAGTGATTAAAGAATTTGTTGAGATTGTAGGTACTGTGGAAAGGCTTGAGTACCTTCATATTTTAACCATTTGCGATATCAAAGGGACCAACCCGACGTTGTTAACCAGCTGGAAGCATTCATTGCTGATTGAGTTATTTAGAAATACACGTAAATATCTACAAAATGATGCAGTTAATACAGCAAGTAATGAAGATATTATTGATCGTGAAATACAAAGTAAAAAACAAGCTGTGCTTGCCATGGTTGCAGAAAACGGAATGGATAAAACCAGGTGTGAACGCTTCTGGCAGCCCTTTGAAAATGATTACTTTATACAGTTTTCAGTAGAAAGACTCTTCTGGCATATCAAGGAAATTGCAGAGCATAATAGTAGAATAAACTCGGCTGGGAATTTACAAGAGAATACTGAAGAAGAAATTGTAAAAATTGCAGATAGCAGTATCACCGAAAGCTCGGTGTTACTCATATACACCAAAGATAGGCATGGGTTATTTGTAAAAATAACATCGGCGATTGAACAACAGCGTTTGAATATTGTTGGGGCGAGTATTACATCGAGCAATGATGGTTATGATTTATTTACTTTTTATTTGCTAAATCATGAAGGGAGGCCACTGCAAAGCTATGATGATAAACAAAAACTACTGGATACCATTAAGAAGAATTTATCACAACAGCAGCTTTCTTATAATTTCGATCATCATAGGCTGCCAAGACAACTAAAACACTTTGACACCAAAACATCGGTTGAATTTAGTCTTAATACGAATCACCAGCAAACAGAAATACTGATTAAAACAGCAGATGGGGCGGGAATTTTAACTAGAATTGGTGAGGTTTTTAACCAATACGGGATAAACATTCACAATGCGCGAATCTCAACATTGGGTGAAATTGCGGAAGATATTTTCCTGGTTACCACCAATAGCGGCAAACCAGTTACTTCAAGTGCAAAACAGGCTGAGCTTGAAGCTGCGTTGATACAGAAACTGGATTCTT